>JAHLYR010000009.1 GCA_025128025.1 Synechococcus sp. CS-1330
GCCCGCTCATGCGCGAGGCTAAGAAGCTCGACCATTGTCCGGCACGCGACCCGTTCGGCGAGCCGCTCCAGCAGCCGATCGAACATGCGCCGGTAGGCCTCGCGCGGGAAGAGCTGGTGGCGATAGACAAGATTCAGCAGCGCCATCGGTTTGCGCCGAAGCGCATGGATGACATGGCGATAATCGACGACATGGCCATGTTTGCCGCTGCGCTCGGCGCGGCCGCGCGGAAGCGTAAAGAGCGGTGTGCCGCCGAGGAACAGCTCAAGCCGATCGTCGTAAAGTCGCACTCGCAGTCGATGGCCGATCAGCCGCGACGGCACGGTGTAGAACACCTTGCGCAGCGTGAACCCGCCCGAGGAGGTCACCATGACAAGCACCTCTTCATAATCGCTGGTGCGCATGCTCGGTAGCGACTGAAGCGCCGCCCGTTCGGCGTCGATCCGCTTCGCGCACCGCGCATTCTTGCGCGCGACGATCTCGTCGACGAAGCAGCGATATTCCGCAAGGTCGTTGAAGTCGGCCGATCCGCGCATCAACAGCGCGTCGCGCACCGCCGCCTTCAGATGCCCGTGCGCGCTCTCGATCGCGCCATTTTCATGCGCAACACCGCGGTTATTGCGGGTCTGCGGATTCCGGGGTCATCACGCGCAGTGTTCCGATTTGATCGTGCGCACCATTCCGACGTGATCACGCGCAGCATTCCGATTTGAAGCTGCGCACCATTCCGATTTGATCGTGCGCAGCATTCCGATGCGATGCCGCGCAGGTGAGAATGTCAGAGCCTTGTCGATTAACGGCGCCTTCTTTGTGGAAGGAGCCGCTGATGCCGACGAGGAGGATGGATATGCGCCAGGTGCGCGAACTGATGAGACTGCACCGGGAAGCGGGGCTTGGGGTGCGCGAGACGGCGCGCCGCGCTGGGATTGCTGAATCGACGATGCGCGAGATGGTGAAGCGGTTTGACCGCTCGGGTCTCGAATGGCCGCTGGCCGCGGATCTCGACAATGCGCAGCTTGAGGCGAAGCTTTACGGTGCGGCGGGGGTCAAGCCCGGGCGCCGCCGGCTTCCCGCGCCGGACTGGGCGGCGGTTCACCGCGAGTTGAAGCGCAAGCATGTGACCCTGCAGACTTTGTGGGAGGAATATATCGAGGCGCATCCCGACGGCTATCGCTACAGCCGGTATTGCGACCTGTACCGCGGGTGGGAAGGCCGTCTGCCGGTGACGATGCGCCAGACGCACCTGGCGGGCGACAAGCTGTTTGTCGACTACGCGGGCGACAAGCTGGGTGTAGTCATCGATCGCCGGACGGGCGAAAGGCGCGCTGCGCACATCTTTGTCGCAGTGATGGGTGCATCGAGCCTGTCCTTTGCCTGTGCGACCTGGACTGAGACGCTGGCGGACTGGACCGATGCGCACGTCCAGGCGTTTGCCGCCTTTGGCGGCGCGCCGAGACTGCTGGTGCCCGACAATGCGAAGGTCGCGGTGATCAAGGCGTGTCTTTACGATCCGCAGGTCAATCGCAGCTATGCCGAGATGGCGCGCCATTACGGCACGACGTGCCTTCCGACGCGGCCGCGAAAGCCGCGGGACAAAGCCAAGGTCGAGGCGTGTGTCGGGATCGTCGAGCGGTGGCTGTTCGGGCGGCTGCGCAACCAGATATTTTACAGCCTTGCCGAGTTGAATGCCGCGATCGCAGCGCTGATCGCCCGGCTCAACGACGAGCGCGTGCTGCGCCAGTTTGGTCGCACCCGTCGCCAGCTGTTCGAAGAGCTCGATGCGCCGCTGCTGACGCCGCTGCCGACTGAGCCTTACGTTCATGCCGAATGGCAAGCCAGGCGCGTGGGCCTCGATTATCATGTCGAGGTCGCGCGTCATTTTTACTCGGTGCCCCACCGCTATGCGCGCCAGCCGGTTGAAGCGCGACTGACGGCGCGGACGGTCGAGATCTTCATCCGCGGCGAGCGGATCGCGGTTCACATGCGCGGCAGCGGCAATGGCCGGCATACGACCTTGCCCGAGCACATGCCGTCATCGCATCGCCGCTTTGCCGACTGGACGCTCGCGAAGATCCTGACCGAATCGGGACGGGTCGGACCTTGCGCGCAGCTTTTATGCGAAAAGATCCTCGAGGATCGCCCCCATCCCGAACAGGGGTTCCGCTCGTGCATGGGCATCCTCGGTCTTGAAAAGCACTTTGGCGCGCAGCGCCTCGAAGCTGCGGCGCTGCGCGCTCTCGAGATCGGCGCGCGCAATTACGGCTCGGTCAAGTCGATCCTCGAAAAGGGGCTCGATGGCCAACCGCTGCGGCCCCGGGACAGCGACCACCAGCCCATCGATCACGGCAACATCCGGGGTCCGGACTATTACAACTGAAGGAAGAAGACATGCTTACCCATCCCACGCTCGATCAGCTTAATCACCTTGGCCTCTATGGCATGGCCAAGGCGTTCGGTGCCATGTCGACAAACGACGATGCGCGAACGCTCAGCCATGCCGAATGGCTGGGCTTGATCCTCGACCATGAGCTGACCTGGCGTCAGGAAAAGCGGATGGCAGCGCGGCTACGCCACGCCAAGCTGCGCCACCGCGCCGTCCCCGAAGATATCGACTACCGGACACCGCGCGGGCTCGACCGGCGCTTTATGGAAACCCTTCTCAAGGGTGACTGGATCAAAGGTCACGACAATCTCGTCATCACCGGCCCGACCGGAACGGGCAAGAGCTGGTTGTCCTGTGCCATTGGGCACCAGGCCTGCCGCGACAATCTGTCGGTCCTCTACGTCCGGCTTGGCAAGCTGCTCGACGAACTGAGCGTGGCGCGCGGCGATGGACGTATTGCGGTACGGCTGAAAAGCCTCGCGCGCATCGACCTGCTCATCCTCGACGACTGGGGACTGGAGCCGCTCAACGCCAATGCCCGCCATCATCTGCTTGAGATACTTGAGGACCGGTACGGCAATCGATCCACCCTCGTCACCAGCCAGCTTCCCGTGACAAAATGGCACGAACTGATCGGCGATGCGACTTACGCCGACGCCATCCTGGATCGCCTCGTTCACAACGCCCACCGCATCACACTCGAGGGAGACTCGCTGCGACGCCCGCACCCACAGACTGCTTGACCAAAATACGAATAGCGTGAAAGCAAATCACGTCGATGACGGCTCTGAGCCGTGCGCGGCATCAGATCGGAATCCCGCGCGGGATCAGATCGGAACGATGCGCGTGATCATGTCGGTATCCCTGCGCGGGATCGTCGGAATCCGCA
>JAHLYR010000010.1 GCA_025128025.1 Synechococcus sp. CS-1330
AGCCTAAAAAACCAGCCCAAAGTGGCTGAACATGAGACCAAAAGTCCTCAGAAAATGGCCTCAGAGGCAATTCTCGGTCAAAGGCACTCTTTCCTGCTCACTGCCTCCGCTCAAGCCCCGTTTGTCCAGAGATTCCTTAGTGGCGCAAAGCAGGTTTCCCAGCGGGCGCATTTGGAGAGTGGCTTGCTTGGCTGGCTTGGCACTATCGGCTAGCTCCTTGGCGGCCACAGAAGCCGGCCTGGCGGCAGTGATGGGGGGAGCCCGCGCCCTCCCTTTGGGGGAGGCGGTGCAGCGCAGTCGTTTGGCAGCTGAAGCCGTGATCCATCGCCGCGGCAAGGAAACCTGCCTGCGCGGCAAGCTCACCAATGCCTTGATGGGCCTTTCTGCTAGCTGTGAAGTTGCCGCTCAGAAGGATGGTCTTTGTGTCCTGGCCGATCAGGCGGTGGTGCAGGTCGGCTGGTCGCTGGCGTTTATGGACAGCACTGCCCAGCAGGTGCTGGACCTGATCGAGAGCCAGCCGGGATCAGGAGCCGGGAATTAGGCCAAACCCGCCCTTTTTCTCCTGGGGTTTGCTGTCGGTTTTGCTCGGGGCGACCGAGCGGGTCTGCTGCTTGCAGAAGGGGATAAGGTCTTGGCCGGCTCGGTTGAGAGCTTCGCGCCGCTCAAAAGTGTTGGTGGCAGCTGGTTTGGCCCGTTCGCGGATCGTCCAGATGGCGTCCTTGCAGTTGGCGCCCAAGCGGGGGTGATCCATCAGCGGATCGGCCATGGTGCTTGCCTTGCCGCAGGCTTCAATCGTGTTGTCTCTGCCGCAGGCGAAGGTTTGGAGCTGGAGCTCGCGCAACAGTTCCATGGAGGGGTAAGGCGGGTCCTTGGGTGCTGCCTGTAGGGGGGCAGCCAGCAGGGCGATCAGGCCAAGGGCAAGTGCGGGATCAATCCGAGGCGCGGCCATGGTTCTACCGGGGTGGCCCCCATCATGGCGGTCCTGGCAGCTGGGCTAGTCCCTGGCGCAGCGGTTGTTGCTGCTGGCTCCAGTGGGCAGCGATTGCCGGGCCCACTAGGGGGGCGGCGATCGCCAGAGCCCCCCGCAACCAACCCTGCTGCCGCAACTGCTCTCCCCGGTCGGCTTCGGCGGCCTGCAGGGTTTGCATAGCTGTGATTTCGGGCCGCCGCTCCGCCTCAATTTGGGCGGCCACCCCATCAAGGGCAGCGCCGCTGCAGCCGCTGCTCAGCAACGGCAATAAGCGTGTGGCGGCTACCCAGGCATCACGCAGGGCCATGTTGATGCCCTGGGCGCGCACCGGTCCCATCGGGTGGGCCGCATCGCCAAGCAGTAGCAGGCCCGGTTGGCACCAGCGCTCCGCCAGCCCCACCTGCACCGTCAGCCGGCTGGGCGCCCCCAATCCGCCGCGCCACTGCCGTAGCCAGGTCGCCAGCTGCGGCGGACTTAAAGCTGCCATCCGCTCGATCCAGTCTTCTCTGCTGAGCTCAGGTGTGGCTTGTGACTTGCCCACAACCCAGCCCAGCTGCAAGCCGCCGCTGGCGCTTTCGAAAGCGCTGAAAACCCCCTCGGGCCCCACCAGGGTGGTGAAGCAGCCAGCCAAGGGCGAGGCCGCGGGACTGGCCAATTGAAACCAGAGCAAGTCGATCGGGCTGGGGCTGCTCTGCAGCGCTAGCCCTGCCTTCTGGCGCACCAGGGAGCCCCGGCCATCGCAGCCGACGATAAGGTCGGCGGGTAGCTGACGGCCATCGCGCAGTTGCACCCCCGCCAGCCGCTCCTGCTGCCAGAGCAGGTCGACCACCGGTTGACCCCGCTCAATCGCAAAGGAGGGATAGGTGTCGGACAGTTTCAGCAAGGCCTCCAGCAGGGCCGGCTGGCTCACCAGGGTGCAGGGCCGGCTGGGATCCCCGCCGAGGGGCTCGGTGGCGGTGAATAACTCCTGGCCATTCACCACAAAGCGCCATCCCACCAGGGGCCGGTGGGGCAGGTCTGGAATCAGCTCGAGTAGCCCCATGGCCGCCAGGGCCTCTAGCCCTGAGGGCATCAGCGCTTCGCCGCGGAATTGACGCTCCAGGCTGGTGCCGGCCTCCACCAGGGTTACGGCCACACCGCCACGGGCCAGCAGTAGGGCCAAGCTGGCGCCCGCCGGTCCGGCACCAACCACGACCACCTTGGGGCGGTGGCTCAAGGGGTCACTCAAACGAAGGAGTTGTAGTTGCGAGTGCCGCCGCTCACCGGGTCGACATGGCCCATCAACTGGCTTTTCTTGCTGAGCAAATACTCCACCAGCTCCTGCTGCACGGCCAGCAATTCGTTGGTGCAGCCGCGGAATGCGGCCCGGTGGCGGATTTCATCGTGCCGGGTGTGGAGGTCGCGCAGCATCAGCTGGATGGCATCCAGGGTGGCTGAGGTGTTGCGGGAGGCCGGCTGGTGATCCATGGCCGCGAGATAAGGAAGGCATTCAGCGTAGGGGCGTTCCCGAAGATCAGCAGTCGCCAAACAAGGTGCTGGAAACCCGATGGAATGTTTCAAAGGTGTCCTGGTTGTCCAGCCCGCTAACCGCTAGGGAAACGGTCTGCTGCCGAGGATTGCATTCCACCGCCAGGCTCACTGCCCTGGCGCCATGGTCGGCGTGGAAAGCGGCGCTCTGGCCGTCAACGGCGTAGAGGGTTTCGGGGGCGTGGGTAAAACCGAGCTGGTTGGCCAGCACGCTGATCCCCGCTATTGACTCGCTGAGGCTGCCCTCGCTGCGAATGGCCGTGGTGTACACCACTGGCGCGGCTGGGGTTGAGTCTTCTGCGGGCAGGATTAAGGAGCCGGCTAGGGATTTGATCAGGCTTCCGGTTTTGCCCAAGCCGCCGCTTTTTGGCATGGTCTTGGTCCTCTCGCCGGGGTGGTTGCTGTGCGCTGAGCGTAGGGGTTGATCACCAGATGTGGTGTTTGGTGCTTGTATGGGCACCATTGGTGTGGCCCAAATAACTGCGACCAGCCCTGGTCAGCTGCGCTGCACCCCACTGCCGCACAGATTCTGCTGCCGTTCCTGTTTGCGCTGCAGCCTTGGGGTGATGCCGAGCTCGGCGCCCTTCCAGAGCCGGTTGATTTCAGCTGTGAAGTGTTCGGCGAGCTGGGGGGAGTCGATCACCAGCAGGGTTTCGTCGTTTTGATGGGCGGCGCTGGGGCTCCAGTTGAAGGAGCCGGTGATCACGGTGCGGTTGTCGATCACAGCCAGCTTGTGGTGGAGCTTGTCGCCGCTGGCCAGCCGTGGTGTGCCGACACTCTCTAAGGGGCGCCGCCAGGGGCGGTTCGCCGCCTCCAGGCCGCAGCGGTGGTCGGGCAGCTTGGTGCCGAGAAGATCGAGCACTTCACTGAAGGCTCGGTTGGCGAAGCCGGGGTCGGCCAGTAGGCGGATGTTGACGCCCTGCTGCTGCAGTTTCTCCATCGCATTACCCAGTCCCTGATCCGAGAACACGAACAGGGCCAGGTCGAGTTGCTTGCGGGTGCCTGCGAGCAGCTTCTCCAACACCACCAGGCCCTGGTGGGGATCGCTGCGGCGATGGGGGGTGAACAGCACCGTCACTGGCGTTGATTCCACCAGCAGCTCCTGGGGCGCCCCGCCGCCCTTGCCCAGCCCAAAGCGGCTGTCGGGCTTGCCGCCGGGGCCGTCGCCCCACATCCGCTCAAACTCGGCTGCAAAGGTGTGGGCCAGCTCACGGCTGCGCAGCCGCAGCAGGTGGTTGACGTTGCCGCGGCTGCGGTCTGCCCCCGGATCGCCGTGGATGCAGGAGGGGGTGAAATTGGCTGAGCCGGTGACCACCACGGCCCGGTCGACCACCATGAACTTGTGGTGCATCAGGCCGCTGCCGGCGCTGCCATCGGCGGTGTCATCGATTAGGGGCACGCCGGCCTGCTGCAGGATCGCCACCGCGTCCCCCCACCCGAGGGCCTTGAGCTGCTCATGGCGGGTGCGCTGGTGTTGGGCCAGATCGGCCGGATGCTCTTCGCTCCAGGGGCTGCTGTAGGTGTTTTCCAGCACCACCTTCACCGTCAGCCCCTCGCGGTGCTTAGCCGCCAGCGCTTCGGCCAGCTTCGGCAGCGACAACTCCTGCACCGCTACCAGAATCTCCTGCCGCGCCGACTGAATACTGGCCAGCACGAAAGCCTCGAGATCGTCGCCCTGACGCCATTGACCGTTGATCGGGCTGCGGTAGCGGCTGGTTTCGGCGTGGTTGAAGGCCAGCTCGATCCCCTTGGGCAGGGGCTTGGGCCGGGCTGACTGGCCCAGTAGCTGGGCGTCAGCGCTGCAGCCAGCTAACCCAAAGGCCACAAGACTTGCCCAGGCGAAGGGGCGTCGCGGCAAAAGGTTGGCCATGGCAGCCCTGGGTGGTTGAACCCAGGGTTCCCACATCGGATCAAGCCCAGGCTTTATTTAGTGGTGGCCTGGCATCTCGGCGGTGCGCAGCATCACCACAAACCAAGCAGTACCAATCAACACGGCGCTGAGCATGGCGGCTGGCAGGCCGAAGCGCATTAACACAACCGGCACAACCAGCGGAAATGCCAGGGCTCCTGCCATGGGCGTGAGGGCTACGGCAGAGCGCTTCAGTGCCAAGGCTCGATTTAGAACCATTCGCTTACGGCCTTTTCGGCTGGGTTGCTGTTGTCCTCAGGGGTGGAGCGGTTGAATTCCAGGGTGATGTTGCGCTTCTGCTCGCCATCGGCGGCGACCGCCTCGATCGGATAAAGCTGCTGACCATCCCGGAAGGGCACCTGGACTCGGAAGGTGCCATCGGTTGAGAGGGGGACTTCTTCACCGCCAATGGTGAGGCGGGCAGCCGGATCGGTGGCCCCGTACACAATCAGCTCAGCATCAGCCACAAGCCAGAACGATCGTTGACGGGAAGCGACACCGCCGATGCCGGAGGCGTTGCGGCCACTGGCCCAGATGCCGGCACCAGAGGTGTTCAGTTCACTGGTGTCTAGGCCGGCTGCCTCTAGCTCATGGAAAGTCTCAGAACCCCTGCCAAGACGGCGCCAGCGGGATGTGGCCGTTTGATACAGGCGTTCGTGCAGTCCTGCATCGGCTGGCTCCACCGGCGTCGGCAGGATCGCTGGAGCCGTTTCTAGTGAAAAGGGCACGAACTGATCAAGTATTTGCTCGCTTGGGTGCTGGGCAGGTACCCGTGCCACTGAGGAGAAAGCCAGGGATATCCAGCCGCCTGTGCCTTTGCGATAGCCGAGTTCCACCCGGTAATCCCGATCGCACAGGGGAACGGGCAAGTACCACTCAGTGGCATGGCTGTCGACCACCACTTCCTGCAGGGTGTGGGGGTGGGCCGAGCCGCCGGGCATGCCTGTTACGTCGGCGACGCGCAAACAAAGCTGGGAAGCACCAGTTGCCAGTGCTGAGGCCCGATCGGTTTCGGAAATATCCCAGAACACATAGGCCCACTGGGGATCGCGGGGCAGAAATACGACGCTGGTATTTGCTGAGCTGGGGCGAGGAGCTGGAGGTAGCTCTGCTTCGATTGCCTTGAGGCTGATAGGCGTGTCCTCCTCATCCTGGCGATCATTGATGGCGGCTAGGAGTTCATCCTTGGACTTGCGGCTGTACAAACTCACCCCAAGATCGCTGGCGACCTGGCGCAGTTGACGCAGGGTCATGCGTGCCAATGCGGTGAGTGCCTGAGTCACGACGACAGATTTCTTTTGGGATCAGTGTGGACGAGTTTCTCTTGGCAGGGGGAGCCCTACCTGAAGCCGTCAGTGGATGCTGACGGCATGGAGGCTCATTGCCCATAAAAAAGCGGCCTTGAGGCCGCCTTGGTTTGTTTAAGCGACTGGCCTTAGCGGCCAATACTGCGATATGGAACCTTGGCGAGATAATCCATGCTGACGCTGCCCGAGGCTCCGCCTTGGCTGCGCATTGCAGGCAGATTGCGCACCCAGGGGAGGTAGTCCTCGGGGAAGCCGCCACGGCGCTGACGGGAGCGAGCGGGGATCGTTTTGGCGGTGCCGGTGTACACAACTTGGGGGAAGCCCAAGATGCCGCGGTAATAGGCCTCGTATCGCGGAGTGGTGATGTTGAAGGGGGTTTCGCCCAGATCCCGGGAGCCCACCACGCGGTTGCGGTGGAAGGGAACGGTGTCGTAACCGAAGGCATCCAGGTATTCCTGGCCGTCGAGGATGTCGTCAACCATGCCCCTGACCCCGCGGGTCATCAGCACGGCCGACCAGGCGATCTCCTCAGATCTGCCGTGGGTGGGGCGACCCAGGAGCTTTTCCACCAGGTGGCGCACCACCCGGTAGTTGCTGTTCAGGTTGTAGAAGCTGCGGGTGAAGGTGTCTGAGAGACACAGGGAGCGAATGAACTCCCGCACCGTGATCTGACCGTCCCGCAGCTGGCTCTCCAGGGTGCGGTCGCGGTCGACCTTGAAGGCGTGAAAGAAAATCTGGCGGTAAGCCGCCTCAATCACGAAGTTTTGGTCTTCGCGGTCCATGGCCTTGTCCATGGACACGGCTTTGGGATCCTCATCCGAACCCACCCGAAGCGGGGCAACCCGCGAGTTTTGGGTAATGGGCGCGTACTTCAGGAGGGGCAGGGCCACACGACTTCATCATCCGTCGTTGCGGATCGTAGAAGTGCAGCTGCGGCCGGGTTCGGCTGGCCGATACAGGGCTCACAGTCCGTAACGTTCGTCACCATCCCAGGGGCGAGAGCGGCTGCTCGGAAACGGGCTCTTGGGCTGGGCTCGTGGCGTCAGGCAACGGGCTGTCTAGCAGCCGTGTTTCGACGCAGAAGGACGCCGTATTGGAGAGGCCCTCCACCGTGCTGGTGCGCAAGCGCACGTTGGGGCCGGCAAAGCTGAATCGCTCCAGGCTGGCCATGGTTTCGTAGTTGGTGGTGAGCAGTAGCCCATCGCGCTCGTCCATGGCGAAATGTCCTGCCACGGGGGCGGTTTCGGCGTAGCCGCGGTCGCGCAGCAGCAGGCCGGACCGGCCGATCGCATCGGTTGGGATCAAGCCGAAAACGCTTTCCCCCTCGTGGGCTTCTCCGGCTTTATCCCACGCCATCGAGGCGTTCCAGGTCACCCGGCAGCCCCCAACTAGGCCGGCGGGATTTTCGCCGTGGAGCTCGGCGATGGCGATCAGGCGGGGGTCGGCGGCGGCGATCTCCACCACCTCAATGAAGGAGCCTCCCGCCTCTGCTCGACGGTGCAGCAGGTGATGGCTGCTGCGCTGGGAGCGCCAGCGACCGCAGCTAAGGCGGAAAAAGCTGAGGGCGTCGGCGATCGACTCGGATTGGATTTCGCTCACTGGCGTGATGTGGCTGTGAATGTGGCTGGGGCTGTGGCGATGATCGCAAGCCGCGGCGATTAGGTCGCCCAGCTCTAGGGTCAATGGTGGCCGGCCCAGGGTGGTAGCAAGTTGCTGCAGCTGCCTGCCCGCCGCCTCTAACTGCTCCACCAGAACTGCTTGGAAGCAGGGGGCGTCGGCGAGGGCGGGCTGCTGGCTGGCCCAGGCGCAAATCGCGTCATGGCCTGGCAGGGCCCCTGCGGGCTGGTGGGCTGCGATCGCCTGCAGGCTGCGCAGGCTATGGGCCAGAAGGCGCAGGTGGTGCCGCTCCAAGGCTGGTAGGAGGGGGGCCTCCAGCTCCGCCAGTTCCGCTGTCGAAAGCGGACTTTGGGCTTGGGGGGGCGGTGCTTCAGTCGTCACGGCAGGGCGTCAGGCGAAAGCCGCAAGAGTGCCCCTTCTCCAGGCGCCATTGCACCCGATCCACCTGACAGTCGGGAAAGGTGTGGCGGATTAGCTGTAGCTCCTGGTCGCAGATGCAGGGGAATTGCTCGGCGATGCGCATCACGGAACAGTGAAATTCACTGAGCATCCAGGCTTGAGGGTTGCCGGCATCTTGGGAACATTCCGCCAGATACCCCTCCTGCCGGCGTAGATCCACCAGTTGCTCCAGCCGCTCTTGAAGCGAGCCGGCGCCGATGCGGTGGCGGTAGGCGTCAGCCTGCTGAATGGCTTGTTGTAGGAGGAGTCCGTGCAGGGTTTCTGGTGGCAGGTTGCCAGCCAGAGATTGCAGCAGGCCGAGGGCGAAATGGTCGCTGCCATCGGGAAATTGCCCCTGGCCTTTGGCGGTAAGGCGCCAGTGATTACTGGGCCTGCCCGGACCCTCCGCCGCTGGACTGGACTCGACCAAACCATCATCCTCCAAGCCACGCAGATGACGGCGCACAACCTGCACCGACATCTCCAGGTGAGCGGCTAGGGCGCTCGCGGTGGCCTCTCCATGCCTAACCAGCAAGGTGAGCACCGTATCCCGGGTGGATGTCGGATCGGCGTGCTGGTGAATGATTTGGGGAATGGCGCTCACGGCAAAGGCCGGTTGAGACAACGATGCCACGACTGGCGGGAGGTTGGGGATTGGGCCCCGCTGGCGTCCTTGGTGTCTTAGGCTCGATCACTAACGAAACACATTAGTTTCGTAATGGTCTGCCGGTTAATCCCTTTCTGGCTGCCGATGGCGCCCCATGCCGAGGTGCTGTTTGACTATCGCCTTCTGATCACCTTCCCTTTCGAGCCATGTTCGACACTCCGGCCAGTTCGACCGCTGAGAGCCCCGCAGGGAGCTCGCCGGCGCACTCCGACAGCTTGGAGGTGATTCGAAAGTTTGCCGAAACCTACGCGCAGCGCACCGGTACTTACTTTTGTAGTGATCCCGGTGTGACCGCAGTGGTGCTTGCTGGCCTGGCCAAGCACAAAGATGATCTTGGTGGTGCCCTTTGCCCCTGTCGTCATTACGAGGATAAGCAGGCAGAGGTTTCCCAAGCTTTTTGGAATTGCCCCTGCGTGCCCATGCGGGAGCGTAAGGAGTGCCACTGCATGCTGTTTCTCACTGAGGACAACGCTTTCCGCTGTGATAAGCAGACGATTTCCCTAGACGAAGTTAAAGCCCTTACTGCCAGCTGAGTCGGTTTACCTCGATGAGTACTGCAACCGTTGGCGATCTAGTTTCGCAGCCGTACAAGCACGGTTTCGTCACTGATATTGAAACTGAAAAGATCGCCAAGGGTCTGAGTGAAGACGTTGTGCGTCTGATCTCCTCGAAGAAAAGTGAGCCTGAGTTTTTATTGGCTTTTCGGCTGCGGGCCTACCGGCAATGGCTGCAGATGCAGTCACCAGATTGGGCAGCACTGGGTTTCCCGCGAATTGATTATCAAAACATTATCTACTACGCAGCTCCTAAGCAGCAGGAGAAAAAAGCCAGCCTTGATGAGGTTGATCCCAAGTTGCTGGAAACATTTGAAAAGCTTGGCATCCCCCTTAGTGAGCAGAAGCGCCTATCGAATGTGGCGGTTGATGCCGTTTTTGATAGTGTCTCAATCGCCACCACCTATCGCGAAAAGCTGGCTGAGCATGGCGTTGTTTTCTGCTCAATCAGTGAGGCTGTAAAGGAGTATCCAGGTTTGGTAGAAAAATATCTCGGCACAGTAGTTCCTAGTAATGACAACTATTTTGCGGCTCTGAATTCGGCAGTTTTCAGCGATGGCTCTTTTGTCTTTATTCCCAAGGGCGTAACTTGCCCAATGGAGTTGTCAACATACTTCCGGATCAATTCTGCCGACACCGGTCAATTTGAGCGCACTTTAATCATTGCCGAGGAGGGTGCTTCTGTTAGCTATTTAGAGGGGTGCACTGCCCCGATGTTTGATACCAATCAGCTCCATGCAGCCGTTGTGGAGTTGGTGGTGCTCGATGATGCTTCTATTAAGTACTCAACGGTTCAGAACTGGTATGCCGGTGACGAGCATGGTGTGGGTGGCATTTATAACTTCGTCACCAAGCGCGGTCAATGCAGAGGCGACCGCAGCCGGATCAGCTGGACTCAGGTGGAAACTGGATCAGCAATTACTTGGAAGTATCCCAGTTGTGTGTTGCAGGGAGCTGATTCGGTGGGTGAGTTTTATTCGGTTGCCCTCACTAATAACTACCAGCAGGCTGATACTGGTACCAAGATGATTCACGTTGGTCCACGGACCCGCTCAACCATTGTGAGCAAAGGCATTAGCGCTGGCCATTCATCTAATAGCTATCGGGGTCTTGTGCAGATCGGCCCTAAAGCGGTAGGGGCTAAGAATTACAGCCAATGCGATTCGATGTTGATTGGCGATCAAGCTGGCGCCAATACCTATCCCTATATTCGCTCTCAGCAGCCGGATGCCGCAGTGGAGCATGAGGCAAGCACTTGTCGAATCTCCGCAGATCAACTCTTTTACCTGCAAAGCCGGGGCATTGGGTTTGAAGAGGCGGTTTCGATGATGGTTAGCGGTTTTTGCCGCGATGTGTTTAATCAATTGCCCATGGAATTTGCCGCTGAGGCAGACAAATTGCTTGCCCTCAAGCTCGAGGGATCTGTGGGCTGAGCCGTTCCAATCTGTTTTATCTGTTCGTTCCCCCTTCCCCGCCTTTCCTTACCTGCTGTGATTCGCCCAGACGCCCCAGTATTGCTCGAAATTTGTGACCTGCACGCTCGGGTTGAGGAACAGCCAATCCTTAAAGGGGTGAACCTCACGATTCGTGCTGGTGAAATTCACGCGGTGATGGGGCGTAATGGCAGCGGCAAAAGCACCCTTTCCAAAGTGCTGGCTGGCCATCCCGCCTATACGGTCACAGCCGGGTCGGTTTCCTATATGGGCGCAGACCTACTTGAGCTAGCGCCAGAGCAGCGCTCTCGACTGGGCTTGTTTCTGGGATTTCAATACCCGGTGGAGATCCCGGGGGTTAGTAACCTTGAATTCCTACGGGTTTCCACTAATGCCCGCCGCGCTCAAAGGGGTGAGGAGGAGCTGGACACCTTTGCCTTCGAAGACCTCGTGCGCGAGCGCCTCAAGGTGGTGCAGATGGATCCTGCCTTCTTAGATCGCAGTGTCAACGAAGGCTTCTCCGGTGGCGAAAAAAAGCGCAACGAGATCTTGCAGATGGCGCTACTTGAACCTCTAGTGGCGATTCTCGATGAAACCGATTCTGGCCTTGATATCGACGCCCTACGCATCGTGGCTGATGGGGTCAATCAACTCGCTGGCCCGGACAATGCCACCTTGCTGATCACCCACTACCAGCGCTTGCTGGATCTGATCACCCCCGATTACGTCCATGTGATGGCGGCTGGCCGGATCCTGCGCACCGGAGGCAAGGAGCTGGCCTTGGAGCTTGAGCGCACTGGTTACGAATGGGTGGATCAGGAGCTGACCAGCCTGGGCCGGGAACCTGCGGAGGTGCTGTGATGCCAGCTGCGGTTATGCCAAATACTGCTGATTGGCTCACCCAGCTTGCTGGCGTGCCCCTGCCGGGCCGAAGTCAGGAGGAGTGGCGATTCACAGGCCTGGCTGCCCTAGAGGCCTTGGCGCCCGAGCTCTGGAGTGGTGTCGATCCATTCGCCCAACTCAGCTTGCCCGCTGGCATCAGCCGCATCGGAGCTGATCAGGTCCAGGGGTTGCAGCAGCAGGTGCTTAAGGCCACAGGCGGCAGCGATGCTTGGTCGGTGCGGCTAAACCAAGGCGCTTCGCCCCGCTGTCTGGCTTTGAGGGTGGCTGGAGCGGCTGATCCGTTGCAATTGCATTTTGATGCCGGTGCGGCGCCGGGGCTGCTGGCACTGCAGCTGGTGCTCGTGCTTGAGGAGGGCGCCAGCTTGGACCTGCTGATCCAGCACGGCTCCAGTGGCCCCAATGCCACCAGCTTGGTAGCGGTGGTCCAGCTTGGCCGCGGCGCCCAGCTCAATCTGGGGCTGCTGGCGCCTGGCGATGCCAGCGCCAGCCTGCTCAGCCACCTGTCGATCAGCCAGGCCCCCGCCAGCTCCCTCCAGCTCACCACCGCAGTTGGGGGTT
Organism: Synechococcus sp. CS-1330; assembly: GCA_025128025.1. Taxonomy (GTDB): domain Bacteria; phylum Cyanobacteriota; class Cyanobacteriia; order PCC-6307; family Cyanobiaceae; genus Cyanobium_A. The sequence goes on from JAHLYR010000010.1 coordinate 11,884, forward strand.
GGGCCCTAAGCCGGCTCGAGCCCTGCATCAGCCAGCTGGATGGAGCGGCCCAGACCCGGCTGCGGGCCCTGCAGCTGGTGGATGGCCAAGAGTTGGCCGACACCCACAGCCAAGTGCGTTTTGAAGGCCCCGATGGACAGCTCGACCAGCTCCACAAGGTGGTAGCTGATGGGGCCGGACGCAGCGTTTTCAACGGGGCCGTGCGGGTGCCGCGCAGCGCCCAGCAAACCAACGCCGCCCAGCTCAGCCGCAGCCTGTTGCTCTCCGATCGGGCCCGAGTGGATACCAAGCCAGAGCTCGAAATCGTCGCGGACGATGTCAAGTGCGCCCACGGCGCCACCATTAGTCGACTGCAGCAGAACGAGCTTTTTTATCTGCAGAGCCGGGGTATTGGCGCTGAACAAGCCTCACGGTTGCTGTTGCGGGGCTACTGCGAGGAGGTGTTGCGGGAGCTTCCCGCGGCGGCGGCAGCCCTGAATCCGCTAAAGCTGCTGCTGCGGGAACATCCATGACCACTACCACCACCCCTGCCGCTGCAGCAACCACCCCCGCAACCCAGCCCAGCATTGAGGTGGTCGCGCCAAATCTTGCTGCCCTCTCCCGGCCTGATTTCCCCCTGCTGGCCCAAACGGCTTGCCTCGGCCAGCCGTTGATCTACCTCGATTACGCCGCTACCAGCCAGAAGCCCCGTCAGGTACTGGCGGCTCTGCAGCACTACTACGACCACGACAACGCCAACGTGCACCGTGGCGCCCACCAGCTCAGTGCTCGCGCCACCGAAGGCTTTGAGGCAGCCCGCAGCAAAACTGCCACCTTCATCGGTGCGGCCAACGCGCGCGAGATCGTCTTTACCCGCAATGCCAGCGAGGCGATCAACCTGGTGGCTCGCAGCTGGGGCGAGGCCAACCTGGTCCCTGGTGATGAGGTGTTGCTCACGGTGATGGAGCACCACTCCAACCTGGTGCCCTGGCAGCTGCTGGCCCAGCGCACTGGCTGCGTGCTGCGCCATGCGGGCCTCACTGAGAGCGGTGAGCTGGATCTAGAGGATCTGCGCTGCCAGATCAGCGAGCGCACCAAGCTGGTGAGCCTGGTGCAGGTGAGCAACACCCTCGGCTGCCTCAATCCGATTGAGCAGGTGGTGGAGCTGGCCCACGCCGCAGGCGCTCTGGTGCTCGTGGACGCCTGCCAGAGCCTGCCCCACCTGGTGGTGAATGTGGCCCAGCTGGGCTGCGATTTCCTGGTGGGTAGCTCCCATAAACTCTGCGGCCCCACCGGTATGGGCTTTCTTTGGGCCCGCGAGGCCTTGCTTGAGGCGATGCCGCCCTTCCTGGGCGGCGGCGAGATGATCCAGGACGTTTATCTCGATCACAGCAGCTGGGCCGAGTTGCCCCACAAATTTGAGGCGGGCACCCCGGCTATCGGCGAGGCGATCGGCATGGGCGCCGCCCTCGACTACCTCAGCGCCATTGGTCTTGAGCGCATCCACGCCTGGGAGCAGCAGCTCACCTGCCAGCTCTTTGCTCGTCTCCAGGCGATCGAGGGGGTACGCATCTTGGGTCCCACGCCCGAGCAGCAACCAGATCGTGGTGCCCTGGCGGCCTTCACGGTGGATGGCCTGCACGCCAACGACATCGCCGCCCTGCTTGATTCAGCCGGCATCTGCATCCGCAGCGGCCACCACTGCACCCAGCCCCTGCACCGCCTCTACAGCCTCCCCGGCTCAGCCAGAGCCAGCCTGGGCTTCACCACCACCCCGGAAGAGATCGACCGCTTCGCTGAGGAGCTGGAAGGCACGATCACCTTTCTTCGCGAGCACAGTTAGTCGGTTGTGGGCACCGCCACCCCTGCGGCTGGCAATTCACCCAGGGCAGTGGCGGCCGCTCGCTCACCTGCTTCGATCGCCCCCTCGAAATAGCCCGGCCATCTCGGGGAAACCTCGCTGCCCGCCCAGATCACCCGGCCGTGATTGGCAGCTGCTAGCCGGGCCGCGCCCGTCCAGGTGCCTGGGATCACGAAGCTGGTAAAGGCGCCGCCGCTCCAGGGCTCCTTGTTCCAGTTGTGCTCCACCAGCTCAAGCGGCTTGGCTGCTTCTGGCCCCCAATAGGCCACTAGGTCTGCAATGACCAGCTGCCGCCGCTGCAGGGCGGGCATGGCGCCAAGCCTTAAGGCGCGCTCGCCAGCGATGAAGCCGGCCAATACGGCCGGCTGGCCTTCCGGAGGTCCGCTGTCGGCGGTGAGCTCCAGAAACGGCAGATCGCTGATCCCCAGGCCGTTGAGCCCCTGCTCGCGCCAGAAGGGCCTGGCATAGATGGCCAGAACTTTGATCATTGCTCCCATAGGTGAGCGCTGCAGCAGGGCGCTAAGGGCTGCGGGCAGGGCCGGCTCGAAGCGGATCGCCAGCCGCAGCGGTGGCGGGATGGCCACGATGGCGCTGGCGGCGTGATGCTGCTCCCCGCTGCTGTCCACCAGGCAAACGCCGTGGCTGTCTTGAACGATGGCCTGCACGGGCCGGTTCAGCCGCAGGCAGCCGGGCGCTTGGGCCTCCAGGGTTGAGGCGAGCCGCTGGGCTACGGCTCCGGCCCCGCCGCGCACCAGCCAGGCTTCCGGGCTCTCCGTCTGGGGGGCTACGGCCTGGGTCCAGGCCAGGTGCAGGATCGAAGCCTCCCAGGGTTCAAAGCCGCCGGAGCCGCCCACGCGGCAGAGCCACTCGAGGGGCAGGCGGGCCAGGGGGATGGTGGTGTGTTGCTCGGCCCACTGCGCCACCGTGAGGCGGTCGAGCTGCTCGGCATTGGGCGTGCGCCAGGGCTGGTGAGGATCCACTTGGGCGACCAGGGTGCTGAATTCCCGCTGCAGGTCCTCAAAGGCTTCCAGCTCCGCTGCCGTCAGGCCGAGGCTCTCAGGTTTGAAGAAGAGATGGCTTGACGCAAAGTCTTTTGCCAGGGGCGCTTCCACCCTGCTGCCGCGCCAGTGGAAGACGCCGCGGTCGCCGTAGTGGCTGGCAAAGCGCTCGAGTGCCAGCTCATCCAGCAGGGCCGCGAAGCGGTGGTGGCTGGCGCCGCCCCACTGGCCGCCCAGGTCAATGACGCTGCCATTGGCGCTGGTGGTGCTCAGCATGCGCCCGCCCACCCGGCTCCGGGCTTCCAGCACCCGCACCGCGCGGCCGGCGCTTTGCAGCCGGCGGGCAGCCACCAGGCCCGAGAGCCCGGCACCCACGATCAGCACATCTACCTTCTCAGTCATGGCTTGATCAGCTGGGGGCGTTGCGCTCAGATTGGCAAGCTTTGGCAGCGAGGGCCGTTTGGGTTTCGATGATTTCTGAGAGCCAGGGCCGGCCCGAGTTGTTTCTGGCGGTGCTGGGTGGCCGTGCACCGGGCTGTCACATCGAGCTCCACGACGTGCGCTTCGTGGCCGCCGCCACGATCGAAGCGGCGCTTCCAGAGTTGCGGCGGCAGTGGTTCGGGAGGCGTGAGGGCCTGCACCTGGACAGCTACATGGCGGTGCGAGCGGTGGATGGCTACGCGGTGAGCCTCGGGCGCGAGCCGGCCGCGCCCCGGCCCGAGCGGCTCTGGTTTGTAAACCTGGGCGCCTACCGCCCCGACTCCCTAGCGGAGCTGCACCACTTCGGCCTGGTAGTGGCCCGCTCGCCCCAGGCGGCCAAGGCGGCGGCTAAGCGCCAGTGGCTGCACGGCGCCCTGCAGCAGCACAAGGACGATCTGGTGGCCGTAGACGACTGCCTGGCGATCGAGCAGCTGGAGCTGCTGGGCGGCGAGCGCTGGCATGTGCAGTTGGAGCCCCACCTTGAGGGCCTGAGCCAGAGCCAGGTGCCGGATTGGTTTGGCTACCGGCCGATATGAGCAGGTGGCGGGGGTGAACTGATACTCGCAGTACAGACTGTGCGGATTGAGGGACGGTCTGCGGCTGGATCCTTCCGGTTGTGGTGCTGCGCCTGATCAGCCCCAGTCGGCCTGCCCGCCCCCAGAGATGATCAAGGGCCGATCTTGCGCTTCCCGCAGCCATGAACATCGACGGCAAGCCCTGGCGCACGATCTGGCTGGAGCCGGATGGGCATTCGGGCTCCCACGCGGTTGGCGTTATCGATCAGACCCTGCTGCCCCACCAGTTCACGACGCGTACGTTGCGCAGCTGCGCTGACGCGGCAGATGCGATCAGCTCAATGGTGGTGCGCGGGGCGCCGCTGATTGGCGTGACCGGCGCCCATGGGCTGATGCTGGCCCTGCAGGCCGATCCGGGCGACGCCTCCCTGGCGGCGGCCTTTGAGCAGCTCAATGCCACCCGGCCCACGGCGATCAACCTGCGCTGGGCCCTGGAGCGGGTGCGGGCCAAGGTGCAGCCGCTGCCGCCGGTCGAGCGGGCCGAGGCGGCCAGGTTGGAGGCCGCGGCGATCGCCGATGAGGACGTCGCCATGTGCGAGGCCATCGGCGATCACGGGCTGGCTATCTTCCGCCAGCTGGAGGCGGCCAGGCCCGGCGCCAGGCTCAATGTGCTCACCCACTGCAACGCCGGCTGGCTGGCCACGGTGGACTGGGGCACGGCCCTGGCGCCGATCTACAAGGCCCACCGCGCCGGGGTGAACATCCATGTGTGGGTGGACGAGACCCGCCCCCGCAACCAGGGCGCCTCACTGACGGCCTTTGAGCTGGCTCAGGAGGGTGTGCCCCATACCGTGATCGTGGATAACGCCGGCGGCCACCTAATGCAGCACGGCCAAGTGGATGCGGTGATCGTGGGCACCGACCGCACCACCCGCCGCGGCGATGTGTGCAATAAGATTGGCACCTATCTCAAAGCCCTGGCCGCCCACGACAACGGCGTGCCCTTTTATGTGGCCTTGCCCGCCTCCACGATCGACTGGACGATTGGCGATGGCGTGGCCGAGATCCCGATCGAGGCCCGCAGCGCCACGGAGGTGACTCACATCCAGGGGTGCGGCGCCGATGGGGCGATCACGACCGTGCAGCTAACGCCAACGGGCAGCGCCGGTTTCAACCCGGCCTTCGATGTCACCCCGGCGCGGCTGGTGACGGGCCTGATCACCGAGCGGGGCGTGGCCGCGGCCACGGAGGCTGGGCTGCAGGAGCTTTATGGCAATGACTGAGCAGGCGCTGCGTCAGCAGCTCGTGGAGGTGTCCCGGCGCCTAAACGCCAGCGGGCTCAATCAGGGCACCTCCGGCAACCTATCGGTGCGTATTCCTGGTGGCCTGCTGATCACGCCCAGCTCCCTGCCCTTCGAGCAGATGGAGCCGCAGGATTTGGTGGCGATTGCTGGCAGCGGCAAGCCCCTTGAGGCGGCAGCTGGCCAGCGGCGGCCCTCCTCCGAGTGGCGGCTGCACGCCGATCTCCTCGCCAGCCGGCCTGAGATCAAGGCGGTGCTGCATTGCCATTCGATCCATGCCACGGCCCTCGCCTGCCACGGGCGCCCCATCCCACCCTTTCACTACATGACCGCGGTGGCCGGCGGCGATGACATCCGCTGCGCCGCCTACGCCACATTTGGCACCGCCGAGCTCTCAGCCCTTGCTGTGCAGGCCCTCGATGGCCGGCTGGCCTGCCTGCTGGCCCAGCACGGCCAGGTGACCCTCGGCAACAGCCTCGATCAGGCCCTGCGCATCGCCGTTGAGGTGGAGACTCTGGCCCAGATGTATCTGCAAGCCCTGCAATTAGGCGAGCCACCGCTGTTGAGCGACGCCCAGATGGCGGCGGTGCATCAGCAGTTCCGCTCCCTGCACTACGGCGCCGGCGCCTGATTGCGCGCCAGCCACAGCCCGGTGCCGCCAAACAGCAGCACCAGGGCAAAGCAGAAGCCGGTCCAAAGCGGTAGCCCCCAGCCCGCCACCGCCAGTGGCGCCACCACTGTCACTCCCCCTCCGGCCAAAAAAGGCTGCAGCATCAGCTGCTTGATCGAGAAGGCCGGTAGGGCGTCGCTGCGGTCGTCTGGATCGGCCATGCGCAGTAGCAGCAGGCCGCTGGCCGCCACTCCCGTGGCCTGGCCAAACTCAATCACCGCCCGCTCAAACCAGTCGGCGGGCAGCAGCCGCGGTGCTAGTAGCAGGGTCACCGCTAGGTTCCAGACCAGGCCGCCTAGGGCAAGCACCGTCAGCGGCAGCCAGTCGGCCTTGAGCAGAGCCAGATCCAGCCCGGCGGTGGCGGCGGTGATCAGCAAATCTGCTGAAAGGGTGCCCACCTGGCCTTGCACCGCTGAAGAGGCCCAATGGGCTTTGCCGCTGCGCTCCAGCGCTAAACGCACCAGCAGCGACCCCACGATGGCTAACGGAAACACCGGCAGCGCATCAACAACGCTGCCAACGCCATCCCCGAGCCCAGAGGTGAGCCAGCGCAATCCGGCCAGTAGCGCCACGCCCGTGAGCACGGCCATGCCCGCCAGGGCCAGGTTCACCGCCCAAGCCGCCGCCCAGGCCGCCACGCCACCCGAATCGCCGCTGGCCGTGCTGGTGGGTTCGCTGGCGGCGCTGCCTGGGGCATCGGCCAGTAGCCAGCCGCGGCTGCGGGCCAGCACCACCACCAGCCCTCCCACCAAAGTTGAGGAGAGCAGCCCCACCGTGGCCATGGCTAATCCCAGGGCCTGGCCGCCGGGAAAGCCCAGGGCCGCATAGCTCGGCCCCATCGCTGCTGCGGAGCCATGGCCGCCCTCGTAGGCCACCTCGATCAGGCAGGCCATCACTGGGCTCACCCCCAGCCAGGGCTGCAGCACCAGCAGCACGGCCAGGCCCCCCACCACGTATTGGCCGAAGGCCAGCACCAGCGCCAGCGACACCTGCCCCGACACCGGCCGCCACAGGCCTTCCAGCTGGGGCAGCGGTTTGCCCAACATCAGCGAGCCGAACACCAGGGTGAGCAGCACCAGCGGCAGGTCGGCCCACAGGTCCATCACCGCCGGGGGCAGCAGCGGCCAGAGGCCGGCGGGGGCCAGCAACAGCCCCAGCAGCCCCGCCACCAATGCCTCAGGCACTCCCCAGAGCCGCAGCTGCAGCCGCGTGCCGATGGCCCGCCCCACCGCCAGGATCAGGCTGAGGCAGGCCATGGCCAGCGCCAGCAACTCCAGCTCGGGCAGCAGCGCGCTGAATTCGCTCACAGGTTGAAGTGCCGGCGGAAGAAAGCCTCGGTGGCCTCCAGGACGCGGATCAAGCTGGCACCGTCGCGGAAACCGTGGCCCTCCTGCGGGAAGCGGTGCACCTCCACCGGGATGGCGTTGGCTGCGAGCGCTGCTGCCATGCGGTCGGTCTGCTCCGGTGGCACCACCTTGTCATCGAGGCCCTGAAAAAAGATCACGGGGCAGCGGATTTGATCGGCGTGGGCCAGTGGTGAGCGGGCCTCGTAGGTGGCGCGCGCTTCCGGCCAGGGGCCGATCAGCCCATCGAGATAGCGGGCTTCAAAGCGATGGCTCTCAGACGCCAACGCGCTGGGGTCTGCTACGCCGTAGCGGCTCGCGCCGGCGCGAAATACGTCCGTGAAGCAGAGGGCGGCCAGGGTGGTGAAGCCGCCGGCACTGCCGCCTTCGATGGCGATGCGGTCGGGATCGGCCCGGCCCGCCGCCACCAGGGCTTGGGCGGCGGCGGCGCAATCGTCCACATCCACCACGCCCCACTGGCTAGCGAGCCGCTGCCTGTAGGCGCGGCCGAAGCCGGTCGAGCCGCCGTAGTTCACATCCACCACCCCCCAGCCTCGAGTTGTCCAAAACTGAATGGCCAAGTTCTGGGCCGTGCGGGCCATGGCGGTGGGGCCGCTGTGGCTTTTCACCAGCAAGGGTGCCTCGCGGTGGGCTCCCCCGGCTGGGGGGTAAAACCAGGCGTGGCTGCGGGCGCCGCCGTGGCCCTCAAACCACAGCTCCTGCGGCAGGCTGATCGCCTGCGGCGCAAGAGGGCAGGCCGCAGCAGGGCTGTGCCACCAGTTGCCGCTGGCCAGGTCTAGCTCGAGCAGGCCCGCGGCTTCAGTTGCTGAACCGGCGATGCAGGCCAGCCGTCCCCTTTCGGCGCAAAGACCGGCCAGATCATCAAAGGGGATGGCCAGTGGTTGCCACTGGCCGGCGTTTTCTGCCCGGCTGGGTAGGGCCACCCGGCCCAGCTGCCAGCGCCCCTGCAGGCAGGCGGTGGCCAGCAGCTGCTCGCCATCCCAGGCCTGGGTGCCCATACCGAACACCCACTGGGGTAGGCCGAATTCCGCCTGCATGGGCAGCAGCGGCCGCCAATGCAGCGGCGCCTCTGCGCCGAGGGTTTCTGCGTCGACTCCCTCGGCGTTATCGAGCTGCTCGAGGTTCCAGAAGCCGGAGCGATCGTTTGCCACCACCAGGTGGGGCCCGCACCAGAGCGGCTGGAACACCGAAATGTCCGGGTTTGGCTCCGCCCCCGATCCGGCGACCAGGCGGCGGCCGCTGAGCTGGCCTGCCCCATCGAAGTGCCCCAGCCACAGCTGGCTGCGCTCCCAGGGCATGAAGGGCTGCTGCCACTCCACCCAGGCCAGCCCCTCGCCGGAGGGGCTCAGGGCCGGGTAGCCGCAGAAGTCGGCGGGCTCCACCAGCGGCTGGGGCTCGCCACCTTCCAGCCCAACAGCCACCAGCTGGTCGCAGCCAGCACCTTCATCACTGCCGCTTTCCAGTACGCCAATCCAGCGGTCGCGGCAGGCATCGATCAAGCCGCCGCCGTAGGCACCTGGCGGGCTGAGCCGTCGCGGCTGGCAACTGCTGCTATCGAGCTCCAGCAGCCAGAGGCAGCGGTCGCCGTCGTGGCTGAACACCGCCACCGGCCGGCCATCGCTCCGGTGGCCCAGGGCCGTACTGCCGCCTCCGTATTCATGCACCCGGCTGCGCAGATTCCAGCTGCCAGGGGTTAGCTCCTCTGCTGGCTGGTCTGGCCCCAAGCGCCGCAGCAGGGTCGTGCGTCCCCCTTCATGGGGTCGCTGCTCCAGCCAATAGAGCACCCCGTCTAGTAGTCGTGGCTCCCGCAGGCTGGGGGTTTGGCCCACCACAACAAAGGCGGGAAGGGCTCCAGGGGGGTCAGCCACCGCATGCACCGAGGGATAACGACTTAAAGTGGATGTCGTTCGATCAAGTATCGCGTTGGCCCGCAGTTCAGCCGGCAGCTTTGCCCAGATGGCACGCTCCGCCGTTCAGGCCAGCCGCGGCGTTCAAGTGCCGAAGGATGCCATTGAGGAGTCCCCCCTCACGATTCACACCCTTGGTGATGGGGTGCTGCGCGCCCCTGCCAAGCGCATCAGCAAGGTTGATGAGAGTGTGCGAGATCTGGCCCGGGACATGCTGCGCAGCATGTACGCGGCCAAGGGCATCGGTTTGGCGGCACCCCAGGTGGGAGTGCATAAGCAGCTGCTGGTGATTGATCTTGATCCCGAGAATGCCGCTGCAGCGCCGCTGGTTTTGATCAATCCTGAGATCGCCTGCTTCGGCGCTGCGATCGAGACCTACGAGGAAGGTTGCCTCAGCATTCCTGGCGTTTACCTGAATGTGGTGCGCCCTGCCACGGTCGAGGTCAGCTATCGCGACGAGATGGGCCGCCCCCAACGGCTCAAGGCTGATGGTCTGCTGGCCCGCTGCATCCAGCACGAGATGGACCACCTCGAAGGTGTGCTTTTCGTCGATCGGGTTACCGATGAGCTCAGCCTCAATGAAGGCCTGCTGGAAAAGGGCTTTCAACGGGCAGATGTCCGTTCCATCCGCTGATCGTTTTTCTCCATGCCGATGAAACCCCTGGCCGGCTTGTTTCTGGCCCTGGCCTGCCTGCTGGGCATCGCTTCCACCGGCTCAGTGTTTGAGCTCGCCTATGGCGACCCCGACCTAGGCCTGCAGGCCACCCGTTGGATTCTGGGCCTGAGCCTGCCTGGCACGGTTGCGGCCCTGTTGGTTGCCATCCGGATCAACAAGCCGGCCTAGCCCTAGCTGGATGCCGTGCATACGATTAAGCCCATCTTGCTTGCCAATGCCGTGATGCGATTGCCCCAACTGGGTGCCAATTCCCTCCCCCTGGCAGCTGGAGCTTGCGCCGCTGCGGTGGCCTTTGCTGCCACCCCAGCCATGGCCAGCGCCCTGTTTCAAGCTGCGGATCTCAGCCAGGAGCGTTTTGTGCTGGTGGCAGCGCCCATCGGCGATGGCGTCCGCGCCCAGCTCAACATCTATGAGCAGGTAAAGCCGACCCGGCCCTGTTTTGCCGTAGCCCCTGGCTCACCAGCTCCGGTGGACCCCCTGCTTGCAACTTTTGATTTCAGCGGCATCTGCAGCCGCTTCATCGATGCCAACGGCTACTCGGTGCGTGTAGGCGGCGCAGATCTGGCCACGAGTTATCGCCTAACAGTTCTGCGTCAGAGCGGCGACAACGTGCTGCTGGCCGTGCCCACCAAGGCCGGGGCGGGCCCGGAAATGCTGGTTGCCCGCACCAAGGGTCCGGGCGCTGGCTTCCTCCAGTTGGTGTTTGAACCGGGCTGGCAGCTTAAGCGCCGGGCCTACGGCGGTCGAAATCTGGGCCACGTGTATCTCTACCGCGATACCTGGCCAGATACGGCGATCCAGCCTGGGCTGCCAGTAGTGGCGCCCAGCCCCATTTCAGACCTTTCTGGCACCGGGCGCTGACCTGGAAGCAGGAGGAATGGTCGGTGCGGAAAGGCAGTTGCTACATTGGCAAGCTCTGTGAGCAGCGCAGCGCTTCATGACCCAGGTCACCGTCGGCGAAAACGAAGGGATTGAATCGGCCCTGCGCCGCTTCAAGCGCCAGGTGTCTAAGGCGGGCATCTTCGCTGACCTAAAGCGTCTGCGTCACCACGAGACACCGGTCGAGAAGTACAAGCGCAAGGCCCAGCAGCGCCGCCGCCGCCGTTGATTGCTTTGATCTGGTCTCGCGCTTAGCGAGATACCCCTTGATCAAACGACCGGTAGGTGAGCGCTTCGGCAATTGCAGTTGCGCCAATGCTGGCTTGATCGTTTAGGTCGGCGATCGTTTGGGCAATCCGCAGCAGCCTGGCGCCAGCCCGGGCACTGAGTTGCCGGTGTTGAATCGCAGCCTCCCACACCTCTAGGGCTTCGCCTTCCAGTTGAAGCACTTGCTGCAGCTGACCTCCGGCGATGCGGCTGTTGCAGCAGCCCCCCGGATTGCGGGCAGCCATGTGGGCGCGGGCCCGGCGGACTCTTGCTCGTACCGCAGCGCTTGATTCGTCGCTGGTCGAGCTGCAGCCGTGGGCTCGAAACGGTGCCGTCAGTGCGGCGCTGGATGGCCGTCGCATGACCACCTGCAAATCAATGCGATCCAGCAGCGGGCCCGACAACCGGCCCCAGTAGCGCCGCCGCTGGCCCTCGCCGCAGCTGCACCTGCGCTCTGGATCGCCAAACCAGCCGCAGGGGCAGGGATTGGCCGCGGCCACCAGGGTGATGCGGCAGGGGAAGCGAGTTCGCTGGCGGGCGCGGTGAATCCAGACTTCGCCGTCTTCTAAGGGTTGGCGCAATTGGTCGAGCACGGACCGGCGAAATTCGGCCAGCTCATCGAGAAACAGCACTCCGTGGTGGGCCAGGGCCAGCTCCCCTGGTCTGGGTTGGCCACCTCCACCGATCAGCCCTGGCCCGGAGCAGCTGTGGTGGGGGCTGCGAAAGGGGCGGGTTTGCAGCAAGCCCTGGCTGCTGTCCAGCAGGCCCGCCACCGAGTGGACGGCTGTGAGCTCAAGGGCCTCCGCCGGATCGAGCGGGGGTAGCAGCCCCGCCAGTCGCTGGGCCAGCATTGTTTTGCCGCTGCCGGGTGGACCGCAGAGCAGCAGGTGGTGGCCTCCGGCCGCGGCGATCTCCAGGGCCCGGCGCCCGTGGGGCTGCCCTTTGACGTCGGCAAGATCTTCCGCCGGGGGCCTGGCGGTTTTAAGCGCTTTGGCTGGTTTAAGGGCGGTGGCAGGAGCACGGGCAGGTGCGGCCGGACGGGCCCGCGGATGCTGCAGCCGCCATAAGGCCTGGCCGAGATCGGCGGCGCCCCACACCCGCAGCCCCTCCACCAATGCGGCCTCCCAGGCATTGGCCTGGGGCACGACCAGGGCCCGGGCGCCATGGTTCCGGGCCGCAATCGCAATCGCCAGCACCCCCCGGATCGGCCGCAAGCTGCCGTCCAGCCCCAACTCGCCGGCGCTCCAAACCTCGTTGTTGCTGGCGGCATCGAGCTGGCCACTGGCCAGCAGCAGGCCCAGGGCGATCGGCAGGTCAAAAGCCGGCCCCTCCTTGCGCAGGTCGGCGGGGGCCAGATTGACCACCACCCGCGTCAGCGGCACCTTCAGGCTGCTGTGGCGTATGGCCGAGCGCACCCGCTCCCGGGCTTCCTGCACCGCCGCATCGGCTAGGCCCACCAGCTGCAGGCCCGGCAAGCCGGGAGCTAGATCCACCTCCACCAGCACTGGCCTGGCCTCCAGACCTTGCAGCGCTGCCGTCTTGCACCGTGCCAACATCACGCCATGGGCCACTACATCGTTAGTGCCACCCCTGTCCCACCCCCTTTGCCCCTGTGAGCCAAGACACGATCTTTGGGCGCATCCTCCGCGGCGAGATCCCCTGCGATCAGGTTTATGCCGATGAGCATTGCCTGGCTTTCCGAGACGTAACGCCCCAGGCTCCAGTCCATGTGCTGGTGATTCCACGCCAGCCGATTGCCCAGCTTGCTGATGCCACCGCAGGGCACGAGGCCCTGCTCGGCCACCTGTTGCTGGTGGCTGCCCAGGTGGCACGCCAGGAGGGTCTGGAGTCGTTCCGCACGGTTATTAACAGCGGCGCGGATGCGGGCCAGACCGTGTTTCACCTGCATGTGCATGTGCTTGGTGGGCGTCCGCTGGCCTGGCCCCCGGGCTGACCGCGGGCCCGCGACAATGACCTTATCCGACCTGCACCATGAACCCCTTCAAGGCTCTTCGCGGTCAACTGGCGAAGTTGCAGCGCCTGGCCCAGCCCTATTTCCTGCCGGTAGACGACACCAAGAGCTGGCAGTTTCTACTGCTGGTGGTGGCGTTGCTTGCAGTGGTGGTAGGCAGCACCTTGTTGCTGCTCACTGGGGTTTTGGCTCTGACCGGGGCCTTGATCCCGGAATTGCGCAGCCGTTTCCTGCCCGGGGTGCCCGAGCAGGTGGCGGCACTTTGGAGCAGCCCGATCGGGCCGCTGGTGATGGTGCTGCTGACCGGAGGGCTGGGCTGTTTTGTGGCATTCCGCGGCAAGTTGCGTCACGGGCGCTGGTTGCCCTGGTTGTTGATGGCGGTGATCACCCTGCTGATCCTGGTTATTAATGGCATCAATGTGGGGATTAGCTATGTAGCTCGCAATATTGAAAATGCACTGGTCGGCTATAAGGCCGAGGAGTTTTGGAAGATCGTTGCTATTTATGCTTTTTGCTTAGTTATTGCTCTGCCGATCAGGGCAATTCAGAGTTATTTAATACCTAAGCTTGGCCTGCTGTGGCGCGAGTGGCTGAGCGGCCGCCTTTTGAGCCGATATCTTTCAAATCGGGCTTATTACGTTCTCAATCCAAATGATGAGTCGATCGAGGAGATTGACAACCCCGATCAGCGCATTTCGCAAGACGCAGCCAGTTTTACTGGCACCAGCCTCAGTGTCACGGTTGAGATAATATCTGCCCTGCTCACTTTTGTCAGTTTTATAATTGTATTGTGGACTATCAGCGATAAACTTGCTTTAGTTCTGCTCGTTTATTCTGTTGGGGGCACTAGTTTAATTGTGTTTGCCAGCCGCAAGCTGGTGAACTTGAACTATCAACAGCTCAAGCTGGAGGCTGATTTCCGCTACGGACTGGTTCATATTCGAGATAACGCTGAATCTATTGCTTTCTATCGTGGCGAGCAGCAGGAGGGTCGTGAGGCAGGCAGAAGGCTAGAAGGGGCGATTCAAAATTATGATCGCCTGATCATCTGGGAGGCGCTAATTAGTGTGATTCAGCGCTCCTATGATTATTTTTCTCGTTTCCTGCCTTGGTTGGTGATAGCTCCTATTTACTTCGCTAAAGATGTTGATTTTGGAGTTTTTGGCCAGGCAAGTATTGCTTTCAGTCAAGTACTCTTTTCGGTGAGTTACATCGTTAATAATATCGACCGTCTTGCGGCGTTCTCGGCTTCTATCAGCCGACTTGAGGGTTTTCAGGGCAAGGTTGATTCAATCGGAATTGAAGCTGCAGCGCTTGAAGCCCGGTTTGCCGCCACGAGTACTGGTAGCAGTGGAAATTCGATTCTTGTTAGCCATGTCGATTTGGTGCCGCCCCGCACCAATCGCACCTTGATTCGCGACCTCAGTGTTGAGGTGGATCGTCATCAGCGTTTGCTGGTTGTGGGCCCATCTGGCTGCGGTAAAACCTCTTTCTTGCGCATGGTCAGTGGTCTGTGGCCCCCAGCTGCTGGTCGGGTGGAGCGGCCCAGTGAGGGAGATCTGCTGTTCATTCCCCAGAAGCCCTACATGCTGCTTGGCAGCCTGCGCGAGCAGCTTTGTTATCCGCTTCAGCCAGATCGCTTCAGCGACGAGCAACTGCGCCACGTTTTGGAGCAGGTGCGGCTGCCTGAGCTGGTTGGGCGTTACCCCGATCTCGACATCATTCAGGATTGGCCTCGCCTGCTTTCCCTGGGCGAGCAGCAGCGTTTGGCCTTTGCGCGCCTGCTGCTCAACTCACCAAGTTTTGTTGTCCTAGATGAGGCCACCAGCGCCCTTGATGTGGCAACTGAGCGTCACCTTTATGCCCTGCTAGCTGAGCGGGAGATGGCTTTTGTGAGCGTCGGTCATAGGCCCACCCTCACCGCCTTCCATGACACCGTGCTGGAGCTCGATGGCAGCGGTAACTGGCGGCTGCTACCCGCGGCCGGCTATGACGTGGGCCGCCACGCCTGATCTCCTCCCTGACTCCATGCCTGAACCAAGCCCCGACCAGAGCCCAGAAATCAGCCCAACAACTAGTGCAACAGCTAGTACAGCAACTAGTGCAACAACTGGCGAAGTGCCGGCCTTTGGTTGGAGCGGCTACGCCGAGCGGGTGAATGGTCGCTTTGCCATGGTGGGCTTCATTGCCGTGCTGCTGATCGAAGCCCTGAGCGGCGAGACGTTTCTGCGCTGGGCTGGCCTGGTGCCCTGAGCGCCTGGTGCTCTAAGGAATTTGCACCATATCCACCTGCCAGATCCCGCCCCTACTCACCTGAATAGCTAGCTGGCGACCATCGGCCTGCAGCTGCACCTGGCGAGGAACGCCGCTTGGGGCCATGGGTATGGGTTGCAGGCTTTGCACGGAGCGCCGGTAGAGCACCAACTCGGTGCGTCCCTCCAGCTGCCGCACCAGGGCAATTCGCTCTCCTGCAGCGTCGACGCTGACGCTCACCGGTTGGGCATCAGCCCGGTTGAGGCCCGGTAGGTCTATGGGCTGCTGGCGCTCCAGATCCAGCAGCATCACTTGTTCGCGGCCGCCCCTGCCGCTGATTAGGGCCAGCCAACGCCCTGAAAGGGCTGGATCCCGGTTGGCACCAATGGCTTCCAGCCGGGAGTTGAGCGGCGCTAGGGGCTGGGGCATGGGGGCAAGGCAGCCGCCCAGCAGCAGGCCTATTGCTGCTGCTGCGATGGCTCTATTTGGTACGGAGCTCCTCATGGTGAGGGCTGGGCTCCGCCCCCCTGAACGGCAAGGCCGCCGGGCAGGTCTGGCTCAAGCAGGCTGCGTAGATCAAATAGCTGCACGCGCCATTGGCCAGCCTGGGCCACCTGCACCGCCAGCTGGCGTGCCTCCGGGGACAGGCTTAGGCGCACTGCAGTGCGGTCCGCCGGTAGGGGTAGCCGGTGCAGGTTGCCGTTGGCCCGGTCTTCGATCAGGGCCAGTCTTTGGTTTCCCTGTTGCACCAGGGCCGCCACATAGCGACCGTTCCAGCTAAGGGAGGGGGAGCTGTGGGGCTGGCGGTTTTGGAAATGGCGCAGGGGCACGATTCGGCCGCTGGGCTGTTCCTGCAACAGCAGGGTGGCCCGGCCGCCCCGATCAACCACTGAGGCAAGAAATCGCCCCTGGCCGCTGAGGGCGGGTTCTTGGCGGCTGTTGCCGTTGAATACCCCAACTGGACCGGCACTGCGGCGGGAGAGCCACTCTCCACCGGAGCAGCCGCTGACAAGCAAGCTCAAGGCTGTCAGCAGCGGGGCAGACACCCCTAGGGGCCCGAATCTGTTGGCGGCTAAAAGCTTCAGTCGTCGAAGCGGGAGCTGTTGTCCCGGGGGCTGGGCTCGGGGCGACTGGACGGTTTCACTGGGGTGAAGTCCGCATCACTGATATCGCTTGCCGCTGGGCGATTGCTTCTGCCGTTGGCAGGGTTTGCTGGGCTGATCGGTGAGCCCTGGGGCACGCCCGCTGCTCGGGTGGCCCTAGGCGCTTCTGGGGCCGGCGGGGCGGGCCTGCGGCTGGAGCGAGGTATGGCCTCACTAGCGGCGACGGGCCGGCTGCCGCGCCGGGGCTCCACTGCGGCATCTCGATCACGCCTGCGGGCACCGAAATCGATACTGGGCCGGCTAGAGCTTTGGGGTGCCCAATCCTCTTGGGCAGGGCGGCGGCTGGCGGCCCTTTCCGGGATGGCGGCCCTACTGGTGGGCCGGGGTGCCCGGTAAAAGTCTTCCTCCTCTGGCGCGTCGCCTTCGCCGCGGGAGGGGATGCGGCGCCTCAGCGGCTCGGGCTCATCAAAGCGATCTGTAGAGGCCTCGCCCCAGGCGCGGCCACCCATTCTGGGCCTGTAGGGGCCTGGTTCAGGCATTGGTTCGTCGTCGTCGAAGTAGGACGACCGGCGCGCCTGCTCAGTGGTTACCCCCCGCAGGCGCACACTTTCGTAGGCGAAAAAGACAGTGGTGCCGGCGAGCAGAAACTGACCAAATTGCAGGATTGGATCGAGGCGCCACCCCTGAAAAAACAGAATGCCGCCGCAGAGCAGGCCAACCGCAGCGAAAAAGACGTCGTAATCGCGGGCGAGGGCGGGCTTGAAGCTCCGCATGAAATAAAGCAGTGCACCGCCCACCGCAAGCACTATGCCCACGATGCTGGCCCAGTTCAGGCTGGCATTAACCACGGTTTTTCACCCGACAGTCCGTCTCGTAAGTGTAGGCAGCTGAGGCCGAGCAGCCAGAGACTTGGAGTTACTCAGGTGCTGGAAGCTCAAAGGCGACGATCAAGCTGATCGTTTTGGCTGATCAGCACCAGCCCGATCGTGATGGGCACTACCACGATCACGGCGCCGGCAAGCAGGCTGGTCAGGAAATTGGCCAGGGATGGAGTCATGGCAGGAACAGCTCTATGGCTTGATTCGTGGCGCGATCCTAGGCAGTGGTGGCGTCTTCCTACGCTGGGACCCCAGCTACTTAGAGCTTTGTGACGGCAGCCCCCTACCTACCTCAGTCCTGGCTGCCGTTGTTGTCCGGCGTGCACTTGGCCCTGGCCTTGGGCCTGGCGCTTTGGACCTTGCTTTTTCTGTTTCGCATCGTGCTCACCTGGTATCCCCAGATTGACCTGAGCCGCGGAGCGATGCGCCTGGTCGGAGCCCCTACCGAGCCCTTGCTTGCCCTCACCCGTCGGCTGATCAAACCAATCGGTGGCGTCGATGTGACGCCGGTGGTTTGGGTGGGCCTGCTCAGCCTGGTGCGAGAAATTTTGGTGGGGCAGCAGGGGCTTGTCAGTCAGGTGTTGTTTCGGGCCCAGAGCGCCGGGATCGGCTGAACTGAGATCCGGCTTAGCTGCCCTTCTGCGGAAGCATGTCCTGCTCCACAAATTTGGTGTGTACGTCGCCCGCCTGGAATTCGGGGCGATCCAGCAGTTGCAGATGAAAGTCGATGGTGGTGGGAATGCCGGTCACCGCGCATTCCGACAGGGCCCGACGCAGCCGCCTGAGGGCGTGGGGGCGATCCGTGCCCCAGACGATCACCTTGCCGATCAAGGAGTCGTAGAAGGGCGGGATCTCATAGCCGGTGTACACGTGGCTATCGACCCGCACACCGGGGCCGCCAGGAGGTAGCCAGCCGGTGATTTTGCCTGGGGCTGGTCGGAAGTTTTGGCGCGGATCTTCGGCGTTAATGCGCGCCTCGATGGCGTGACCGCAGAGCTTGATCT
This sequence comes from Synechococcus sp. CS-1330, assembly GCA_025128025.1. Taxonomy (GTDB): domain Bacteria; phylum Cyanobacteriota; class Cyanobacteriia; order PCC-6307; family Cyanobiaceae; genus Cyanobium_A. The sequence continues at coordinate 29,991 of JAHLYR010000010.1, forward strand.
GGTCTTGGGTGACCGAGATCGGCTCCCCACCGGCAATACGCAACTGCTCGGCGATCAGATCTACCCCTGTGACCATCTCGGTGACCGGATGTTCCACCTGGATCCGGGTATTCATTTCCATGAAATAAAACGCCCCGCTGCGGTCCACTAGGAATTCCACGGTGCCTGCGCCCTCGTAGCCAATGGTGCGGGCAGCGGCCACGGCGGCATCGCCCATCTGGCGGCGCAGGTCGGCGTTGATGGCCACGCTGGGGGCCTCTTCCAGCAGCTTTTGGTGGCGGCGCTGGATCGAGCAGTCGCGCTCGCCTAGGTGAATCACGTTGCCGTGGCGATCGGCCAGCACCTGCACTTCCACGTGTCGGGGCCGGTCTATGAATTTCTCCATGTAGAGGCCAGGGTTGCCGAAGGCAGCCTCCGCTTCCCCCTGGGCCGCTTTGAACAGGCTCTCGATTTGATCGGGCCCAGGCACCAGGCGCATGCCGCGGCCGCCGCCACCAGCGGTGGCCTTGATCATCACCGGGTAGCCCATCGATTCGGCCAATCGCGCAGCCTCCTCCGGGCTGGCCAGCAAGCCGGCACTACCGGGGATTGTGGGCACCCCCACCCGTTCCATGGTGGCCTTAGCGGTCGACTTATCTCCCATCGAGCGGATGGCCTCGGGGGAGGGACCCACAAACGTGATGCCATGGTCGGCGCAGATCTCGGCGAAGCGGTCGTTTTCGGCCAGAAAGCCGTAGCCGGGGTGAATTGCGTCAGCACCCCGGGAGGTGGCCGCCGCCAAAATGTTGGGGATGTGGAGGTAGCTCTTGCTGCTGGGCGCTTCGCCAACGCATACGGCTTCGTCGGCGAGCTGCACGTGCAGGGCGTTTTTATCCACCGTGCTGTAGACGGCGACGGTGGGAATGCCGAGCTCCCGGCAGGTGCGCAGGATGCGTAGGGCTATCTCGCCACGGTTGGCGATCAGCAGCTTGCCGATGGGCATCCGCGGCGTCTCAGCTGATATGGGCTGAGGCGGACTGTATCAGTGCTGCCTGGACATCTCCCTTAGAGGGTTCTGGTGCGGGCGATGGGTATATTGCTCGCACCGGAACGCCCAGCGATCCGAACCACATGCGGATGTGGTGGAATTGGTAGACACGCACGTTTGAGGGGCGTGTGGCTTCGGCCTTACGAGTTCAAGTCTCGTCATCCGCATTTCTTAATTCGAGCCATCCAGGCCTTGCCCGAATCGATCCGGCCCTCGGCAGCGATCGTGCTTGTAAGCAACGGCCCTGGAGAGCTGTCTACCTGGGTTAGGCCCCTCGCCCAGCGCCTTCATCGCCAAATGGCGCTGCGGCCTGAGGTGCCTGGGGCAGCCTGCAGCCTAAAGTTGTTGCTTGTGCCCTGCCCAAACGGCACGGGACAGGAGCATCGAGCCGCCGCCGCCTGGGGACTGTTTGAGCGCATCGTGCCGGCGCGTCAATTTTGGTCGCTGCTATTGCGCCCCAAGCGGTTTGGCCCCTGGCCCCGCCAGGGACTGGTGGTGTTTTTAGGGGGTGATCAGTTTTGGACTGTGCTGCTCTCGGCACGGCTGGGTTACCGCCATCTCACCTATGCGGAATGGGTGGCCCGTTGGCCCCGCTGGAACGACCGCATCGCTGCCATGGGTCCCCTGGCTGCTGATCAGTTGGCACCGCGTTGGGCATCCCGCTGCACGGTGGTGGGTGACCTCATGGCAGATCTCTCGGAGTCGGCCCGCAGCGAGGCGCCCTTGCCGGCAGGGGAGTGGTTGGCGCTGCTGCCGGGCTCGAAGCGGGCCAAGTTGCGCGTGGGCATGCCGTTTTTGCTGGAGACGGCCGATCGGCTGGCGGCCCTGCGTCCTGGCTGTCGCTTTCTGTTGCCCCTGGCTCCCACCACTGCGGTGGAGGAGCTGCTGATTCAGGCTGGCCCCGCCAATCCGATCTCCCGTACCTACCGGTCGGGTCAGCCCCGTTTGCTGGCTCCGGATCTACTGGAGACGCCAGCTGGCACCAGGATTCGGCTGGTTCGGGAGAATCCGGCTTACGGCAGCTTGAGCCAGTGCTCTCTGGCCCTCACCACCGTGGGTGCCAACACCGCCGAACTGGCTGCTTTGGGGGTGCCGATGCTGGTGCTGGTGCCAACCCAGCACCTGCACGTCATGCAGGCCTGGGATGGGCTGGCCGGATTGCTGGGGCGGTTGCCCATGCTGCGCTGGCTGTTTGGGGTGCTGATTACGGCCTGGCGGCTGCGCCACCGTGGCTTTCTGGCCTCTCCCAACATTGCCGCTGGCCGCTTGGTGGTGCCGGAGCGGGTTGGGGCGATCACCCCTGAGGCCATCGCCGCTGAAGCCGCCGACTGGCTGGCGGCACCGGAGCGACTGGAGCAGATGCGCGCCGATCTGCGCAGCCTGCGGGGCCAGCCGGGGGCGGTGGCCAGCCTGGCGACCCTGGTGCAGCAGCTGCTGCCCCCAGAGCTGAGTGCCCTGGAGCTGAATATCCCCGACTGAGCTGCCTAGGCTTGCGACTCATTTTTCGCTGAGTTCGATGGCCGACGCTGCTAGTTCTTCCGACCCTTCAGCCTGCGGCCTCGACAGTGGCTTGGCCCGCGGGGCCAGCGAGGAGCAGTGGCGCCAGCTGCTGACGCCTGAGCAGTTCCGGGTTGCCCGCCAGGGCGGCACCGAGCGTGCCTTCAGCGGCGCCTACTGGAACCAGAAGGGCAATGGCAGCTACCACTGCATCTGCTGTGATGCCGAGCTTTACAGCAGTGCCACCAAGTTTGATTCCGGAACTGGCTGGCCCAGCTTCTGGGATGGGGTAAGCGCTGCTGCCATCAGCACCCATACCGATAACGCCCACGGCATGGTGCGCACCGAAATTCGCTGCGCCAATTGCGACGCCCACCTTGGCCACGTCTTCAACGACGGCCCGGCCCCAACCGGTCAGCGCCACTGCGTCAATTCGGCGTCCTTGGCCTTCAAGGCGAGCTGAGAGGGATTTTTTACCAGGGATCGTCTAGGTCGTTGCTGGCCAGGTCTTCAGCCTCCACATCCAGGGGTTCGCGGTAGGGGGTGGGGGCGGGCCGCCTCTCTAGGGGGCGAGGTTCTATTGGTCGAGCATCTAGAGGTCGAGCCTCGAGAGGGCGTGCCTGCCTGGGCAGGGGTTCGGCCTGCAGTGGGCGTCGACTAGATCCCGCTGGACGCTCGTCGTAGCGTGGCTCCTCGTAACGCGGTTGCTCGTAGCGGCTCTCCTCCTCGTCGAGGTAGCGGCGCTGGAGCAGGGGTTCCCGTTGGCGCTGCTCATCGAGTTCGACGTAATCGAACTCCTCATCGGGCTCGAAGCTCTGGCTGGTGGCAGGCTGGATACGGCGCTGTTCCTGCACTGCCGGCTGGCCTGCAGCCAGTTGGTTTTCCACGGGCACCATGCCGGTGCGGTAGCGATCCCGCTCCTCCTGCTCCCAGCTCGGCCCACCAATACCAAGCTTCTCCAGCAGCCCGGAGCCCAACTGCTTGAGCTTGTCTTCGGCGCCCTCGTAAACAATGATCCGATCCGGCCCGCTGCTGACGATCTCTTCAACGGTGAGTTCCCAGGTGCTCAGCACGCCTTCACCCAGCAGGGGCACTCCCAGGGCGCCGATCACCAGGGTGGCCAGCTCGCCGGTTTCGATGTCGAAGCTGAAGCCCAGCACCCGGCCCAGCTGGTCGCCCGCTTCGGTGATCACCTGGCAGTTGATCACCTTGCCGTAACGGTCAGGATTGAAGCCTTCGGCCAGCGAATCGGCGGAATCCACCAGGATCACATCGCCCACCTGGCGGATCCGGTCGAGGGGCATCCAGCGAGGCAGGCCTGGTAGGAAGCGGGTCAGAGGGTTGTCGCGCAGGCCCAACGCAACCACTTCGCGCCGGTCGATGTCCACCACCACCTCGCCCACCACTCCCAGCCGGCGGCCAGTGTCGCGGGTGATCACCTGGGTGCCCATCAGCTCGGAGCGCAACCAGAGGCGATCGCTAGGGGCGGCAGCCGTTGCCCCGGGATCAGCGGAAGGGGGGATGGAGGAGGTCAATGAAAGGGTCGTACCCGTGGCCCAGTAGGCCTATTGTGGCTTACCTGCTCCGCTGGGGAAGGGGCGGCTTAGGCGGCGGGCGGTAACCCGACCACCTGGGTGTGGGCGCCCCGGGCCTGGGTGACGCCAATAGTGCGGGTGGCGGCGGCGATCATCGGGCGCCGGTGGCTCACCACCATGAATTGGGCCTGGTCTGCCTGGCCGGCAATCAGGGCGGCCAGGCGCTCCACGTTGACGCCGTCGAGAAAGCTGTCTACTTCATCTAATGCGTAGAAGGGCGAAGGGCGGAAGCGCTGCAGGGCAAACAGGAAGCTCAGCGCCGTGAGCGATTTCTCGCCGCCACTCATGGAGTTGAGCCGCCGCACCGCCTTGCCCTTGGGGTGGGCCACCAGGGTGAGGCCACCTTCAAGGGGTGCTTCCGGGTTTTCCAGCTGCAGGTGCCCCTCGCCGTCGGATAGCCCTTCAAAGATTGTGCGGAAATGGCCATCCACCGCTGTGAAGGCTTCAAGGAAGGCCTCCTGGCGCAGGGTGGCCACGGTTTCGATGCGTAGCAGCAGCTCTTCGCGCTCCTTGCTGAGCACTTCGAGCCGCTCCTCCAATTCCGCCAAGCGGGTTTCCAGCTGCTCAAGCTCCTCGAGGGCGAGCATGTTCACCGGTTCGAGGGTTTCCATCCGGGCCTGCAGGCTGCGCAGCTCCGCCTGCAGGGCATCGAGGCCTGCCTGCCGCACCTCCTCGGGGATCTCCGGCAGGGGCTCGGGCAGCTCCCGCTCGAGTTGGGCCAGGCGCAGCTGGTCGCCACGCTGCTGTTCCGCCAGCGATTCGATCTCCTCGCCGCGGCGTTGCAGTTCCCATTGGCGCTTTTGCAGGGCCTGGCGCTGGGCGGCGAGTTTGGCTTCGGCGGCATCGCGGGCGCGGCGGCTTTCGCCAAAGCGGGTTTGCAGCTGCTGCTGCTCGGCGGCCAAGGTGCTGCGCCGCTCCTGATCCGCCTGGTGCTGCTCTTTCCAGCGAGCTCGCTCCTCCACCAGGGTGTTCACAGCGGCCACCAGCCGCTGTTCATCGGCGCTCAGGGCCTCGAGCTGGTTGCTGAGGCGCTCGGCGCTCAGGGCCCGTTCGCGCCGGGCCGCCAACAGCCCATCGCGCTGGCTGCGGGCCGCGGCCAGGGCCGTGTCGGCTGCCTCTAGCTCGCTCTGCAGACCCTGCCAGCGGGCGGCATCACCGGAGGATTGCACCGCAGCCTCCGCCTCTTCCAGACTGATGCGTTGTTGCTGCAGGGGCAACAGCAGGGAATCAAGTTGCTGCTGGCGCTGCAGATCGCTCTGCAAGGCCTGCTGTAGTTGGCCCAGGCGGCTGCCCAGCTGCTGCTGGCGTTGCAGTTGGGGGGCCAGGGCCCGCTGGGCGGCGCTGCGCTCGGCCTCCAGGCCCGCCTGGCGCTGCTGGTGCTCCAGCAGCCGGGGGCGTAGGGCTTCGAGCCGCTGACCCAGCTCGGCTTCCTTGCGGCGGCAGGCCAGCAGGCTCTCGCCCAGCTCCAGCAAGCGCTGGCGCAGGGGTTCGGCTTCGTCGCCGTCCTGGCTGCGGCCGAAGCTGAGCTGGCTGCCCCGCTGTTGCAGGCTGCCGCCGGTCATGGCGCCGCTCTTCTCCAGCAGTTCGCCGTCGAGGGTCACGGCTCGGCAGCGGCCCAGTTCGCGTCTGGCATTGGCCAGGCTGTCGAACACCAGGGTGTCGCCAAAGACGTAGCGGAACACCTCGGCGTAGACGGGCTCGTAACCCACCAGATCCACCGCCTTGCCCACCAGCCCACCGCTTGCAGGGCCACCGCCTGCTGCGCCACCGCGTTGCAGGGCGGCTCCGCCACTACCACTGGAGCCGCCACTGGAGCCCCCGCGAATCTTGTTGAGCGGCAGGAAGGTGAGCCGGCCTGCCCGGCGACTTTTGAGCAGCTCGATCGCCCGGGCGGCGATGCGGTCGTCGTCGACCACCACCTGGCCGAGGCGGCCGCCGGCGGCCACTTCCAGCGCCAGGCGCACCCGCTCCTCCACTTCGCCCAGCTGGGCCACCGGCCCGTGGATGCCGTCCATACCAGCCTCCAGCAGCACCCGCAGGGCGCCAGTGCCGCGGCTTTCCTGCAGGGTTTCGCGGCGGCTGTCTAGCCGGGCGATCTCGCGCTCGAGCTGGGTTTGCTCCTGCTCGAGGCGGCTGCGGGTGCGCTGCTGCAGGGCCAGGGCTTCGGCCAGCTCCTGCACCTGCTGCTGCTCCGCTCGGGTGGCCTCCAGCACCTGCTGCCAGCTGCTTTCGGTGGCCTCCAGTTGCTGCTGGGCACTGCGATGGCTGGCCCCTTCCTGCTGCTCTTCGGCGCCGAGCTCGGCCAGGCGCTCCTGGTGCTGTCGCAGCCGCTCCTGCAGTTGTTGACGCTCGGCCTCCAGGGGGCCGATCTGCTCGCCCAGCTGTTGGCGGGCGCGGCTGCGCTGCTGCTGTTCCTCCAACCAGCTGCCGGAGCGTCCCGCCACCTCGCCCAGCCGGCGGCGCGATAGCTCCACGGCGGCTTCGGCAGCGCGGCAGCCGGCCTCGGCGTCGCTGAGAGCGGCTTGGTCGGAACTGGCCTCGAGGGCTTGCTGCTGCTGGCGCAGCTCGCCCTGAGTGCGGGCCAGCTCGTGGCGCTGGCGTTGCAGGGCCTCGGCATCGAGCTGGTGTTTGCCTGCCTGGCGGGTTAGTTCGCGGCCACTGGCCTCGAGGCCGGCCAGCTCGGCTTGCACGGCGATCAGCTGGTCTTCACCGAGGGCCTTTACCTCAGCTTGGAGCTGCTCGAGCACGGTGGCGGCGGCAGTCAGGCTCGTCTCGCCCTCGCTGATCGCCTCTTGTTCAGCCTGTTGCTGACTGGCGAGGCTGGTGCTGCGTTTCAGCAGGGCAGCCTGGTTCGCTTGGGCTGCTTCAAAGGCCAGCACCTGCTCCTGCAGGCGGCCGTTGTGGTGGCGCTGGCGCAGGTCTTGATAGGTGCGGGCCTTGGCGCAGTCGCGCTCAAGTTTCTGGCGGGAGCTGAGCAGCTCCTGCTGCACGATTGAGCAGCGCTCCTGACGCTCCTGCACCTCATCAAGCTTGCCGCGGCTCTGTTCGATGCGGCTGTCGAATAGGGCGACACCAGCTAGCTCGTCGATGATGCCGCGCCGGTCCCGGGCACTCATTGAGACGATGCGGGTGACGTCACCCTGCATGACCACATTGCTGCCTTCAGGATCCACCCGTAGGCGTCGCAGCTGGCTCTGAAGCTGCTGCAGATTGCAACTCACGCCATCGGCGCTGAAGCTGCTGGCATAGGTGCCGCCGGGGGCAACCCGCAGGCGCCGGCTAACGGTCCACTCCAGTTGGCCTGGCTTGATCCAGGGCCCTTCTTCTGGCGGCTCCAGGCCAGCCTCGGCCTGGTCAGGTTGCCACTCACTGAGGTCGAAGCGCACGCTCACCGAAGTTTCGGCGGCCTTGCCCTCGCGCAGCATGGCGCTGTTGATTAGATCGGGCAGGCGATCTGCCCGCATGCCGCGGCTGCTGGCCAGGCCCAGACAAAACAACACCGCATCAAGGATGTTGCTTTTGCCGGAGCCGTTGGGGCCCGTGACCACGGTGAAGCCTTCTTGCAGCGGGATCGTGATCGAGCCGCCAAAGGACTTGAAGTGGGTGAGCTCGACCTGATTGATGTGAACCAACAGGCCCGTGCGCCGAGCAGCAGAAATGTAGCGGAGGGTTTCGAAAGCTCAACCCCCTCCTTACCTTGAGGTCTGAGCTTCGCAGTCGCCCCCTGTCCCCATGACCGCAGAACTGCCATGACCGCTGAAACGCCTCCCCGCGCCGCCAGCCCAGAGGGCTTCCGCGACCGTTTTGAGACCCTGATTCCCACCATTCAGCGGGAGTGGCCGGCCGTTGCCCGCCAGACCCTGGAGGCCACCCGGGGCAGTTTTGATGAGGTGGTTGAGGTGATTTCCAGTCAGACCGGCCGCACCGCAAGTGCGGTGAAGGACCAGTTGCTTGAGCTGCTTGAGGTGGCCGGGGACCAGACCAGCCGCCTAGCGGACAACCTGGCGCCCTTGGAGGCCCAGTTGGAAAACCTGCTCGATGAGCTCAACACCACCTTGCGGCCTCGCATTGAGAAGCCGGTGCGGGAGCGTCCGCTGATGGCGATCGGAATCGCCACTGGAGTGGGAGTGCTGCTGGGTCTGCTGCTCGCCTCGGGCCGGCGTTCGTCATGACGGATCAGAGCGGTACGGGGCAGCCCCCGGAAGAGCGGCGCAGCGGTGTGGCCCGGGTGGCGGCGGGCCGGGTTGGCGCTCTGCTGACCTCGGTGATGGACCTGCACGTGCGCATTGCCCTTCAGGAGGTGGATCGGGAGAAGCGGCGCTTGATCAGCGGTGCTCTTTTGCTCAGTGGCGGTCTGTCCCTGCTGCTGCTGGCCCTAATCGGCGCCGAGCTGGCCCTGCTGCTGTGGCTGCAAACGGCCCAGGGGCTGAGCTGGATCCATGCCGCCCTGGCACTTGCCAGCTTGGATCTGGTGCTGGCCGGGATATTTGTGCGGGTGGGCGGACAGCTGCTCAAGGGGCCCTATCTGCCCCAGACCATCGCCGGCCTGAGCAAGACCACCAAGGCGGTCCTGGGTCGCTAGCTAAGGCCCGGCAGCCGGAGCTGGTGGGTGGGTCCAGATCAGGGCCCGCATCTCCCCAGTGTGGAAAGGTTTCACCCGGCTGGCGTCTTGATGGGCGGCCGCGCTCTGCGCTTGGGCACTGGTCTGCAGGATTTTCAGGGTGTCGCCGTGGGACACCAGCACCGTGACCTGGTATGGATTGGCCGAGGCCTCCCGTTCCAGCCGGGCAATCAGGGCAGCCCCGCGGCGCTGCACCGCGGCGGCGCTCTCCACTCCCCATGGGGTCCCTTCGGGGTTGGTGGCGTCCTGGTCCCAGATGCGCCGGTAGAGGGGCCCGCTCGGGCTCTGACCTTCAAAGCGGCCGAAATCCCGCTCCCGCAGTTCGGCTTCGAGGCGAATCACCAGGGCTGGAGCCTGCTGACGATGCCAGTGCTGCAGCCGCTCCACCAGGATCTCCGCCGTTTCGCGGCTGCGGCTGAAAGGCGAGCTGACAATCCATAGCCCACCCTGCTGCCAGGCCCTGCGGATTGTGTCCCCATGGGCCGCAATCCAGGCATCGCTGGACTCTTGCGCCTCTTGCCGACCCCGCTCGGTGAGCCCGTTGCGGGGATCGATGCCTGCGGCCATGGCGCTGCAGATCCTTTGCTGGGAGGACGGCACGCTCTCGCCATGGCGCATGCCGAAATAGCGGGCCATCGGCTGAATCGAGTCGGCCTGCGCGGGCATGGGGAGAGCCGTGTATGGGCTCATCAGGGTTCCAGCCAGCAGCAGGGGAATCAGCATGGGGCTGTCAGCGAATTTCATAGTGCAGCCAGCGGCAGTCAATGCCGCCGTTGCTGATTGGGATGCGGCGGCTGGCCTTCATTTTTAGGGCGCCGGTGAGCTCCGGGTTGCCGCTGAGCAGCCATAGGCTCCAGCCGCCGCAACGCTCCTTCACCATGCGGCCCAGGTCGGCGTAGAGAGGCTCCAGGCCCTCACGCTCTCCGATGCGCTCGCCATAGGGCGGGTTGCACACCAAGATCCCAGGCCCAGGCGGTGGCATGAAGTCGCGGCAGTCGCCCAGGCTCAGTTCCAGGGCACTTGCGATGCCGGCAGCCTCAGCGTTGCTGTGGGCTTGATCAAGCACACCGGGATCCTGCTCCCGGCCAACGATCGGCGCCAGGGCTGCTCCGCTGGGTAGCGTCTTCCGGGCCAGGTCGCTGGCCGCTTGCCGCTCTTGCTGCCAGAGCTGGGAGTCGAACTTTGGCCAGCGCTCCAGGGCGAAGTGGCGGCCCAGACCCGGCGCCCGGCCCAGGGCCAGGCAGGCCGCCTCAATCAGCAGGGTGCCGGAGCCGCAAAGGGGGTCGGCCAGGGGCACCGAGCCATCCCAGCCGGTGAGGGCGATCAGGCCGGCCGCGAGGTTTTCCTTGAGCGGGGCCAGGCCCATGGCGGCCCGGTAGCCGCGGCGGTGCAGGCTGCCGCCGCTGCCATCGAGGCTCAGGGCTGCTTCGCCGCCTCCAAGGTGCAGGTGGATGGAGAGGTCGGGATTGTCTAGGTCAACGGAGGAGCGGGCGCCCCACTGCTGGCGCTGCAGATCCACCAGGGCATTTTTGACCTGCAGGGCGCTGTAGTGACTGTGGTTGAGGCCAGGAGCGCTGCCGGTGGCATCGACCCGGAAGGTGGCGCCAGGAGGCAGCCAGCGGCTCCAGTCGACGGCGCGCTGCACACCGTCGTAGAGCTCGTCCTTGCTGCGGCAGGGAAATTGAGCCAGTTCAAGCAGGAGCCGGAAGGGCAGGCGGGCTTGCAGGTGCAGCCGGTAGTAGCCAGCCAGGTCTGTTTGGAAGCGCACGGCCCGGCGTAGGCGTGCTACGGCTTGGCAGCCCAAGGCCGTGAGCTCAGCCGCCGCGGCCTCTTCGAGCCCCGGTGGCACAACCGCTATTCCGCTGATTGATGTGCTGTTTGGTTCGGTGATGCCCACCCCTGCGTCGGCCCTTGCTTGCTGCCACAATGAACCAGTCTGGTTTCGACCTGACTAGGTGGCTCACACCAGTGCTTCGGACAGCGGTTCGATTCCGCTCAGCTCCACTACAAGGGGCTGCAATGGTTTCGACGGGGTATAAGGAGGGTGACTGAAGCCTGCTCGGTAAGAGCAAACACGTAACAGCGAACAACATCGTTCGTTTCTCCCGTCAGACCGCCCCTGTGGCAGCCTGACCCTGTAAGGGAGATGGGGTGAGGTCAGCCTTATCACCCAAATGACCCATGGGCCCTGGAAGGGGCCTTCCTATTGGAGCTCGCCGGAGCGATGGCCTGTCCCCACTGCGGCAGTTGGTCGGTTAAGGCGGATCGCAGCTTGGCTGGACGCCTGGTGTGTGGCCGTTGCGCCAGGCCGCTGGGGGCAGCCCAGGCCCCCCGGCGTCAGCAGCGCTCCCGATCAAAGCCCCTAGGTCTGTCTTGGGGCATTGGTTTAGCTGCCCTTGTTGCCTTGGCTGCGCTGTTGGCAGCCTGGGACGAGCAGCGGTTCAGATTCAATACGCCGCCCGAGCGCCCCGCCCCTAATTCGCAATTACGAACCCCAGGATTGTTCTGAGCCTTGCGCTTCAGGGATTCACAAGGCGCCGCAGGGCTTGCCCTGCTGCTGCTTCAGGGTCGCCCGATTGCCCTCATCATGGCGCCCTGGCAGAGGCCGCCATGGGAGCACAACGGAATCGCCTGGCCGTTTATCGAAGCGCCGCTGGGGGCACCGATAGCCATGTTTTGAGCTGAGCTTCCAGCAAGCGGAGCGGAGGAAGGGCCTGGGCTGGAGCCTGAACCTGCTGCCGCCTGCTGGGTGGTGGCGGTGTTAACGGTGTTGCGGGCTTTATCGAGCACACCTGTGTAAGCAGGCATGGAGATGCCCTGCTGGGTGCCTTGAATAGTGCTGACTCCCACCATGGGAGCCAATCCTTGGGCTATTGCATTGCCGGCTGGCAACACAACGGCCGCAACCAGGGCGGCTTTAAGGAGTTTCGAAGACATATTGAGAGGCGAGTAAAGATCAAGGCTGGCTTGGCTTGGCAGCTCCGCTAAAGCTGCTCCACACTTTCAGTTCTTCAATTGTTTGTACCCCTTCGCGGCGCTCCTTGCCCGCTAGGTCCCAGGTGGGGAAAGCCCGTATCTGGGCGGCCATGCAGCGGCTGCGGCCAGCGTCAGTTTTGTCGCACTCCACGTAGGGGAGGGAATTGCCCCCTTCTTTGCCAAACAGGTTTTTTTGCTGGAAGCAGGCCGGACACCACCAGGCGCCATAAAAAACAGCTCCCTTGGCGCGCAGGTGGGCGCTGAGCGCTTTTTGTTCCGGGGTCGAAGCAGAAAGGGCTTCCCCCAAGGTGGCAGTGGTGGAGTTGCTGGAGGAGGTGGCTCCGCTTCCGGCGCTGGCAGTCGCTGTAAAGCCAAGCAGCACTGTGCTGAGGGCAATCAGCAGGCCGGAGCGCAGGGAGCCAAACCGGGGCATCAGCTTCCAGAATCAACAATTAAAACTAGTTCCGTTGCTTGCTTTTGCCTCTCTGTGTAGGCAAAACACAGCCGATCGCCGCGCCGCCGCGTTCGGCCTTCCGCCCTTCCTTGGCCCAGCGGAAGTTCCCAGCGGCTGAGACACTGAACAAGTGCGGTGGTTTTGGGGTCGATGAGCGCGAATGGCTACCGCGATTACTTCAGTGTGCTCGGGGTGGAGCGTGGCGCTGATGCCGACGCCATCAAGCGTGCCTTTCGGAAGCTGGCCCGTCAGTACCACCCGGACGTAAACCCCGGTGATGCGGGGGCTGAGGCCAAGTTCAAGGAGGTGAGCGAGGCCTATGAAGTGCTCTCCGATCCTGATAAACGCCGGCGCTACGAGCAATTTGGCCAGTACTGGAGCCAGGCGGGCGGTGGCTCGGCCAGTGGCGGCGTTGACGTCGATTTCGGCCGCTATGGCAACTTCGACGACTTCATCAACGACCTGCTAGGTCGTTTTGGCGGCCCCTCCCCCGGCGGCGCCCCGGGCGGTTTTGGTTTCAGTTCAGGCTTCCCTGGTGGCTTTGCTGGCGGCATGCCCGGCGGTGGCCGCAGCGCCCCGATCAATCTCGATGCCGAAGCCAGCATCAGCCTCTCCTTTGCCGATGCTTTCCGCGGCTCCGAGCGCACCTTAGCCGTCAACGACGAGCGGGTGCAGGTGCGCATCCCACCCGGTGTGAAGCATGGCAGTCGCCTGCGGCTCAAGGGCAAGGGCAACCTGCAGCCCGGCACCGGCCGCCGCGGCGACCTCTACCTCAACCTGCAGTTGCAGGAGCATTCGGTGTGGAAGCTCGATGGCGACCAGCTGCGAGCCGAGTTGCCCCTCAGCCTCGATGAATTGGCCCTCGGCGGTGAGGTGCGGGTGGCGACCCCCGACGGTGAGGCCACCGTGCAAGTACCCCCTGGCATGACCCTGGGCCGCAGCCTGCGGCTCAAGGGCAAGGGCTGGCCCCTCAAGGACGGCCGCGGCGACCTGCTGCTTACGCCGGTGCTCAAGTTGCCCGACCAGCTCAGCGCCGAGGAGCGCCAGCTGCTGGAGCAGTTGCGTGCCGCCCGCAGCGCCGATCCCCGCTCTGGCTGGATTCAGGCGGCCCGTCTCTAGGATCCGCGCCAGCCAGGCCGTTTTCATGGAGCTCACCTACCGTCCCCGCCGATTGCGCCGCACCCCGGCTTTGCGGGCGATGGTGCGGGAGCATCACCTAAGTGCTGCCGACTTTATTTATCCGCTCTTCGTGCACGAAGGCGCCACCAACGAGCCAATTGGTGCCATGCCAGGAGCAATGCGCTGGAGCTTCGAAGGCTTGGTGCAGGAGGTGGGTCGCGCTTGGGACTTGGGCATCCGCTGTGTTGTGCTGTTTCCCAAGGTGGCCGATGGCCTTAAAACCGAAGACGGAGCCGAATGCTTCAACGAAGGTGGCCTGATACCCCGAGCCATTCGCCGGCTCAAGGAGGTCCACCCCGAGATGGCGATCATGACGGACGTGGCCCTCGATCCCTACTCCTGCGACGGCCATGACGGCATCGTTAGCGAGGAAGGGGTAGTGCTCAACGATGAAACGGTGGCGATCCTCTGCCGCCAGGCCGTTGCCCAAGCTCGGGCCGGGGCGGATCTAATTGGCCCCAGCGACATGATGGATGGACGAGTTGGGGCTATCCGTGAAGCCCTCGACGAGGAGGGATTTGAGCATATCGGCATTATTAGCTATACAGCTAAATATTCTTCTGCTTATTACGGTCCCTTCCGCGAAGCCCTTGATTCGGCGCCCCGGGTTGGCGCGGGGAAGCCAATTCCTAATGATAAATCAACCTATCAAATGGATCCGTCCAATGGACGTGAGGCGCTCACCGAAGCCCTGCTCGATGAACAGGAGGGTGCTGATATTTTGATGGTGAAGCCTGGCCTTGCCTACTTAGACATCATCTATCGTCTGCGTGGCGAAACCGAGCTGCCAATTGCGGCTTACAACGTAAGCGGTGAATACGCCATGGTGAAAGCCGCCGCTGAAAAGGGCTGGATCGATGAGCGGGCCGTGGTGCTTGAAACCCTGCTTTGCTTTAAGCGGGCTGGGGCTAATTTGATCCTCACCTATCACGCCTGTGATGCTGCAAAGTGGCTGCGCCAGGGGTAATTTTATTAATTCCCGATATTTTTGGATTTGGCCTTATTTGGCTACAGCTGCTTACATCGCTTTGATGACTGCACTGGCTAGGGCTAGTGGCATCAGTTATCTGTTGTTTCCAGAGCTTGGGGCGCTCGCCTCTGTTGTGTTTGTAGATCCTCTCAGTAGCTGGGCCCGTTCGCCCAAGCTCCTGGCCCTAACTCCGGTCTTAACTGCTGTGCCTGGAGTGCTGCTCACCCGCACCCTGCCCTATGGGCCCACCTCGCTGATATTGGATCTGGCGATTTGTTTGCTTGTGATCCGGGTTCTACGCTCGCCAGTCATTCCCGCAATTTCAGCCGGGTTATTGCCCCTAGTGCTGGGAATTACGAGTTTTTTGTACCCGGTGGCGATTCTGGTGGGCACAGGCGGGCTGGCCCTAATCGTCATGCTTCGCACTCATTTGATGTCGCTGCCGGCTCGGGCCAAGAATTCCCCCTTGGTGCCAACTATCTCAACTTTGGTTGCTCCCAAGTCCTGGTTGCAAGGGGTTCCCTGGCTGCTGCCTTTGGCTGTTTTCTTGCTGGGAGCTCTGGTAATGGTTCAGCTGCTGGGGTCCCATCTGGTTTTGTATCCCCCTTTGCTGGTGATTGCCTGGGAGATGTTGGCTCATGCTGATGAGTGCCCCTGGCAAGGCCGTTCCTTAGCCGTGCTTGCTGTTACTGCTGGAGCGGCGGTGGCTGGAATTGTATTAGTGCTGGCTCTGGGGGTGAGTCCTTTGGCCGCATTTTTGGCTGTTTTGGTTACTGCTCTGTTGCTTAGGTTGGCTCGCCTTCGTTGTGCTCCGGCTTTCGGCTTAGCTCTGCTTCCCTTCGTAATTCCTGTCCCCACGCTCGCCTATCCCCTTCTCACCTTGGCTGGCACCGCCTGGTTGATGTTGGTGGTGAAGCTCGATCAGATCCTCAAGATCCGGTTCTGTAACCCACAATGAACTCACCCGGTTCAGTTGCCATGGTTCCTGCTGCTGTTCATCACCTTGGCCATGTGGCACTGCGGGTGCAGGACATGGAGCGGGCCAAGGCCTTCTATGTCTCCCTGGGCTTGCAGCTCTGCTGGGATGCCCCCGATTGGGCCTATTTGCAGTGGCCTGGGGCCGGCACGGGCTTAGCGCTGCTCAGCCCTAGTTACAAAGCTGCCGGGCCCCATTTTGCCTTCCATTTCCGCGACCGCTCAGAAGTGGATGCGGTGCACGCCCAGCTTGTGGCGGCCGGCTGCTCCTGCGGCCCGGTGCATGACCACCGTGATGGAACTGCCAGCTTCTATCTCCAAGATCCGGAAGGCAACTGGCTAGAGATGCTCTACGAGCCCCCTGGCGGCATCCCCTCCAACCTGCCCGGGTGAACGACGTCACCGCCCCATTGGCCCCAATTCAGCAGGAGGCTCTGGAGCTGCTCGAGTGGCCGCGGCTCGCTGAGCAGCTGGCCAGCTTCGCCAGCACAGCTCCGGGCCGCTGTGCCTGCCTGGAGCTGGCCCTGCCCGCTTGCCTCGCTGCCAGCCGCAGCCTGCTCTCTGAAACCACCGAGCTGCTTGGCCTCGACGGGCTGCTGGAGGGGGGACTGAGTTTTCAGGGAGTTGCCGATATCGCGGCGCTGGTGAGCCTCTGCGCCAAGGGCGGCACGGCTCCGGGCGAGGAGTTGCTGGCCCTGGCCGCCACCCTGGCTGCGGCCCGCCGGCTGCGGCGCCAGATCGACGATCCCCAGCTGCGGCCTGTCTGTACGGCCCTGGTGGCCGAGCTGCGCACCCTGCCGGAGCTGGAGCAGCGGCTGCATTTTTGCCTTGAAGAGGGCGGCCGGGTGGCGGATCGGGCTAGTCCGCCCCTGGAGGAATTGCGGCGCCAGCTGCTTGGGGCTCGCTCAGATCGGCGTGATCGACTGCAGGAGCTGATGCGCCGCTGCGGCCCCATGCTCCAGGACACGGTGATCTCGGAGCGCAACTGCCGTCCCGTGCTGGCTGTGAAGGCTGGCGCTGCCGCTCAGTTGCCGGGGCTGGTGCACGACAGCTCGGCTTCGGGACAAACGGTGTTTATCGAACCCCAGGCGGTGATTGCCCTGGGCAATCGCATACGCGACCTGGAGGGGCGCGAGCGGGACCTGGAGCGGGCCGTGCTGACGGCCCTGAGCGCCCAGGTGGGCGAGGAGGCTGAAGCTCTGGCAGCACTCCAGCAGGTGCTGGTGCGACTAGATGCCGGGGTGGCGCGGGCGCGCTACGGCCAATGGTTGGGGGCGGTACGCCCGGAGCTGGCAGACGACCCCAGCGCGCCCTTCGAGCTGCGTGAGCTGCGCCACCCCCTGCTGCTTTGGCAGCAGCGGCGTCAGGGAGGCCATGCGGTGGTGCCCGTGAGCCTGCTGGTGGCAGCGGAGTTGCGGGTGGTGGCGATCACGGGCCCCAACACCGGCGGCAAAACCGTGACCCTCAAAAGCGTCGGCTTGGCAGCTCTTATGGCTCGGGCGGGCCTGTTCCTGCCCTGCAGCGGCACGCCGCGGCTGCCCTGGTGCAGCCAGGTGCTGGCTGACATCGGCGATGAGCAATCGCTGCAACAAAACCTCTCCACCTTCAGCGGCCACATCCGCCGCATCGCCCGCATCCTCGAAGCTCTTCCCGGGTTTGGCGCGGCTGACGGCGCCTCCCTGGTGCTGCTCGATGAGGTGGGGGCTGGCACCGATCCCCTCGAGGGTTCGGCCCTGGCCACGGCCCTGCTCAAGCACCTGGCCGATCGGGCCCGGCTCACGATCGCTACTACCCACTTCGGTGAGCTCAAGGCCCTCAAATACGCCGATCCACGCTTCGAGAACGCTTCGGTGGCCTTCGATGTGGACACCCTCTCGCCCACTTACCGGCTGCAGTGGGGCATCCCGGGCCGCAGCAACGCCCTGGCGATTGCCCGCCGGCTGGGGCTGGGGGAGCCTGTGCTGGAGCTCGCCGCCGCCCAGCTGGAGCCCCTCGGCGAGGGCGAGGTGAACCAGGTGATTGCCGGCTTGGAAAATCAGCGTCAACGCCAGCAGGAGGCCGCCGAGGAGGCCGCCGCCCTACTGGCCCGCACCGAGCTGTTGCACGAGGAGTTGCTGCTGCGCTGGCAACAGCAGACCCAGCAGAGCGCCGAGCTACAGGAAAAGCGGCGCCAGCAGTTGGAGCGCTCGATTCGTCAGGGACAGAATGAGGTGAAGCGCATCATCAGGAGGCTGCGCCAGGGGCCTGATGGGGGGGCGGCCAGCAGCGCCGCCCTAGGTGAAACCGCCCGTCAGGCCGGCCAGCGGCTCAAATCGCTTGAGCAGCAGCACCGCCCCACCCCGGAGCGGCGCGAGCACCGGGGCTGGATGCCCGCCGTTGGCGACCGGGTGCGGCTTTTGTCGCTGGGCAAGGCCGCTGAGGTGCTTGCTATCGCCGATGACGGCCGGGAACTCACGGTGCGCTGTGGGGTGATGCGGTTGACCCTGGAGCTGGCCGGCATCGAGGGGCTGCATGGCGAAAAACCATCACCCCCTGAGGTGCGGGTGCAGGTGAAGGGACAGCGGGGGCTGGGGGGCCGGGGCCCGGATGTGCGCTCCGAGCGCAATACCGTTGATGTGCGCGGCCTGCGGGTGCATGAAGCCGAGGCCCAGCTTGAGGAGCGGCTGCGCGCCGCCAATGGCCCCGTATGGGTAATCCACGGTATCGGCACGGGCAAGCTCAAGCGCGGCCTGCGGGCCTGGTTGGCAACGGTGCCCTACGTGGAGCGGGTGAGTGACGCCGAGCAGGGCGACGGCGGAGCTGGCTGCAGTGTGATTTACGTGAAATAGGGCAGGGTCGGCTCCAGGCTTGCAGGCTCAGGGGGCAGGGGCAGGGCTTCGCCGCTGGCGTCAAACAGGCGCCAGCCGCGGGGATCAATATCGAGATGCAGGCTGGCCCCAGGCGGCAGGATTGTTTCAGGACTGACCCGCACCTGCACCAGATGACCGCCCTCATCCAGGCGGCAGGTGAGCAGTTGTTCGTTGCCCAGGGCTTCGCCATGGCTCACCTCGGCCCGCAGGTTGCGGTTGGTGGCGGGAGCTAGCTGGAAGTGCTCGGGCCGCAGTCCGCCAGTGAGCGCCTCGCCTGCCCTTGCTGCCAGCACCTCCGCCAGGGGACCCTCCACCGCCAGCTTGCGGCTGCCTAGCTGCACCTGGCCCGCGCCGATCGCGCTTACGGGCAGCAGATTCATGGGCGGGCTGCCGATGAACTGGGCTACAAACAAATTGGCGGGCCACTGGTAGAGCTGCATCGGTGTGCCGAGCTGCTGCAGCCTTCCGGCATTGAGCACGGCGATCCGGTGCCCCATGGTCATGGCCTCCACCTGGTCGTGGGTGACGTACAGGGTGGTGGTGCCCAGGCGTCGCTGCAGCTCAACGATTTGGGTGCGGGTGCCGGTGCGCAGCTTGGCGTCGAGGTTGCTGAGCGGTTCATCCATCAGGAACACCGCCGGTGCCCGGGCGATGGCCCGGCCCAGGGCAACCCGCTGCTTCTGGCCGCCGGAAAGCTCCTTTGGCAGCCGATCAAGTAGCTGGTCGAGCTCCAGGGTTTCCGCTACCTCGGCGATGCGCTGGGCGATGCGCTCCTCCCGCCGTGAGCGCAGCCACAAGGGCCCTGGCAGCCGCCTGGTGGCCAGGTGCAGGCTGTCTTGAAGCTGCTCAAGGGCCGTGCGGTTGCGGCTGCGGCGCAGGCCGAAGCCGATGTTGCCGGCCACCGTTAGATGGGGATAGAGCGCATAGCTCTGGAACACCATGGCCACGTCCCTTTGGGCTGGGCGCAGCGAGCTCACGGGCCGATTGCCCACGAAGATCTCCCCTTGGCTGGGCTGCTCTAGACCAGCCAGTAGACGCAGCAGGGTGCTTTTGCCGCAGCCAGAGGGCCCAACCAACACCAAAAATTCGCCGTCCTGAATCTGTAGATCCAGCTGGCGTAGCACCTGCACCTGATCACCACCGCGCCGGGGTGGGTAGGTCTTGCTGACCTGCTGGAAGCGAACCTCTGCCAAGACGGGTCTTCAGACGGCGCGATCCTAGGTTTGTTCCAATGCAATTCATCGATCAAGCCCGCGTAACGGTCAAGGCCGGCCGAGGCGGCGACGGAATCGTGGCGTTTCGCCGTGAGAAATATGTGCCAGCCGGCGGCCCTTCCGGCGGCGATGGCGGCCGTGGTGCCGACGTGCTGCTGGTGGCTGACGCCAACCTCCAGACCCTGCTGGATTTCAAGTACAAGCGGCAGTTTTTGGCGGTCGATGGTCGCCGGGGCGGGCCGAACCGCTGCACCGGTGCCAGCGGTAACCAGCTGGTGATCAAGGTGCCCTGCGGCACGGTGGTGCGAGATGCCCGCACCTCAATTTTGCTAGGTGATCTCACCGATGCAGGTGAGGAGCTACTGGTGGCCTTTGGCGGCCGCGGCGGCCTGGGCAATGCCCACTACCTCAGCAACCGCAACCGGGCCCCGGAGAAGTTCACCGAGGGCAGGGAGGGAGAGGAGTGGCTGCTGCAGCTGGAGCTCAAGCTGCTTGCTGAAGTTGGCATCATCGGCTTGCCCAATGCCGGCAAGAGCACCCTGATTTCGGTGCTTTCGGCAGCTCGGCCCAAGATCGCCGATTACCCCTTCACCACCCTGGTGCCCAACCTCGGGGTGGTGCGCCGTCCCAGTGGTGATGGCACCGTCTTTGCCGACATTCCTGGTTTGATCGCTGGAGCGGCCCAGGGGGCAGGGCTGGGGCACGACTTCCTACGCCACATCGAGCGCACCCGGCTGCTGATCCACTTGATCGATTCCAGCGCTGAGGATGTGGTCGCCGACCTGAACGTGGTCGAGGGGGAGCTCACGGCCTACGGCCATGGCCTCGATCAGAGGCCCCGCCTAGTGGTGCTCAACAAGATTGAATTGCTCGATCCAGCCAGCCTTGAAGAGCTGGTGGAGAAAGTGAGCCAGCAGGTGCAGGCCCGTGGTGGCTTGCCCGTTCTGGCTATTTCAGCTGCTGCCTCAAAAAATTTGCCGAAGCTGCTGGCCGCGGTGTGGCAGCAGCTCGGCATCGTTCAGCCCTAGGCAATTCACTTTAGGCAGTTCAGCCCTAGGCATTCAGTCGTCGTAGACGCGGCACTCGGGGGCCGAAGGGTTCAGGTCACAGAACACTTCAAGCGGGGTGGGGTCGTGGCTGTCCTCGGGATGGTGGTCTTTGAACTCCTTGAGACCCTGGAGTTCTTCCTCCAAGTGGCGAACCTTGCCTAGGTCGCCAGCGGCCTTGGCGGCCTCGATCTCGCTTTGGTCCTTCTGGATGTGATCGTCGATGCTTTTCATTCGGATACCGGCCACTAGAGACCGGAGCTCGTCGCCGCTCACCTTACGGGCGCCTGTTCTGGATCGTCGTCTCGAAGGCGCACTGCTAACTCTTTGAGCAGCACCAATGGCGCCGGGAGCTGAGCTTTGACGATGTGTTGGATTAACAACAATGTGCGCCCGTTTCACTCCGCCAGTTCGCTGAGTGCGAGCCAGCGCTCCTCACCGCAATGGATGCGCTCCGTTAACGCGGCCAGCTCCTGGGTGAGTTCTTCGAGGGCGGCGTAGTCGCTGCCTGAACTGGCCAGGGCCAGCTCCAGGTCACGGCGCTGCTGCTCCCAGACCGGCAGATTTAGCTCCAATTCTCCCAGCTCCCGACCCTCCTTGAAGCTCCGTCGCCGCGTCTGGGCCTTGCTGGCTTGGGGCGCTACCTGGGCTGGACTCTTGGGGGGCTTGGGGGCGGCATGGCGGGCGGAGCTCGCTTCTAGGTAGGCGCTGTAGTTGCCCTCAAAGCGCTGCAGCTCGCCATTCTCAAAGCAGAACAGTCGATCCACGGTGCGATCGAGGAAGTAGCGGTCGTGGGAGACCACCACCACGCAGCCGCGGAAGTCTTCGAGGAAGTCTTCGAGCACGCTCAGGGTCTGTACGTCTAGGTCGTTGGTGGGCTCGTCGAGCAGCAGCACGTTGGGGGCCTCGATCAGCAGCCGGCAGAGATGGAGCCGCCGCCGCTCGCCGCCGGAGAGCTTGGCCACCGGTTGGTGCTGTTGGGCTGGTGGAAACAGGAAGCGCTCCAGCAACTGGGAGGCGCTCAGCTCCTCGCCGTCCACTGCCACCCGACTGGCGGCTGCTTGAACCACCTCCAGCACCTTCTGGTCGGGCTTGAGCAGCACATCGCTGTGCTGGTCGAAGTAGGCGAGCTTCACGGTGGAGCCCAGTTCCAGGCTGCCGCCGCTGGGTTGGCGCCGGCCGGCGATCACCTCCAGCAGGCTCGACTTGCCCACTCCGTTGGGCCCTATGATGCCGATCCGGTCCTCTGGGCTGAAGTCGTAGCTGAATGCGCGCAGCAGAGCCCTGGTCTCGGCTCCTTCGCCCACACTTACCTCCAGCTCTTCGGCGGTGATGGCCCGCTTGCCGAGCCGCCTGCTGGTGGTGGCCAAGCTCACCTGGCCGCGGCCCTGCCGCAGAGGTGCCTCCCGCATCGCCTCAATTCGCTGGATGCGGGCCTTCTGCTTGGTGCTGCGGGCCTTGGGACCCTGCCTGAGCCAGGCCAGTTCCCGCCGCAGGGTGCCCTTGAACTTGGCGGCTGAGGCCGCTTCAGATGCCTCCTCTTCAGCTTTATGGGTGAGATAGGTGGCGTAGTTGCCGTCGTAGCTGCGGGCCAGGCCCCGATCCACCTCCACGATCCGGCGGGTGACCCGATCGAGCACGTAGCGGTCGTGGGTCACCAGCACCAGGGCACCGGGGAAGCGCCCGAGGTAGCTCTGCAACCACTCCACCCCGTTAGCGTCGAGGTGGTTGGTGGGCTCATCCAGAAGCAGCACGTCGGGTTCGGCCACCAGGGCTGCCGCCAGGGCCACCCGCTTGCGGTAGCCGCCGGAGAGGTCGCCCACTTTGCGCTCGATGTCGCTGATGCCGAGCCGCTCCAGCACCTCGCGGCACTGCTGCTCCAGCCCCCAGGCATTGAGCTGATCCATGCGGCCATGCAGGTCGCTGAGCTGGGCTAGGGCGATGGCGTTGTCGGGGCCATCAGCCACCGCCTGACTCAGGGCGGTGTGCTGCCGCAGCAAGGCCATCTTCTCGCCGCTACCGGCAAACACCTGCTCCAGCACGGTGTGCTCGGGGTCTAGCTCGGGCTCCTGGTCTACGAGCACCACCCGGGTGCGGGGGGCGCAGCGGCGTTGGCCGCTGCCGAGGGGCTCATTGCCCGCAAGCACCTTCAGCAGGGTGCTCTTGCCGGCCCCATTGGGACCGATCAGCCCGAGCCGCTCCCGCTCGCCGATGTGCAGGGTGAGGCCCTCGAACAGGGTGCGAATGCCGAAGTCCTTGCTGGCTTCCACCAGGCTTATCAAGCTCAAAGTGCAGCCTCCCCAGCTGAGCCAGCTTGGCCTTTGAGGTAAGCAAACACGCTCTTGTCGCCCACATCAGCCGCGGCTGGCATGGGGAACTTGCGCAGGCACAGCACCAGCAAAAGCCCGCTCTCCAGGGCCAGCAGGGCCGTGATGATGGCTCCTGGCAGCAATCCGCTGAGGTGGCCCAGCAGGGCGATAGGCAGCAGCAGGGTCACGCCGATCGCCTCCGGTCGCCTGAAGCAGAAAAATTCCTTGAAGCCCACCCCCGCCAAGGCCGCGAAAAAGGGGCCAATGGCCAGGATCCAGAGGGGCTGGCTGGCCAGGGCCGGCAGCATGGCGCCTGGGCCGCTGCGGATCGCCAATGCCAGGCCCCCCAGGCAGCCCAGTAGCCAGAACAGCTGCAGGGCCTGGTGCAAGGGCACTAAGTAAATGTGAATCCAGCGCAGGGCTAGGCCCAGCCCCGCAGCCATCAGCAGCATCCAGGGCCAGAGCTGGTCGGCTCCCAGCTGCCGCCACTGCACTAGCAGGCCCGCTTGGCCAATGGCCACCGCCGTGAGGGCAAGGCGGTAGCCGAGCACCTCCCTCCGGTCGGTGGCGTCAATCGTGTAGGTGCCGTACACCCCTTCAAAGATCGGATCAGTCATGGATGGGCACGGCCTTGCACCAGTGTGGCGAGTGGCGGCCCGGCCGGGATGATTCCCGAGGGATGGAGGGGAAAGAGGGCGCCGAAGTAATCGCTGCGCCAGGCCTCCGGGAAGCATGTCTCGGCCACGCCGGGCAGGCTGTAGATGCGCCGGCGCCAGTCCCATAGGGCTGGTAGCTGCCAAAGGGGTAGGCGGCTGCAACCAAATAGGGGCGCATAAACCAGCTCCAGCCGGATCAGGGTCGGGAAAAGTCCTATGTCGGCCAGGCTCAGTTGGGCCCCACTTAGCCAGGGAGATTGCTCCAAGGCCCCATTGGCATCCAGGAGCGCTGCAAACAAGGCCGCTTCGGCCCGGTCGTAGGCGGCCTGGGTGCGGGCGAAGCCACAGCGGTACACCCCGTCGTTGACGTCGCCCTGCAGCCGCGTGCGCCACATTTCCGTGGTTTCCTGCTGGTCATTTGGCTCTAGATCGGGCCCTGCTGGTGCGGGCCAGCGATTGAGCAGCTCGATCAGCCGGGCGCTCTCTGTAACCAGGATCCGCCGCTCAATGCGGGAATAGAGCGCCGGCACCGTGGCCCGCTGCCCCGGATCAGCGCCGGATTGCTGGTAGAGCTCGAGCAAGCTGGTGCAGCCCTCGAAGGGCTCAGCAAAGCGCCAGCGCCCCTCGGCTGGATCGGGGTCCACCACCACCAGGTTGATGCTGCTGCCCAGTTGGCGCAGGCTCCACACCAGCCAGGCCCGGTGGGCCCAGGGGCAGCTGCGCCCCACAATCAACACGTGCCCATCAGCCGCGCCGGCTTCGCTGGGCAGGGGTGGCAGCGCCGTGAAGGCCCCGCTGGGACGGCGGTAGTTGCCCTCGGCATCGGCCGGTCCCAGGCCACCCATCAACTGTTGCCATTGCCAGTGCCAGACCGCGCGGGCCGTGCGCACCAAGGGGGCGGGGGGAGGCATGGTTGCGGGGGCGGCAGAGCTCTGAATCTGCGTCAGGCTGGGGCCGAAATCCATTTCTGGCCTTCTTCTTTTTGATCAGCCAAATCGTCAAACCGGCCCAGGTGCTGGTCGTGGCCGGCACCCACGGCAATGAACGCAACGCCCCCTGGCTGCTGGAGCACTGGCGCCGCCAGCCCGAGGCCCTGCGGCGCCACGGCCTTGATGTGGCGTTGGTGCTTGGCAACCCAGCTGCCCACAAAGCCAATCAGCGCTATGTGGAGCGGGATTTAAACCGCTGCTTTGCTCCCGAGCTGCTGGCGGATTCCTCGAGAAACGAAGCTGATCTGCAGCGCGCCCGCCAGCTGCTCGCTTGCCATGGCCCTGATGCGGAATCCCCTTCGCTGGTGGTGCTCGACCTGCACAGCACCACCAGCGCTATGGGCAACTCCTTGGTGCTCTATGGCCGGAGGCCGGCCGATCTAGCTCTGGCGGCGGGTTTGCAGGGGGAGCTGGGGCTGCCGATTTACTTGCACGAGGCCGATGCTTCCCAAACGGGCTTTTTGGTGGAGCGCTGGCCCTGCGGCCTGGTGATCGAGGTGGGTCCGGTGCCCCAGGGGGTTATCCAGGCTCAGATCTGCCGCCAAAGCCAGCTCGGCGTTGAGGCGGCCCTGGCCGTGTTGGCGGCAGCTCAGCGAGGGCGCCTAAGGCTGCCGGATGAGCTGGTGGTGCATTGCCATCTGGGCAGCCTGGATTTGCCGCGCCATCCAGATGGTTCACCCGCCGCCTGCCTGCATCCGGCCTTGCAGCATCGCGATTGGCGTCCCTTGCGTGCGGGAGATCCAGTTTTTATCGATCCCTGCGGCAAGGAAATTGGCCTGGCCCTGCCGCCGGATTTGGAGGGGGAGTCCGTCTGGCCCGTCTTTGTAAATGAGGCCGCCTACGGCGAAAAGGGCATTGCCCTAAGCCTCACTCGCAGGGAATGTTGGCCGGTTGGGCCTGACTGGTTGCTGGCATTAACAGACATTGCCTCCCAGCTGGCTTAACGGGGGGCGCCGTTGTAGTCGATGCCAAGGACGGTGCGCCCGTCGCTGGATATTCGGATTTCGGTTTCCACCGAAGCAGCCAGATTTAGTTGCTGCCAGCCAGGGGCGCCGCCAAGGAAGCGAAATAGATAGCCATCACTGGTTGAGCTGATCAGGCATTTGTTGCCGGCGCTCGCCGTTTCAAACATGCACTTGTCTGGTCGGTAGAGCCCCAGGCCGCCGTTGCTCTGCACTGCGGTGTTGCGAGCCAAGTTGAGGGCCCGCACGGCGCTGAAGGGAACGGGTGCCTCCGCCTGGGCTCGGGCCGGCGCGGCATTCACAAATGACAGGCTGCCAACGCCCAAGCAACTGGCCATCAATAAGCCACCCGCCAGCAGTCGTGGACTTAACAACGCCGCTGCTGAAGCAAAGGGTGAACCCATGGGTTTATCGACTTACAGATCCAGCTCAACGCAGCGGCCCTGTCAGTGTCAAGACGACTTACCCACACACCAAGGTGGACTGCTCCTGCTTGCAAGGCAGGTTTGTGGTGCTGCCATCAGCCCAATAAATGCGCAGGCGATCGTCTGAAGTGCCGCTGCGGTATGTGAGTGATTTGATCGCTCCAGCCGGGGGCTTGCCGGCCGGGTCGGCCCCGTTGCCGGGAGCCACGGCGTTGAGCTTTTGCTCTAGCTGCTGAATCTTTACTTCCAACTGCTCCTGGCGCTGCTGCTGCTTTTGCAACTCGGCTGAGGGTTGGCGCTGACAGCCAGCCGAGAACAGGCAGGCTGCGGCCACGGTTGCTGTGGCAAGGCTGGCCCGTAGAGGCAGGGCTTTAAATTGAACAAGCAGGGCCATGCCGGAGACGCATCCTGAGCTGTCCTCTGCTTAGCAGTGGGCTGGCCTGCTGGCTACGGATTGCCGTCTCCGCACCCCAACATCAGCGGCACTTATGGGCTTCATCAGCAGGGCTTTGGCGCCACCTGGCCAGCCTTCTCACCAAAGCCGCAATCTTCCGTTACAGTTGTTTTGCGCAATGTTCTTGCGCTCGACGGGATTCCGTCTGGTGGCTTGCCACCTTCCATACCCGTTCCTCTGGAACACCCTCTTCTCGTTCTCATGACAACCACTATTCAGCAGCGCCAAGGCGCTTCTGCGTGGAACCAGTTTTGCGACTGGGTCAC
>JAHLYR010000011.1 GCA_025128025.1 Synechococcus sp. CS-1330
CCCGTTTGGTCTGCTTCTTGGCTGTGGTGAGCTCGTAATCAGAGAAGCCAAGCTGCTTGCCGCCCATCAACCCAGTCCTGGCCTGCGATCACAGGGTTATTGTCCCGCAAACGGCCTCGGTTTTCCAGAGTCTCCCTAGTGGTAACGGGCAAATCTTTAAACGCCGCCACTCTTCTTCTTTAGTCTTAATCCGTAGAATTCACAGCCTTCCATTACGGCGCGTCTAAGGCTAAATATCAAGCTCATAAGTTCACAGCCCTTTTGATCCACTGGCAAGCAACCAGGCAATGATTGAGTCTCTTCCTCAGCCTGAACAATCAGGCGCTGAATAGCCTCGACAGCAGCCCGCCAACTAAACCATGGAAGCTCAGATTCTACGACCTTGCCCTCATCTGTGTCATCGTCATTTTCAAATAAAATTTGACATAAATCAAGCTTTTGTTCAATAATATCAATCAAGTCGGCAGTCCTCTTCGACAGAAAGTCAAGCCTTCGCAGCTTCCGAAGAGTCTCAAAAGCCTTCTCTAGTTGATACTCATCCATGGCGCCAGATAATCACTTTCAATCAACCTGCTGAGCCGCCATCCAGACCCGCTTCAACGGCAGGGCAAGCCGGATCTCTTCGGGCAGCTGGTCGTAGTGGGCAAAGAGCTTCTCCAGCAGATCTTTGCGGCTCCAGAGGCGGACGCGGAAGAAGTCCCGTGCGAGCTCCTTCTGGACATTGGGTTTGAAACCACCCCAGCTCACGAACAGGCAGGTTTCGGCACCAAATTTCTGCCCCGCGCCAATCAGCTTGTCGACCGTTGGCCTATCCACCGGCTCCGAGCCTGACTTCACCTCCACGCAAATCTGGGGCTTCCCAAAGCCCAGCTCACCGCCACCAGCCAGGATGTCGGCACCGCCATCAGCGCCTTCTGGGCTGCGATAGGTGCTGTAACCCTCCGCTTGCAGGATCGCCTCCACCAGTGCGGTAAGGCCATGCCCCTTGAAGCGGGCCTCGATCAAACGCTCAATGCGATCGGCGGCCAACTCCTCGAGGTTGACGTTGGCTGCATCTGCTGCCTCCTCGCCTCCGGCACTCCCTTGAAGACCTACTGGCGTACGCGGCGCGGAATCCTTCACGCCCTCGGCCTTCCAGTTGCGCGCGGCCATCGCCTTGACCCGGGCCTCAGCGTCATTGCGCTGGATCCGGCAGATCGTCATGAACGCCCCAAAGGAATACAGCAGGTCCTGGGGGAAAACGGTGCGGGGGATCAGGCCGCTGAACCAGTTGATCGAACGCCAGTGGTAGTAGGGATTCGGTCCTGCCGCTTCAAAGTGGTACTCACTGGTCAGCTCCCCGAAGTAGAGGCCGGACTGCAGCTTCGAGGGCATCGCCACCCAGTCACCGACTGCCATGTCCTTCGCGAACGGCCAGACCTGAGAGGACCAATTCAGCAGTGCCTTTGCCTTCTCATCTGGGAAGCGTTCCTCGAGCACTTCGATCAACGCCTGCCGATCAGGGAGTGCCCCCAGATCCACGTCCAATTCTTCCCAGGCCACATAAACCCGGCCCTCATCGAGGAACTTCTGTTCATGCTCGCCGCGGGAGCCGGCGCGGATTAGCCAGAGAGTCATGGCGTCTTGCCTCCACCACCATGCAAGCGCACCGCCTCCTGATACTCCACCTCGATCCCCAGCCCCGATTCTTCATAGGGCGTCAACCGTTTCATTTTCACGTGGTTCAAGCAGGCCAGGCCCATATCCCTCACGCCGCAGCCCCCTCGCCAGCACCCACCCCTTCTTCCAACGACCCCTCCAACCCCAGCAGTGCCCCAGCTCCCCGGGCCGCCGCCCGGAAGGCGCGGCGCTGGATCACCCGCAGCGTTGCCTTGGCTGCTGCAGGTGCCTGCAGCTCCTCTGGCAGCAGCAGCCACAGCTGTTCTTGCAGGAAAAGCCCATCGGCAACCGGCACCAGACCCTGCTCCTGCCACCAGCTTCTGGGGGCTAGGGCCGGGCAGAGCGGCACCGCTACGGGCCGCTGCTGCAGCTGCTCTAGCCAGGCCTGCGGGTCCTGCCAGACCCGCGAAGCGCGCTCCAGGTTGCCGATGCAGGGCTCTAGCTCCCCATGCAGCAGCGGCATGATCTGCGCAGCGGGGAGCAACACCTGCTCCTCCCAGACTTCGGCCCAGCGCTGATGGGCCACTAGCTGCAGCGGCAAGGTTCCCAGCGGCAGCACCTGCACTCCCGGCCAGTGCGGCAGTTCCCCGCTTGCCAGCTCCTGGTTATGGCAAAGGGAGGAGACCAGCGCTCCATCGATCACGCCCTGGGCCACCAGGGTTGCCCAGTCGCCGGCGGGGTGGAAGCAGGGCGGCACTTGCAACACCCCGGGCAGCCCAGCAAGCAGCGACTGGTGCAGCGCGTCTGTGGCCAGCCGCAAGCGGCCGTCTTCTAGGCGATGGGCCCTGCTGGCCAGACGCAGGAAGCGCAGGCTGCTGCTTCCCCCCCAGCGGCACACCTGGCGGGGGCCACGCGCTGGTTGGAGGCGGAACTGCTCGGCCAGCTCCCAGTAGCTGCGGCTCACCGTGGTCTGGTGCATCGATAGGGAGCGGGCGGCGCGCATCTGACTGCCGCTGACTTCCATCAGATCCAGCACGTGCAGGTTCAGCAGCATCTCGGGCGGCCTGTAGGACTTGCGCCGCCGCCGCGCAGGCGGCACAACGGCAGCAGAACGCTGGATTGGCACGGCAGCGCGACAGCAGAACGGGGCAATCAGCCTTGCCCTTTTCCAGCTCCCGTCCACCCTCCTTCCCGCGAAGAACCCAGCCGGCTGAAACCCCCTGGCAGCACTGAGCTGGCTGCACCAGTTGGTTGGCGGCTGTTGCCGCGGGCCGCAAGGGCCAGCAACCTGCAGCAATGGAGCCCCTGCGCTGTCACCTACTAATCGGCCCGCCCGCCAGTGGCAAGAGCACCACTGCCACTGCCCTCGCCCCTTTGCTTGCAGGGCCTGAGGGGCAGCCGGCGGTGGTGCTCGCGACCGATGCGATCCGCGCTGAGGTGTTCGGCGATTCGGCCGTGCAGGGGCCCTGGCCGTCGATCCAGCAGCGGCTGCATGAGCGGTTGATCGGTGCGGTGGCAGCCGGTATGCCGGTGATCGTGGATGCCACCCATGCCCAGCGGCCCTGGCGGCTGGCGATCACCCAGCAGCTTTCCTTACCCAGGCCAGTGGAGTGGATCGGCTGGTGGCACTTCACACCGGTAAGCACCTGCTTGCGCTGGAACGAGAAACGGGAGCGCCCCGTTCCCGTCCCGGTGATTCGCCGCATGGCCGCTGCCTTGGCGGATGAGGCCTTTGGTCCGGGGCGGGCGGAAGGCTTTGCCTCGGTGGTGGCGGTGCAGCCCACCCAGCAGCGCGACCTCACTACTTATTTACGTAGCGAACTCTCCCGTCTAACCCGCCGCATCAGCGCGGCCTGCAATCGCCAGCACCAGCTGCTGCTCCACGGCCACTCGCGCCTGCTTGATCTAGAGCGGCTGCTCTACCTGCTGCAGCTGCTTGCGGCGCACCCCGATCTGGCGACAACCGATCAGGGCAGCCGCGAGGCCCTAGAAACGCTCGTTTCACCGCTGCCCAGCGGTGAACTGCCCCAGCGGGCGGCCGCCCTGCTGCGCACGCTCCATGGCGTCTGCTACGGCGATGCCGAGGCTGTACGCCGCGATCTGGCCTGGCTTGAGGGCCAGGGCTTCTTCTCCGCCACCCCCGTGACAACGGGTATTCAGCCACTGCCCCTGCTGGCTGCCACCTCTGAGGAGCAGGCCCCCCGCAGTGGCGGCGTCCATGGCGGCCAGCCGCCGATGGCTGATGCAGCGGTGTTTGTGCGGGTGATGACGCTGCTGCGCCATCTGCTGCAGACGCCCTTTGACCGGCCACCGGAAGGTCCGGGGGCGCTGGCGATGCAGCGGCATCTGCTGGAGCGTCTTGCCGAGATTCCCGGCGGCCATGGATCAGGTGAGCTTGCGACGCTGCGTAAGGACATCGAGAAGACCCTCACCCCCTACGGCTTTCGGCTGCACCACGACAACCCACGTCATGGCTACTGCCTTGGCACCGCCCTGCTCTCAGCGCCGCGGCTGGTGGAGATCCATGGGGTGGTGCAACACGTGGCCCAGCGGTTGGGGGATCCCACTGCCCTCGATCTACTGAGTGAGCTGGAGCAGCGCCTGGCCTGGGGCGGTATCGAGGTGACGGCCACGCCGCCGTTGCGCACCTATCTCGATGGCGCCCATCCCGGTGCGGAGACCCTGCAGCGGGGCACCCTGGCGGAACCAAGGGAAGCTGAGCGGGTCGAGACGGCGATCCTCGAGCACCGGCGCGTACGCCTGCTGCGCCTGGGGTCCTCCTCCGAGCAGGGCAGGGGAGAAGAGATCCGCGTGTGGCCGCTGCAGCTGGTGTTTTCCGGCGGCTTGTGGCACCTGGCCTGGGAGGCCGATGCCATCGGCCGGCCCCATGGGTTGCTGCAAAGCGAACGGCTGGAGCAGCTGGTGTTCCTGCAGGCCGAACCTCGGGGTCGCCGCAACGAATCCGACCACAGCACCGCGCTCGCCAGGCTGCAGCGGCTGCTTCATCACTGCGGCGGCATCGAGCTGGGCGATGACCTCACAGCCCAGGAGGGTCTCTGCCAGCCCAGCAGCGAGCAGCGCCACCGCCAGCTGCAGACCCTGCGCCTGTCCTGCAAGAGCGAGGCCTACGCCGCCATTCGCCAGGGACAGCTTCCCTTCTCCCTCGACCAGATCAGGCTGGAACGGCCGACTAAGCAAGCGGAGCCCAGGTCTGCGGCCCAGGGCACCACGGCCGACTGGGTGCATCCGGAGCTGGCCCGGGTGCTGACGCCCAACCCGAGCGGCGACAGCCATCCCCATCCGGTGGAGATCGACCTGCCGCCCTGGATCCTGGCCCGCGGCAGCGCCCTGCGCCGCTGGCTCTTCTCCCACGGCAGTGCCCTACGCATCGAGGCACCGGAAGCGCTGCGGCAGGAGCAGCAGGGGCAGGCGCTGGAGATGCTGGCGTTGGCTCAGCGACGCCCCGCCAGCTGAGCTTGAACGTGGGATTGGGCTTACCGTTGAGCTGTGGCTCCGTGTTGTCAGCGCAGGCCACCTGCCGCCATGACCCCTGCCGATTACGCCACTGAACAGCCTGAGGCTCCCTTCTCCGTGCGCCGCAGGCAGCGCGGGGGACGACGGATCGTGCAGGTGAGCAGCTCGCTCAGCGCTATGGATGCTCTGCGGGCACGGATCCGTTCCCAGAGCAAAGCGGTGGCAGAGCACATCGCCACCGATGCAGAGGCCAGTGCCTTCATCGCCGACTGGGCCACGCCTGAACCCCTCAACCGCTGAAGACAGGCGTGGACTTGCGGGCTGGGCAGATCATCACCGTTGATTGGCGCAAAGATCCAAACGACCCTGGGCTGGACCCTCAGCCTCCGGAGCCCAACAAGCTCCGGCCAGCTGTCGTCGTGCAGGACTGCGAGCTGTTTGACCCTGTCTATCCAACAGTGCTGGTGGTGCCGATGACTGGCGACCCCTCGCTGGCTATAGCCGATCTGACTGTCGTGCTCCAACCCAACAGCACCAACGGCTGCAGGAAGGTGAGCTATCTGCTGCCACAGAACCTGACCTGTGTGGCCAAGACTCGCATCACAGATGCCACCGAATGCTGCGTGACTACCACCGAGCTGCAGCAACTCCGCCAGCTGGTTGTGCTCGCGATCGGGGGCTTCTCTTGAAGAGCGGCAAGGAGCTCAACCGAGGAGCAGCTCACTCCTCTTCTGTACTGCCCAGGGGGACGAGCTTGATCTGCTTGCGGCCCAGCTTGATCTCGAACTCATCGCCTGGCTTGAGATCCAGCATGGCGGTGTAGGCCTTGCCCACCAGCAGATTGCCGTTGCCCTGAACAGTTGCGACATAACTAAGGCTGCGGCCACCCTTGCCCCGGCCGGCGCTATCGGAGCTGAGGCTTACACCCTTGGCGCCCAGCAGGGCTTCATAGAACGCCGTGAAGTTAAGCCGCTCCGTGCCATCTTTTTTGGTGCTCACATAGCCGCATTCGCGCACGAGCTCGGACTTGGAGACATCGCCCAGCTCCTTGACCTTGGCGAGCAATTCGGATCCGGTAAGCATCTGATCTTTGCCTGATGTTCAAAAATACCGAACTCAGATGCTGTGTCAATCCACTACATCAGCAGGCAAACCTTTGCTTCCGCTTTCTTCCGCAGTAACCAGTAGTGCAGCCACGAAATAAGGGAAAGATGACTGTCAGCGGAGTGCTTCACAGGCTTCTCCATCGCCATTGCCATCTAGGTAGCTGTGTCCCTGACGTAGCAGCTCCTGGGCGCGGGCATAGGAGCCGATCTCCTTGCACCGGTAACGGCGGCCGCCCGGGGTGGTGCCATCTGGGATGACCGCTGAGCGGCGCCCTCGCCGGAAGTCCCACGGCCGGGTGATGCCGCCTGGCACCTGCCAGATCCAGTATCGGCGCCGGCTGGCACGGTATTCCGCGTCCAGATACTCCTTGGCATCGCAGCCGCTCAGGTACTGCCGATACGCGAATGCCTGACCGTCTTCCACCAGCGCCAGGTTGATGTTGATGTCAGAGATCACCTCGGCAACTGAGCGGCCGTAGCGATCGGTGGTTTTGATCTTGAGGCTTACATCCCTGCTGATCGGTAGGCGCTGCTGCAAATACGTGCGGGCCTGCTGGCCGTATGGGCTTTGGGCCGTCTCGGGGGCATCGATGCAGGCCAGCCGTACGGTCCTGCCCGGCCGGCCAGCAGCAGCACCAAGGCCAGACAGCGACGGATCCAAGCCACCGGCCAGGGCCAGGAGCGGCAGCAGCCAGAGGGTCACAGCCAGTGGTGCGGATAGGGCAGCGCCCCCTTCACCCAGCGGCTGAAGGCCGCGGCGATCAGCACAAGCAGCAGCGAGCCGCTCAGCACAGGGGTGATTACAAACAGCGGTGTGGCCCCCAGCGCCACGCCGAGAAAGGCGAGGCCACCGGCGGGAGGATGCAGGCAGCGCAGCTGCTGACCCAGCAACACCGTAAGCCCCACCGCCAGAGCGATCACAAGGGGCCCCTGGCCCAGCCAGGCCACCGCCGCCACGCTCACCAGCGCCCCCACCAGATTGCCAAGCAAGATATTGCGCGGCTGGGCCAGGGGGCTGGCGGGGTAGCCAAACAACAGCACCGACGACGCGCCGAGAGGCGCCGCCAACAACACCATGCCGCTCCAGGCACTGAGCAGGCTCAGCAGAGTGAGAGCCAGCAGCGCTCCCAGCAAGGAAAGCGACCGTTGTCGCCGCCGAAAGCGCGGCTGGTAGGCCCGGCCGCGCCGCCGCTGCTCCACCAGCCAGCTCTGCAGCTTCACCACACCCCCAAGCCACAAGCTTCCCTCTGGCACTCACTGTCGACGGCGGCCGGCGCCGCCATGGTGACAACGGCTACGCAGGGGAGCAGTGGCCTCAGCTGCCACCTCACCCTGCACGGTCACCCGCTGGTGAGCCCGCAAACCACAGGCAGCCAGATCCTCCGGGTTAACCAGGATCGTCTGGCGGTGCGGCATGCCCTGCGCGCTGGCCGAGGTCGGCATAAAGCTCCATGGCCCCGATTCTGATCAGCCCGCTGAGAAGAGAAGGCGGCGTCCACGGCAGCGCAGACACATGCCAACGCGCCTGATCATTATTTTAATTAACGCGCTGCCAAGTCGTCAGCGCTATTCCTCCCCCCGACGCGTCCGGAACCGCGAATCTCAGCTCTTCCCTGCTGATATTGAATGGCCACTTCTGCTCGGTTCCATCCCAGTTTGGGAATGTCGAATTCTCAACCTTGAAGATGAGAACCGTTCCTGTTTTGTTCACGGAGATACTGCCGAAGTGAGCGATGCTTCCCCCTACAAGTGCTTGATTCTCGCCAGAAGTGGTTGTTGTACGGGTGCCGGAAGCCACCTTGGGAAGATCGGCTCGCATGGCCACAATTGCATAGCGGCCATTGGCATCAACGGCAAGAATACCCTTTGGATTAAGACCATAGGTTGGGGTGGTTTTATCGCCCTGTTCCGTTGTAGCTGATATAAGCCTCCAAGTGCCAACCAGCTGTTTAGCGGCCTGAGCGCACGCCACATTTGCTGACAGGATCACGCCTGAAAACAGCACTCCCATGGCTACGGCAGTGCGCGAAAAAATTTGGCTCATGATTTTATGTTAATAGATAGATTTAACAATTTTAGCACGACTTAGAGACAGAAAACAGCGCGGAGCTCCAAAGTACGAAAGATATGATGACGACGACAGCAACACCCGTCTCCCTTGATCACATCATCGGTAAAGCGCCCATGATTCATCATCTCTCGATAGCTGCACGAAACCCGCAGAAGGTTGCCACTGTTCTGGCTGAGATAATCGGGGGCACCTCCGTAGCATTTCCGCCAAACCCCGGCAGCTATTGGGTACTACAACTCGACCCGAACGGCACCGGAATCGAAATTTATCCTGCCGGCACGACGCTCCATCCCGACGGCGCGCAGGGTGTCGCCTTTGTTCCGGGATTAGATCGTGAGCCCGGGTACGGCGCCTTCCATTTCGCCATCAGCGTGGCCACGGAAGCCAGCAAGGTCGCTGCGATTGCGGCTCAAGAAGAATGGCAATGCTACGAGTGCATGCGCGGCGGTTTCCATGTGCTTGAGATCTGGGTCGAGAACAAGATCCTGATCGAGGTCCTTCCACCCGACTTCACCGCTGAATACCTGGCCGTGACGAAGCCCGAGGGAGTCGTGGAGCACATGTCGCGGGTCCAGCGGCTGAAGTTGCCGGGCTAGGGCGATCGAGGCGGGGCTGATAGGCCCGTTTATCGAGCTGCAAGGCCACCCAGCGGTGCGGGCGGGCATCGTTGCGGATCAACTGCGCAGCCTTCGCCAGGCTCCAGCTGCGGCCAGCAGCCACTGATGGCTGGGACTCCAGCAACAGCCGCCCTTGGGGGTCACGGGTGTAGCCAGTGACGACCTGCAGGGAGAAAACATCAATGATCTGAACTTTGCTGCCTGGCTTGCGCTGCTGCATCTCCGGTGACCAGAAAACCAGCGCACCACGCTCGCTGGAGATGCAGCGCTCCATCTGGGTGTTGGTGGGCATCGCGTGGTCGCCCCTCGTCTATTGGTTGCTCAAGTCTGCCCCCATTGCTCTTGCACAAAAGCAGCAGCAGACCGATCGTTGGAACTCCCAGCCACCTGCAAATGTCCCCAGGCGATTCCAGTGACGATCCCTATGTGCGGATGAGCGTTGAGCTGCGCCAATCCACCGTGGTGTGGCTGGATGACTTGCGCAAGGAGTGGGGAATCCGCAGCCGTGGTGACCTGGTGAGCCGCCTGCTCGATGAACTGGCAAAGCCCACCAGCGATGCGTAAGCACCTGTTGATTGCCGTCGGGATCCTGCTTAGTACCAGCGCGGCGCTGGCTCAGCAGCCGGTGCAACCGCTGCCCAAGGCGGGAGGCTGCCCGCTTGGCTACTACAGCTCTGGCGGCTACTGCGTGCCCAGCTCCGGGGGCAACACCCGCGGCGCCATTGAGAAAAGTGGTGCTGGCTGCCCGCTGGGTTTCTATTCCTCTGGCAACTACTGCCTCAGCAGCCCTAGTAACGAGCGGGAAGCGATCCAGAAGAGCGGCAAGGGATGCCCTCTGGGTTGGTATTCCTCAGGTGGGTACTGCGTTAAGAGCCGCTGATCGCCATGGCCTTTCGCTTTCGACGCTCCACCCGCCTGGGCCCGCTGCGCTTCAACTTCAGCAAGGGTGGATTGAGCTCGATCTCAGTGGGCGGGCGAGGCGCCTCGTTCAACATCCCCGTCGCCCGAAGTGGTGGTGCGCGCACCACAGTGGGAGTTCCGGGCACTGGCCTGAGCTGGAGCGTGGAGCACGCGCCGGTTCGTCCAGCTGTGATCCCTGCGGGGAGAGCGGAAGGTCTGCCCAACAGCCGCCGGCTCCGGCCTGGGCAGCTCGATGCCTTTAAGCAGTCACTGCTGGCGGTACTGCGCAAGGAACTGTTTCCTCCCGGCTCCACCGGGGAGCAGCTCTGGGAGCACGGCCTGGTGAGCCGTCTGCTTGCTGCTGGCTCCTTAGCTGCACGAACCGCTGGCTTGCTGGCCGTGATCGAAACGCCGGAGGCTATGGAGGCATATGTATTGCGGGCCCAGGGGCAGGACGATGCCAAACGCCGGGCCCAGCGCTGCATCGAGGCGGCGCAGGAGGCCTCACGGCTGGCGACGGCCAGGGGCTGGTTGCGCTGACGGCTCAGGCCAAGCGATCTTCTGAAAGCTGGCGGAAGGCATCGTTCAGCAACACCACCTCGGAGAACGACTGCTCGAGGTCAGAGAAGCGCTGGGGGTCAAACAGTTGATCGAGATCGAAGGTGAGAATCGGCCGGATACTGGCCGGCACACTGAGGAAGTCATTCAGCTTGCGCAGCATCTCGGCAGCGCTGGCGTGGGCCTGCTGCAGCTTGTACTCCTCCGCCTCAAAGGCAGTCAGCGCCTGCTGCAACTGGGGAATCGCCGATTCGAGCAATTCATTGCCCTCTGCTTTCTCCAGTGTTTCCACCAGCGCTGACGTCAGCCCAGCCAGTTTGGTGAGCGCATCGGCGGTCCAATGGCGCTCCTTGAGGCAAGCCATGGCAGCGCGCACCGCCTTTGCCTCCACCGAGAGGTCATCGAGCAGGCTGATCCCAGCGTTCTGCAGCCAGGTGTTAACACCACTGGCTGCCCGCAACCGGCTGCGTTCCACCGGCGGGTTGATGCTGGTGGAGATAACGCTCGAATGGCGATAGTTGCTATCTGAGTCAAGCGTGCGGCACACCACATTGATCCTGGGGGTGTAAAGATCACCGGCCACGTTGAGGGAGTCGATGGCCCCAAACCGCTGTTGAACCATGCAGGGGTCATGTCGAAAACGTTGTTCCACCTGTTGCATGAGCAGCTTGAGCTGTTGCTGGTTGTGGAGCAGAGCGGCATAGACCACCGCTGCGATGGCTGCCACAAGCACGGCTGCAATCAGAAAGAAATGCCAGAAGGCCAGCACAAAACCCAGGGCCACCAAAGCCAGCAGGCCACCGCAACCGATACCGCATCCATTGTTCTGCTGGGCCATGGCTGCCTATAACCCACCACCAGCTTGACCTGCTGGGCAATGATCACCAGAGAGCTGTCGCAGGAAAGCCCGGCGGCAGGGGCAGCGGCAGCAGTACGGACACCAACGAGGGCATTACGGTCATCGTCTTGACACGCCGTTGAAGCATGCAGAGTGCCGCCCTAGGAGGGTCAGAACCTGGGTGCGATTTGAGGCCGGCAGCCCGCCAAGCCTGGTTTGCTGTCGGCCTGGGACTGGGCCTCGCCTTGGCGCTGCTCTGGGGTGGGCTTGCCTGGGCAGGCCGGCCCACCACCGTGCGGCTGCTGATGCCCGCACCCTTTGCCGACGCCACCGCCGAGTTGGTGGAGAGCTTCAACCGGGAGCACCGGGGCCTGCGCATCGCCGTAACCCGGGGACCCTTCGAGACGGAATCCGTTTCCGACCTGGCGATCAGCAGCCTGTTGCTGGGTGACAGCCCCTACGACCTGCTGCTGATGGATGTGACCTGGACGGCGAAATACGCCGCCGCCGGCTGGTTGCTACCCCTCGACGACTGGTTGGGCCCCGAGCCCCTGGCACCCCTGGTCGCCGGAGCCCGGGCGGGCAACATCATCGACGGCAATCTCTGGCGCGTGCCGATGGTGGCCGACATGGGCCTGATGTACTGGCGCACCGACCTGATGGCCGCCCCACCCCGCACCCCCACCGAGCTCGTTGCGATCTCCGAGCGCCTGCAGCGGCAAGGGAAGGTGCGCTGGGGGTATGTGTGGCAGGGGCGCCAATACGAGGGTCTGAGCTGCGTGTTCCTGGAGATGCTGCGCGGTTTCGGCGGCAACTGGGAGAGCAGCGGCGAGGGCCTGGGCACCCCGGCTGCCACCAAGGCGGCCAGCTGGCTGCGGCAGCTGATCGTCAAAGGGATCAGCCCCGCTGCAGTTGCCAACTTCGCCGAACCCGAGGCCCTGCAGAGCTTTGAAGCAGGGGAGGCGGCGTTCATGCGCAACTGGCCCTACGCCTGGCAGGAGCTGCAGGGGCCATCCAGCCGGGTGGCCGGCAAGGTGGGGGTGACCATGATGGTGGCCGAGGTCGGCGAGCCCCCAGCTGCCACCCAGGGCAGCTGGGGGCTTTCGGTTTTGGCTGGCAGCCGCCATCCTGCAGAAGCCGTTCAGGTGCTCCAGGCCCTCACTGGGGAAGCGAGCCAGCGTCTGTTGGTGCAGCGTTGGGGCTACAGCCCCACCCTCACCGCCCTCTTCGACGACCCGGCCCTGGTGGCGGAGAGGCCCCTGTTGCCGATCCTGCAGAACGCCCTGGAATCGGTGGCCCTGCGCCCGCTCAACCCTGGCTATGCCCAGCTCAGCGACATCCTGCAGCGCCAGCTCAGCAGCGTGATCACCGGAGAGCTGGAGCCAGCCCTTGCCATGGAGCGCGCCGGACGGGGCAGCCAATTGCTACTGGAGGCCAGTGGCCGGGGGTCAGAGCAATGAGCCTGCTGCTGATGGCCCCGGCCCTGCTGTTGCTGCTGGCGGTGTTCCTCTGGCCAATGCTGGACTACGCCTGGCTCAGCCTGCAGGCCCAGACGGTGTTCACCGGGCTCAAACCGGTGCCGGTTGGTCTGGCCAACTGGGAGCGGCTGCTCGGAGATGGGCGCTTCTGGCAGGACGCTGCCCAGACCCTGCGCTTCGCGGTGGTGTCTGTGGGCCTTGAGCTGCTCCTGGGTCTGGCGATCGCCCTGCTGCTGCATCAGAGCTGGCGGGGCCGGGGCCTGGTGCGCAGCCTCAGCCTGCTGCCCTGGGCCCTGCCCACCACGGTGATGGCCCTCGGCTGGCGCTGGATCCTCAACGACCCCAACGGCCCGATCAATGGGGTTATGCAGTCCCTAGGACTGCCCAGCCTGCCCTTTCTGGCCTCCACCCAGCTGGCCTGGCTGGCGGTGGTGCTTGCCGACACCTGGAAGACCACCCCTTTTGTGGCCCTGCTGCTTCTGGCCGGTTTGCAGATGATTCCCACCGATCTCTATGAGGCCTTCGCCCTCGAGGGCGGCCGGCCCTGGCAGGGGCTGCGCCGCATCACCCTGCCCCTGCTGCGGCCCTACGTTTTGATTGCGCTGATCTTCCGCCTGGCCCAGGCCCTCGGAGTGTTCGACCTGGTGGCTGTGCTGACAGGCGGTGGTCCGGCCAGCAGCACCGAGACTCTGGCGCTCTACGCCTATCTCAATGCCATGCGCTTCCTCGATTTTGGCTACAGCGCCACGGTGATGCTGGGCATGTTCGTGCTGCTGCTGGCCTCTGCTTTGCTGCTGGTGCTGGCGCAGCAGCGCTGGCGGGGGGCTAGACCATGAGCAGCAGCCCCCTGCGCCAGCGCCCTGCCTTGCTGCGCATCTCCATGGTGGCCCTGTTGATGCTCTGGAGCTTGGCACCGATGCTCTGGCAGCTTTACACCTCGCTACGTACCCCGGAATCCCTGCTGGCCGGGCTTGCCGGCCTCGGGGGCGGCTGGACCCTTGCCAACTACAGCGCGGTGCTGCAGGCCGATCCTCCCTTTGGGGTCTACCTGCTGAACAGCACCGTTGTGGGCGCTCTTAGCACCCTGCTCACCCTGGCTCTGGCCATCCCCTGCGCCTACGCCCTCAGCCGCCGTAGCGACCTGCTCAAGCTGGTAATTGGAGGCGGCCTGCTGGCGGCGGCGGTATTCCCTTACGTGCTGCTTTTCCTAGCGTTGTTGCAGGTGGCGCGGCAGCTGGGTCTGGCCAACAACCTGCTGGCCCTGTGCCTGCCCTATGCGGGTCTTTCCCTGCCCCTGGCGGTGCTGCTGCTGCAGGCGGCCTTTGCCGATTTGCCCGTGGAACTGGAGGAGAATGCCCTGCTGGAGGGCTTCAGCCTCGGCCAGAGGCTGCGCTGGATTCTGTTGCCGCTGATTGGCCCTGCGGTTGTGAGTACGGGACTGCTGGTGTTCCTTTTCAGCTGGAACGAGTTCCCGATTGCCCTCACCTGGCTTAGCCGCAGCGAGCTGCTCACCCTGGCGCCTGCGATGGCGCGGATTGCCGGCTCCTCTGTGTTTACGGTGCCCCATGGCGCCTTTGCCGCCGCCACCGTGCTGGGCGGTGTGCCGCTGCTCGCCCTGCTGCTGATCTTTCAACGCCAGATCGTGGCTGGCCTTACCCAGGGAGCGATCAAAGGATGATCAACACCATCGCCTCAGGGGCTGGGCCAACCGGTGATTTGAGGCTGGAGGCTCTGAACCGACGCATCGCTGGACGGCAGATCCTCGCTGGCATCGACCTGGCCGTGGCGCCTGGTGAGTGTCTGGCGCTGCTGGGTCCAAGCGGCTGTGGCAAGACCACCATCCTGCGCCTGATCGCCGGCCTCGAACGCCCCGACGGCGGGCGCATCCTGCTGGCGGGCCGGGATATCACGGCCCTGTCCCCCGGCCGGCGGCAGGTGGCGATGGTGTTCCAGAGCTATGCCCTCTACCCCCATCTGAGCGTCGAACGCAACCTCTTACTGGGTATGGAGCTGCGCGGCGTGCCCCGGCAACGACGGCAGCAGGAGGCAGATCGGGTCCTCAGCATGTTGCAGCTCGAGAGTTTCCGAAGCCGCAGGCCTTCCGAACTCTCCGGTGGCCAGCGTCAGCGGGTAGCCCTGGCCCGGGCCCTGCTGCGCCGCCCCCAGGTGTTTCTGCTGGATGAACCAATGAGCAACCTCGATGCCCAGCTGCGGGAGGAGCTGCGGCCCCAGCTGCGGGCCATCCTCTGCGGTGGGGAGGCGCCGGTTGTTTATGTGACCCACGACCAGAAGGAGGCCATGGGCATCGCCGACCGCATCGCCGTGCTCCAAAACGGCCGGCTGCAGCAGTGCGGCACCCCCCAGGAGCTCTATGCCAGCCCTGCCAATCTAGTGGTAGCCAGCTTCATCGGCCGTCCCCAGATCAACCTGCTGGACCGGGGCGATGGCAGCTTGCTCGGTATCCGGCCTGAGCACCTCCAGGCGGTCGAGGAGGGGGGCGTGGCGGTGAGGGTTCTCAGCCGCGAATGGCATGGGGCCAGCCAGCAGCTGACCGTGGCCAGCCCCCATGGGGATCTGCGCTGGATCACCAGCGGTGCTGAGCCGATCAACGATCAGCTGCGGCTCGGCTGGCAGCTGCAGCACGAACATCGCTTTGACCTGGACACAGGTCTGCGCTGCTGATCCTGCACTGTTTAGCTAGTGCTGGTTGTCTAATTCATGAAGAAAGTTCTGCAACAGGACGAAAGCTTGATAGAATCGGGATATGTAACGCAAGCTGAATGATTAGAAGAAAGATTGCATCCCAGCGCTACTGCGCGTGCCCCCTCCGGCGATGCACTGCAAGCATCCCAAGGCATGCAGCTCCCCTGAGCTTTGGTCTTTGTATCAGCGTGTTGGCGGCTTAAGGGAGCAGCCTCGACGTCCATGCCAGCTAATTGCCAAGCTTGCTTGAGTTATTCTTCTCCACTAAACTATGGTAGCGACGGTTAGTCCCAAAGGCCTCTATATCATGCTTATTAGTGTGCATGGGTTAATCCGAGGCCATAATCTCGAGCTCGGGCGAGATGCCGATACTGGAGGGCAGACAAAATATGTTGTGGAGCTTGCCAAATCTTTGGCAAGGCAGGTGGCAGTTGAGCGCGTTGATTTAGTGACCCGGCTGATCGTTGATGAGGCTGTCAGTATCGATTATAAAGTTCCGGTTGAGCAGCTATCCGCTAATTCTCGGATAGTTCGCATCAAGGCCGGTCCACAAGAATACATCCTGAAGGAGCAGCTCTGGCCCCACATGGATAGCTTTGCCGACAATCTGTGTATCTGGCTTAGTGAGCAGCCACGCCTGCCGGATGTCATCCATTCCCACTATGCCGATGCCGGCTACGTTGGCGTACGTCTTGCAAATCTCACTGGTCTGCCATTGGTGCATACGGGTCATTCCTTAGGTCGCGACAAGTACAGTCGCCTCCTTGCGGTGGGAATGGGAATAGAGCAGATTGAAGAGCGATATCACATGCAGGCTCGAATCAGCGCCGAAGAAGATATACTAAGTTGCGCCGAGCTGGTCATAACAAGCACGCGCAATGAAATTGAAAGCCAATATGAGCTATATGATTATTACACACCCGAGAAGATGGCGGTGATTCCGCCTGGAATCAATCTCGAGCAGTTCCATCCAGTAATCCAGGGCCAGCCAGCTATATCACAAGCTTTTCAAAGCAAGCTGAGTCAGTTTTTGCGTGATCCGGCCAAGCCGATGATTCTGGCTCTTTCGCGGCCCGATGAACGCAAGAACATCGTTTCGATGCTCGAGGCTTTTGGCCAGAACAAGAGCTTGCAGAAGCTAGCCAATCTTGTGATTGTTGCCGGCAATCGTGATGATATTCGTGAGCTCAACGATGGAGTCCAATCGGTGCTGACCGAATTGCTTTGGGTGATTGATGTTTATGAACTGTACGGACTAGTAGCACTCCCCAAGCATCACTCTGCTGAGGATGTTCCTGATATTTATCGCTACGCAGCGGCGTCCAAGGGTGTTTTCGTTAATACAGCTCTAACCGAGCCTTTCGGGCTCACCCTGCTTGAGGCCGCCGCCAGTGGCTTGCCCCTTGTGGCCACCGAGAATGGTGGCCCTGTGGACATAATCGGCAACTGCGGCAACGGCCTGCTAGTGGATCCGCTCAGCCGCGAGGCCATCGGTGATGCCTTGCTTTCCATTCTTCAGAATCCGGCCCGATGGCAGGAGTTCTCCAGCAATGGCCTGCGCAACATTGCCCGATTTTACTCCTGGGAGGCCCATGCCCAGGCTTACCTGGCTTTGCTGCAAACGCTGGTATCCAAGCGAAAACCACTAACGCAGGTTACTTCGACCCATCAATTCAGCACCTACCGGAACCGTGCTCTCTTCACCGCTATCGACAATACGCTTCTTGGTGATCCCGAAGCGCTCGAGCAGTTCGCTAATGTAGTTAGAAGCCATCGCCGCCAATTTCTCTTCGGTATCGCCACTGGTCGGAGATTGGATTCGGTGCTGACCATTCTCAAACGTAATAGCATTCCCACTCCCGATGTGCTGATCACCAGCCTGGGCACGGAAATTTATTACACCTCAGAATTAGTTGCAGATATCGCCTGGAGTCATCATATTGATCATTCCTGGACTCCCCTGGTCCTGCGTAGAGTGCTGGAATCGTTACCAGGGCTGTCGCCACAACCGAAGAGCGGTCAGAGCCGCTTCAAGGTGTCTTATTTTTATGATGCCCAGATCGCTCCTCCTATGGACGAGATTCTCGGCTTGCTCAGGCAACAGGAACTCTCTGTTAATGCGACTTTGTCATTTGGCCAGTA
The DNA here is from genome assembly GCA_025128025.1 of Synechococcus sp. CS-1330. Classification (GTDB taxonomy): domain Bacteria; phylum Cyanobacteriota; class Cyanobacteriia; order PCC-6307; family Cyanobiaceae; genus Cyanobium_A. The sequence continues at coordinate 17,487 of JAHLYR010000011.1, forward strand.
CCTCGACATTGTTCCGTCGCGAGCATCTAAAGGCCAGGCTCTGCGTTATGTCACCAACCAATACAATATCCCCCTTGATCGCACCCTGGTTACGGGAGGTTCCGGGGGAGATGCCGATATGCTACGTGGTAACACCCTTGGCGTAGTGGTTTCCAACCGTCACCAGGAAGAGCTGTCCAATTTGAGTGACAATGAGCAGGTTTACTTTGCCAATGGCGCTCATGCTTGGGGAATCCTTGAGGCAATCAACCACTACGGGTTCCTCTGAGTAGTAGTCAATCCTGTTTATTTATGACCCAACTCCTTATATGTACAGACCTTGATCGCACGCTTTTACCCAACGGTGATCTAAATGAGTCACCCCTCGCCCGCGAACGTTTTGCGGCGGTGGCATCCCATCCGCATGTCACGTTGGTCTATGTGTCGGGTCGAGATCTGGGCCTGGTTGAGCAGGCCATAAAGCACTTTTCCATTCCCATTCCCGATTGGGTAATCGGCGATGTGGGCAGCAGTCTTTATAGCTTGAATGATCTGGCAGAGAGAAGTGTTCAGGGAGATGTCGTGAATCCAATTGGCTGGATCCATTCCAGCGCTTGGCAGGAAAAAATCGCCTTCGACTGGCCTGGTCTTGGTAGTAGTCAGATCGCTCAAGCACTAAGCTCCCTCGATGGTCTTGTGCTTCAGGAGCCTGCTCGCCAGAGTCGCTATAAGTTGAGTTACTACCTGCCATTGGGTTTTGATCTGATAACGCTTCGGCTGGAGATCGAAGCCAGGCTCAAGGATTTGGGGGCTCGTTCAAGTTTGATCTATAGCATTGATGAGGAGGCGCAGCTGGGCCTGCTCGATGTATTGCCCAAGCGGGCCACTAAGTTACATGCTGTGGTATTCCTAATGCAAAAACTGGGTGTTCCTGCAGCCAACACAGTGTTTGCGGGTGATAGTGGCAATGATCTTCCAGTTCTTGTCAGCTCAGTCCCCGCGGTGCTAGTCGCCAACGCCCATCCAGAGGTGATCAGAGAGGCCAAAACTAGTTCGCGGCTTCACAATACGGCAGAATACTTATATATTGCTAAGGGAGGTTTTCTGGGCATGAATGGTAATTATAGTGCTGGAATTCTAGAAGGATTAGCTCATTATCATCCCGAAACAATAGATTGGATTGTCTGACCCTTGATTGGGCTTCGTCTTTGATGGATGTTCTGGTTCTTGTGATATTTCCTTGCATGCCTTCAGCCGGGATTCCTTCCTATAGGCTCTCATTGACTGGTGATTCTGTTTACAGTTCGGGGCATGCTTCCCGCTACTGAGCTTGGAGGCTATCTTGCCAGCCGGGTTGGCTGCCAGTCTTTTCTATAAATCCTCTTTGTCAAGCTTTCGGTTTCCTGATGTACGAACAGATTTCTCATTCACTTTTGAACTCGATCCTGGATGATCTTAGGCCGGAAATCAGGTGCCAGAATCTCCGCCATTTCTACACCAGGCTTGGGGCTAATTTTTATGCCATTCACTCTTTGTTCAGCACGCTTTATGGCGTGCGTGAAGATTTCCAGGTACAGATGGTGCGACTGGTTGAAACCATGGCCGAAGGCTATATCTACCGATCAGAAGAGTCCGAGCGGTTGGATATGAAGCGTGAGCAGGATCACAATTGGTTCCTTTCGCAGAAGTGGGTAGGAATGGCACTTTATACTAATGGTTTTGCTGACAACTTGGCCGACCTTGCCAATAAAATTGGTTATTTTCAGGAGCTAGGCATAAACATGGTACATATTATGCCGATTCTAAGTTGCCCAGTTGGCAAGAGTGACGGCGGTTACGCAATTAGTAATTTTCGAGAGATTGATAGTAGAGTCGGTGATTTAGCTGATTTTCAAAAAATATCGGAACAATTTAGGAAAAACGATATCCTATTGGTTCTTGATATCGTTCTCAATCATACGTCGGATGAGCATGAGTGGGCACTTAAGGCCAAGGCAGGTGACCCTCATTATCAAGGCTACTATCTCACCTTTGAAGACCGTTCGGTACCCGATGTATTCGAGCAGGGGATGCCGGAGGTATTTCCAGAAACCGATCCTGGAAATTTTACCTGGAATCAGGAGATGGGGCGCTGGGTGATGACGGTTTTCCATGACTATCAGTGGGATCTTGATTATCGCAACCCGGAAGTCTTCATTGAAATCCTGGCGATTGTGCTGTTCTGGGCCAATCAAGGTGTTGATATTATGCGCCTCGATGCCGTTGCATTCCTCTGGAAAAAGATGGGATCAACCTGTCAGAATGAGAGAAAAGCGCATCTCATCCTGCAGTTACTTAAGGACTGTTGCCAAGTAACAGCTCCCGGGGTTCTATTTATTGCTGAGGCTATTGTTGCGCCCAGTGAGCTCGCCAAGTATTTTGGAGAAGATGCGATTGTTGCTAAGGAATGCGAAATTGCTTATAATTCAACACTTATGGCCTTGCTTTGGGATGGAATTGCAACCAAGAATACAAAATTGTTGCGGGAGGGTATTAAGAGCCTCCCATCCAAGCTGGAGCGTGCCACCTGGCTAACCTACGTGCGTTGCCATGATGATATTGGCTTTGGCTTTGATGATCGTGATATCGCGGCTGTAGGTTATGTGCCGAATCTGCATAGAAGGTTCCTTATTGACTACTTTAGTGGCAAGTATGACCAGGGTCCACGGGGGCTAGTGTTCATGCGTAATGAATACACCGGAGATGCACGAATCTGCGGTTCTCTGGCTTCCTTGGCTGGACTTGAGTCTGCCTTGGAGAATTCTGATCAAGCCGCAATAGACCTTGCTATTGGCAGGATTCTGCTTCTTAACGGCGTGATTATGTCGTTTGGGGGAATCCCCCTTCTCTACAACGGCGACGCTCTAGGCGTTCTCAATGACTATAGCTACAGCAGTGACCCGAGTAAGGCCAATGATAATCGCTGGGTGCATCGTTCAAAGATTGACTGGGAGAAGGCGGCGCTCCGGCATCAGCGCAACACTGTGGAATATACAATTTTTACAGCAATGAAGAGGATGATCTCTATACGCAAAGAAATCTCGGCTTTTGCCGATTTTAATAACCGTGAGCTCTTGCACTCAGACAACGAGCATCTGCTCTGCTATCTGCGCTTCGACCCCATGAGGAGCTCTGAAAAGATCTTCGTTGTGGCAAATTTCGATGATCATCCCCAGCGTCTGGATCTTGAGAATTATTGCCGATATGGCATCAATCCACGCGCTAACTATGTTGATCTCTACAGCGGTGTGAAGCCCTCCCAGTACGAAGGTTCCATTGCCCTGCATGGTGGTCAATTTTATTGGCTGAGCGAGAATTGATACATTCCTTTATGTCTAATCTGTGCTAAAATTTAAGTCTGTGCCTAGGATGTTAAGCTTCGCTTAATCTTTAATGCTGAAAATCTGGCCTGGAAAGTTTTCCTTAAACGGCTGACCCAGCTTCTACCAGTTATCGCTCGTTGTCGTAAAAGTGCACTGCCTAAGGGAAGTCTCAGCAGGCATGATCCAACCGAACCTTTCCACCACCAAGCTGCACCTGCCTGGTTCCCACAACCCCGAGGAGGGGCGCCAGCTCTCGCTGAGTGCACCAACCTGTGCAGTCACTTCTGAGCAACCCAAGCGCCTCAGGCTTGGCTAGCGAGGAAGTCCTGAACCGCATCGGCGCTGGATTGGGGATCAATGGCGCCTGCCCCCTTGCACACCAGGGCGCCGCAGGCACTGGCAAAGCGCAGCATCTGCTCCGGCTGGATCGCCGACGTGTCCTGAACTTGGTACTGCAACAACTTGTGCAACAGCCCCGCCATGAAGGCATCGCCAGCACCGGTGGTGTCGACCACCGGTACCCGGAAGGCCTGCAATTCGCCGTTACGGCCGGCGAAGCACCAGCGCAGCGGCGCCCCGCCGTCTGTGACCACGACATCCGGATGCTGCGCCAGGGCAGCGCACACCACCGCCGGGTCGTCACTGCCAAACAGCCAGCGAGCCTCCTCGGCAGCGCATTTGATCAGTGCAGCCTGCTGCAGCAGGGGGGCGATGGCGGCGATCTGGGCCGGCGTGGGTCCGCTGGCGGGATCAGCAGCCGGATCCCAGAAGGTGGGGCGCCAATTGACATCAAGGGCCAGGGCTATCCCGGCCGCCGCGGACTGATGGCAGGCGAGCTGCAGGGCTGCTGCCGCGGCGGGCGACGCGAGCGGGATGGTGCCTACCAGCAACCAGCGCGCCTTCGCCAGCAGGGGCCCGAGTGCGGCAGGCAACGCGCTGGGATCGAGCGCCTGATCCGCAAAGCCGTAGCCCCGATCCCCCGCAAAGCCCCCGAACTGGCGATCGCCGGCAGCATCGCGGCGCACCAGCACGATCCGGCTGGGACGGGTCCTATCCCACTGGAGGGCACTGGTGTCGACCCCTCGCTCTGCAAACAACTTGGCAAACGCCTGACCGATGCCATCGCGGCCCAGTCGGCCCACAAAAGCGCTGGGGGTGCCCAGACGGGCCAGGGCACAGGCCACGTTGGCGGGGGCTCCACCGAGGTGGTCATCCCGGGGCGAATCGGTGGCCGGATCACCACCAAGGGGGCCGAGGCGATCCACCAGTGCCTCCCCAAGACACAGGACCTGGGTTGGCAAGGTGGAAGAGGGCAAGGGCCTGCTCGCTAGGCTCATACCAGGATGAAGCCGTTTCAGCAGCGTCGCAATGATCCGGGCGTTGGCGGCGTGAAACTCACCTCAAGCTGCTCAGGCCGCACCCAACCGTCCTGCTGGGAATCCAGCCGCTGGGGCTCACCTCTCAGCTAGGTGCACAGGTGCACCACAAAGCGCAGGCCCTTGTGGCTGTAGGCGTCTTCGAGCGTGTTCAACTCCTCGCTCTCCCGTATCAATCAGGTTGCTTGGCTCCACCCGGGGTTCCCCATGGGGCGATCAACCGCGGGCCTGCGCCGGTCATGGTGGTGAATGCGTTGCTGCGGCACTGGCCAAGTGATGGACGGGATTACAAACAAGACCCGTTCCAGTCGGCCTGACGGCAGCCTGGGCCCATCTCCATGGAGATCGATCCCGTCGTGGTGACACTTCAGGTTGAACCGATCGGCGCTGGTGACGGTTGCCTCGGGAATACGGGAGCCCCAGTCTCTTATCAGCATCGGAGGACCATTCACCGATACCCATCAGCCCACCAGCTCCCAGCATGTGCTCAGGCCACCTCCGGCGCCCAGCCCTGCTGCCGCGTCATGTCGTCGGTCCAGCCCTGGCAGCGGCGTGTCAGGTGCTCGCCATGGGCGATCAGCCCCTGGTGCAACTGACAGGTGAGCACCGGAATGCAGTTCACCCCGGCGTGGTGCCTAAACCAGTGGCAGGTCATGCAGACCTTGCTGCTGCGAGTCTTGAGCAGCACCACCTCATCGAGGTAGGGCCACTCCTCGATCGGGGTTTTGAGCCGGGCATTCAGCGCTGCGGACCAGGGCAACGGGACACCCATAAATAGCTCCAGATGCGCACACCTGTACTGATACGGTTGAAGGAGCTTGGCTGCCGCGACCCTTAGAGCTAGGTACGGTTCAGGCAGAGGAGAGAGTGCCGATGCTCCGCGAACTCGTGCTGGCCATCGGCATCCCCCTGCTGTTGCTGGTGTCCGTTCCCCACCGTCATGCAGACGGAGCGCTGAAACTGTTCTGCGTGGTTTGAAAGTGTGAGCGGCCACATCAATCCCCGTTTGACCGCGTTAAAGACAACAATGGATCTCGGTTGTCTGCTTGTGCCGGTGTTGCCCATTCAGGAATGAGTAACCATCCCTTAAGCGAGCAGTTCGAGCTCGACGCTCGCTTTGATCAGCCCTTTCTGGTGCTGACCCTGGCGTCCGGGGCCATCGCCACCCTTGGCCTACTGGCCGACAGCAGCGCTGTGGTGATCGGCGCGATGTTGATCGCCCCCTGGATGTTGCCGCTGCGGGCGGCGGCGTTTGGGATCCTTCAGGGGCGCTTGCTCCTGGTGGGGCGGGCCCTGCTCACCCTGCTGATCGGTATCGCCATCACGGTCGTGTTGTCGGTGCTGCTGGGCGCATCGGTGGGCCTCCCGATCATGGGATCGGAAGTAGAGGCCCGCACCCAGCCCAATCTCCTCGATCTCGGCGTGGCCTTAGTGGCTGGGGCGATCGCCGCCTACGCCTCGGTGAGCAGCAAAGCCCTTAGCTCGCTCGGCGGCACAGCGATCGCTGTGGCTCTTGTTCCACCCGTATGCGCCTTCGGGCTGTTGCTTGCCAATGCGCAATGGAGTGAGGCGCTCGGGGCGGCACTTCTGGTTGCCGCCAACCTCCTTGGAATACTCAGCGGAGCCCTGGTAACCCTGGCTGGCTGTCAGCCTGAGCTGCGTCTGAATTTCTGGCGCAGCCGTCTGGGCCTGATGAGCCTGCTGCTAACTGCGCTGCTGCTGATTCCCCTTTCAGGAAGCTTTTTATCGCTGTTAGCCCAGGCCAGGCGCGCAGCAGCCCTCGACCAGATTGAGCAGGCGATCACGGCATCTCTCAAGAACCGCACCCTCACCCTTGGCAAGGATTCTGAGCTGATCAATGTGCGGATTGACTGGACCCAGAATCCACCGTTGATTCGTGCCGCTGTGCGTGTCACGAATCAACAGCTGCCAACGGCACGGCAAGTGGGCGATGTGCAGGCTTTCATCAACCAGCAGCAACCGATCCGTTATCGCCTGATCGTTCAGCGGGCCTCTGTCGACGTGATCGGCCCTGAGACCAAACCAAACCCCCCTGAATTAGTGCCTCAGGCTCCGGTCTCTCCCGAGGTGATCAACAACTCACTCATCGATTCAGATCGTCAGGCCACTGAGTAGTTGCCAGCAGAGGTCGCACTTGGATAACCCGACACCTTCATTTGCTCCTGTCATAAACAGAGTAGGTGGCCACTAAAATCTGGCCTGAAGGTGTTTTACTCCCATCGACGACATGCCCTTCATCTAGAAACGGCAAAACCACATGGGACGCGCCAGCGGCTGCTGGATAGCTTCATTCAGTCGGATCGCAGGCGGACATCCAGCGGATCCGGTTCCACCAGCTTCAGGGTCGTAGAACCCAGCGTCACTACCCCGCCGCTATTGGCAAAGGCATCCAGCACCCCCATCGCGAGACGATCGCGGGTGCTACGCCGCTGCTTGTAGTCGACCAAGTAGCGGAGTGTGAACTCTAGCCAGTTGTCGGTAATCATCAGCGTCACCGCTGGCTCCAGACTGGCATTCTCGAGCAAGTAACGCCGCACGAGTTGCTGCCAGGCCAGGCGTGAATCGCGGATCAGATCTTCAGTGCAGACCTCCCGCAGCACCTCCTCCAGCAGCTGTCGAACCAGCCGGTGATCGCAGCCGTGCTGCACCGGAATGCGCACCTCGTCCCAGAGAAAGGGGAAGTCACCGGAGTAGTTGAACACCGGCTGCTTGAAAACGAAGCTGTTGGCGATCCGCACCACCCGGCCGGTGTAGAGATCCGAAGCCACCCATTCACCCAGTTCCATCAGGGTGGTGCGCAGGATGCCAATGTCGATCACGTCGCCGCGGATGCCACCCAGCTGCACCCGTTCACCGGGGGCGTAAAAGTTTCCGAAGGAAATGGCAATCCAGCCGGCGATGCTGCCGAACACCTCCTGGAGAGCGAAGGCGATACCGGCGCTCGCCACCCCGATGGCCACGGTGAGTCCGCCGAGTCGGTCGCGGAACACCACTGTGATCAGCAGAGCCACTGCCAGCCATCCACCCAGGGTGACTAGTTTGCGAGCGTAGTAGCGGCTGTCAGGGTCATTGAGGCGGCGGATCAGCGTGGCCTGCATCAGCTTGACCAGCAGCACGATCGCCCCGGCACCGACGAGTGCCGCCAGTAATTTGCTCACCAGCGGCATTTGCCACCAGCTGCTACCGGAGACGATCAGGATCGGCGAGATGTCCACCCGCTGAACTCTCCGCTAGACGAGTACCGAATGCTTGGCTGGATCGCACTGGCTGACGCGCATCGAGCATTCTCCCATCCCCTGTGGACTTTGGCCAACTTCCACTGTGATCGTGTACCTTCCAGTGAATTGGCCGGCCAAAATGCCCTTTGCAATAGGGAGTTGCAGTTCCCGTTGGATGGCGCGCTTGAGCGACTGAACTGGTGAACGGGGACGGAGCCCATACCGGCGAGCCAGGCAAGATCGTGAATCTCCACAGCATAGGGGTGCCGCCGCAGCGCTTCGGTGAGCTGGCCGCCCTCTGCGTAGCCCAGATACTCGTAGCCCGGAGGCGCGCCGATCAGCCGGCTCACGGCTTGCTTCCCCATGCACCTTCTCAAGGTCTTCCCTAGTTATAACGAGTCATGGGTCGGAGCGACCTTGAGGCGATAGCTGCCGTGCCTGAGGCGGCAGGGCAAAGACAATGGATCCCAACCGGTTGTCGCCATGGATGAAGTCGATATCTTGTAGATGCTGCTCAGGGAGAAGGCGGCCATTGCAGTCAATAGCCTGCCTGGCATTTGTGAATCCTGAGATTCGGGATCGAGTCAAGATAGCGCCACATGATCTTATTAAGTGCAGTCACACTCTAGTAAACAAGATTCCAATCAGATGATATTTGCAGGATCTCTAGTACGCCAGTAGATGGCCGCCTTGATTCGGTGAGGGCTATAGCGTGCTAGGTGATGAGCGCTAAGGTTCCCGTGAGCTCCAACGCGGCGGCCAAGATGCGGGTGGCTATGAGTTCTTCTCGACAATGACAATCGGGATGGAACCTGGATGCATTGTGTGGGTATGGTTGTAAGCGGCTTCAGCCGATGCTCTGTAGTCATTAGAAGCTTCGCCTTCCCATAGGCAGTCGGCGCGGCCGCATTTAGGCTTCCATACTGGATGAAGCACTGTAAGCTGCTTTTCTAGCTCCAGCGCCGCCAGTCTTGAAGAAAACTGAGTCAGTGTGGCTGCCAAGAAACCTGCATCAATAGTCGGCGATTGGAGGTTATCGTTGGAATTCATTAGTGGGGTTGTGCTTTCAAATAATTATAGCCCAGATTTCTGATCTAGGGTGCTGCGGTTTTGAGGCAAATTCGATGCACATGCTTAAGCCGCCAGGCTGACTGACTGCCCCATCTCCTCCGAGAAGCGCCCGCGAGTCGGATAACGGTGCGTACAAGCGGCTTAGCCTGCGGGTAGGGATAATTACTTTTAGGAACTAGTGCCCTCAAGTCTCAATCAATTATCGATGAACACCGAATGTGCGGTACGCACGACCCGTGGATCGGGATCACCGACAATGTCGTGGTTCTTGTGCTCGTAATCCAGTGCATTGAGCACGCTGCGAATGGCGCCGAGGCGAGCTCGCCTCTTCTCGTTGGAGTTGATGATTGTCCATGGCGCCACGAGTGTGTCGGTGGCGAGCAGCATCTCGTTGCGAGTTTCGGTGTACTCGTCGTACTTCGCCACACTGACCTCGTCGACGGGCGACATCTTCCACTGCTTGAGCGGATCTTGGCGCCGGTCTTCGAAGCGCAGCTTCTGCCGCCCCTGGGAAACGGTGAACCACATTTTGAAGAGCAAGATCCCACTGCTGACTAGTGACTGCTCGAAGGAAGGAACCTGGCGGAGGAACAGGGCGTGCTCTTGTGGTGTGCAGAAACCCATCACCTTCTCGACGCCGGCCCGGTTGTACCACGACCTATCGAACATCGTGATTTCTCCAGCCGATGGCAGGTGCGGGACGTAGCGCTGGAAGTACCACTGGGTCACTTCGGCATCATTGGGTTTCAACAGGGCGACATGGTCACTGCCGCGAGGGTTGAGGTGTTCGCGGAAGCGCTTCATCGATCCACCCTTACCCGCCGCATCACGACCTTCAAACAGGAGCACCACTCGTTGTCCGACAGACTTAATGTGACGCTGCGCCTTTAGCAGTTCGATCTGGAGCGATTCGAGGTCTCGCTTGTAGTCCTTCTTGTCGATCGGTTCATCGTAGGGAAGATGGTTCTGCATCTCCACGATTGTCTCGACGGGCGATGGGGGGTGCTTCTTGCTCATGAGCCTTGCGATCGAGTAGCTGCCCTCATACCAGCGAGAGATCAAGTTTGCGGGACCCCTTGATCACAGCACGGGCGAGATCCACTTCAGTGATCTCCGGAATCTCAACATATTCTTCGGGCCTGATCATATTGCCATCCACCCACGCAAGCCCCGGGCGGATCAGATCGTCAAGAGAATTGTTGACAAAATCGCAGTTGCTTTCTTGCATCGGCCTTGCGCATTGGAATGATCTAAAGGGTAAAGAGTGGTGGGTTTAGATGATCAGGGCCATACTACCCTCCAGCAGTACCAGGTAAGCGGACCGAACCTCACGACAATCGCGCCTGTGATCCTCAAATTCCAATTTGAGCCTCGCAAAGAGGCGTTCAGCCCCGAGAAAAATCCAGCCCTTGCTGCTTCTGCTGCTTGAGACAGCTGTTGGGCGGCTACAACGGTGCTAGGAAGGAATGGGTGGGCCGGTCTGTGACCCTGGTCGGAGCACTCGACCAACGCGAGGCCAGACCATGCCGAGCTCCGATTCTGCCGCCAGCGAGCTGGCGCAGCTGCAAGGCAGGGGCACCGCCGGTGAACTGATCGCTGAACTGGTGCGCCAGGGGCTCAAGGGCCTGAATGAGGTCGAGGCTGCTGCAGCCATTGGTGCTGATCACCACAAGCACATTGTCTAACGGCGCAACCACCGCAACGACAGCTTCTTTACTCCCTGCAAGAGCTGCGTCGACCGGGCCCTCTGGCGGTGGTGATGGAGGCCCAGCTCTCCGGGCCTCCACCCGCAAGATGGATGAGCTGGTGAGCTCCCTCGGCACCGGCCGCTGATGTTCAGCCGCTGCCCCTACATCTAGCTCTATGCCACCTACTTGCACGGCAGAATGATTGGCTTACTGCACCGACAGAGCGCTAATATACTTGGATGACGCTTCTAGAATGGGGCTTAGCCCTCATTATGTTTTTGCGCCCCATGCCCGCCTACAGGGTCAAAATGTGGCCACGCGGGCGTCGCTGCTGCCACTGTGCCCGAACTGCTTGAGGAGGCTTTACAAATTACGCCTTTCTGGCATCAGGATGGCTCAAGCGACCGGCCCGCTGTTGTGACATTCCGATGAAGTTCAAGGACTACTACGAGAGCCTCGGCATCGAGCGGGGCGCGAGCGAGACGGAGATCAAGAAGGCCTACCGGCGCCTGGCTCGCCAGAATCACCCTGACATCTCCAAGGAGGAGGGCGCCGAGGAACGCTTCAAGGAGATCAGTGAGGCCTACCAGACCCTCTCGGATCCGGAGAAGCGGCAGGCCTACGACGAGCTCGGCCGCCATCAACCTGGCGAGGACTTCCGACCGCCACCGGCATGGGACAGCCGCTTTTGGCAGGGTCAGCCCCACCAGGAGGAGGACCTCTCCGACCTCTTCGAGCAGATGGGATTCCGCTCCTCCCAGCGTCGGCGCCAGGCGGCCGGTGTGGACTTCTCGATCCGCGGCCACGACGTGGAGGCGGTGGCGAAGCTCAGCCTCGACGAGGTATGCCATGGGACCCAGGTGACCCTGGAGCGGCCCGGGGGCAACGTGTCTATCCGTGTGCCCAAAGGCGTGGCCGAGGGGGAACGGCTGCGCATTCCCGGCCGCGGTGGCCCAGGTATTGGCGGTGGCCCTGACGGAGATGTGTACCTCTTGATCCAGTTGCTCCCCCATCCGTTGTTCCGGCCGGCGGGCCACGATCTCTACCTGGAGCTGCCGGTAACCCCTTGGGAGGCAGCCCTGGGCGCCCAGATCGAGATACCAACCCTTTATGGCCGGGTGCTGGTGACGGTGAAACCGGGTTCGCAGGCGGGGCAGAAACTTCGCCTGGCCGGCAAGGGCCTGCCACAGCGGGGCGAAGGGACCGGTGATCTCTATGGGGTACTGCAGATCGTGATGTCCAAGGAAATTAGCGAGCCTGAACAGGAGCTCTATCGTGAGTTGGCGAGGGCGTCCTCCTTCCAGCCCCGCCCGAAGTTCACAGGAGGAACGATCCATGTCTGACGATCTGCTCAACCCAGCGGATGCTGAGTCGCCTGTGGAGACAGTTGAGCTGCTGACGGCCTCGGGGCTCGCCCATGAGGAGCTGGTGGAGCTGGTGGAGTTCGGCGTGTTCGAAACCCGTCAGGGAGCAGCGGGCTGGAGCTTCCACTCCCGGGTGGTCCACCAGGCGCGTCGGGCGGTGAAGCTGCGAGACGCCTTCGGGCTCAACCCCCCCGGGATGGCCCTGGCCCTCACTTACCTGGAGAAGATCGATGCGCTTGAGCAGCGGCTGCGGGAATTAGAGTGCCTACTGCCACGTTGAGGCCTTGGAGGCCGTTGCTATGGAGGATTCTGAACTGACCAACGGATCGCTGATCACCAGGCACCTGGGAGTGCAGAAGGTGAGTGATCTGGCCATCTACGAGGAGCATTCAGCCATTATCCAGCGGCTCTGCGCCGAGCTCGGCTTCAGGGAACCGGCCACGGCCATGGCCTGGGTATTTGATCAGTTGGAGCAATCGCAGGATCTCCAAAAGGCCATCTTCGATCTGCTTAACGACTGAGTCTCAGCCGCAGCCTCCCGCAACAATCAGCAAGGCATGGGTGTCCTGGGCATAGAGCATGTCCTGCTAAGTAGTAAAGACACGGAAAGCCTCCTGAAGATACGATCTGGCATCATCCTTTCAAGATGATCAGCCTTGCAGCCAGGGTAATAGTCTCTGACAAGGGAGATGGTCTTGCCTGGGGTAATGACCAAGGGCCTCACCAGATGACCTAAATAGGAGATCGGGAATGAATTGGAAGGTGCAACCTGTTCAAAAAATTGCTAGAGCACAGTCTTAGGTGGCCGAAGGTGAAGTCAAACCACTTGATCGATTGGCTCTCATCAGGCTGCTCTTACAGCTGCTAATACTGCTACTCATACGGCTACTCATACTGTACCGGGGGAGTGGTCCCTTTCAGACACAACAAACAAGAATCCATTAGCCCATGCTGCCGGCCTCCCGGAATCCCTCCCCATCATCCTTTCCTTTGGGGATAAGGAACCGATAGACCATCAACTTGAGGCGGTCGTTAAGCATGAACCAGATCAGGGCATAGCCCCATACAACCAGTGCCCAATTCCATCCCAGTGGAGCCATGAACCAGCCATAAACAGCTATCAGAGTCGCCAGCAACTGAGTTCCACATACCGCCACCAGCAGGATCCTTGATGGGCGGATAGACCAGAAGGGCCCCCGGGTCCGCGTCAGGAAGATCGTCAGATGGCCTGCCACAGAAAGCTTGAGGTACATCAGCGTCTGAAGATGGGAACGGTCTAGATGAAAGATCCGTTCACCGAGGTAAAATAGTCCAAAGGCCGAAACAACACCAACAACACCCAGCGCCGAAGCAACACCGAGCACGATGCGCATATTCCACCTCTCCGGGCAGTTGCTGTAAAGGACATTATCGTAAGCGATGGAAAGTATTGCTCCATCATTGAGCAGGGCAAGCATCACGATCATCACAGGGGTAACCGGATAAAAATTAAACGCCAGGATTGATGCCGTCATAAAAAGAAGAACGCGCAGCGTTTCGGCAATACGATAAATTGCATAACTGGTCATTCTCTGGAAGATCCTGCGGCTTACTTTAATCGCATCGATGATCACGGATAAGCCCGGGCTCATCAGCACAATTGAAGCTGCACTTCGCGCAGCATCCGTGGAATCCGAAACAGCAATGCCACAGTCAGCCTGCTTCAGGGCGGGAGCATCATTGACCCCATCCCCCGTCATGCCAACGATATGGCCGTGCTGCTGGAGAGCCTGCACGATCTGAAACTTGTGCTCTGGAAACACCTGAGCGAACCCATCAGCCTGTTCAATGGAATCTTGCAACCTCCACGATTGATCGGTCTGGCTGAGTTCAAAGCCACTGGCATCAAGAATCATGGAACCCAGCCCCAGCTTCTCGGCCGTTTCCACGGCGATGGGTAACTGGTCACCGGTGAGCATCTTTACCATCACGCCCATTCGGTGTGCGGTGGCGATGGTCGCTCGGGCCTCACGGCGAGGAGGATCGAACAGTGGCAAAACTCCCAGAAACTGCCAATGGTCATGCGCATCGGTGCGCGCCACCCCCAGCGACCGAAATCCACGTGCTGCGAACCCACTTATGGCAAGTTCGACGATGCCCGAAACTTTGGCGCGATTGCAAGACAACGCCAGGATTACCTGTGGGGCACCCTTGGTGACCCGGAATTCTTGACCATCTCCTCGCCTAATGGTGGCCTCGGTGCGCTTGTGCACGGGATCAAACGGCTGAAAATGAAGCAACTGGTATCTATCAAGATCTTGGCGCTCAGCCAGGCCATCTAGCACGGCCCGATCGATCGGGTCCTTGTTATCCGAACGTGATGCCAAAGCGGCGTACAACGTCACCAGCCTTGTATTGTTTTCATAGCCCGATGGATCCACACAGAAGGGTGTTCCTAGGGTCAACAAGTTCTGGGTCAAGGTACCGGTCTTGTCCGAGCACAGCACGTCCACCCCAGCCAATTCCTCAATAGCAGCCAGCCGAGTCACAATGGCGCCCCTCTTCGTGAGCAAACGCGCCCCCACCGCCATGGTCACGGAAAGGACGGTGGGCATGGCCACGGGAATCGCAGCCACGGTCAACACCAGGGCAAACTGAAGGGTTGTCAGTAGCGGGTCACCGCGCAACAGCGCCACCACCATGATCACGGAGACCAGAAGCACGGCGAGCAGGATCAGATAGTTCCCGATCTTCAAGACGGCTTGTTGAAAATGGCTCACACTGTGGGCAGATTGCACGAGTTCCGCCGTCTTGCCGAAGTAGGTCGAACCACCCGTGGCAAAGACCAACGCGTTAATCTCCCCTCGACGAAGAATGGATCCTGAAAACACAACATCGCCACTGGAGCGTGTGGTTGGCAACGATTCACCGGTCAGAGCCGACTGATCCACTTGCAGTGTGTAACCATCAAGCAAGCGGGCATCCGCGGGCACGATATCTCCGAGGCGCAGATGGATGACGTCACCAGGCACCAACTCCCGCGATTCCAGAGTTGTCCACTGTTGATCCCGCTTCACCTGGGCCTTCAAGGCCAGCTTGGCCTGAAGAGCCGCAATTGCATTGCCCGCTTGGTGTTCTTCCCAAAAGCCAATCACCCCGTTAGCAAACAGCAGCAAAAGGATAATGACAAGATCTGGCCAGTGCCTAGCGAGCGCGGACAGCACCACAGCCACTTCAATCATCCATGGAATCGGACCCCAGAAATAAGTCAGAAACTTCAGGAGCTGGTTTGTTTTTCTTTCTTGTATCTCATTGCTGCCGTACTCTCTCAAACGTCGAAGAGCCTCTGCCTGGCTGAGCCCAGCTGGTGATGACGCAAGGGTGTGCAACAGTTCCTCTATATCCACAGTCTCCCATTCCCGACCGGGGCCTTGTTGCTGACGTTTTGAGCCCATAATCTTGATTCCTGATTGTACTGGGAGTTGTTGGATCGGCAGGCTGAGAGCATTAGCGTATGCGCTGTGAGTCAACCGCCTGAATAATTGCCATTACGAATACCTCCACCTCTCGAGCCACATCCATAAGCTCGGGCTCGGAGGGCAGGCTGCCCCCTCATAACACAATCGAGACCTGACGACAGTCATGACAAGAAAATTGTGCAGATCTATCATGAAATCGCGCCACATCTGCATCTCAGGGATAACAATCCGTCACCCAAACCTATTCACACTCTGATCAGTGCACTCAAATCTCGAAATTTGACCACGAAAAAGGGCATGGTCTATTGCCCCAGCTTAGATATTTGCTTTTTGCGTGGCAACCAATTCTCCTGGGCTTGCATGTAGTCTTCATTGGCCCGATTCAGTTCGAAATCTATTGCAGGATACGCCACTCAGCCTAAGGAATCTCTGGACAAACGGGGCTTGAGCGGAGGCAGTGAGCAGGAAAGAGTGCCTTTGACCGAGAATTGCCTCTGAGGCCATTTTCTGAGGACTTTTGGTCTCATGTTCAGCCACTTTGGGCTGGTTTTTTAGGC
>JAHLYR010000012.1 GCA_025128025.1 Synechococcus sp. CS-1330
CGCCAGCGACATCACCCTGATCTCCGGCAACCTGGTCGGGGTGGCGGCGGCGATCGAACTCAGCCGCGCCGCCATGGCCAACATCCGTCAGAACCTGTTCTTCGCCTTCGCCTACAACGTGGCCGGCATCCCGATCGCCGCAGGCCTGCTGTTTCCGCTCACGGGCTGGCTGCTGAGCCCGATGATCGCCGGCGGCGCCATGGCCTTCAGCTCCGTGTCGGTTGTGAGCAATGCCCTGAGGCTGCGTAACTTCCGCCCCGGGCGCCTACCTCTTGCAACCACCTGATGCTGATCCTTGCTGCCGCAGCGCCCCTCTGGCGCACCATCGACCAGCCCATGGCGCTGAAGACCCTGGTCGCCGCCGTTGGCGTGGCCCTGATCGCCTGGCAACTGTGGTGGTTCCTGGGTCGCCATGGCGCTGGCGTGGCGGCCCGCGAGAGCGAGGCTGGAGTGCAGGAGATCACCATCACCGTGGACGGGGGTTATACGCCTTCAAGAATCAAAGTGAAGGCCCACCAGCCGATGCGGCTGGCCTTTCACAGGATCGATCCGAGCGGCTGCGTGGCACAAGTCATCTTCCCCGATTTCCACAAGACCCTTGATCTACCCCTTGATGCCACCACCAGCCTTGAGTTGCCGCCCACGGAGGCTGGCGTCTATCCCTTCCACTGCGGCATGAACATGGTGCGAGGCGTGCTGGAGGTGGTGAATTAGAGCAGCAACAAACCAGCGCCGCTTCAAAGACACGGTGCTGGTTGATGCGCCGCGCCCTGACCCTTGACCCTGAAGTGACTACAGGCTGTTTGATGGAGCCTGGATGGCTTGACCATGGCGGAACCTTGCTGCGACAGCGGAACCAGCGAGCAGAAGGCCCGAGCCACCACAGAGCCGCAGCCGCAGCCGGCAAGTGCCAAAGAAAAGCTGTTTCGGATCAGCGCGATGGATTGCGCCACCGAGGAAGGCGAAATCCGCCATGCCCTCTCTGGTGTTGAAGGCATCCGCGGCCTGAGGTTCCTGCTGGCCGAGCGCATTTTGGCGATCGATGCCGAAGCGGCCGCGCTCAACTCCGCCCTTGCTGCGATCCGCCGGCTGGGATTCAACCCGGAGCCGATCAGCCCCGATCAGCGGCCATCCGCCGCCCAAACCCGCACTGAAGGGCACCGCGAACGTCTACGCCTGGCGGGCTCCCTGGCGCTGGCGCTCACGGCGGAGCTGCTGCATCTGGTCGTTCCCGCCTACCCGGGGCATGAGCTGCTGGAGATCGGGATCGCCATCGCCGCGATCGCCCTGGCGGGCTTCTCCGTGTTTCGAAAGGGCCTCGCGGCCCTGCGCCAGGGCCGGCTCAACATCAATGCGCTGATGAGCGTGGCGGTCACGGGCGCCTTCCTGATCGGCCGCTTCCCAGAAGCAGCCATGGTGATGGCGCTCTATGCCGTGGCAGAGGCGATCGAAGCACGGGCGGTGGAGCGGGCCCGCCAGGCGATCACCAGCCTGATGGCGCTGGCCCCCGATGAGGCGGAGATCCGCCAAAGCGACGGCCGCTGGCAACGCTTGGCCGCCCGTGCCGCTGCCATCGGAGATGTGGTGAGGGTCCGTCCTGGCGAGCGACTGCCGCTTGATGGCACTGTGCTTTCCGGCGTGAGCGCGATCGATCAAGCCCCGATCACCGGCGAAAGCTTGCCGGTCGACAAAAGCCCAGGCGATGCGGTGTTTGCGGGCACGATCAACCAGGGCGGAGCCCTCGAGGTCCAGGTGACGGCGCCCGCCTGGCTCAGTACCATGGCGCGCATCATTCAGGCCGTGGAGGAAGCCCAGGCCTCCCGCGCCCCGATCCAGCGCTTCGTCGATCGCTTTGCGGCCCGCTACACCCCGGCGGTGTTCGTGGTGGCCCTGGCCGTTGCCTTGCTGGCGCCACCCTTGCTGGGGTTCACCCCACTCCAGGCGATCTACAAGGCCCTGGTGCTGCTGGTGATCGCCTGCCCATGCGCGCTGGTGATCGCCACCCCAGTCACGGTGGTGAGCGGCCTGGCCACTGCCGCCCGTCGCGGTATCATCATCAAAGGCGGCCTTTACATCGAGGAGGCTCGCAAGATCAAGGTGTTGGCCCTCGACAAAACCGGCACGATCACCCTGGGTCAGCCCAAGTTGGTGGCTTTTTCCTCTCAGCAAGAAGCGTCAAACGTTGGCATCCTCAAACAGCTGGCCAGCAGCCTGGCGGAGCGCTCCGACCACCCGGTGTCGCGGGCGATAGCTGCAGGCCTTGATGGCGAGAGGCTGGCTGTGGAGGGCTTCGAAGCACTGCCGGGGCGCGGGGTGCGTGGAGTGATCGCAGGGCGGCCGCTGATGCTGGCCAACCACCGCTGGATCGAAGAGCTGGGGCTCTGCTCCAGCGCACTGGAGGCTTCGATGCAGGTGCACGAGCGCCAGGGGCGCTCGCTCAGCCTGCTGGCGGATCAAAGCGGCGTGCTTGCCCTGATCGCAGTCGCCGACACCGTTCGGCCCAGCTCAGCAGCGGCCATGGAGGCCCTGCGGGCCCTGGGCGTCACGCCGGTGATGCTCACCGGTGACAACGCAGCCACCGCCGTTGCGATTGCGGCCATGGCCGGCATCGATGAGGTGAAGAGCAACCTGCTGCCCCAGGACAAGCTGGAAGCGGTGGCCGATCTGCAGGCCCGCTATGGATTCGCGGCCATGGCTGGCGATGGCATCAACGATGCGCCAGCACTGGCCCAGGCGGACATCGGCTTTGCGATGGGGGCCGCAGGCACCCACATCGCCATCGAAGCCGCTGATGTGGTGATCATGAACGACGATCTGATGCGGGTACCGGAAACGATCGTCCTCTCTCGCCGCACCTTCCGAATCCTGCGCCAGAACATTGCGCTGGCGCTGGGAATCAAGGTCATTTTTCTGGTGCTCACCGTGGCCGGGAATGCCACGATGTGGATGGCGGTGTTTGCGGACATGGGCACCAGCCTGATCGTGATCGCCAATGGACTTCGCCTGCTCCGTAGGCCCAATCTCCTCAACCTTCCCGGCTAAGGAGCCCTGGATCTCCCCAGGCGAATGAATCCTCCACTCCAACCAGTGCCGAGTTTAATCAAGATTCGAATGCAGCTCTCGCGGCTGCCCCTCAACAGCAGTGAGGTGTCACGCCTACCAACGGGGATTGTTACTACCGCAAATAATCTAAGCCCGTCATAAACTAAAACAACCAGGCTTCTAAGTTTTGCAAGTCTTCTGATCCACCACTACGAGTTTTTCAGGCGACTGGCTTTCTGCTTTCGGTGCAGCGATTCATCTCGACGATAATACCGCAGATTTCCTCTTGATCCGGCTGCCGGCAGAGCCCTCTGAGCTGCCGTAGCTGATCCTGGAGTTTGTGCAATTCTTTCATGCGGGTATCGACCTCGTCGAGCTTCTCGTCCAGCAATACGTTCACTGTCCTGCAGCTACCGGCTGGTGCGTCCCGAACCTCGATCAGGATGCGTACCTCATCCAGGCTCATGTCAAGACTGCGGCAGTAGCGGATGAAACGCAACTGCTCTACATGCTGCGGTGAATAGAGGCGGTAGTTGCCATCCGTGCGCTGCGGCAACGGCAGCAAGTGCTCGCGTTCGTAATAGCGAATTGTCTCGATCTTTACCCCTGTGGACCGTGCCAGCTCGCCGATCTGCATTGGTTCATCCCCATGGGTAGGCAAGTCGGTCGGGAAAGGTCCCCTAGCACAAGGCTAGGCCCTTAACCCTGAAACAAATTCAGACTTCTGAATGGCCCCATCTCCACTCTTCTCTCCCCCTGTCAGCAGCGCTACGCGAACCAAGCCGCTGTTCAGCCGTCGGTCGAGCTGTTCGCCACGATCGGCACGGCTTCTTCAGCACCGGCCACTCTGGCTATACCAATACTCCACCCTGGAGCCCCAGCCATGAGTACCTCAACCTCCACAGATGTGCTGGTGATCGCCGCTAGCAACGGCCATAACCTCCAGCTGGCCGAGCGCTTCGCAGCGGCCGCCCGCATGCAGGGCCACAGCGCTGCCGTGCTTGACCTCACCACCATCAACATGCCTC
This sequence comes from Synechococcus sp. CS-1330, assembly GCA_025128025.1. Classification (GTDB taxonomy): domain Bacteria; phylum Cyanobacteriota; class Cyanobacteriia; order PCC-6307; family Cyanobiaceae; genus Cyanobium_A. The sequence continues at coordinate 4,071 of JAHLYR010000012.1, forward strand.
TGTTCACCCCGCGAGCCCAGGTCGCAGGCACACCGCCAATGTTGGCGGCGTTGGAGGCCCAGCTGGCTGCCGCTCCGCGCTGGGTGATCTGCTCGCCGGAATACAACGGCTCGATCCCGCCGGTGCTCACCAGCGCCATCGCCTGGCTGTCGGTGCAGGGCAGCGACTTCCGGGCCCTGTTCAACTGC
>JAHLYR010000013.1 GCA_025128025.1 Synechococcus sp. CS-1330
GCCTAAAAAACCAGCCCAAAGTGGCTGAACATGAGACCAAAAGTCCTCAGAAAATGGCCTCAGAGGCAATTCTCGGTCAAAGGCACTCTTTCCTGCTCACTGCCTCCGCTCAAGCCCCGTTTGTCCAGAGATTCCCTAAGTGTTGAGGCCGCTGATGTTCAGGGTTTGGCCCCGCTCTGCCAGCAGCTGCCGGCAGGCCATCAGGGCTGAGAGGCCCACGGCGGCGGTGCCCTCGCCGGGGTGGATCGAATCGCCGCACAGCCACAGGCCCGGTAGGGGGGTGCGGCTCCCCAGGCCGAAGGGCCCGAAGCGGCTGGGGTGCTGTCCCAGGCCGCCTACAAAGCCAAAGGGCCGCCCGGTCCAGCGCTCAAAACCCCGGGGTGTGGCCAGCTCAGTGTGGCGCCACTGTTCTGAACTGATGCCCAGCAGCGACTCCAACCCCCGCTGCATGGCGGCCAGCGCTTCTGCCTTGGCTTGGTCGTAGGCGGTGGCTTCGAGGCCAAACCAGGGCTTCGCTGGTGTGAACACACTGGCGATCACCGTGGCCAGGCCCGCCGGCGCCCGGCCGTCGCCCTCGTGGCTCACCGACACAAACAAGCTGCCCGGATCGGCCCAATCGAGTTGTAGGTGGGCGGGGCAGTTGGCAGGCAGCAGGGCGCGCTCCACTGCGCCGTAGAACACCAACGCGCCGGAGGGATCGGGGAGCTGGGCCAGCCGTTGCCGGTAGCCCGCGGGTAGCTGCTCGCCCAGCAGATCGGGCAGGCTTTGCACCGGCAGCGCCAGCACCACATCGGTGGCCTGACGTTCGAAGCGCTCGCCCCGTACCCGCCAGCCCGCCCCGCCACCAGGCTCGTTGCTGCGCTCCAGGCAGGTCACCCGGTGGCGCAGTCGCAGCTGGCCGCCGCCGGCCGCCAGGGCCTGCTCCAGCTGCTGGCTGAGCACCTGCATGGAGCTCTGCAGGTGCCAGAGCCCAAGCGGGGCCTGGCCCATGGTCAGCACGGTGGCGCCATAGAGGGCGGCGGTGCGCTCTGCTGGCTCCTGGGAGTACAGGCGTAGCTGCAGATCCAGGAAGCGGCGCAGGCGTGGATCGCCGCCACAGCCCGTGAGCGTGAGCAGATCAGCCACACTGGACGCAGCCAGTAGGCCACTGGCCAGGTTGGCGGGTCTCAGGGCCGGCAGCAGCTGGCCCAGGTCCCAGAGGCTGCGCGGCGGCAGCACAGGATCGCGGCTTGCAAAAGCCCAGTTGGCACCATGCAGGGTGGCGCAGAGCTGCCAGAAGCGGCCGCTGCCGGGAAACTGCTGCTCCCGCTCGGCGTTCCAGCGCGCTGGATCGCGCCAGATCCGCACCGGCGGCCGGCCATCGGCCAGATCCACAACACAGGCCGGATCCAGGGGGGTGGCCTGCGGTAGGGGCAGACCGAAGTGGGCCAGCAGGCGCTGGTGGCTGCCGCCCGGTTCCAGGCCTGCCACCTGGGTGGCGCCCACATCAAAGGTGTAGGGGCCGCGGCGGAAGGTGCCGGCGCAGCCGCCGCTCTGCTGGTGGGCTTCCAGCAGTTCCACCGTCAGGCCCTCCCGGGCCAGCAGGGCTGCGGCGGTGAGACCGGCGATGCCGGCGCCCACCACCACCACATCGAGGCGCTTCTCCATGGGGCCATGCTGGCAACCCAGTGCGCGGGCGCGCGATGCATGCCTGGGTAGAGCAGCAGCTCGGCTGCGCCGTGGTGACCCAGGCGCCGCTGGGGGGTGGTTGTATCCACCAGGCCTGGCGGCTGGAGTTGGCTGATGGTCGCAGGGTGTTTGCCAAGACCAACGCGGCCGCCGCCCTGGCCATGTTTGAGGCGGAGCTAGACGGCCTGCAGCAGTTGGCCCACCATGCGCCTGCCGCGCTGGTGATTCCTGAGCCCCTGGCATGGGGAGTGGCCAGCGATCGCGCCGTGCTGCTGCTCAGCTGGCTGCAGTTGGCAGACTTATCAGGCGCCGCAGCTGAAAGTGCTTGGTTTCAATGCGGCCAGGGCTTGGCCCAGCTGCACCGCAGCAGTGCCGGCTCGGCACCAGCCCAGGGCTACGGCGCTGCAGCAGACAACTTCATTGGATCAGCCCCCCAGCCCAACTGCTGGCGCTCCGATTGGGGTGTGTTTTTTGCGGAGTGCCGCTTGGCGCCCCAGCTGGCCTGCTCCGCTAGCCGGGAAGAGCCGCTGCGGGGAGCACGGGAGTTGCTGGAGCTGGTGCCGCGATGGTTGAGCGGCCATCACTGTGAGCCGGTGCTGGTGCACGGGGATCTCTGGTGCGGCAATGCGGGCCTGCTGATCAATGGCTGCTGCACAATTTTCGATCCCGCCTGTTTCTGGGGAGATCGGGAAGTGGATCTCGCGATGGCCCAGCTATTCGGCGGTTTCCCGAAAGCTTTTTTTGGCGGCTACAAAGACGCTTGGCCGCTTGAGCCAGGGGCCAAAGGTCGGGTAGCCATCTACAACCTGTATCACCTTTTGAATCACGCCAATCTGTTTGGCGGCGGCTGGAGACGCCAGGCTCAAACCAGCATTGATCAGCTGCTACTTAATAGCTGCTGATTAGCCCAGATATTCTTTGCGGAGGTTTTGGACCTTGGCCACCACGGCACCGCGCTTTTCGCTGGTGGTGAGGTTGTGCCAACTCCACTGGCCGACAACCACCAAGCCCAGCAGCTCCAGCAGGCCGGGAACCACGGGCAGCAGGTTGATTGCGTCGAGCACTCCTTTGATCAGGATCTGAGCGACGATCACAGCCAGAATTACGCCGCTGGCTTTGCCGATCCGGCCCATCTGGCTCCAGTCAACCTGGTCCAGGGTGCCGTTCACCTTGGAAAGTATGTCGCTGTAACGCTCACTGAAGCTGACTTCGGCGGCACCGGAGGTGGCGTCAGTCTCCACTTCAGTGGCAGTGCCCTGCTCAACCGCGTCGGTGGTGGTATCGCTCATGGACCGGTTAGAGGGCGAATGTTTGGAATGATTCATAAGGTATCGGCGTGTTCTCCCAAGCGCCAGAGCAAATCAGGGCAGATCTGCACCTGCTCACCGTTTTGCGCCCCATCTTGGCCAGCGCCGAACCGGAGGAGGGCTGTGCCCTGCTGCTGGGCGAACGCTTGGACTACGACTGGCAACTGCGCCTGATCTGGCCGTGTTGCAACGTCTGGCCCCAGCCTCAGCAACGCTGTCGTCGCTTTGCGATTGACCCAAGGGAGCAGCTGCAGGCGCAGAAGTGGGGCAGGGCGCAGGGGCTGGAGCTGCTGGGCTCGGCCCACAGCCACCCCACCAGTGGGGCCGTGCCTTCCTACATCGATCGCAGTCTCTGTGGGGTATCCACTTTGATGGTGATTCTCGGGGCCCAAAACCTTGGTGGGGAGTTGGTTGCCTGGTGGCTGACGGAAGCTCCGGCCGCACCCCTGCACCTGCCATGGAGAATGGTGACCTGATCCAAGAGGCCATGCTTCCTCCCGACACCAGCGGCGTCCAGCTCAGCCCCGATGAGGTGGCTCGCTTTGCCCGGCACCTGATCCTGCCAGAGGTGGGTATGGAGGGGCAAAAGCGGCTCAAGGCTGCTTCTGTTCTGTGCGTGGGCACCGGTGGGCTGGGCTCGCCCCTGCTCCTTTATCTAGCGGCTGCCGGCGTAGGCCGGCTCGGCATCGTCGATTTCGATGTGGTCGACCACTCCAACCTCCAGCGCCAGGTAATCCATGGCACCAGCTGGGTTGGCAAGCCCAAGATCGAATCTGCCAAGGCCCGCATCCTGGAGCTCAATCCCCACTGCCAGGTGGATCTTTACGAGACGGCCCTCACCAGCGAAAATGCCCTGGAGATCATCTCCGGCTACGACCTGGTCTGCGACGGCACGGACAACTTCCCCACCCGCTACCTGGTGAACGACGCCTGCGTGCTGCTGGGTAAGCCAAATGTCTACGGCTCGATCTTCCGCTTTGAAGGTCAGGCCACGGTGTTCAACCTGGATGCAGCCAGCCCCAACTACCGGGACCTGTTCCCTGAGCCACCACCGCCGGGCATGGTGCCCTCCTGCGCCGAGGGCGGAGTGGTGGGGGTGTTGCCCGGAATCATCGGTGTGATCCAGGCCACCGAGGCGGTGAAGATCATCACCGGCATCGGCACCACCCTCAGCGGCCGGCTGCTGCTGTTCGATGCCTTGGCGATGAAGTTCCGCGAGCTGAAGCTGCGGCCAAACCCGGAGCGCCCCGTGATCGACAAACTTATTGATTACCAGGAGTTTTGCGGCGTTGGTGGCACTGCCCCGGGCCAGGAAGAATCCGGAGCGGTGGAGAGCATCAGCGTGGGCGAGCTCAAAGCGCTGCTGGATGGTGACACCAGTGGCCTGGTGCTGATCGACGTGCGCAACCCCCCCGAGGCGGAGATCGCCGTGATTGCGGGCGCCGTTTTGATCCCTCTCGATCAGATCGAGAACGGCACGGCCGTGGAACGCATCCAGCAGTTGGCGGCGGGCAAAAGCCTCTACGCCCACTGCAAGCTGGGCGGCCGCAGTGCCAAGGCCCTGATTGCCCTGAAACGCCACGGCATCGAGGGCATCAACGTGGCCGGAGGCATTGACGCCTGGAGCCAGGAAGTTGATCCGAGTGTGATGCGCTACTGAGGCTTGGTTTCACTAAGTAATCCAGCCTCAGTAGTACAGCATCAGTAATCCACGCCCCGTTTGAGATCGACGCCGCGCTCGGCGTAATGCTTGTGGCACACCATCTCGGAGTGCACCGAAGCCAGGTCGAAATAGGCAGGCCGGTTTTTACAGCGGCCGGTGAGGATTACTTCCGTTTCAGCGGGCTTGCGCAGCAGGGTTTGCACGATCGGCTCCACCGGCAGTAGCTCCAGATCAACTGTCGGGTTGATTTCATCGAGGATGACCGTTTTGTAGAGGCCGCTAGAGATGGCGGCCCGGGCGATCTCCCAGGCCCGCTCAGCTTCCACGTAGTCGATCGGCTGCTGCTGGCCGCGCCACACGATTGCATCGCGCCCGGAGCGCAGGTGATCAACTAAGTGGGGATAGCTCTCGCGCAGAGCGGCGATGGCGGCATCTTCGGTATAGCCAGCGCCACCTTTGAGCCACTGCAGGATCAGCACCCGGTGGCTTTTGTCCTGGCTGATGCCACGGCCGATCGCCTGCAGCCCCTTACCCAGGGCGCTGGTGGATTTCCCCTTGCCTTCACCGGTGTAAATCTCGACGCCTTCCAGGCCGCCGGGGCCCTGGTGGGCGCGCATTTCCGAGTGCAGGTCGGCCAGTTGCACCAGCTGGCGGGGCGCACCGCGACCTGTGCAGATCACCTCCATGCCGTCGGGTTTGGCCGCCAGGGTGCGGGCCACATCTTCGACATCAAGCAGGCCCAGATCCAGCACCGGGTTGAGCTCGTCGAGCACCACCACCGAGTAAAGGTCGCTGGCGATGGCCCCTTTGGCGATGTCCCAGCCCCGCTGCGCCTCCTGCCGGTCGAAGCGGGTGGCTTCCTCGGCGCTGAAAAAGTCTCCCCTGCCCGTGCGCACCTGGTCGATCAGGTGGGGGAAGCCTTGTTGCAGGGCTTCGATGGCGGCGTCTTCGTCGTAGGCCCGGCCGGGCCCCTTGAGAAAGCGCAGCAGCAGCACCCGGGTGCGTTTTTGCTCGCAGATACCCAGTCCGATTGTGCGCAGAACCACCCCTAGGGCCGCCTGGCTTTTGCCCTTGCCATCGCCGTCATAGACGTGCAGCTGGCCGTTGGCGCGCTCATCGCTGCCGGCCGCCGTACGGATGCCGATGCCCCGGCCCGTTCCCCTTTGCGGCGTCTGGGTGCTGCTCATATGGGGATGTTACCGGCGTCATTGGGGTAGGGGTTGCCAAGATCTGGGCAGGAGTTTGGTGGCGATGTTGTTTTCCCTGTTGGAGCCGTTGCCGCCGCCGTTGGAGCTGGCGCTGGCTTCGTTGCGTCAGCAGTTGGCGTGCCTAGATCGGTTGGTGTTGGCCTATTCCGGTGGGGTAGATAGCGCCCTGGTGGCTGCCCTCGCCGTAGAGCAACGCGGCGAGGCAGCTTTGGCGATTACGGGTGTGTCGCCGGCGCTAGCCCCCCACCTGCGGGCGGAGGCGGCGGAGCAGGCTCGCTGGCTGCGGATCGCCCACCGGGAGATCGCTACGGCGGAGCTGGCAGATCCGGCCTACGCCAGTAACCCTGAGCAGCGCTGCTACGCCTGCAAGCGGGAGCTACACCGGCTGCTGGCGCCGATCGCGGCCGCGGCGGCAGGGGCGACCGTGCTCGATGGCGTCAATGCCGAGGACCTAGGCGATCATCGGCCCGGCATTCGGGCCGCAAAGGAATTCGGAGTGCGTTCGCCCCTGGCGGAGGTGGGCCTCGACAAGGCTGGCGTACGCCAGCTTTCTCGGGCCCTGGGATTGCCCTGGTGGGACAAGCCGGCCCAGCCCTGTCTGGCCTCGCGCTTTCCTTACGGCGAACCGATCACCGCGGAGCGGCTGCAGCGGGTGGCTGCAGCGGAAGCCTGGTTGTTGGCACGGGGCTGGCCCCAGGTGCGCGTGCGCTCCCAGGGGCAGACAGCTCGGATTGAACTGCCTGCCGCCCAATTGGATCGCGCCCTGGGTTTGTGGGCCAAGCCCGAAACCAGGCAGGCGCTGGTGGCGGCCTTCCTGGAGATGGGTTTTAGCGCCGTGGGGCTGGATCTGGAGGGGCTGGTGAGCGGCAAGCTCAACCGGGAACTGGGCTCAGCCAAGTGGTGATTAGCCGGCGGAGATCAGAGGGTCACCGCGGCGGTGAACCCCTGCTCCTGCAACGGATCACGGGGGCTCTCAGCAATCGACGGCGGCGTCTCGCGGCGGAAGCTGGTGAGCTTGTGGTCGTTGGCTGAAAGCTCGGTGGCGAGCACCGCACAGGCTTTTTCCGGCATCGTGTGATCACCGCAGGTGAACACATCAACCGCCGCGTAGCCCGATTCCGGCCAGGTGTGAATCGAGATATGGGATTCGGCCAGCAGGGCCAATCCCGTAACCCCTTGGGGTTCGAATCGGTGGGTGATCAGGTTGAGGAGGGTGGCACCGGCACGCTTCGCTGCTGCGGTGATGGTGTCCCTCAGGAATACTTCGTCGTCGAGCTTGGCGCTATCGCAGCCATAAAGCTCAAGGATGCAGTGTTTCCCGACCGTTTCGGAAATCTGGTGAGGCAGGGGAGAGGCTGCGGTGGTAGCAGCAGGGGCCTCGGTCCATCCCGGGTTCGGGTGGAGGCAGGGCAGGGTCTGGGTCATCGAATCCGATCAAACAAGCTCCCAACCATACGCGGTCAACTAGGTGGCTAGGCCTAGCCGACCAAGTCAGTTGGCATCTTCGGATCGAGCTGGCCGGCGCGCATCCGCACCACCTGGCTTTCGGCCTGCCAGCCCCCACTGAAGGCTCCCAGGTGGGTCGCACTCACCAGGCACTGGTGACCTTCGCCCACCGCCTCGAGCAGCAATTGTTGCCGCTCCGGATCTAGCTCGGCGAGCACGTCGTCGAGGAGCAGCAGGGGTGGCTCCCCCAGGACGGAGCCCACAAGCTCGAGCTCAGCCAGCTTGAGAGCCAGTACCAATGTGCGCTGCTGGCCAGCCGAGCCATAGCGGCGGGCCGGTTGGCCGGCTAGGGCCAGCTCTAGTTCGTCCCGGTGGGGCCCCACCGTGCATTGGCCCAGCCGCAGTTCCTCCTGGCGTTGCAGCTGTAGCTGCTCAAGCAGGGATTGACGCCAAGGCTCCTCAGCCTCCTCTCCCGCCAAGACGGTGCCGCTTTGGTAATTCAGTTGCAGCTGTTCCCGGCCGCCGCTGAGCCGCTCCTGCCAGGCTGCGGCCAGGGGCTCGAGGCGCCGGATCGCCCGGAAGCGGCGCCGGTGCAAGCGGGTGCCGATCACGGCCATTTGCAGATCAAAGGTGTCGAGTAGGGCCAGCAGGCTGGCCCCCCCCAGGCCGCGCCGCAGCAACTGGCTGCGCTGGCGTAGCAGTCGGCCGTAGCGACTCAGCAGGTCGCCGTAGAGAGGCTCGAGCTGCAGCACCACCCGGTCGAGCCATTGACGCCGGCCGGCTGGCTCGCCCCGCACCAGCTCGAGGTCGAGGGCGCTGAAGCCCACGCAGCGCAGCGAACCCAGCAGGTCGAGCTGGCGCTCCAGCTGCTTGCCGTTGCGCTGGGCCTGCCTGCCGGCACTTCGGCGCAGCTCCAGCTGCAGCTGGTCGCCGCCGCTGGTGAGGGCGCGCACCTGGCTGCTGGCCTCGCCGTGCTGGATCAAATCACGATCGCTACTGGTGCGGTGGGAGCGCAGGCAGCCAAGTAATTCCACCGCTTCCAGCAGGTTGGATTTGCCCTCGCCATTGGCCCCGACCACCAGCAGCCGGGGAGCCTCCAGGCTCAGCTCCAGCCGGCTGATATTGCGGAAACGCAGCAGCTCCAGGCGATGCAGCCGGATAGGTCTGATGCGGTGAGCGGTTAAGGTAGGCCAGGCGGGGTGCCGTTATGGGCATGTAGCTCAGTTGGATAGAGCATCAGATTCCGGTTCTGAGGGTCGGGGGTTCGAGTCCCTCCATGCTCGTCACCCCAGCGCTCCCCGCCCCAACTCTCCCCACCGCCGAGGCAGTCAAGGCCCAGGCGGCGGGGGGGGGGTCGCTTTTGGATCGTGGTCTGCTGGCCAAGCCCCAGCTTGAGATCAACTCTCCAGCTTGAGCCCCATGGCGCGGATGCCCCCCGGATCCACTGCAAACCCGTAGCGCTCCAGGGCAGCAAGGGCCTGGGGCGGGGCTGAAAGAGAGATGCTGCACCCCGCCAGCTCCCGGCGCAGCCGGCCCAGGGCGGCATGGACGAGCACCGCCAGGATCTCTGCTTCAGCTGGATCGGCAGGATCGGCGCAAAGGTCCCAGAGGTTGGCATTGAGGGCGAGGTCGCTGGTAGCCCTGACAAAACCCACCAGCCGGCCATCGGGGCCCGCCACGCCCAAGTGCCAGACGCTCAGCTCCAGCACCCGCTGCCAGCGCTCGGGCTGCCGGGGCTGATCACCCGCTGCCAGCAGCAGCCGGTTGAGCGCCTCGGCAGTTGGCTGCAGGCCATCGGCCAGTAGCTGATAGCCCTCCCTCAGTCGTGGGGCTTGGGGCTGGCTGCGGAACGGGATCAAGAGGGAGTCCAGAGCTGGGTTTAGCCGGTGTTGCGCATGCCCGCCGCTATGCCGTTGATGGTGAGCAGGGCGCCCCGCAGCAGTTCACTGCGGCTGTAGGTGCGCCCATCGTCGCTGCTGCTGGCGCTCGTTTCGCTCATCGGTGGTTGGCGGTTTTGGTCGCGCAGGCGTCTGAGCAGGGCCACCTGCAGGAAGCCGAGTGGAATGATCGTGCGGTTGCGTAGATCCACTGAGAGCTGCAAGGCAGGATCGCCATCCAGCAGTCGGCTGTGGCCGGTGATCGCCAGCACCAGATCGCGGGTAAGGCCAAATTCGGCAGCGATCGACTGGAAGATTGCTTCAAAGGCCTCGCGGTTTTCGCTGCGGCCCAGGGCCTGGACGTAGTGGTGGGCCAGGTCGAGATCCACCTTGGAGAGGGTCATCTCCACCTTGGAAATCAGCATGCGGAAGAACGGCCAGCGCTGGTAGAGCAGGCGCAGTAGCTCCAGCTGGCCGGGATCCTGGTCGAGCTCCTCCTGAAGGGCAGCTCCCACCCCAAACCAGCTGGGCAATAGGAAGCGGCTCTGGGTCCAGCCGAACACCCAAGGGATGGCCCGCAGGCTTGAGAGGTCCTTGGCGCCACTCTTACGGCGGGCCGGGCGGCTGGAGATCTGCAGCTTGCTGATCTCTTCGATCGGGGTCACCTGCTGGAAGAAGGCCACCAGGTCGGGGTTGTCGTGCACCAGGGCCCGGTAGTGGTCGCGGGAGCGGGCCGCCAGCCGTCCCATCAGCTCGTTCCAGCTGGGGGTTTCGTCAACGGGGCTGCTCACCAGGCTGTTCTGCAGCACGGCGGTGGTGACCGTTTCCAGGTTGTAGAGCGCTAGCTCGGGCAGGGAGTACTTGGAGGCCAGCACCTCCCCCTGCTCGGTGATCTTGATGCGGCCGCTGAGGGTGCCGCTGGGCTGGGCCAGGATCGCCTGATAGGCGGGACCACCGCCGCGGCCCACCGAGCCGCCCCGGCCGTGGAAGATGCGCAGGGCGATGCCGTGTTCGATGGCCAGACGCTGCAGGGCAATTTGGGCCTTATGGATTTCCCAGTTGCTGGAGAGAAAGCCGGAGTCTTTGTTGCTGTCGGAGTAGCCCAGCATCACTTCCTGGAGCGGCTGGCCACCATCACTGCCCAGTAGGGCTAGGTAGAAGGGATGGCGGAACAGGGTGCCCATCACCGCTGGAGCCCCCTGGAGGTCCTCCACCGTTTCAAACAGGGGCACCACCAACAGGCCGGCGCGCTGGGCAATTGGGTCTACAAGCCCGGCCTCCTTGGCCAGCAGCAGCACCTCCAGCAAATCGGACACCGTGTGACTCATGGAGATCACATAGGTGCGGCAGATGCGCGATCCGAATTCCTGCTGCAGCCGCTGCAGCATCCGGAACACGGCAAAGGTTTCGGCTGTGGCGGCGCTCCATTTGGCTGTGGGGGGCAGCAGGGGCCGGCGGGTTTGGATTTCGCTGAGCAGCCACTCGACCCGCTGGGCCTCATCCATCTCGCCGTAGGGCACGGCTAGCTGTAGATAGCGGCTGAGTTCGTCGAGGGCATCGCTGTGGCGGGTGCTCTCCTGGCGGATGTCCAGGCTGGCCAGGCAGAAGGCGAAGATCTGGGCCTGGCTGATCAGGTGCTGCAGCGATTCGCAGCTGAGGCCAGTGCGCTCGAGGCTGTCTTGGATCAGCTCCAGGTCGTAGCGGAATTCATCAACCGTGCTGTAGTGCAACTCCTGGGTGGGAGCGGGGGCCAGGCTGCCGCCCATCGGCGGTGGTGGGGCGCTGCCATCGCAGGGAGACTCCCAGCCGGCATCGGCTAGTTGCTGGTTGCGTTGGTGGGTGAGCCGCAGCCGCTCCATGGTGTAACTGAGCTTGAGCCGGTAGGGCTCGAGGCGGTAGCGGGCAGCCCGCTCCTCGTAGATCTCGGGGAAGCGCAGCCGGTCCATTTCCAGCGATTCCAGTAGGGCCGGGCTCACCTGGCTCCACTGCATCGAGATGCTGAGCTGGTCACTGAGCTCAGTCACCGCCTTGAGATAGCGCTCCAGCATCAGCTGGCGTTGGTAGCAGGCGGTGCGCCAGGTGATGTCCGGTGTCACCGAAGGGTTGCCGTCCCGGTCTGAGCCCACCCAGGAGCCGAAGGTGCAGAACGAATCCCGTGGCGGTTCCACGTCTGGATAGCTCAGCTTCAGGGCTGCGCGAATGCGATCGCGCAGCTGGGGCATGGCATCGAAGAGCACCTGCTGGAAGTAGTGCAGGGCGTAGTCGACCTCGTCGAGCACCGTCGGCTTGAACTGGTGCAGTTCGTCGGTGCGCCACCAGAGCCGGATCTCCTCCTCCAGCTGGAGTCGCAGGCCTTGGCGCTCAAGGCCATTGAGGCCGCTGCCCTGCTCCAGTTTCTGGATCAAGGTGGCCACACGCCGCTGCTTGTGCCGCACCGTGTGGCGCACAATTTCGGTGGGGTGGGCGGTGAACACCAGCCGCAGATCGAGGGTGCGCAGCAACTTCTCCAGCTGGGCTGGGGGCACATTCAGGCTGCGCAGGCGGGCGAACAGCTGGCGAAAGGTGGCCGGGTCGGTCTGGTTGGCCAGGGCCGGCAGGAAGGGATCGCTGGGGCCGTTTTCCTGGTTTTTGAGGCTGTCGAGGTAGCTGTCCTCCTCGATGTGTTGCTCGAGGATGTTGACCAGTTGGAAATAAAGCGAAAAGGCCCGGGCCGCGGCGATTGCCTCGGCCAGATCCATCTCCCGGATCAGCTGCACGATCGCCCCAGAGACATCAGCCTCGTTTGGGTCACTCAGCTGCTTCAGGCGCAGCAGCCGCTCGGCCTGCTCGGGTGGGCACTCGCTGCGCAGCACCGTCTCCCAGAGATCCTCGACCAATTCGAGACGCTCGCCCAGTAGCCGGGTGACCCGCTGGGAAGCCGGTATGGCCTCGATGGCTGTAACGGGAGTGGGCATGGACTGCCGCATGGGAGCTGAATTGGCGGCGGAGTGATTTTCGATCATCCCAAAGGGCCAGGCACCCCGTCTGTGGCGATTGCCTCAAGTAGCTCCGCCTCCTGGCTTGCCATCGCCTCGACGGTCTGGTTGAGCAGGGTCGAGATCGACAGGCCAGCCTGGTGTCCTGCTAGCCAGCCCATGGACTGGTTGCCCTGGTCAAGGACGCCCTGCAGGGGGGCCAGCACCAGGCTCAGCCCCAGCTCTTCGGCAAGTGGAGCCAGATCGGCCAGCTCCTGAGCCAGCCATTCTCGGATCAGGATCGGGGCCCCATTGCGCCAGTGCATCACGGTGGCATCCAGGCTGGAGCGGGCTGCGGCTTGGTCGTTGGCATCGGCGAGGGTGGCTAGCTGGGATGGGCTCAGGCTGCTGGCGTGGAGGGGGTCGTAGCGCTCCGGTTCTCGCATCAACTGCTGCAGGCGCAACTCGGCGAAGGCCGTAATCGCCAAAAGCACGAGTGGATCGGTGACCAGATCGCAAATGCGAATCTCTAGTCGGTTGAGGTCGTGGGGCCGGTTGTCGCCATTGGGCCGCACCGATGTCCAGAGATGGCGCACGTTTTGCATGGTGCCCAAGGCCAGTTGCTCGCCCATCCAGCTGATGTAGTGCTGGTGATCCAGGAACAGGGGCACCTCCGCTGGCGTCAGGGGAAACTGCAGCCAACGTTGGGAATGGGCAGCGGTCACAAGCCCGTCGAGAAAGGGCGAGCTGGCGCTGAGGGCCAGGAGCAGGGACGCTTCGCAGCGCATCAGGCGCAGGCCCGCAAACAGGCTGGTCATGGGCTCGAGGCCGTGGTCTGCGGTGAGCCCCAGATTGATGTGCACACTGGCTGTAACCACCTTGGTGCCGTAGGTGGCTTCGATGTAGCCGTGATACGGATTGGCCGGATCTGAGCGCTCAAAACGTTGGCTGTCCCCCAGGCTCAGCGTGCTGCCGGGCAGCAGGGTGAGATTGCGGCTAGCGAGCCAGCGGCGCAGCCGCTGGCGGGGCTCGAGCAGCAGTTGCAGTTCCCGGGCGTAGTCGGCATCTGGGGGAGTGATGTATTCGAGGTTGCGGCAATCGGGCTCGGTTACGAACCCATCGAGGGCGGCCGCAGCCTCGGCGCTGCAGCCCACCACCGTGCCATCGGCACGGCCGGTGTAGAGCTCCACCTCAAAACCTTTAAGCAACAGAGGGGCGCTCATGGCTGGGCCGGCAGCAGACAGGCCAGGGCTTTGAGCATGCCGCGGGCTTTATTCAAGGTTTCCTGGTATTCGAGCTCTGGCTTGGAGTCGGCCACTACTCCAGCGCCGGCTTGCACCTGCACGCGCCAGCCCCCTTCGGGGTGGGGCAGCACCACCATCGTGCGGATGGTGATAGCGGTGTTGAGTGCGCCGGCCAGGTCGACCCCGCCGTACACCCCGGAGTATGGGCCTCGGGCGTCGGGCTCCAGGGCGTGGATCAGCTGCATAGCCCGAATCTTGGGAGCGCCACTGACCGTACCGGCGGGGAAGGAGGCCATCAGCAGGTCCCACACCGTTTGGCCCTCGGCCAGCAGGCCCTCCACTTGGCTCACGATGTGCATCACGTGGGAGTAGCGCTCAATCACCATCAGCTCGCTCACCTTGACGGTGCCCGGCTGGCAGACGCGGCCCAAGTCGTTGCGGCCCAGATCCACCAGCATCACGTGCTCGGCCCGCTCCTTGGGATCAGCCAGCAGCTCCGCCTCCAGGGCCAGGTCTTCGGCCTCATCGGCGCCCCGGGGGCGAGTGCCTGCGATTGGCCGCAAGGAAGCCTTGATTCCCCCTGCGGCCGTGGGCTCTGCCTTCACCATCACTTCCGGACTGGAGCCGATCAAATACCAGCCGCCGAAGTTGAAAAACGCCATGTAGGGCGAAGGATTCACCATCCGCAGGCTGCGGTAAAGCTCGAAGGGATCGCGATCGATGCGGGTTTCCAGCCGCTGGCTGAGCACCAGCTGGAACACGTCGCCAGCTTCGATGTGACCTTCTCCGCGGCTCACGGCTGCCTCGAAGGCCTCCTGCCCGACGTTGCTGGTGGTCCGCAAATTGGCTGCGATGTCACCGGCAGTGGCGTCGTGCCAGCGAAGGGGTGTGCCGGCACCGGGCAGGGGGCCGTGCATGCGCTCCTCCAGGTCCTGGATCCGGGCTGCGGCCGCGGCGTAGGCAGCCTGCGGATCCTGGCCGCCACTTAAATCGGCGTAGGCCACCGCGGTGATCTGGCGCTTCACCTGGTCGAACACCAGCAGGCTGTCGGCCAGCATCCAGCAGCCATCAGGGGGTGCACCCTCGGCGGCCGGATGCACCGGCACGCTGGGTTCGATCCAGCGGATCAGTTCGTAGCCCCAGAAGCCAAATAGCTGGCCCACCGGTGGCAGACCGGGGATCGGCGGGCTGGATAGGGGCTCTAAGCACTGGCGCAGTAGGTCGAAGGGGTTGCCCTGCAGCCGCTCCTCGGAGCCGGTGCGCCACTGGCGCACACTTTGGTCGCCCCGGCTGGTGAGGGTCCAGAGCGGGTCAGACACCACAAAGCTCCAGCGGCCGATGCGCTCACCACCCTCTACCGACTCCAGCAGCACACCATGACTACTGGCCGCTCCGGCCTTCAGCCAGGCGGTGAGCGGGGTTTCCAGATCAGCAGGCCAGCGCTTCCAGAGGGGGATGAAGTTGTGGCCAGCCGCGACTGCCTCGAGAAAAGCCTCTTGGGCTAAGCCATCGCGATCGGGGCTGGGCATCGGACAAGCGGGCAGGCAAAAAAAACGGGGCGCCTGGCCCCGCCTTTATAGGGGTTGGTCAACGCAGCTCAAGCGTCGAAGGTGTTCTTGCCGGTGAACTTGAGATTGGCGGGGTTCTGATTGGCGCCGATGCGGCGGGGGTTGTGACCAACCATGGGGCGACCCTCGTTGACCTTCTCGGGAAAAACGCCGTCCTTGGGGTGCAGGAACTCGGTGTCACCGCCAGGGAAGATCCGGTAGATCTTGTAGTCCTCGATCCGGGGCTTGAACTTGGTGCGCAGCTGGGTGCCCAGGGCGAGGCACTGCTCCTTGCGGGCGAAGTACATCAGATTTTCGCCCTCATTCATGTGGGCCGCGCCACCGGTGGGCAGCTCGAAGACTTGCTCCTTCGGGCTGCTCCAGGTGATGGCGTATTTCTCTTCAGTTTCAGCAGAGTTCAGCAGGCCGCCGGTGCTGCCGATGTACTTCGGGAGTTGACCGCTGAGCACCGTCGCTGCCATGGCTTTGGAACGTTTCAGCCGGAAACTAGCACCGTGTTTTTGACCGGATCGGGGCTTCTGCCGCACTCTTCACACCCGTCAACAAACCGGCCCTTCAGTAAACCGGGAAAAACACGGTCAAGCCGCTGCCGTTGCGCTCGGTGAGGCGACCGCCGAGGCGATGGAACAGCCGCTGGGTGGCTTGACGGCTCAGCTGCAGGCTGCCGGTGGTGGGGTTCCAGCTCAGCACTGGCCCCACCAGCTCCCGCTGCTCGCCGTTCCCCATCCCGTCGTTCTCGCTGGGGTCGTGGCCCTCGCTGTTGAGCTGGAGCTTCAGCCTGCTCCCTGCCGGCAGCAGGCTCACGGTCACGCGGCTGCCGTTGGGCAGGCCGCGGCTGAAGCGGTCGATTAGTCCGCCAAGCATGGTTTCGAGCCGGGCCGGATCGCTCAGCACCGGCGACAAGCCATCGGTAACCGCCAGCTCCAGTTCCAGGCCGCGGCGCGCCAGTTGCCGCTGCCACAGTTCTTGCTGCTGGTGCAGCACTGCGCTGAGGTCGGTGCGGGCCAGGTCGTGGCTTTCAAGGGGCTGTTCGCAGCCTGGTTGGCGTTGCAGCTCGGCCGCCAGGAAGATCAGGCCGAAACGATCGATTTGCTCACTGCATTCGCCGTCGATCTGCTCGAGGCGCTGGCGCACCACCGGCGGCAGGTCGCTGCGCCGCAGCAAGGAGCGGATCAGGGTGCGGATTGTGGCCAGTGGTGTGCGCACCTCGTGGGTGAGGGCCTCGAGCAGGGCTAGTTCGCTGCTCACCGCTCGGGGGGTGTCGCCGGCCTGGCGCTCCTGTGCCTGGGCTGGGCGATCGCTGCCGCCATGCACCAGTGGCTGCAGGGTGAGGCTGGGGGCCATGGCGGCTAGCCGTTCCCCCAGCCGCGGCCAGAAGCGCAAGCCCAGTTGGTCGTCGCTGCGCAGGGGCCCCAGTCGCTCTAGGGCGTTGCGCAGGTCTGCCGAGGCAGCGGGATCCTGGCTCAGTAGGCGGCCATGAATAAGGCCTAGGGCCTCGGACAGGGCCTCTGGGTCGAAGCGCACAATCAGGCGCCGGGCTTCAGCCGGGCCATCGAGGCAAAGGGCTACCTGTAGCTGGGGGGTTATCACCAGCAGGAGGGGGTCGGTGCCGTCCTCCGCCGCCAGGGCTAGCCGCTGAAAGCTGCCGCATGGAGCTGGGTTGCCGGCTCCTGGCAGTAGGGGTGCTGGGCTGGGCAGCAGGCCATCTAGATCGCTTGGGGCCCACACCCAGCCCTGCAGCTGCTGCAACAGGGCGGGTTCATAGAGGGCGGGCAGTGGCGCGGCCAGCCATAGGCCCTGGAGGGGTTGGCGGGGCAGCAGGAAATCCTCTTGCAGGGTGGCCAGGGCTGCCCACCACTGCCGCCGCGCGCAGTCCTCGTTGCCAACTCCGGTTGGCACCCCTTCAGCCAAACAACGTCGCAGGTCGGCCAGGCTCACCAGCGGCCCTGGGTCGTGCGGCCCCGGCGGGCGGCTGAGGCGCACAGCCCAAGCGAGATGAAGTTCACCAACATGGCGGATCTTCCATAACTCAGCCAGGGCAAAGGGATGCCTGTGATGGGACCGAGTCCAATGGTCATGTTGATGTTCACCACCACCTGGAACATCAGCATCGCCCCAATTCCCACCACCACCAGGGCCTCGTAGTCGCTGCGGGCCCGTCCAGCGATCTGCAGCAGGCGCCCCATCAGCAGGGCGAAACCAGCCACCACCAGCACTGAGCCGAGAAAACCGGTTTCCTCGCCAAGGGCGCTGAAGATGAAATCGGTGTGTTGCTCGGGGATAAACCGCAGCTTCGTCAGGGAGCCTTGCATTAAGCCGGTGCCCCAGATCTGCCCCGAGCCGATGCCCACGGTGCTCTGCAGCAGGTGGTAGCCGCCGCCGAGGGGATCCTGGGCGGGATCAAGAAACAGGGTGAGCCTGGCGCGCTGGTGGGGGCGCAGGCCGTGCTCCCAGAGCCAGGGGGTGGCTACTGCGAAGATCCCCTGCACGGCAAGGCTGATCGCCAGGGCAACCCGCTTCCAGGGCAGGCTCTTCCAGGCCAGCCAGCCCATCAGGGGCACCCAGCCCAGCAGCAGCCAGGGCATGGTGCCTGCCACGATCGCCGCCACAAGGGGGGAGAGCAGCAGCACCACCCAGGCCCCGGGCATTCCAGCCCAAAACAGCATCACCAGCAGTACGGCGCCAAACACAAGCGAGCTGCCTAGGTCGGGTTGCACAAAAACCAGCAGCCAGGGCAGGGCGATCAGGCCCACTGGACGGATCAGGTCAACAGGACGATCAACCGGGTGCCTGGCTAGAACTCCGGCGAGCAGCAAGATGGCGCCCACCTTGGCGAATTCCGAGGGCTGCACATAAAAGCCGCCAATGTTGATCCAGCTCTGGGCCCCAAGGGCGCTAGTGCCGACAACTCGAACGGCCACCAGGCTGGCGACCATGGCGATATAAATCGGCCACTTAAATGGGATCAGCCGATCCAATGGCATTCGCGCCAGCAGTAGGGCCACCACCATGCCCACCGCCGCCGTTACCCAGTGCTGGTACCAGTCGGCGTAATTCGCTTGGCGCTGGGTGCTGGCAATCAGGATCCCGGCGATCGCCACCATTGCCAGCGGTATCCCCCAGAGGATCAGGTCCACGTCTGCCAGGGGGCTGCGCCGGCTGCTGCGGCCACTAAAAAATCGTGGGTTTCGCCGCCCCAACTGGCTCAGCATGGGCTTCAGGCTGGCACCAGATGGGCGGCGCTGAGTTGGTGGGCCAAAGCTAAAAAGCCCCGGGCGCTGATCGAATCGGGGTGGCTGAGCACTACGGGGCGTCCGGCATCCCCCCCCTCCCGCACGGGCATCTCCAGGGGAAGTTCGGCCAGCAGGGGCACTCCGGCTTCTTCAGCCAGGCGGGAGCCGCCGCCGCTGCCGAATAGGGCATAACGCTTATCGGGAGCGTCAGGGGGAATGAAGACGCTCATGTTTTCCACCACACCCAGCACGTCCACCCCCATCTGCAGAAACATCGCCAGGCCCCGGCGGGCATCAGCTAGGGAAACCAGCTGGGGAGTGGTGACGATGATCGCCCCGGCCATCGGCACCGCCTGGGCGATGGTGAGCTGGGCATCACCGGTGCCAGGAGGCAGGTCGACGATCAGCACATCCCGTTCGCCCCAGTCGACTTGGTAGAGAAACTGGCGAATGATGCCGTTGAGCATCGGCCCCCGCCAGATCACGGGCTGGTTTTCCTGGATCAGCAGGCCCATCGACACCATGGCGATGCCGCAGGTTTCGATCGGTTTCATCACTTGCTGGGCGCCTTCGCCGCTCACTTCAGGCGTGCGATCAGCCACTCCCAGCATGGTGGGGGCATTCGGCCCGTAGATGTCCGCATCGAGCAAGCCCACCTTCAGGCCTGAAGCCGCCAGGGCACAGGCCAGGTTCACCGCAACCGTGCTCTTGCCCACTCCGCCCTTGCCACTGCTGACGGCGATGACCTGGCTCACCCCAGGGATGGGCTGGCGCTCTGGCAGTTGACCGCGTTCTGGCCCTTGACCATGACCTGCGGCACCGATTGGAGCGCCGCCGCTGGGCTGGTCCAATTCAATTTGAACGTCGTTGATGCCTTCAAGGGCGAGCAGGGCCGCCTTGGCCTCGGCGGCGATGCGATCACGCTGGCTCTGGGCAAAGCCAGGTAGGGCAAGCCGAAATACGGCCCGATCCTCCACAATTCGCGTCTGCTGGATCCAGCCCAGCTCGATCAGGCTGCGCCCGCTGCCGGCATCCTGAACGGCGTTGAGGGCGGCCTGAGCCTGCTCCACAGATGCCATCGGAAATCCAATCAGAGACTGCGATCCTAGGGGCCCTGCCGCTGCCTTTGACCGTCAGCATGGCCGTGACAGACCCTCTCGATTACTTGTCTGGGGGGAGGCTGGGCTGAAATGGTTAGACCTTTCCAGCGTCCATGTGGCGCAGCGTCGATGCCTAAGGCCCTGCTGGAATCTCCACCGGCCGACTCCCGCTCCAGGGCTAAGGCCCTGCTGATGGGCTTGCAGGACTCCATTTGCGCCGGTTTAGAAGAATTTGATGCCGAAGGTTGCTTCGCCGAGGAGAGCTGGGAGCGTCCGGAGGGCGGCGGCGGTCGCTCCCGGGTGATGAAGGGCGGCCGCGTCTTCGAGCAGGGCGGCGTCAATTTCTCAGAGGTAGAGGGCTCGGAGCTGCCCCCCTCGATCCTCAGCCAGCGGCCGGAAGCCAAGGGGCACCGCTGGTTTGCCACCGGCACCTCGATGGTGCTGCACCCCCGCAACCCCTACATCCCCACCGTTCACCTCAACTACCGCTACTTCGAAGCGGGCCCGGTTTGGTGGTTTGGCGGCGGCGCCGATCTCACTCCCTATTACCCGTTCCTGCAAGACGCCCAGCATTTCCACCGCACGCTCAAAGGAGCCTGCGACAGCGTTAATCCCGCTTTTTATCAGGTGTTTAAGCCCTGGTGCGACGAGTACTTCTTCCTCAAGCACCGGGACGAGACCCGCGGCGTGGGCGGCATCTTTTACGACTACCAAGATCCTCGCGGTGTGCTCTACAAGGGCCAGGACCCCGATGGGCCTGCGGCGGCTGTGAGCAACCGACTAGCCCCGGTGCCGCAGAGTTGGGAGCAGCTGTTTGCCCTGGCCAGTGCCTGCGGCAACGCCTTCCTGCCCAGCTACTTGCCGATCGCTGAGAAGCGACAGCACACCCCCTATGGCGAGCGGGAGCGCCAGTTTCAGCTCTACAGGCGGGGCCGCTATGTGGAGTTCAATTTGGTGTTTGACCGGGGCACGATTTTCGGCTTGCAGACCAACGGACGCACCGAGTCGATCCTGATGTCTCTGCCGCCCTTGGTGCGCTGGGAATACGGCTATCAGCCGGAGGCTGGCAGCCGCGAGGCCCTGCTCACAGACCTGTTCACTCGTCCCCAGGATTGGCTTGCGGACGGCTCGCTTGCGGACCGCTGCGCCCCCCATCAGGCGGTGAATTAGGTGATGGGTTGCTGGTCGCTGGTGGGGTGGCCGCCAGGCCAGGAATTGCTGGGGCTGATTTCAAACCCTGCTCCAGACCCCGTTGCAAAGCTGAAACCACCCGCTCAGCGATCGCTTGGATAGCACCATTGCGGCTGCGGGGATCCCGCAGCGATGCTTCTAGCTGGCCCTCGAGTTTGCCGATCTCAAGAATGCCGATGCCCCGCTTGGGGGCGCCCAGGCCGTCGCGGAAGAGCAGGGGATAGGGGCCAAAGGCCAGCGCCAGGCTTTCGTCTAGGCGGGTTGGGGGGCGATGTAGGGGTGGAATCAGCCCCGAACCGACACCATCCGGTCCATAGGCGTCGTAGTGGATTTCCAGGGCATATCCACCGGCTTGGGCATGGGCTTTGCCCACGCTCCAGTTGGTGCGGGGATCGTCGCCGTCAGCAATGCTGCGCAGCGGTGGGTCGTAGAAGCGGATGGCCAGACCCCGCTGCTGGCCCAGGGCCACCACCGCCTGGGCGGTGAGCAGGTTCCAATAGAGCTCGTCGCGCATGCCCGGCTGCATCGGCGCGGCTCCGCCGAGATCGACGGCCGCTCCCCCCGTGCCGGCCCCGCCAATCCCCTGGGAATCGGCATGACCCGCTAGCACCAGGATTTCGGTGCTGCTGGGCAGCTCAGCCAGGCCTCGCCAGTTTTTGCTCAGCCGGCTGCGCGGCCCTGTGAGCGGATCAAAGTTGGCTAGAGGCGGCGCTTGGGCTGCAGCGCCCCCAGCTATGGCAAGCACTCCGGTCAAGACGAAAGCCAGGGGGCGGAATCGTTTCATGACTGCCAGGCAAG
The DNA here is from genome assembly GCA_025128025.1 of Synechococcus sp. CS-1330. GTDB lineage: Bacteria > Cyanobacteriota > Cyanobacteriia > PCC-6307 > Cyanobiaceae > Cyanobium_A. The sequence continues at coordinate 21,258 of JAHLYR010000013.1, forward strand.
GGTCAGATGGGGGAGCTGAGCAGCTTGCCGTCGCTGAATAGGCCCAGCTTGGGACCCATCTCCAATTCGAGCGCAATTAGCTCATCGCGGTGGGCCCGCAGCCGCAAGGCGCTGCCCGTGGCGTTGTCATGGCTGATCAGGCGCAGCTCCAGGGTTTCGGCCCGCATCGCCCGATTGCGATAAATCAGCCCAGCCGCCGGCCCCAGCAAGGCCAGCAGCAGGGGCCACCAGCCCAGCTGGGGCAGCAGCTGGCGCAGCACCAGCCCCAGGCAGGCGGCCCCCACCGCTCCCAGCACCGAGAGCAGCACCGCCAACCAGGGACTGGCCGCCACCTCGGCGCGGAAGCAGAGGTGGCGGCGCTCGGGGTCAGTCGATTCGGCGCGCCAACCGCGTTGCAGCAGCCATTCGCTCAACTGGCTCAACACCTCCAGAGGCGGGCGCGACGAGCGCACCTCGACTGTGGTGGTGCGGTCCTTGCTGGCGGCGCGCAAGAAAAAAACCAGTCCTACGGCTAGTAGCAGGGTGAGCAGCAGGGTGGAGCTGAGGTTGGCCATCCATCCCATTGTGACGCCGCCCCTTGGGGGCATGGCTTGTCAGCATGGCAAGGCATTCGCCCTTTCCGTGTGATCGCTTCGCCTGCCCCCAGCAACCTGCCGGCTCCCGCCCGCTTCGCCGTGTTTGACGGTGATCTTGATGCCGAGTGGGCAGCCCTTTACGCCGGGGCTAGGGCGCTGGCGGTGGATACCGAGGCGATGGGTCTGATTCATGGCCGCGACCGTCTCTGCCTGGTGCAGATCTGCGACGACCACGACAACGTTTGCTGCATCCGTCTCCACCGCGGCCAGAGCTCGGCACCCAGGCTCCAGGTCTTGATGGAAAACCCGGCGATTGAAAAAGTTTTCCACTTCGCCCGCTTTGACGTGGCGGCCCTGGCTGAAAACTTGGCAATTGCCGTCGATCCGATCTTTTGCACCAAGGTGGCCAGCCGGCTGGGCCGCACCTACAGCCCTCGCCACGGCCTCAAGGAAGTGGTGCAGGAGCTGGTGGGCATTGAGCTCGACAAGCAGGCCCAGAGTTCCGATTGGGGCCGGGTGGAAGATCTCTCTGAGGTCCAGCTGGCCTACGCCGCCGGCGATGTGCGCTACCTGCTTCCCGCTCGCGATCGGTTGGAAACCATGCTGAAGCGAGAGGAGCGTTGGCAGCTGGCTGAGCGTTGCTTTGGCTGCATCCCGGTGTTGGCCGATCTGGATCGCCAGCGCTTTCACCTGCTCTTTGAGCACTCCACCGGCGGCAACCGCTGAAGGGCCCCGGCCAGTTCAGTCCTCCACCATGAAGTTCTCGTCGCTGCCGACGGCCTCCAGCTGGGAGCTGAGCAACTCATGGTGGTTTTCGCCGCTGGCCTGGGCTTCCGCAAGCATCTGTTGGGCCAGGGTGAGCTTGGCTGCGGTTTCTTTCAGTCCCTCCTGGGCGCTGCGCACGTCGACCTTGCGGCGGGCGGCCGCCAGGCTGATGCTCAATTGGCTGGCCAACATGCCGCAGGCGGCGTTGTAGGCCCGATCGGGGATGCCGGCCATGGGCGACGTAGCTGCGGGGGTGGCCGCATCATCCCAGCAGCTGTTGCTCCACCAGCTCGGCTAGCTGGGCGCTGCCACCGGCGGGCCCCATCCGCGCCCGGCCCAGGGCGCCACGCCGGGCGCATTCACTGGGATCGTCGAGCAGTTGTTGCAGTTTTAGGGCTAGCTCTTGTTGGGAATGGCAGGGCATGACGGCGCCCCCCAGCAGCCGGCTCTGGCGGCGGGCAAAGCCTGGCTTGAACTGGGGCCCCGGGCCCGGCAGCGACAGGCAGGGAACCCCTAGCCCCGCTAGTTGCTCCGTGGCAGTGCCTGCAGTGGCCAGGCCCAGCTCGGCCCAGCCGGCCCAGGTGGCGAAGCGGTTTTGGCCAAGCAGCAGGGTCCAGCGGCCCAGCTGCCAGCTGCTAATTGCTCCGCTAGCGGTGCTAGCTGCTGCAGGCGCTAGGGGCGTAAAGCCCTCTTGCTCCAGCAGCTCGGCCCAGGCGGCGGCCGTGGGCGCCGATCCAGAGGCCACCAGCACGGTGCTTGGCAGCCGCGGCTGCTGGAGGCTCAGGCAGCCAAGCAGCCGGCGGGCATTGCCGAGGGCTTCGGGCAGGCGGCTGCCGGCCAGCAGGATTAGGCGCCGCTGGCTTGCCAGCCCGGCCGGCAGAGGGGTGTGGCGGAAGCCATCCATCATTGGGTTGCCAGGAGCAAGGGCTGCCACCTTGTGGCGCCGCAGCCCTTGGGCGGTGAGCTGGTCGCGCACGGCCACGAGCCGGCAGCGCCAGCTGCCCATCAACGCCCATTCCCACGGATCCCATTCGCTGCCTTTGCAGCGGTGGTAGGAATCAGCGAGCGGTGTCGCCGCCCAGCCCGCTGGGGCCGGCGAGGCCCAGGTGTGGTCGCTTTTGGGGGTGCCGATGAAGCCGAAGCTGCCGCCGCTGCTCCAGGCGAGCAGTAGGGGCAGCAGGTCGCCAATTGCCAGCACCGGGCTGCCTTGACGGGCCGAGTGGCGCACCAGTTGCAGTTGGCGCCAGCTCAGCAGGGGCAGGCCCGCCCCGAGGTCGCGGGCCAGGCCCCTCAAGCTCTGGTTGCTGAAGCCACCACTAGGCAGCTGCAGCTGGGGGCCGATCCGCTGCAGTTGACCGGCAGCAACGCCGGCACTGAACGCCTCGCCGAGCCCCACCAGGGGCAGCACCTGGATTTCCAGGTTGGGCCGCCGCGCCCGTAGGGCCTGCAGAACCCGTTGGGCGATCAGATCCTCACCGTGGCCGTTGCTCAGAACCAGCAGACGGGAGGACATGCCGTGGCTGATACGATCCGCTTCAGGGAGTTTGCTCCCTGGCCGGCGGCATGGCCAAGTGGTAAGGCAGAGGATTGCAAATCCTTTACCCCCAGTTCGAATCTGGGTGCCGCCTTTATTAACTGCTTCGGCTTGAAACTTCGCCTCATTTCAGAGGCGGGCCTGCGCTTCCCACATCTGTCCGCTGGAATCACTGGCCTCGCACCTCAGGCGATGGCGTTCCAGCAGGCATGTTCCTTTGGCTAGCAGGGCCCGGGGCAATGTGGGCGCTGGAGATCCGTCTAATTCCACGTTGGTGGCCACGGTGGACACATCCAGCCGGATAGGCCATTGCGGTTTGCATTCGCCATCGGCGTTGCAGCGCATCGGCTTTTGACCGGGGGGGAGCACACCGGCGAAGACCAGGCTTCTGCTGCCGAATAGTTGGTTGGCGGAGGTCGTCATCAGGCGCACACTCAGCAGCCCCTCCATGTTTTGTTCAAGCCGCAACCGGACGCAGTCCTGCCCCTGTTCGCGCAGTGGCGGCAGTTGCCCCATCTGGCCCTGCCCCAGCGAGCAGCCCTTTAGCCGGATCTCCCAGCGCCCGAAGCCCCCTGCTTGGGCGGCGCTGGCCCATGCCAGCAGCATCATGCCCAGGCTGAACATTCGCGCCATTGGAGTGCTTAGTAGCCCGAGTCGGCCACGCAGCTGCCCTGGCAGCTGATGCCATTGCTAGCGGTGCGTCCGCAGTGTTGGCAAAGAACCGGCTCGAGGGGGGGCTCTGGCTCGCTGGTGTTCTTAGCCAAGCTGGCGCAGTCGGGTGTAGGGGAATCGGTCATTTTGGGAGGTATCCGCTTTGGCACCTAACTCCACGATGGCGCATCCAGTGGGGCAGCCCGGCATCGGCGTTGGCACTTGGGCCTGGGGAAATCAATTTCTTTGGGGCTACGACCCGAGCCAGGATCCGGTGCTTGAAGCCACCTTCCAGCGGGCTGTGGCCTGCGGCCTGCACACCTTTGATACCGCGGACTCCTACGGCACTGGCAGGTTTAACGGCCGCAGTGAGGCCCTTTTGGGCAGCTTTGCGGCGGCCCTACCGGCGGCCCAGCGCGACCAGCTGCTGGTGGCTACCAAGCTCGCCCCCTTCCCCTGGCGACTGGGGCGCCGCGGCTATGAACGGGCTTTTGCGGCTTCGAAACGGCGCCTTGCCGGTCGAATTGATTTGGTGCAGTTGCACTGGAGCACGGCTCGCTACGCCCCCTGGCAGGAGGGGCCCCTGCTGGAGGGTCTGGCTGATCTAGTGCAGCAGGGGGAGGTGGCAGCCCTTGGCGTTTCAAATATGGGGCCCCGTCGCCTGCGGGCGGTGCACCTGCGCTTGGCCGAGCGGGGAGTGCCGCTCAGCAGCCTCCAGGTACAGCTATCTCTGCTGGCACCCGATCCGATCCAGCCGGGCGGTGTGGCGGAGGTCTGCCGTGAGCTGGGTATCCGTTTGATCGCCTACAGCCCCCTGGCCCTGGGGCTGCTGGCCAGATCAATGGCGGCTGGGCCTTTGCCGAGGGGGCCAAGGGGGGCTTTGTTCCGCCGGCTAGCTCCCGCCTTGGTTGAGCTCCAGGCTGAGATGGCCCGAATCGCCGACAATCGCGACGCCAGCCTGGCTGCGGTGGCCCTCAACTGGTGCCGTGCCCACGGCGCTTTGCCGATTCCCGGTCTGCGGAGGCCGGAGCAGGTGGAGCAGGCCGCGGCGGCCCTGGCCTGGAACCTGTCTGAGCAGGAGCGCCGCCGTTTAGATGATCTGGCGCAGGGATTGCAGGTGGGCATGCCTGCCAATCCCTTCCTGAGCGACTAGCCGGCCTGGGGGGCTGGATCGAGGGTGAGCACCACCGGCATGGCCTGGGGGCGTACCAGGGGCACCACAGGGCTGGGACCGTGGTCGCCGTGGCTTTCAGCTTCGGCGGCCGCTTCGGGGCCGCAGGCTGCCAGGGCTTCCTGCAGCAGGGAATCGAAGGTGGCTCCAGGCAGCCGGTGGCGTGCCAGCTCCAGGAAGGCTCGAGCCAGAGACTCACCAGCCGCTGCCCTCAGGGCGGGGTTGTTATGGCGAAGCTGCAGCTCGTCATCGATTGAGCGCAGGAAGCGCTCCGTGACATCCCGCTTGGTGGAAGCCCGGATCCTGGTGTCCTGTTCGGCCTGGGATAGGAAAGGCTGAGCTTCAAGCTCCTCAAGCCGGCGGCCCAGGCTTTCAAGCACCTCCCGCGCTTCCTTGGTCACGTGGGCCAGTTGGCCGTCCGAGAGTCGGGGCAGGTCGGCTACATAGACCTTGCCGTGATCTCGCAGGGTGAGGAAGGTGGGCCTCACCCCCCCCCGCTGGGGCGCTGCCTGAAGCTCTCGGGGGCGCTGCGGCCGGGTTGGGGCTACGGGGCCGGCCGAGCTGCGGCGGCGGGTGATGCGTTGACCAGTGCCGAGGGGAGGTGCAGCGGAGGTGCCCAAGGGGCTTGGGGCCGCTATTCGCTGTGGTGAACCTATTGATTGCGTCATGACGCCACTCCTAATACAACTACGTATGGCTCGAACATCGCCCTGGCTCAGGAACCGGGGCGATAGGTGTTGATCAACTTCGAGGTCAGCACCCTAGGCAGGAGAGCGGCTTCCGACTGGGCCAGCAGCCCACTCTGATGCAATTGGCCATTGGCAGCCGGGCTGCTTAAGCGCTGAAGGGAAGTCCTGCCAGCGGCTGCTCACCAGCACTGCCGTTGGCCACCGAGCCCAGCTCCCAGGCCTCGTAGCCGCAGTCTTGGCAGATTGCGAGAGCTTGATCAGCTGCAGTTGCCGGCACCACCAGGCAGTAGCCCACCCCCAAATTGAAGGTGTTCCAGAGATCGGCCTCCGGCACCTCGCCGGCTTGCTGCAGCCAGTGGAACAGAGCTGGACGCTGCCAGCTAGTTGGGTCGATCACGCCGTGCACTCCAGAGGGCAGGCAGCGGGGCAGGTTTTCAGGCAGGCCGCCGCCGGTGATGTGGGCCATGCCGTTTATGGGCACCTTGCTGGCAAGCAAGGCTTTGACCAGGGTTCCGTACAGACGGGTGGGAGCGAGCAGGGCGTCTATCAGGCTTTGGTTGCTGTTGGGCAGGGTCGTGAGTTCATCGACAGCCTGGCTCTCAAGAATGCGGCGGACCAGGCTGAAGCCATTGCTATGGACCCCACTGCTGGCCACCGCCAGGATGCGATCCCCTGCACTAACGGCTCGTCCATCGATCAGTGCGCTTGCCTCGACCACGGCCACGCAGAAACCGGCCAGGTCGTAGCGGCCCGGGGCATAGAAGCCAGGCATTTCGGCTGTTTCGCCGCCAAGCAGGGCGCAGCCGCTTTGGCGGCAGCCGTCGGCGATGCCCTCCACCACCTCAGCCATGGCCTCCGGGCTGAGCTTGCCTGTGGCGATGTAATCAAGGAAGAAAAGCGGCTCGGCCCCGCTGGTGATTACGTCGTTGACGCACATCGCCACCAAGTCGATGCCCACATCGTGGTGGCGGCCATAGGCCTGAGCCAGCTCAAGCTTGGTGCCAACCCCGTCGGTGCCGGAGACCAGCAGGGGATCCCGCAGCCCGGCGGGCAGTCGGCATAGACCCCCGAAGCCTCCGAGCTCGCCCACAACCTCAGGGCGCCGGGTGGCTTCAACACTGGAGCGGATCCGCTCCACAAACTCCCGGCCTGCGACCACATCCACCCCGGCTGTGCGGTAGTCCATCCCCTGCGAACCCATCTGCAGCTCCGATCCTCTGATGCCACCTGCCCAAATTCGGGGCCAATTGCTCGATTGGCACCTCAAGTGATTAGCTGCGCTGATGATTGTGATTCGGGTCGCTGATCCTTGGTGACCTTGTCGACCCCCGCTCAGGCCTGTAGGCGCCTGCCCTGGCCGCTTGGATGACAATTGCTGATCAATCTTTTGGGTGTCGTTTTTGACCGAAACGGCCGGCTGAAGCAGTTAACTTTGCCCTGTCGTCAATTCCCGATAGGAACCCCGAACGCGAATTCGTATCTCAACTCCATTCAGTTTGAGAGCGAATCCAACGCTGACGAATCACTAATTGCCTTTGGCTGGTGATTGCCGCAATAGCGGCGAGTTTCGTTTGTTATGCGCAGCACCTTCTCCCTTGGGGCCCTCGCCCTGCTTCTCTCCGGCAGTGCTTTGGTTCCCGCCATCGCCGAGTCCAGCCTCGCCGCAACCAGCAACGATGCTGTAGCGATGGCTGTATCCAGCCCTGAGCCCCAAGGCCCCAAGCCTGCAGTCGCCATCCGCGAGGTCGATGTGGAGCTGTCACCAAGTGACACCCAGATCAAGCAGGCTCCCCCGACCCGTATCGCTCCTGCTCCAAAGCCAGCGCCCCGTGTGGTGCACAGCTCCAAGGGTCAGGCAAGTTGGTACGGCCCCGGATTCTTTGGAAACCGCACTGCCAACGGCGAAGTTTTTCGTCCTGGCACCCTCACGGCGGCCCACCGCACCCTGCCTTTCGGCACCAAAGTGCGCGTGACCAACCTTTGGAACGGCCGCACCGCCGTGGTGCGCATTAATGACCGGGGTCCTTTCCATGGCAACCGTGTCATTGACATTGCCCATGGGGCTGCCCAGTCCCTAGGCCTCACAGCCAGTGGCGTGGCCCAAGTGCGTCTCGAAGTGCTCCAGTGAGCTGAGCCAATCAGGCTCCCTTGATCAGCCCATCCGCCAATCTGGCGGGTGGGTTTTTTGTTGGCTGCCGCCGCTCTTTCCTTGGACCTGCTCGAAACATGCCAAGACCTAGCCGCCTGGCGGCAGCAGCAGCAGGGCCCCCTGCATTTCGTGCCCACGATGGGGGCCCTGCATGAGGGTCATCAGCAGCTAATTCGCCGGGCAGCGGTACTGAGGCAAGGGTCAGGCCAGCCCCCATCTGTGTTGCTGAGTGTGTTTGTCAATCCCCTGCAGTTCAGCCCTGGGGAAGATCTCGAGTCCTATCCCCGGGACCTCCGCTCCGATATTGAGTTAGCCGTCGCCGCCGGTGCCACGGCCCTGTTTGCTCCCAGCGTGGCGGAGATCTACCCCCGGGGCGAGGCCGGCTTGACCCGGGTGGTGCCGCCTTTGCTTTTGCGCCAGGGGCTCTGTGGCCGCCACCGGCCCCAGCACTTTGAGGGGGTGGCCACCGTGGTGATTCGCTTGTTAACCCTGGTGCGCCCTGATCTCCTGCTGCTTGGCGAAAAGGATTGGCAGCAGTTGGTGATCCTGAGGCGGGTGGTGGCGGATCTGGGCTTGCCGCTTCGCATTCAGGGCTGCCCCACAGTGCGGGAGGCCGATGGGCTCGCCTGCAGCTCCCGCAACCGTCGCCTTTCCCCCTCCCAGCGCCAGCAGGCCGCGGCGCTGCCCGCTGGCCTGGCTGCTGCGGCTGCCCAAGTGCGCGGCGGTCTCTCCCAGACCACAGAGCTGACTTCCCAGCTGGCCCAGCAGCTGGAAGCGGCGGGCCTGAGGGTGGATTATGTGGAGCTTGTGGCTCCCAATAGCCTGGAGCCATTGCAGCAAGTGCAAGGCCTGGCCCTGCTCGCCGCTGCGGTGCACTGCGGTTCAAGCCGCCTGATCGACCATTGTTTTCTGATGTCTCGTCTGCCGATCGTTGCCATTGATGGACCAGCGGGGGCGGGCAAGAGCACCGTCACCCGTGCCTTTGCGCGCCAGATGGGTCTGGTTTATCTAGATACCGGCGCCATGTACCGGGCCCTGACCTGGTGGGTGCTGCGCCAGGGAGCCGACCCTGCCGATGCGGCGGCTGTGGAACCCCTTCTGCTGGGCCTGGATCTGCAGCTCAGTGCCGGCGGCGCCGGCGAGCAGCTGGTGAGCATCAATGGCTTCGACGTGACCGAGGCGATTCGCAGCCCGGAGGTAACGGCCCAGGTTTCCCTGGTGGCTGCCCACGGCTGTGTGCGCCAGGCCCTCACGGCCCAGCAGCAGGCCATGGGGCTTAAGGGGGGGTTGGTGGCTGAGGGCCGTGACATAGGCACCGCCGTTTTTCCCGACGCTGAGCTCAAGGTTTTTCTCACGGCCACTGCGGCGGAGCGGGCCCGCCGCCGCGCCCAAGACCTCGAGAGCCGGGGCTTTGCGGTGCCTCCGCTGGTTGAGCTGGAGGCCCAGATAACTGCCCGTGATCAGCAGGACTCAAGCCGGGAGGTTGCGCCGCTGTGCCAGGCAGCGGATGCGGTGGAGCTGGTTACGGACGGTATGGCCATTGAGGCTGTGATCCAGGCTCTGGTGGATCTGTTCCGCCAGAGGGTTCCGGAGGAGGCCTGGCCGGGTGCTGACGGCGTTTAGTCGTCTATGGCCTGCAGCAGGCCGCTGCAGGCGTCTTCCAGCAGGTCGAGAACGTGCTCAAATCCCTCGGCTCCCCCGTAGTAGGGATCGGGCACTTCGCTGAGATCAAACCGGCTGCGATAGCTAAGCAGGGGCTCGATGCGGGCGACGCTGCTGCCGCCAGCCTCCTGGACTAGGGCCTGCACCTGACTCTGGTTGCTGGCGTCCATGGTGAGGATGTGGTCGAAGCGGTTGAGGTCGGCCAGCGCCAGCTGGCGCGCCTTGCTCGCTAGGTGAATGCCGCGGCGGCTGGCGGCTGCGCGCATGCGGGCATCGGCAGCCTTGCCCACATGCCAGCCACCGGTGCCAGCTGAATCCACCACAAAGCGGTCACCAGCCTGAGATTGCTCCAGCAGGTGCAAAAACATCCCTTCAGCGGCTGGGGAGCGGCAGATGTTGCCCAGGCAGACAAACAGCACCCGTTTTTTCATTGCAGCTCCAGCCGTGAAAGGGCCAACTTGGCGCGCCTCTGCACCACCGGAGGAGTGCCATCAGCCGCTTCCTGGAGTGTGAGCAGGCCCTGTTGGGCCAGCTGCCTCTCAGGGCCTTCCGCGGGCAGGCCAGCTGCCAGCAACTCCAGCCCCACTGCCACCGCGTAGCGCACCACCCACTCGCCGTCGCTGGTGGCGGCCAGTAGGGCTCCTAGGCACTGGCGCTGGACGTCCTGTTGTTGGTCAGGGGGGAGCTCGGCCAGTTGCAGCTGGCCGAGCCCCTTGGCGGCAGCCCGGCGCACGCTGGCAGCTACGTCGCTGCCGAGGGCATCGAGCAGCAGTTCTAGCCCGCGCACATCGCCGATGCCGGCGAGGGCGCGCACGGCCCAGGCCCGGGCCCCGTAGTTTTCGGGGTCGAGCTGCAATAGGGCATCCACGGCAGCTGTCCCCAGGCAGATCAGCCCCTCCACGGCGGCTACCGCCGCACCGGGGTTGTTGAAGCCCAACACCTCCACCAGCACCGGAGCGGCGCGGGCATCGGCGCAGCTGGCCAGTTCCTGGGTGGCTTGCAGTAGGGCCAGGGCACTGCCGGCCTGTTGCAGGGCTGCGATCCGGGCTGTCACCGGTGAATCCATGCTCATAGCAAGGCGTCCATGCAGGCCAGCAGGGCCTCGTCGCCGGGGTCGCCGCTGCCCTGTTCCACCAGCCCCCGCAGGGCCATCAATTTCAGACTGTTCTCGGCCAGGGTGGCGGCAATGGCTTTAAATCCGGGCCGCCAGCCGGCGGCACCTAGGTCCATCAGTGCTGCACGACGCACCTGCAGCTGGGGATGGTCAAGTAGGTCCACAAGCAGTTCCCCCCAGCGGGCCTCACCGCTTAATTGCAGCAGGGTGCGCGCCGCAGCGCTGCGGATCAGGGGGCGCTCGTGGGCGATGAAGGGTTTCACCACGGCCAGCACCCGCGGCTCGTTGACGCCGATGTCACCCAGGGCTTCCAGCAGGGCTTCGCAGGGTTCCACCAGGCGGGGGCTGTTGGCCTGCTGGGCGCCGGCCACGGCGGGGCCGCTGGCTAACCTCTCGCAGAGAGCTTCAATGGCTTCACTGGCCGCGAGTTGGCCCAGGGCCCGAGCTGCCGCTTCCCGTAGTCCGTCGTCGGCATCCTGCAGGGTGTCGAGCAGATCGGGGATGGCCGCCTGCGCTGCTGGGGCCAGTTTGCCGAGGGCGCGGGCGGCATTGCGGGCTACCGCGTTCTCCTCCACGCCGGCCCCACTATCCCTGGGCCGGCGTTGTCGCAGGGCTTGTTGCAACAGGGGCACCGCTTCCGGGTGCTGGCTGCGCATCCGGCCCAGCCACCAAGCTCCGTAGTACTGCTGGGAGGAGTCTTCGCTCTGGCGGAGCCGGTGCAGGGCTTCCTGCTCACTGATGGGTTCGCCTGCCTGGGGGTGGCTGGCGTCGGCGTCGGCCATGGGTGCTGTCGCGAGACGCGGGCTCCTAGTGATGTTGCCAGCCCCAGCGCCGCTGGGTCTCCCTTTGCTGAAAGAGAGCAAAAAAAGCTCCCTTTCGGGAGGGGGGCAAATAAAAAGGCTCCCTTTCGGGAGCCGTGTGAGAAGCAAAGGTAGATGTCGCGTAAGCGAGATCAGA
>JAHLYR010000014.1 GCA_025128025.1 Synechococcus sp. CS-1330
GCCTAAAAAACCAGCCCAAAGTGGCTGAACATGAGACCAAAAGTCCTCAGAAAATGGCCTCAGAGGCAATTCTCGGTCAAAGGCACTCTTTCCTGCTCACTGCCTCCGCTCAAGCCCCGTTTGTCCAGAGATTCCTTAGCCAAGAACCTTAGAGAGTGGAAACAAAGCCCTGTCTCCCTCCTGTTTTTCAGGAACATTCGCAGCCTAACTCTCGATAGCCGACAACTGTTCTGGCAATCAAATGGTACCGGTCCCATTCAGAACAGTGAATGGTACGTACTGAGAGACTCAGCAGCCTCCAACCTTTTTCTAGATGAATCGGATAAAGAGGAAGCCCCTGTTCTTCTAGTTCGCTCAGAGGCCGAAGAGTTTCCAGAAGACTGTATAACTGAGATCAGACAAGAACGTATCCTTGGATCCGACTCAGATTTTTCATTGCCAGCTTCTCGCGTTGAGCTGGTTCTTGGAGCAAGCGCAGGTATTTATGTCGTACTTCCAACGGCAGTCAAGCCAGATCTGCCCTTTGCATGTAACGGCCCGTTCATGCAGGATCCAGCACGCGTCAAGATTAAAGATCCAGAAACATCACCGACCAACCGCTGGCTACTATCGCGCGTCGGTAAGCTCGCAGCCTCCTGCATGTGCAACTGGCTGGCCAATCAGAGCCTTGAAATCACATCAAGAGCTGAAGCCTATCGGCTGCTACCCAAAGCAGGTATTAAAGACAAGTCGAAGGCTTCTATTGTCGTCTCAGGTCGAGGAGGTGTAGAGAGTGAATGCGTAGACGAGGTCAGCAATTCCTTTTTTACTTACATTCAGTACCAGCGAATAGTTCTTGCCCATGATGGAGCTGTTGAAGCGAGTGGAGTATGTATTGCGCTAGACAAACAAATCCAAGACATTTGGGATGCCGCCACATTTAGCCAAGAAATTGATCCAAAGGGTAGAAAGCAAATCTGCCATAAAATAACAGCTAATACTGCAGACCTGCTCCACAGGATGGGACAGATCGATAAAGTCAATAGATCGCAGTTTTGCCGTTTTCTTCAAGAAACCAATCCGCCACATCCAGGAGAAGACAAGCTTCTTCTGTTATGGATTTACATAGCAGGAGAATTCACCAAAGATATCCACATCATTGATGATATTGCAATTGTTCCAATCGCAGACCAAGACCATCTCTTCCCGCCTCGAAGCGCTGTTCGCTTAGGCACATCAAAGGCTCAGCTTAATGAATTAGATGTCAAGTGGCTGTCAGAACACATTTTATTTGTTGACAGAGGTTGGCTCGTATTCCTTGTCGAGCAGGATACAGACTATGTGCTGCAACAAGGAAAATATAGTTCGATTACAGCAAAGGAGGTGGCATTATCACTTCTTCAGCGCATGGGGTTCGCTGATGGGGCAGATACAACAAAGCTGATTGAGAGAATTGCCACAAGCCTTCGCGCAAGCAACGCACTGGATGCCTCTGCATGCGTGCGACTGGCCCATATATGCGCCAGGCTTGATTGCAGAGTATCAATGAATTTCCCATACATCACACAATCAGGCGAAGTTCGCTATATCGCAAAGGGCGTGTGTTACGACAGCACCAAGACAATTCAGCCACTACTGCCGTATGACTATTCACAGCGCCTCTTCCTTTCGGACTTGTATGCGACATCCTCGACGTCGTGCAATATGGATGAATGGGATAGCTGGCTTGCCTCAACCAAGCCAGCGCTTAGATCGTTGCCACCACTCCATGAAATAAAGCATGAGTTCAGACATGCCAAGGAGCTGCTCGATCACATCGCAGGCATCTACGGCGAGAAGCTAGACACAGATCTGTTTCCCCATAAGTGGGAAAGGTTCTCCACTACACAGCGCTACACGATTGTAGATTACGACATTGACAGCCAAATCACTGCTCATTGGTCTGCTCATCAGACAGTAGACCAATCTTTATCGACACTCGCACGCGTATTCCTTGAGTCTTCATCAATGGAATGGTTTGCTCAACCATTGATCGAGATCTATCAGACAAATACCAATGGTCTTCGTGAATCTCTTGTTGAGGGCCACGAAATTGCAGCATCATGGCTAAGACGTTTCCGCGATTCAGCGTGTATTCCCGACACACGGGGAAATCTGTGCAAACCACGGGAGCTCCTTCGCCGGAGCGAGGAAACAGAGCCGCTCATTGGCGTCGAACGTTTTGTTGAAAAGCGCTTTGATCACTCTGCCAATGATTCAATTTTGACTGGCTTGGGTATCTCTTCTGCCTTGCCAGGTCCAAATGTACTTCTCTCTGTTCTTTGTGCCCTGGCAGCAATTGAATCCCCCCCTCGTGACGAAGTGGCAAGACTCTATGACCAATTAGACAAGCTCTACCTTCTTAGTAAGCCAGAGGACCAAAATCAGGTCCTCGATGCATTTAGATTAGGCAAGTTACTACTTACGGAACAAGGCCACTGGTCAACCCCCATTAGTGTATTTATCTCCGCTGATGGACTGGAAGGAGCAGGTATTTTAACTGTCATTGGTAGTGCGCGGCATCTTTCACTATGGCGACAGCTTGGTCTGCGCGAGCGTCCTGATGCGGAAGCAGCCATTGAGATGATCCGCTCGATGCCTCTACATTCAGATCTTGGGTTGGAGACGTATGAGCTCCTAAAGACCCTAATGCGCCGGTTCACTGTTGATGTAGTTGATCATTGCGGCATCTGGATTTCTTTATCAAAGCAGCTCAGACCCATTGGAGAGCTTTCTTACGGCCTAACCAAAGATGGAATTAATCCTGACTTGCTCTTTGTTGACGTCCAGGAGAAATGTGCTGATCTCCGCTTTATTGATGGTTACTCACTTGAATCACTGCTCCAAAAAGTACCTATTCGCGATCTAAATGCCGCCATATCTTATCAGCTTGAAGACAATAACATTCGAGTAAGTCAGGAGGTATCCAGGCCTCAATGGCTTCAGACATTTGGCATGTGTGTCAGCCGACTCAGTGCGATCTCGTCTGACAACACTGGCTCATTAGCAGGCCTGGGTGAGACTCTCAAAAATGTAACGATCTGCTATCGCAATAATCTCATGCTGACTCCAGTTGTTGATAGCAAGCCAATAGGTCGAGCTGTCGTTAAAGACGGAGCACTTATTTCCAAAACTCTTTACGTTCAGCAGCTTCCAGTTTCACGTCTTGCCAACCTGATTCCAATCATCATTGGCGATTTCCTGCAGAGTCCTCAACTCCAGGCAGCAGCAGCATATTGCTTTGAAAGATCGGATTACCTTATTATCGAGTACTTCAAGGCTAACTATGTCCTTGACGAGCAGGCAGCAAAAGATTCTTTTGGCAACCTTGCCACTCAAGTAGTCGAGAAGCTGATTCCAGAAGCACAGATGTTAACGCCCACTGCAGACACAGATCTGGGCGACCTGATCGGCTCTGAATTATCCAGTGAGGAGAGATCTTTTGATGATCAACCACAAGATCCTGCGGAGATACAAAAGCTTTCTGCCCCTAAGTTATCAGAAGTCCAAGACTTTTTGCTGGAAGATAACATTGAAAAATACCCGAATGATCCTTTCTCAGCGCCAGCTAGCATGGAGAGAGATGAGCTGGCGCGGTCGGCCTCTTCTCAGCATTCAGGCAGCACATCAGGCAGGGGAGTCAGCAATCCTCCGCTTTCTGACGAGATATCAGACAAGACCAGTCCGTCTGAATCCCCAGAAGAGACTGGTAACTCCGCGCAATACAGCATCGTTGTGCAATACGCGGAATCGCTGGGGCTCAAGGAGGTTGGTGATGGGCTCTTCCGTAGTAGCAATTACACATCGCTGCGGAGGCAGCGAGGCGAACTTTTTCCATGGATCCTAGAAGCGCCGACTGGCCTCGAACTAAAGCGCTTCCTTGTACGTACTTCTCCTATTGTGGCCTCGCCATTAGAACTCGATACTGTTGCGTTTGGTCTTCTTGAGCGACTTCCAGATGGGCACTCAATACTTATTCCTGATACTAGCGGAAACACGACCGAAATCACGGGCATTCAACTTCAAGCCATGATCGGTGATGGTCGAATCAAGGTATTCCCATCTAGTTATCGCTTGGCACTAACGTGAGCGTAAAATGTTTTCATTCTACTCCCGACATCACGACGCCACGAAATGTATCATGTGACGGAAATAATTGATTGCTACGCTGATGTCAACTTGGCGTGCACGGCACGGCATAACAAAGCACGCGGCCTTGACTGTGCAACCCAAATGCCCTCCTTAGCCCGCGATCTCATTATCTTTTATGTAGCGCTTGGGTCACATAGCTTTAAGGCTAAGCATCCTATTTTGATGAGCTCTTTATGTTTTCTAATTCCTTAGCTGTGATATCGACATGGCAAAGCAAGTCCGTTTGACACTTGCCAAGGCAATCGCCATGGCCAACCTGCGTCGTGCTGAGGCGGGGGAGAAACCCATCACGATGAACTCGCTGGCAGTTGCTGCTGGAGTGGCTGCGACCACCATCACTCGATTGGAGCGAATTGATCAGAAGGCCGCATCGGCACTGTCACTGGATCTAGCGGGGAGGATTTTGACGGTGCTCGATTGTTGTGGGATTGAGGATTTGCTGGAGGTGGTTGACGTCGATATATTTGATTTGGATATAATATCTGGTGCTAGCAATATTGCCTGAGTTTGCTCACGCTAAGGCCATAAGCAAAGCACAGTGAAATCACTCCGCCGGACAGGTCAGATCCAGCACCATCCAAGTGCTGCTGCTCACAGGAGCATAAGCAAAGTCACAGCTGGTGATCTCAAAGGCCACCACCCAGCCCGGTTTGTCCACGCTCTTTAAGAAGGCCACCCATCAACCTGATTGACACGGGACAGATGGGCTTCTCGGGAATCACCAATTGCAACAGCACTGAAGATGAATAACTCCCCAACTCTATTGACCTTCAGCCAATGGTTAACTCATGGCTCTCTCACGTAAGAAGCCCGTTGGGTATCCCGAGATCAGCTTTCTCTCCTTTGACGTTCTGGATCTACTGGCCAGGATCAAAAGTGAAATGGACTTGGATGCAGTCGGTCCCGTGGCCTTCAGTCTGCAGACGATGGAGACCCTGGCCTGCATCCGCTGGGAAGAGGGGAAACAGGGTGGCGATATCTTCTTCCACTCGCTGTTCAACCGCCCTGACGTGCCTCAGCCAGTCGTTGAGCACGTTCTACGCCACGAGCTTCTACATCTTAAGATCCGACCCAGGATGATTGATGGCAAGCTGGTCCATCACCCGCCTGAGTTCTGGGAGGCAGAGCAGGCCCTAGTTCCCTGGATGTCGGCCTCGTGGGGCTGGATGGTTCTTGCCTTCTGGGAAGTCATCAAGACGGACATCCCGAATGAATGCACTTGGGTCAAAAAGTCTTGGCGGAACCTCCAGAAATACCCCTACCCAAGCTGGCAGATGATCCTTAACGACCACGAAAGGTACTCTAATAAACAGGGTCAGATGAAGAGCCTAATGGAAAGTTTATAATGGGCCTGAATCAGTAGTTTCTGGCCATGTCATCCTGCCACCTTCCTACTCGATCGGGGCCAACAACTTGGCGCCTTTACGAACATTGTCGTTGGCGCTGATCACCTGAAGATTACTTGGGTGATGCTGGCCACCCTTTGCGAGAGGAGTGATGTGATCCACGTGGTACTGAATGAATCCCGCAGCTTGATTGAGCCTGTCCCGTTGGTCGTAAATCTGTTGGATCAGCTCCTCTTCTTCAGCACTCAGCTCCGGTGTTTGCTCACGCAGCCGCTGTTTCCTTCTCTGCAGATAAATCGCGGATTTGTGTCTGTCCCCATCATAAATAGCCTCTGGAGGCGGACAGTCAACCCCTGCCAGGTCCAGGGCTACTCGCTCCAAGGTCCAGAGGTCTGAGCGGAGCTGCTTGGAGCACCACTGGTGATACCGGGTATCTCCCTGGAGATCGATCACATCCCGAAACCGGCTGACGATGTAAATGAAGTCGTCCCCAAGTCGCTCGCCTGTCCACCGTGTCCAGCAGCGGGCTAGATAGCGGTCTTTGCGGCTGACCCAGATGAATAGGGTCGGCAGTTCAAGAGACTCTTCTCCCTTCGCTGGTCCGCGCCTGGCATACGTTCGATCACCCTGCTGCGTGACCAGCCCGCGGTCGTTCGACTGGATGACGCGGAACTTCAACTCCATGGCGCCGGGAGCACTCGCCAGCTGCGATTAGCAGCCTATGGGAGCAGTAGCTAAGGACAGCCAAGCCTGGACAAGGGGCATTGCTCAAGGTTGTCTGCCCCGAAGCTCCGGGAGGAATTGGCTTGCCACCGGGCCGTCAAACACCCACCTAAATCCCTCGTCCAGTCCTCGCGCTGCGTCAAGGATCTAGCCATGCGCCCCGTTTGGGCGTCCTTGTCACCTCACTACGGCTGGCCGTTGGGGGTGGGGTTCTCTGCCGTCCCCAGATGGCTGCCCCGCTTTCCCGCTCTGCCCTCCGTGCCCGAGATGCCTTGGTGCTGGAGCACCTCTCCCTGGCTGATGCCGTTGCTTCAGCTGTAGCCCGCCGCTTCTTTCCTTTGGTCGAGCGGGAGGATCTGATCCAAGTGGCTAGAGAAGCCCTGCTCCGTTCCGTGCTGCGCTGCAAAGCAGGCGAGCCGGCTGAGCCCTATCTGCGCCGCTGCATCTCAGGTGCCCTGCAGCATCACTTGCGTGATCGGGTGCGGCTGGTGCGCATCCCACGCCGGCTGCATGAGCAGGGTCAGCATCAATTGACGAAAGCGGGCGCGGAGACTGGGATCTGGTGACCCTTTGTGAAGCAGCTGCTGAACTTGAGGCGAATTTCTGAACAATGGCTAGGTGCTTTGCACGTGGGGTTAATAAACGCCCACCATCCCTTACCCAACCTCCCGACTTTTAGTCGAGACCCGGAGCTCCCCCAATGTTCGACGCCTTCACCAAGGTTGTTGCCCAGGCTGATGCCCGTGGCGAATTCATCAACGCCGGCCAGATCGATGCCCTCGCA
>JAHLYR010000015.1 GCA_025128025.1 Synechococcus sp. CS-1330
CTTGGTTCACGGTGCCACTGATCAACTTGCCGGCGCAGGAGGAGCAGGAGCCAGCGCGGCAAGAGATTGGAAGATCAATGTTCTGATCCGCTGCCGCATCAAAGATCGACTGGTCATCGGCGCAATCGATGGTGCTGTTCATTCCCTCGTTGGCGTTGATGAGGGTGACCTTGTACGTGGCCATGTGGAGGGGGTGGCTAATGGGGGCGGCTACTCAGCCGCAGGCAGGCACCCTGAATGACCGGTGTGATCAGGCCCAGTCCCCATGTGGGGGCTTTACCCCCGCATGGGGTGCGCATTTTGCAGGGATATCGACGACAGTGACGTGCTGATCAGCATCGGGTTCGACCATGGACACGACCGTGAGCGAGCTGGTGCTGGTGGGCCTGTTGCTGGCTGCAGTGCTGCTCTCCGGCAAGCTCTGAATCAGCTGCAGGACGAACGTGTCACCGGCCGCAGCAGAACACAGCTGCTGGGATCACTGAACTCAAGCTGGTGACTGGGTAGCCCCCGCTAAATCAGAGGCATCAACGATTGATCTTGTTCGCCGCGATCTCGCGGCAGACACCAACAAGACCGATCACGTTGCCGGTGGCATCGCGCAGTGGTGATTTGAGGGTCTCGAGCAAGGCCTGTCGACCGTCGGGATAGGTCACCCACTCCTCATTGCGCTGAGATTGGCCACTGCTGAGCATCGCCAAGTCGTTGCGGCGGAAATCATTCGCAAGATCCTGCGGAAACAGATCGAAATCCAGCTGACCGATCAGAACGCTGGCCGGCTGTCCGAGCAGCAGCGCCCAGGCTGCATTGCCGGCGATGTAGCGGCCATTCAGATCCTTGGCGAACACGATGTCCGGCATCGAATCGAGCAGGAGCCCATGCAGATCCATGGCATCGCCTACGCACAGAACAGCCCCAGCATGTCCGTGTTCTGTTCTGGACGTCGAGCCTCTGCCGGCAAGACATCCAGCTGGCTTTGACGGATCGACTTGGAGGTGAGATCTCGTCGCGGCTCATCCAGCTCTGCCAGAGCAGGGCCGGTCCGTCGAGGTTGAAGAGAAGGGAGGGCGGCAACAGCAAAGGACTGCCCTGCTGCCATGACTACAACCTCTCCAGCTGCCCAGGCACCGTTCACAGCTGAACGCTGGCGCCAGTTCTGGAACGCCTGGAAGGCAGAGCCCCAGCAACTCGAGGGCATCGAGCAGTTGCGGCTGGCCGTGATCAGTGCTGATCCCGCGATCCTCACCGAGTCCGCACCCTGGCGGCAGGCCTTCTCGTCGTCGCCGGCTCCAGAGACATCAGCCCATGCCAATCCCCTGCCGGTGGCCTGGGAGAACCAGAACGACAACGCATCAGGCACCGGCTACCGCGAATGCTTCTCCAGCAGCTGCGCCATGCTCGCCCGCTACTGGGGCAAGGTCGGCTCTGACGATGAATACAACGCCATCCGCGCCAAGTACGGCGACAGCACCTCAGCAGAAGCCCAGCTCTCAGCTTTGCGCTCCCTTGGCCTGACGGCGAACTTCGCGACCAACGGGGATCGCCAGACCCTGGAAGAGCTGATCAACCTGGGGCGGCCGGTGGCCGTGGGCTGGCTGCATCACGGTTCTGTATCTGCTCCATCAGGTGGGGGCCATTGGAGTGTGGTGATCGGTTTCACCGAGGCGGTGGCCATTCACAACGACCCCAATGGAGAAGCTGATCTAGTCGCAGGTGGTTACACCGCCAACACCAACGGCGCAGGGCAGCACTACAGCTGGAAGAACTGGCAGCCCCGTTGGGAGGCTGATGGCAAAGGCACCGGCTGGCTGCTCACCTGCCATCCCTGAGCAGGCAGAGGACAGAAGCACCGAGCAGGTTCATGAGCGAAGAGCTGCCGCCCTTGCTGCCACCTGCCAGGCAAGGCAGTAAGCCTCCCTTTGACCGTGAGCGCTTTGTCTTTAAGACCCTGGCGGTAGTGATCTGCACTCAGCTTTTGATCTATTCACTAGCTGCTGGGGTCTGCGGTCAGCGGGCATTGGCGGGCCGGCCAGTCGGTCAGGTATGTCCAGGCACGCTTGAGAAACTGCAGATGGGTTTTGATTCCACCCTCAACCTGCTGCTGGCACTACTAGGCGGTGCAGCGCTGACGAGGGTTGGCAGGCCGCCTGCTAGCTGAACTCCTCTGCGCCTTTGACAGGGAGCAGCAAGCAGTACCAGAGCTAATCAACCCACCAGCTGGAGGTGCCGGCTGCTGAACAGCTCGCCGGTGCAATTCACCGGCAATAACGCTGAGCGACCAGCCAGGTACCAGGCATTTACCAAGGCAGCGCTGGAGCGGGGATAGAGCTCTCCAGCCAAGATCCAGAGCTCGTCATGCAGCACCTGGGTCTGATCCGGTGTGCCTACGTACCAAGGCGACTCAGGGTCCTGAGACAGCTCCTCGTGGAGCAGCAGTAATCCCTCAAGTACGCAGTTTGCGAGCTCAGGCGTCATCGGCTTTGCTGGCCCCACCTTGCGGTGCAGCTACCCAAGAATGTCCATCCACGCACACCAAGGCGCGCCAGATCAAGCACTGGCACCCAGAGGGTTGCGCTGCAAGACGACGCAAAGCGGGGCAAGGCAGTGCTGTTAGGGAATAGCCCGGCAACGCTCAAAAGAATGGGGCTAGCGCTAGAGAACACAGCAGTGCTGCGGTCGCCGGCGGCTGCCGTGAACTTGCCACAGCCGAGCTGTGGCTGACGTCAGACAGCCGCCGCCGCCCTCGGTTGGCCTGTGTTGGGGTAATAGGGCGCGGCATCTCTCCCGCGGCTGCGGTGGCTTGGCGGCCGGCCGCCGGTAGATGGCTGGGGCGAGCCCCCAGCTTTGCTCGCGCGGCTGCGCGGGCACTGGTCAGTTCTGATCGGATCTGGTGGCCTTAATTCTTAGTCAGCCGAGGCTGCTGAGCATGGGCTTGCTTTGTGCAGATCAATTGCCCTGCAATGGTTCTAGCAGTCCGTAAGTGCACTTGTACTGCTAGAATAAGGGCTGCGCCAAAGGCCCCTAGTCCATCGCCTGCGGTAATCCAATCCCCTGATCTCGCCAGCGCTGCCGCTCTTTTATTTGCGGTGTGTTGCCCCGATTGGTTGTCACCTCTGGCAGCTGAATCATGGATCTTTGTATTCCTTGTGGGCCCGCAGTGGCCCTGTCCCATTCGCTTGTGATCGCGGCCGGAGGCGGCCGTGATCTGGCCTGGCCCCAGCAGCGGGTTGCCGCTGAGCTGCTTGCTCGCAGCAGTGGCCGCCTTGTTCACTTATTGCTCCACGGAGGTGCCCGCGGAGCTGATGCCGCCATTGGTCGCGCGGCCCAGCAGCTGGGTTGGTCAGCCCTGGTTATGCCAGCTCAATGGCAGCTCCATGGGCGGGCCGCTGGGCCAATCCGTAATCGGGAGCTACTCGAGCAGGCCGTTGCCCGCGCTGTTGCTCGCAGCTCTCCTGGTTGCCTCACCTCAGTGCTGGTAGTCGCCTTCCCCGGTGGTGCCGGCACGGCCTCGCTAGTGAGAGAAGCCCGCCGCATGGCTTCCCGCTCGGCGATGCCGATTGCCGTGGTCGAGGTCAGCCCAGCTGCCGGGCTCTGGGCCGTTCCGGCTGGCATCGGCTGCTCCTGATCCCCCAGCACCAAAAGCCTTTGGAGCCCTTGGCGCTCCGTTCCGTTCTTTCCACCCCCATCGCCTTCTCACTGTCATGGCTGTTCTCACTCCCATTCCCACCGCCATTCCTGTAATCGATTCGGCTCCTCCAGTGGCAGGCCCCGCCTGCTCGCTGCAGCGCTCTGGTTCCCTTTGGCAGCTGGGCAACGAAGCCCAGGAGCTCACCACCGCCATCGGCCAGCTCGCCGAGCAGCTGGAAGCTGATGATCCCGAGCAGCGGGCCCTGGCCCTGGCTGAGCTGGAAGCTGCCCTGCTGGCAGAAGAAGGCAATAAAGCTGCCCTCGCCGCCAAGGCCGATGCCACCTGCTGGGTGATCGAGCACCTGCGTGGTCAGGCCACCTACCGGAGCCAGCAGGCCAAGCGGCTTGCCGATCTTGCTCGCTCTGATGCCGGCAGGGCTGATGCGCTGGAGGAGTCACTGGTTTTTGTTCTCACCCAGCTGCAGCCTGCGGCTACACGCTTCTCCTTCCCCGATCACGAGCTCTCAAGCCGCAAGTCCTCAGCTGTCGTGATCGACGACGAAGAGGCCCTCGATGCCGAGTGGCTCACCATCAAAACCACAAGTCAGCCCGATAAGAACGCCATCAAAGAAGCCCTTAAAGCCGGCCGACAGATCACCGGCGCCCAGCTGCTCTCCCGCCGCTCCTGGCGCATTCACTGACAGGGGGCAGAGCCTCCCTTCACGTGGGTCCGTTTCAGGGGCGGGCCCATACCCCTCCCACCCAAATCACCGCGCACATCGCAGCATTCCCATGACTACCGCTGTCTTCTCCCCCGAGCAGATCGCTGCCCTTTCCGCTCCCCTCGATCGCGCCAAGGTCCAAACCCGCAGCCAGGCCGGCCGCTCCCTGGCCTACCTAGAGGGGTGGCAAGCGATTGCCGAGGCCAACCGCATCTTTGGCTTTGACGGCTGGCAGCGCGAAACCATCGCCGTTCACTGCGTCGCCGAACGCGAGCGCACCCTTGGCAGCAGCAACCGCGCCGGCTGGGGCGTCACCTACACCGCCCGGGTGCGCATCCGCGTTGGAGATGTCATACGAGAAGGCAGCGGCGCCGGCCACGGCATCGACGTCGACCTAGGCCAGGCCCATGAATCCGCCCTCAAGGAAGCCGAAACCGATGCCATGAAGCGTGCCCTGATGACCTTTGGGAACCCCTTTGGCTTGGCGCTCTACGACAAGCAGCAGAGGGAGGTCACCAGCTCTGCAGCACCTACGCCGGTGGCAAGCGCCAACCCCAGCAGCAGGCCAGCAGAAGTGGCGCCTAAGCGCCAGTCCCATTTACCGGCTCAGCCGGAGGTAGATCCAAGTCTTGATCCGCTTGATCCAGGCACGATTCACCAGCTACACAGCACAATTCGCTCCCTGCCACGCCCGGCACTGGAAGGTCTCACCAAGGCATTCCGCAAGCGTTTTCAGGTGCCGCCAGATGCACCCTCAATTGCTGATCGCATCAGCCAGCGCCGGCACCGCGACTGGATCGAGACGTTCCTTCTTCAACATCAACAAGTGGTGGCCTGAGGCTCCGGCCGCAACAAGTCGCTCAACCAGTCAGCTGCTGCAACAGAACATCGATCCGACCGGTGATTAGATCCCTAGCGCGTCGGTGCGAATCAAGATCGCCTGCGGTCGGGTCCGGTATGTCCCAGTCCTCAACGAGAGGCCGCTGCTGCCAGTCAGGCGGCAGCTCAGGGAGGCAACCGCAAAGCACAATCACCGCACTGAACAGCTCGGGCAAATACTCCCGCAGGGAATTGGAGCTTTGGCCGAGCAGGTCGATGCCCTGCTCCTCCATCACTGTGATGGCTTCTTCTGCCAGACCACCAGCACCATCAAGACCTGCGCTGAAAACTTCGAGACCGGAGGACTCGCGGGCCTCCAGCAGGCCATGGGCCATCTGTGATCGCCGGGAGTTTTGCCGGCAAACAAAGATCACTCTGTGGATGGCGGTGGAGCCCATAGCCGCATTGTCGCCTTGGCGCAGCCCACCGCCAACCGTGCTAGTACAAGCGTACGCATTGGCCATGATTCATGGGTGCCCCTCTCCCCCGACCCGCAGCACTGAATGCCCGGCTCGATACCCCGATCGAGGAGTGGCCCTACCTCGACGAGGCCGTCCTGCTCAAGACCCGCAGCCGCAAGGTCTGCATGACCTGCCACTGGTTTCGCCATCACGCCGGGGTGAACTGCATCCCGGTGCTCACCTGCCAGCTGCACCAGGGACTGATCGCCCATGGCGAGCACCTCACCAGCCGCTGCAAGGGCTGGACCGACGACATGGTCCGTCAGCGGGGCTGGGCGCCGGAGGTGGCCTGAGCGGCTCTCGATGAACGTCACGAACAGTCCCGGCCGGCCGCCGCTGTCTCCGCAAGAGGGCTGGCTCAGTGATGGCCGTCAGGTACTCCATTTCCAGCCGCGCCGCTACGACCGCTGGAGCCAGAGCCTGGAGGTGACTTTTGGAGAGGTAATGCCCAGCGGGGAGCAACCGCTACTGAAACGGCGCAGGGAGCTGATGCGAAATGAGGCGATCAAGCTCTGGGCCAAGAAGCGCAGATCTGGCTGGCAGGTTTGCGCGCCGCAGTGGACGACACCGCAGCCGCCCAGGGCTTGAGTGAAACCGCCGTTGGCGGATCGGCCCGTCAGCATGGCGATACTCATGTTCACCCAGTGCTCCCTAACCCCTTTTTGCCATTCAGCACGGCCAAGGTTCTGGCCATGAAAGCCACCGTGCTGCTGCTGCTCACCCTGATGATCAAGGCGAGGGTGCAAATTGTGGCCGGGTCGGCCATTGGAATCTTCTTTTTGCTGCTGCAGACCCTGGTGTTCCTGGCCACTAGCGGCGGCCTGGTTCTGGCGGCAGGGGGAGCAGCGTTGTATGGAACGCAGCAGCGCGGACCTTCCAGGGCCTGATGCTGATCCAAGTCGTGGAAGGCCCTGAAGCAGGGAGGCGAACAACCGAATCGAATAGCGCGGCTGATGAATCCTGAGCAGATTGAGAGCATGAAGGTTCTACTCCTAGCGATGCTGCCCGTGGCACTTCTTTGGTGGCTTTGGATTCGGATGCTGCGCCGGTGATCCGTTCTGCGCAGCTCCTCGCCCATCGGAGCAATCAGAAACACCACCAGCACAAGATTAAGACTTTTCCGGTGCAGGACTAAGGAGACTCTGGAAAACCGAGGCCGTTTGCGGGACAATAACCCTGTGATCGCAGGCCAGGACTGGGTTGATGGGCGGCAAGCAGCTTGGCTTCTCTGATTACGAGCTCACCACAGCCAAGAAGCAGACCAAACGGGA
>JAHLYR010000016.1 GCA_025128025.1 Synechococcus sp. CS-1330
CGATGACACCGAGCTACTGGACCTGCTGGCAGGAGATGCGGAGTTGCCGGAGGATCGGGTGGATGGTGAGTGCCTGAAGGGCGACTTGCGAGCGCTGCTGGAGCAACTGCCGGAGCTGCAGGGGCGGGTGCTGAAGATGCGCTACGGAATCCCCTGTGACGACAACCCTGAGGGTGGCGAGCCGATGAGCCTCACCGGTATCGGCCGCATCCTCGGCATCAGCCGTGATCGGGTCCGCAACCTGGAGCGTGACGGGTTGGCCGGCTTGCGCCGCATCAGCGATGCGGTTGAGGCTTATGTAGCCGGTTGAGCCTGGGTTGCTGCGATCAGGCAGTAGGCCAGCGACATGGCACCCGGGTCCGGATGTCCAAGGCTGCGACTGCCATGGGGGCGTGCTCGCCCCAGTTTTGGCAACAGTTCTGCGGTTGCTTGTGCCGCAAGTAGGCAGCTTGCCGCAGCGTTCTGCAGGGCTTGATCGAGGGCCACGCCGGCCTCCAGCTCAGAGCGCAGCTTCAGGCAGTAGGGCTGGAGGGCATCCACCATGGTTTTGTCGCCAGGAGCAGCCTTACCGAGGCCGACCACGGCCTGCAGGGCGGCGTCGAAAGCTGCTGCAATCTCTGCAGCTCCTACTTCGCTTGCCTGAGCTATTGAATTGCCAGCTGCCAGCAGGGCCCCACCCCAGAGGGCTCCGGAGGTGCCGCCGCCGTGGTCAGACCAGGCTTCTCCCGCCTCCATCAGCACCTCCCCTGTGCTGCAGCCCCGGGTGCAGGCGTGGATGGCGCTCTGCCGGGCGCCCCGAATGCCCCGCAGCATTCCCAGGCCATGGTCACCATCGCCGGCCACGGCATCGAGAGCCCCGAGTTCCTCAACACGCTGCTCCAAGGTCTTTTCCACAGCCTCGAAGCGGGCCAGCAGGGCGTGTTGGGCCTGGGGGAGGGGGGTAGGGGCGCCTCGGCGGTAGGCAGCACTGTCGGCGGGGGCGTTCCAGAAGCCTTCCAGCTCCGCATCCAACCAGCAGAGGCTGAGGGACACCCCGGCCATGTCCAGGCTGGTGACCAGCTCGCCGCACTCACAGTCAGCAAGCACCACACCCCTGGCCAGCAGCTCCTGGTTCACGGCCCCGAAGAGCACGAACAGCTCCTCGTATTTGAAGCTGCCCAGCCCGTTCAGCAGCACCACCAGCCGTTGCTGGTCCTCGGGCACATCCGCCGGCCGTTCGGCCAGCAGCCGTTCCACGAGTAGTGCCGCCAGGCTGTTGGCATCGGTGAGGGGACCTTCCGACAGCCCCGGTTCGCCGTGCAGCCCCATGCCGATGGCCATGCGGCCTTTGGGCACATCAAATAATGGCTGGCTGGCTCCCGGCAGGGTGCAGCCACTGAAGGCCACCCCTAAGGAGCGGATGCGGCTATTGGCTTTGCGGGCCAGCCGCTCCACCTCGTCGAGGGGCAGTCCGGCTTCGGCGGCGGCACCTGCCACCTTGTACACAACCAAGCCACCGGCGATGCCACGCCGCAGCTCCGGTTGGTCGATGGGGGCGCTGGCTATGTCGTCGGTGACCGTCACGATGCGCACATCGATTCCCTGGCGCCGCAGCCGTTCGGCTCCGAGCGTGAAGTGCAACACGTCGCCGGCGTAGTTGCCGAAGCTCAGCAGCAGGCCCGCTCCGCGTTCTACGGCCGATCCCACCTGCACTACCTGACCTGCCGAGGGTGAGGCAAAAATGTTGCCGCAGACGGCGCCGGCGGCTAAGCCCCTGCCCACTAGGCCGGCAAAGGCCGGATAGTGGCCGGAGCCGCCGCCAACGACGACACCCACCTGGCCGCTGGGGATCGGCGCTAAGCGGATCACGCCGCCATCGATGCGCTGAACGTGGCGGGGATGGGCAGCCACAAAGCCGTCGATGGCCTTGCTGGCGAAGTCGGAGGCGTCTGTTGGTAGGTAGCTCATGGTGCCAATTTATTCAGGCTCAATTGGTCGAGCCACAAACGTTCACGGGGCGCTGTCTACGCTGCCGCTAATGCCGCTGCCACGCCGTGATGGATGCCCCCAGCGAGTTGCCGTTCCAGGTGATCGGCGTGGGGGTAGTGCGCAACGGCGCTGGTGAGGTGCTGATCGATCAGCGGCTCAATGAGGGTTTGCTGGGGGGGCTGTGGGAATTTCCTGGCGGCAAGCAGGAGCCCGGTGAGCCGATCGTTGAAACGATCCGCCGTGAGTTGGAAGAGGAGTTGGCGATTGAGGTGGAGGTGGGCGAGGAGCTGATCGTGGTGGAGCACGCCTACAGCCATAAAAGGTTGTGCTTTGTGGTGCATCTCTGCACCTGGTTGAGCGGCGAGCCTCAGCCGCTGGCCTCCCAGCAGGTGCGCTGGGTGCGGCCTGAGCAGCTGGGGAAATATCCCTTCCCGGCCGCCAACGCCCAGATCACTGCCGCGCTGCTGGGGGCGGGCACTTCATTCGTGGCAGCTAGCTAAGCCAAGACTTAGCTAGCCAAATAAAACAGCAAGCTGTCCAGGCCGGTCGATCAGCGCGGCGAACGCACCTCAATTAGGCGTCCAGCGTTTGGGTTGAGGGGGTCGCTCAAACTGAGCTGGATCCGCCAGCAGCCGGCCGGTGGGCTGCTGAGTCGCTCGGGCCACTCCACCGCCAGCAGGGCGCCTAGGGCTCTGGCTTCCTCCTCCTCCTGGGCAAATAGTTCATCGGCGGCGGCGGGCAGCTCTAGCCGGTAGAGGTCGAGGTGCACCAGCCCGCCGGTAGGCGGCAGCGGGTAGTGCTGAGCGAGGGCAAAGGTGGGGCTGGTGATTGGTTCCTCAATGCCGAGGCCGGCGGCCAGGCCCTGCACCAGGCAGGTTTTGCCGGCCCCCAGGTCACCTTCCAGCAGCAGGATGCTGCCAGCGGGTAGGCGCCGCGCCAGTTGCCGCCCGAAGGCCTGGGTGGCGGTGGCATCTCTCAGGGCTTGCATCACAGGGCTTGCATCACGAGGATTGCGTCACAAGGAATGAGGGGCTCCTTGTAGATTGCATTTTCAGCGAGCCCGAAGCCTCGGCGTCTCCGCAGATATTTCCAAACCACGCCCTCCCAGCCGGGAGCGAGCAGTACCCCAAACAAAACCCATGGTGGCTTCACCCGCCTCAACGGCTTCCGCGCCCGTGCTGCAAAGCACTAATACCTATGTGATTGCCGATCTCGGCCTGGCCGATTTTGGCCGCAAGGAGATTGCAATTGCCGAAACGGAGATGCCTGGCCTGATGGCCCTGCGCTCCAGGTTTGGCGCTGAGCAGCCCCTCAAGGGCGCCCGCATTGCGGGTTCCCTGCACATGACTATTCAGACTGCGGTTCTGATTGAAACTTTGGTCGCTCTCGGCGCCGAAGTGCGCTGGGCCAGCTGCAACATCTTTTCAACCCAGGATCACGCTGCCGCCGCGATTGCTGCGGCCAACGTTCCAGTATTTGCTTACAAGGGCGAAACCCTTGATGAGTATTGGGCCTTTACCCACCGCATCCTTGAGTGGAGCGATGGCGGCACACCCAACATGATTCTCGACGACGGTGGCGATGCCACTGGACTCGTGGTGCTGGGTACCAAGGCTGAGAGCGATTCTTCAGTTCTCGATAACCCCTCCAACGAAGAGGAAACCGCCCTTTTCAACAGCATTCGCCAAAAGCTGGCAGCCCAGCCTGGCTTCTACTCCCGCATCTACGCCCAAATTCAGGGCGTTACCGAGGAGACCACCACCGGTGTGGCCCGTCTCTATCAAATGCAGAAGAGCGGCGAGCTTCCCTTCCCGGCGATCAACGTCAACGATTCAGTCACCAAGAGCAAGTTTGACAACCTTTATGGTTGCCGCGAATCCCTGGTGGACAGCATCAAGCGCGCCACTGATGTGATGGTGGCTGGCAAGGTTGCCCTGGTGCTTGGCTACGGCGATGTGGGCAAGGGCTCAGCCCAGTCGCTGCGCGGACTTGGCGCCACGGTGATGATCGCCGAAGTTGACCCCATCTGCGCCCTGCAGGCTGCGATGGAGGGCTACCGCGTCGTGCGTCTTGACGACGTGGTGGGCGATGTGGACATCTTTGTGACTGCCACTGGCAACTTCAAGGTGATCCGCCACGAGCACCTGATCCAGATGAAGGATCAGGCGATCGTTTGCAACATCGGTCACTTCGACAATGAGATCGATGTGGCATCCCTCAAGCAGTACACCTGGGACAACATCAAGCCTCAGGTTGATCACATTGTGCTGCCCAGCGGCAACAAAATCATCCTGCTAGCTGAGGGCCGTTTGGTGAATTTGGGTTGCGCTACAGGCCATCCCAGTTTTGTGATGAGCGCCTCCTTCACCAACCAGGTGCTGGCTCAAATTGAGCTGTTCACCAAGGGCGACCAGTACGCCAAGCAGGTCTATGTGCTGCCTAAGCACCTTGACGAGATGGTGGCTCGCTTCCACCTCGACAAGATCGGCGCCAAGCTCACTGAGCTCTCCCAAGAGCAGGCCGATTACATCAACGTGCCGGTAGCCGGGCCCTACAAGCTCGATCACTACCGCTATTGAGGCGAGCCCGATGGGGATTGGCGAACTGGTGCAACAGCTGCCTCAGCTGATCGGTGCGGCAGTGGAGGCCAATCCCTGGCTTGGTTATGGAGCGATCTTTGCGGCGATGTTCCTTGAGAACCTCTTCCCGCCGATCCCCTCCGAATTGATCATGCCCCTCGGGGGCTTTTATGTGCAGCTGGGCCAATTGGCCCTGCTGCCAGTAGTGCTGGCAGGGCTGCTAGGCACGGTGCTGGGGGCTTTGCCTTGGTACGGCATCGGCCGGCTGATCAACGAGCAGCGCCTGGAGCAATGGCTGGCGCGCCACGGCCGCTGGATTGGCATCAGCCCCAAGGAGCTGCACCGCAGCCGCGATTGGTTTGCCAAATACGGCACCGCTTTGGTGTTTTGGGGCCGGCTGGTGCCTGGCATCCGCACCTTGATATCGGTGCCTGCGGGCATCGAGATGATGCCCATCGCACCGTTCCTGCTTTGGACCACGGCCGGCAGCCTTATCTGGACCCTGCTACTTACCTTGGCGGGCCTGGCACTGGGTGAGGGCTACACAAATGTGGAGCACTGGATCGAGCCGGTGGCCAAGGCTGTGAAGTTGGTGCTGGTGCTGGCCCTTGCAGCCGGCGCCGTCTGGCTGGGGCTGCGCATCTGGAAGAAGCGCAGCGATTCCCACTGAGCCAGATCAGGCCCGCCGCCATCTGGCTTCAGAAGGGCACTTCCTCCTCGCTTGGGGAGCCACCGCCGAAGCCTGCTCCCATGCCAGTTCCCATGCCACCGCCCCCTTCGCCGTCGCGCTTGGAGCCGAGCAATTCCAGCCGGTCTACTCGGATCACGGGCTTGGTGCGCTCCTCACCGCTGGCCCGGTCGGTCCAGCGGTCGAGCTTGAAGCTGCCGATGATGCCCACCAGGGCCCCTTTGCGGACATAGTCGGCGGCTACCTGGGCTTGTTTGCCCCAGATTTCGAGGTTGAACCAGTCGGGCTCGTCGTCACGGCTGCGGCGGTTGACGGCGAGGGTGAGGTTGGCCACCACACTGCCTGATTCGAAATAGCGGACTTCGGGGTCGCGGCCGGCCCGGCCGACAAGGGTGATGGAATTGACGCCCATGGTTGATGTCTCCTGTTGCTGATGGATCAATGATGCGGCACCCGGTTCGGCTGCCACCTTTCATCAGTTCCACCGTTAGAGCCGTCTGTAACACCCTCGTATGATTCGGCCCTTGCAGGCCGGGCGTCCGTGTTTTTCCGTCGTTTCCAGTTTTCGCGCGATATCGGTATTGATCTGGGCACCGCCAACACCCTGATCTTCGTGTCTGGCAAAGGCATCGTGCTCCAGGAGCCCTCTGTGGTGGCCATGGATCTGGAGCGGGGTGTGCCCCTGGCCGTGGGCGATGAGGCCAAGATGATGCTGGGCCGCACCCCCGGCAACATTCGCGCCGTGCGGCCCCTGCGTGACGGCGTGATCGCCGACTTCGACGCCGCCGAGCAGATGATTAAAACCTTCATTCGCAAGGCCAATGAAGGCCGCGGCATCGTGGCGCCCCGCTTGGTGATCGGCATCCCCAGTGGAGTTACAGGTGTGGAGCGCCGTGCTGTGCGGGAAGCCGGCCTGGCCGGCGCCCGTGAGGTGCACCTAATTGATGAGCCGGTGGCGGCCGCCATCGGCGCGGGTCTGCCCGTCACCGAGGCGGTGGGCACCATGATTGTTGATATCGGCGGGGGCACCACTGAAGTGGCGGTGCTCAGCTTGGGCGGCACCGTGATTAGTGAGTCGGTGCGCGTCGCTGGCGATGAACTAAGCGACGCCATCGGCCTTTATCTCAAGAAGGTGCACAACCTGGTGGTGGGTGAGCGCACCGCCGAAGACATCAAAATCCGCATCGGCTCCGCCTTCCCAGACGACGCCCATGACAACACCTCCATGGACGTGCGCGGTCTGCACCTGCTCTCCGGCCTGCCCCGCACCATCAACGTCCGCGCCGGTGATATTCGCGAGGCGATGGCCGAACCCCTCAATGTGATCGTGGAAGCCGTTAAGCGCACATTGGAGCGCACGCCGCCTGAGCTGGCCGCCGACATCGTCGATCGCGGCATCATGCTGGCCGGTGGTGGTGCCCAGGTCCGGGGCATCACCGACCTAATCAGCCACGAGACCGGCATCCTTACCCATGTGGCAGAAGACCCCCTGCTGTGCGTGGTGAACGGCTGCGGCATGGTGCTTGAGGACTACAAGCGGCTGCAGCGCGTGCTTGACACCCCTGACTTCGTGCGTCAGCACTCCTAATCCTGATGCAGGCCGGCCGCAGGCTTCGCCTTCCCGCCCTGGGCGCTGTAGTTCAGGCCTGGCCCTGGGCCTTGCTGGTGCTGGCCCTGCTGGCCGTGCGGCTGAGCAAAGGAGCGGGTTTCACCGATGTCTATGCCCTGTTGAGTCGTCCTTTCTGGCCCGGCAGTGCCCAGGGTGAGTGGGTGCGCAGCGGCCAGGCTCTCAACGATCAAACCCGCTTGCGCCAGCTGGATGCCGACAACCGCCGGCTGCGCAGTTTGCTGGAGCTGCAGGGGCGCGGTGGCCGCGAATTGACGGCAGCGGTAATTTCGCGCCAAGCAGGGGGCTGGTGGCAGCAGCTGGTAATTGGCCGCGGCGAGTTGCAGGGCCTGCGGCCCGGCATGGCTGTGACGGCGCCGGGGGGTCTGATTGGCAGGATTGCCAGCGTTACTCCCACCACTGCCAGCGTGACCCTGCTCACCGATCCCGGCAGCCGCGTCGGCGTCTGGGTGGGACGGGTTCGGCGCCATGGTTTGCTCACGGGCATCGGCACCAGCCGCCCCTTGCTGCGCTTTCTGGAGAAGGATCCAGGCGTGCGCCCGGGGGATGTGGTCGTCACCTCGCCCGCCAGCACCCTGGTGCCTCCCAACCTCACCGTGGGTGTGATCCAGTCGGTAGACGAGCGGGCCGTGCCGGCCAGCGAGGCTGTGGTGCAGCTGAGTGCCCCGGTTGAGGCGATCGACTGGGTGCAGGTGCGGCTGCCATGAGTCGGCTGGCGCGTCACGGTTGGTGTTTGGCTACTGCCTTAGTAGTGCCCTGGCTTGTGCTTGCTGCGCCCGGGCCCCTGAAGTTGGCGGGCATCCCCCCTGCTTGGTCCGTGCTTTGGCTGCTGCCCTGGGCCCTGGCCGATGGCCCCCTCTCCGGCGCCCTGGCTGGGGCTGGGCTGGGCTTGTTGCTCGATGCTTTGCACGCTGGGTCGATTACGCAGATCCCTGCCCTGGCCCTACTGGGCTGGTGGTGGGGGCGGATGGGCCGCCAGGGGCCGGCTATCGAGCGCAGCTTCAGTCTTGGCCTGCTGGCCCTGTTGGGTGCTGCCCTGCTGGGCGGCAGCCTGATTTTGCAGAGCCTGCTGCTGGGCCCATGGCCCCTGGAGCCTGCATTACACACCTGGCTAGCCCAAACCCTGCTCACGGCCTTGCTGGCACCGCTGCTTTGCTCCCTGCAGCTGCTGCTCTGGCGCCAGCAGATTCAGGGCGGGCGAGGCTGAGTAGATGGCATTGATCCAGAGCCGGCGGCGTTTCCTTGAGCTTCTTGGCGGCGGCTCAGCTGCAGCCCTGCTGGCAGCGGGCCTGGGCAGTTGTGGTAGGTCCGGTCCGGGGGCTGATTCCGCGGCGCTCAAGGTGCTGAATTTCTGGACCCTGGACCTGGCCCCCAAGTTCAACGGCTATCTGCGGGAGCTGATCGCAGCCTGGGAGAGCCAGAACCCCGGCCTGCAGGTGCGCTGGACCGACGTGCCCTGGAGCTCGGTGGAGCGCAAATTGCTGGCGGCGGTGTTTGCCCGCACCGCCCCGGACCTGGTGAATCTCAACCCCCCCTTCGCGGCCAACCTGGCCAGTAAGGGGGGCCTGCTTGATTTAAGCGATGTGCTGCCGGCTGGGGCCGCTGATGCCTATTTGCCAGCGATCTGGGAGGCGGGCCGCCAAGGCGCGGAACAGTTCGCCATCCCTTGGTATTTGACCGCCAGGATCACCATGGCCAACCGCCGGCTGCTGGAGCGGGCCGGCTACAGCGCCCCCCCGAGTACCTGGGACCAGGTGCCAGCCTTTGCCGAGGCCGTGCGCCGCCGCACGGGCCGCTATGCCTTGTTTGTCACCGTGGTGCCCGACGACTCCGCCGAGCTGCTCGAGACCCTGGTTCAGATGGGGGTGAAGTTGCTGGATGGGGAGCAACGGGCCGCCTTCAATAGCCCCGCGGGGCGGCGGGCCTTTGCTTTCTGGAGTGACCTCTACCGCCGCGGCCTGTTGCCGCGGGAGGTGGTGAGCCAGGGCTATCGGCGAGCCATCGAGCTCTACCAAGCGGGTGACCTGGCCCAGGTGGCAACGGGCCCCGACTTCCTGCGCAATCTGCAGACCAATGCTCCCGGCATTGCAGCGGTTACGGCGCCCTTTGCGCCGCTCACGGGCGCCAGCGCTGAGGCCAACGTGGCGGTGATGAATCTGGTGGTGCCCAAGCAGAGCGCCCTGGCGGCCGAGGCGGCCCGCTTCGCCCTATTTCTGACCAATGGCCCCAACCAGTTGGCCTTCGCCGAGCAGGCGCGGGTGCTGCCCTCCAACCGGCAAGCCCTGCAGCAGCTGGAGGCGAGCCTGGCGGCTGCTCCTGCTCCTGGGGCGCAGGAGGCTCTGGTGCAGCGGGCCCGGTTGCTGTCGGCCCAGACCCTTCGCCAGGCCAGGGTGCTGGTGCCGGCGAGCCCGGGGGTGAAACGACTGCAGGCGATTGTGTATACCCAGCTGCAGCGCGCCATGCTCGGCCAGGTGGGCAGTGATGCGGCCCTCACTGCTGCGGCTGACGAGTGGAACCGCTACTCCCGGGCTCGTTGGGGGTGACCCAAGGGGGCACCGAGCGTTATGGTTGCGATTCTTCATCCCGGCGCACCGCCCATGCCTTCGGAGGACAGGCCCATTTCAGACGCCTTCTCCGATTCCCTGGGGCCTGCCCCGGTTGAGCCCAAAGCCACCGTGATGGTGGTGGACGACGAAGCCGCCGTGCGCCGGGTGCTGGTGATGCGCCTGCAACTGGCTGGTTACAGGGTTATTTGCGCCGAGGACGGCGAGGAAGCCCTCAGTTTGTTTCACCAAGAGCAGCCCGATCTCGTCGTGCTCGACGTGATGCTGCCCAAGCTTGACGGTTTTGCGGTTTGCCGCCGGCTGCGGGCCGAATCCTGCGTGCCGATCATTTTCCTTTCGGCCCTTGATGCGATCGCTGAGCGGGTGTCGGGCCTAGACCTCGGCGCTGACGACTACCTGCCCAAGCCCTTCAGCCCTAAGGAGCTCGAAGCCCGCATCGCCACAATCCTGCGTCGGGTTGGCCGCGGTTCAGCCTCTGCCGAGCCACGCGAGGTGCCAAGTGGCAGCGGTGTGTTGCGGGTGGGGGATCTGGTGGTGGACACCAACCGCCGCCAGGTGACCCGCGACAGCGAGCGCATCGGGCTTACCTATACCGAATTCAGCCTGTTGGAGCTGCTGTTCCGGGAACCGGGTCGGGTGGTGCCCCGGGCCGAAATCCTCGAGCAGCTTTGGGGCTATCCCCCTCGCCGCGCAGCCGACTTGCGGGTGGTTGATGTGTATGTAGCTCGCCTGCGCGGCAAACTCGAGCCCGACCCTCGCAATCCGGAGCTGATCCTCACGGTGCGCGGCACTGGCTACGCCTCCCAGCGGATGGCTGAAGCAAGCCTGGCTGCTAACGGCTAGCGCTCCTGCAGGATGGGCCGATTCAGCCCCCTGTCTGCCTTGTCGGATCTGCGCGAGACCCGTCTGGAGAAAGCCGCCGCCCTAGCCGCCCTAGGCCAGGGTCCCTACGCCCTGCGCTTTGAGCCCAGCCACCGCACGGCGGCTTTGCAGCAGGACCATGCCGACCTAGCCAACGGTGAGGAGCGGCAACTGGAAGTGGCCGTGGCAGGCCGGGTGATGACTCGCCGCGTGATGGGCAAGCTCGCCTTCTTCACCCTGGCGGATGAAACCGGTCCGATTCAGCTGTTTATTGAGAAGGCCACCCTCGAGGCCTCCATGCCGGAGGATCCCGAGGCTTTCGCCCACCTCACCTCCTTGGTGGATGCCGGCGACCTTATCGGTGTGCAGGGCAGCCTGCGCCGCACCGATCGCGGTGAGCTTTCGGTGAAGGTGAAGGGCTGGACCATGCTCTGCAAGAGCCTGCAGCCATTGCCCGACAAGTGGCACGGCCTGGCGGATGTGGAGAAGCGCTACCGCCAGCGCTATCTCGATTTGATCGTGTCGCCCCACACCCGCGAAACCTTCCGGCGCCGGGCCGTGGCGGTGAGCTCCATGCGCCGCTGGCTCGATGAGCGCGAGTTTCTGGAGATCGAAACGCCGGTGCTGCAGAGCGTGCCCGGTGGCGCTGACGCCCGCCCGTTTGAGACCCACCACAACGCCCTCGATCTGCCCCTCACCCTGCGCATCGCCACTGAGCTGCACCTCAAGCGGCTGGTGGTGGGCGGCTTCGAGCGGGTCTACGAGCTGGGGCGCATCTTTCGCAACGAGGGCATCAGCACCCGCCACAACCCCGAGTTCACCTCGGTGGAGATCTACCAGGCTTATGCCGACTACACCGACATGATGGTGCTCACCGAGCAGCTGATTGCCCACGTGTGCCAGCAGGTGTGCGGCAGTACGCAGATCAGCTATCAGGGCACCGACATCGATCTGGCTCCCCCTTGGCGGCGGGCCACCATGCACGAGTTGGTGCAAGCCGCCACCGGCCTTGATTTCAATTGTTTTGATAGCCGCGAGGCAGCGGCTGCAGCCATGGCGGCCCAGGGGCTGGAGGTGCCGGCCCTGGCCGATTCCGTGGGCCGGTTGTTGGTGGAGGCCTTCGAGCAGCGGGTGGAGGCCGACCTGATTCAGCCCACCTTCGTGATTGATTACCCGGTGGAGAACTCACCCTTGGCTCGGGCCCATCGCAGCAAGCCCGGCATGGTGGAGCGATTCGAGCTGTTCATCGTGGGCCGTGAAACCGCCAACGCCTTCAGCGAGTTGATTGATCCGGTGGACCAGCGCCAGCGGCTTGAGGCCCAGCAGGAGCGCCGTGCTGCCGGCGACGACGAGGCCCAGGGCGTTGACGAGGACTTCATCCAAGCCCTGGAGGTGGGTATGCCCCCCACGGGCGGCCTGGGCATTGGCATTGATCGGCTGGTGATGCTGCTCACCGACAGCCCTTCGATCCGTGATGTGATCGCCTTCCCGCTCTTGCGTCCTGAGTCTCGTTAGGAGGCGGGGCCGGGCGCAATGGGATAATCCCTCTAGTAGGCAATCTCCCCCATCCGGGGTCAGCGATTCCATGAGTGGCGAGCGCGTTGGTTTTCGCTTCAAACACGCGGATGCTGTGGTGAAGCGCAACCCCCAGGGCCGCTCGCGCCGGGGCTGGGTGATGGAGCCGGTGGAGCAGACCACCAGCCGCGGCACCAAGATGCCCGCCTACCGAATCCGTTGGCGGGATAGTGAACGTCCCGAGATCGTGCTGCAGCACATGCTGATCGCCGATCCCGACCCCACTCCACCCCCAGAGGGGGTCAGCCTGGTGCCGCCTGCTCCCAAGGCCTGAACGTCAACAGGCTGGACCACAAGCCAGCTCGATCAACTCCAGCCCCGTAGCCGATAGATCGCCAGCCCCAAGTGCTCCTTGAGTGCCACGGTGCTTAGGTAGAGAGCTTCGGCGTCGGGCAACAAACTCTTGAGCGTGTTGCCCAAGGTGGGTTGGCCGTAGTGGGCACGATCCGGCAGCTGGTAGTCGCAGGCGACCGGCACCACCGTCAGGCCGCTGCGCTGCTGGAAGGTGGCCAGTGAGCGGGGCATGTGAAAGGCACTGGTGACCAGCAGAACCCGGGTCCAGCCCCGCCGCCGGCCCAGGGCGCCGATGTCGCGAGCTTCCTCGGCGGTGGTGCGGGAGCCGGGGTTGATCAGGATCCGATCGGCTGGTATCCCCAGCTCCTGGGCCAGATCCCTGGCCCAGAGCGCTTCAGGGGGGGCGGGATCATGGCCCGTGAAGCTCACCCGTCCGCCGCTGGTCACCAGCAGGGGAGCCAGGCCCCGGCGCACCAGTTGCACGCCGCGCAGCAGCCGGTCGCCGCCTTCCGCCACTTCGACACCCTGCCGGGGTGGCAGGGCCGGCCGCAAGCCGCCGCCCAGCACCACCACCGCGTCGGCACGGGGCAGCTGTCGCGGGGTGAGCGCCGCCGCCCGATCCTCCAGGCCCCAGATCAGCTGGCGGCTGCTTAGCGGCATGGCACACAGCCAGATCAGTCCCACCCCCGTGCCATTCAGCCAGAGGCTGGCCTGACGCCGCCGGCGACTGCATTGCTTACTGCCTTTGGGCGCCGCGGCCAGGCCCAGGAGTTGCAGCAGCAGCCCTAGACCCAGCGGGTAGAGCAGCAACGGCAGCAGTTTTGACAACAGAAAACCCATGGCGGCAGGTGGTTGGGCTGGGCGTCAGCGGCTGTGATTGTGGGCTCTCCAGGAATCTGTATGGAATGCAGCAGGGCTCGGGCTTGGGACGCCTCGAGCGGCGGTGCTACACGACAGGAGACTCCGGCGTAGGTCTGCCCTTGTTCTCAGCCCTGGCGCCGCCGCAGCTGCTCTAGGGCCTGTTCGGCTTCGAAGCTGGCCCAGTCCTGCTCCAGGCTGGACGCCGGTGGCTGGCGCGGACGGCTCTCCAGTTCGCCCAGTTCGCGCTCCACGGCCGCGAAGCTCACCCCCAGTTCCCCGAGGCGTTGCCAGCGCAGCCGGCCCTGTTCCATCAGGGTCTGTTGGTGGGCTTCAGCCCGCTCGGCCAGGGCTGTGGCGCCGGCGGAGTGGGCCTTGGCTAGTCGCTCTTGCCAGCAGCGGATTTCAGAGGCCAATTGCAGCAGGGTCTGGCGTTCCTGTTCCGCCTGCCTTTGCAACTGGCGCCGCTGCCCCACCAGCCGGGCCTGGCGATCCCGTGCTTCCTGCTCGCCAAGTAGGGCTTCCTGGCTGGGGTTGGCGGCGAGAAAGGCCGCCAGTTGCTGATCCAGCTGCGCCTCCAGCTCGTCGAGCCAGCTCACGGGGTGGGCTGCCCGGCTGGCGTGGTGATCAGCGGCGCTTCGATTTCTTGCTGCAGCGGTGTGATCGCCGCCTCGCGGGAGCGCAGCAGCAGCTGGGTGAGCCGGGCGATCGCCCCCTCGCCCAGGTCCTGGCTGCCGATGCGATCAAAGGCGCCCCGATACAGCTCCTCCAGCTCGGCGATCAGGCCTTCGCGCACCTGACGCATGGCAGCCCGTTGCTCCTCTCTACCCATGGCTTTGTTGCCTCTGTCTAGGAGTTTGTCTTTACCAGGGAGTCTGCCGTCACCAGCAGGTGCAGGGATAGGTCGTCAGCGGGATCGCTCCAACGCCCCAACGGTCGCAAGCCGGCCCGTTGCGCCAGGGCCGAGAATGACTCCGGACCGTATTTGACGCTGTATTCGGTGATCAGCGGCTCCCCTGCGGCGAAATTCCAGATTTCGCCCCCCAGCTGCACCGACTGGGCCTGGCGGCTCACCAGGGCCATGGCAATGCGGCTGTGCTCCGGTTGCCAACGGGCGCTGTAGGCGAAGGCCTCGGGGTCGAAGTTGCCCGCCAGGTCGCGGTTGAGGCGCACCAGCAGGTTGCGGGCAAAGGCGGCCGACACGCCGGCGGCATCGTTGTAGGCAGCCTCCAGCCGCTCCACGGCTTTGGGCTGGTCGGTGCCGATCAGCAGCCTGGCGCCGGGGCCCAGCAGCTGGCCCAGCTGCCGCAGCAACGCCTGCGCTTCCTCGGGGCTGAAGTTGCCGATTGAGCTGCCGGGGTAGAAGCCGAGTCGCCGCTGGCCGCTTAGTAAGGGGTGCTCGGGCAGCTGCCGCAGGGCGCTGTAGTCGCAGCAGATGCCGAGCACGGGCACTGCCGGATGGCGCGACTGCAGGTCCACGCAGCTTTGCTGGAGATGATCCGCGCTGATGTCGAGGGCCACATAGGCCGGCGGCTGCAGCGCCTCCAGCAGGGGGCCCACCTTGCGGGCATTGCCGGCGCCAAACTCCACCAGCACCCCTGGTCCCAGCGCTGCTGCCAGCTCAGACGCCCGCGCTTCCAGCAGAGCGGTTTCGGTGCGGGTGAGCCCGTATTCCGGCTGCTCGCAGATCGCCTCAAATAGCCGTGAGCCTTCGGCGTCGTACAGCAGCCAGGCCGGCAGCTGACGCGGTTGCCGGGCCATGCCTTCGATCACCAGCCGCCGCATGTCGGCTGGTTCGGGGTGAAGATCGATCAGTTGCATTTCAGCCGCCATCGCGGGCTAGGCGTAGGCCGGCGGCTAGCCAGCGGCTCGCCGGTGGATAGAAGTTGCGGTAGGTGAGCCGTTCGTGGCCAGGCGGGGTGAGGAAGCAGCTGCCGCGCAACACCATCTGGGAACTCATGAACTTGCCGTTGTATTCCCCCACCGCCCCGGCCGCCGGCGCAAAGCCCGGATAGGGCCGGTAGGGGCTGGCACTCCACTGCCACAACACCCCGAAGGCCTGTTCAAGTTGGGGTGCCAACAGCTCCCATTCGGCTTCGCCCGGCAGCCGGGCACCGGCCCAGCGGGCGTAGGCATCGGCTTCAAACCAGCTCAGGTGCCGCACCGGCAGCTTGGAGCGCCGCGGCTGACGCCCCGCCAGCGAAAATTCCTCGCCGTCGCGCCAGTAGCGCGGCCCCTGCCAGCCCCGGGCTTGCGCCACTGCCCAGCCCTCGCTCATCCACAGCTCCGGCCGCTTATAGCCGCCATCGGCAATGAAGGTTGCAAATTCGCCGTTGCTTACCAAACGGGAGCTGAGCGCAAAGGGTTCGAGCCACTGGCGGTGTCTGGGCGCCTCGTTGTCGAAATGAAAGCTGCCACCTGGATGGCCGATCTCCACCAGCCCCCCCCCGTGCTGCAGCCAGGTGGGCTCTTGGGCAACGCTCGCCTGATAGGCAGCCTCCGGCTCTGGGCCATATTCCGGCTCGAGGGGGTTGCGGCTGAAGCCATCCAGCAGGTCCATTAGCAGCAGCTCCTGGTGCTGCTGCTCGTGCTGCAGCCCCAGTTCCACCAGCTCCAGCCGGGGATCGCCAGGCTCCAGCTGCTCCAACAGGCTGAGCAGGGCCCCATCCAGCCGCTGCCGCCAGGCCCTTATTTCGGCCAGGGCCGGCCGGCTGAGCAGGCCCCGCTGGGGCCGGGGGTGGCGGGCTCCTACTGAGTCGTAATAGCTGTTGAAAAGAAAGCCCCAGGCGTCTGGCGACAATGGGCTACGCAGCACAAACTGCTCAAAAA
Source organism: Synechococcus sp. CS-1330 (assembly GCA_025128025.1). GTDB lineage: Bacteria > Cyanobacteriota > Cyanobacteriia > PCC-6307 > Cyanobiaceae > Cyanobium_A. The sequence goes on from JAHLYR010000016.1 coordinate 15,844, forward strand.
ACCAGGTGGTGTGGCCCAGGTGCCACTTGGGTGGGCTGGCATCGGCCATGCCCTGCAGGCAGAAGTCTTCGGGCTGCAGGGGAGCCACCAACTCGAGGCTGTGTTGGCGCACCTGCGCGTAGCGCGCCTTCAGCTCCTGCCCCATGCCGCTGCCGCCAATCTGGGGCTAATTCAGGCCTGACCTTAGGGACCTTGCCTACGATCCCGCCACGCATCGCACGCGGATATGGCCGGCATCACTTCAGGGTTCGTGGGCGCCGTTGGCAACACGCCCCTGATCCGGCTCAACGCCCTGAGCGAGCAAACGGGCTGCGAGATCCTCGGCAAGGCCGAGTTCATGAATCCTGGGGGGTCGGTGAAGGATCGCGCCGCCCTGGGCATCCTGCTGGAGGCGGAGGAGCAGGGGCTGCTGCAGCCTGGAGGCACGGTGGTGGAAGGCACCGCTGGCAATACCGGCATTGGCCTCACCCACCTCTGCAACGCCCGCGGCTACCGGGCCCTGATCGTGATCCCCGATACCCAGTCGGCCGAGAAGATCGGCCTGCTGCGCAGCCTCGGCGCCGAGGTGCGCACGGTGCCGGCGGTGCCTTACCGCGACCCCAACAACTACGTGCGGCTTTCGGGCCGTATCGCCGCTGAAACGCCCGGGGCCGTGTGGGCCAACCAGTTCGACAACCTGGCCAACCGCCGCGCCCATTTCAACTCCACCGGTCCTGAGATCTGGCAGCAAACCGATGGGGCGGTGGATGCCTGGGTGGCGGCCACTGGCACCGGCGGCACCTATGCCGGGGTTGCCCTGTATTTGAAGCAGCAAAACCCCTCCGTGCGCTGCGTACTGGCCGACCCCCACGGCAGCGCCTTGCACGCCTGGGCCAGCCGGGGTGAGCTGGTCAGTGAGGGAAGTTCGATTACCGAGGGGATTGGCAACAGCCGCGTTACCGCCAACCTGGAGGGTGCTCCCATCGATGATGCCGTGCGCATCGACGACCAGACCGCGCTCGAGACGATCTATCAGCTGCTGTGGCAGGAGGGCCTGTTTTTGGGCGGCTCGGTCGGCATCAATGTGGCCGCGGCGGTGGAAACGGCCCGGCGGCTTGGTCCTGGCCACACGATCGTGACCGTGTTGTGCGATAGCGGTGATCGCTACCGATCGCGGCTCTATGACGCCGATTGGCTGGCTGGTAAGGGGTTACACCAACCCCTGCGGCCCTCGTTGGAGGTGGGCTGATGGCGGTGCAGGTGGGTCAGTTGATCGGCGAGCGCTACCGGCTTGAGCAACGCCTCAGCTCCGCCCCGCTGGCAGAGGCTCCCCAGGGGGAACTCTGGCGCGCTAGCGATCAGCTAGCCGCCGAGGCGCCGATGGCCCTGCGGCTGCTGGGTCCAGCCATCGACCCGGCTCGGGCGCGCCAGCTCTGGGGCCGGTTGCAGGGGCTGCTGCATCCCCAGGTGCCCCGGCTCGGGGCGGCCATCCAGGCCCAGGAGGGTTTGTGGCTGGTGCGCGAATGGCAGGCCGGCCGCACCTACCAACTGCTGCTGCAGGCCCGTGCCGAGCGCCAGTTGGTGTTTGGTGCCGGCGAGGTGCTGCTGCTGCTGCGCCAGCTGCTGCCGGTGCTGGCCGTTTTGCATAGCCAGGACCTGGTGCACGGCGACCTCAGCCCCGCCAACCTGTTGCGCCGCGACAGCGACGGGCTGCCGGTGCTGCTCGATTTCGGCCTGGTGGCAGGCACGGCCGCCGCCACCCCGGGCTATGCCCCACCCGAGCGGGTTCGGGTCGTCGAGCCCTCCCAACCAGAGCCCTGGATGGACTTGCACGCCCTCGGGGTGGTGGCCCTGGTGCTGCTCAGCGGCGAGGAGCCCGCCCGGCTACTGGATCCGGTCACCATGGCCTGGCGCTGGCCGGCGGCCCTCAGTAATGAACCAGCCTTGCAGGCCCAAATCAGCCGCCTGCTGGAGCGCCAGCCCGGCGAGCGCTTTGCTTCCGCCTCCCAGGCCCTGGCTGCTTTTCAGGCCATACCGATGCCGGAGAGCACCGGTCCGGTGCCCCGCGCCGACCGCACCGTCGCCCTGGTGCCCCCACCACCTTCAGCACCACCACCACCCCCTCCAGCACCTGCACCTGCACCTGCAGCACCTGCGGAACCCGCTCCGGAGCCGGAGCTCCCCCCACCCGCGGTGCGTAGCCGCTTGGAGGAGCGGGAGGAGGCCGCTGAAGGCGGCGTCTGGCCGGTGGTGATCGCCCTGGTGCTGTCGGCGGTTGTAGGCACCGCCCTGGGCTGGTGGTGGCTAAGCCGCGGTCGCTTGACCCTGCCCACCCCAGATGCGGCTCTGCAGTTGCCCAACAGCCTGCCGGCGGCGGAGGTGGATCAGCGCCAGCAGCTGCTCAACCGGCTGCGGGCCATGCAGGTGGATCGGGGCTGGTTCTTGAAGTTGGTGGATGCCAGCCTGCTGGCCCAGTTTCCGGAGCGGGGCGGCCGCTTGCCCAGCGATTCCCTCGACGACTCCCCCCTGCGCAAGGTTTGGAATGAGCTGGCTGAGGAGTGGCTGGCTCGGGTGGAGCAGCTACCTCTCGAGATTCGGCGCCGTTTGGGTTCCTACACAAATGGTGACTGGGAGAGGCGTCAGCAGGCCCTGGTTAGCCAGGGACTCAGCTCAGCGGTGTTGCGCCAGCTGGTGTCGGGTAGTGCCCAGAGCTTGCTGCCCGGCCGCCCCGGCGCTGACATCCCTGCCGAGCCCTTCCGCCAGCTGTGGTTTGCCGCGGCGGAGCAGGGCCTGGCCAACGTGCAGATCGAAGTGATTAAGGCCCAGGCCCAGGCAACCCAGGTGATTTCAGCCCAGGTTGAGGCTGGTGGTGCCCGGCTGTTCCCAGTGCGGTTGCCGCCGGGCTATCGCCTGGTGCTGGGCGTGAACGGCTCGCCCTTGATGCAGATGAGTGTGTTTAGTGCCGATGGCGAGCTGCTGGAAGCCAAGGGGCCCCTGCGGGTGGTCAGTTTGGGGGTGCAGAAGAACTCCCCAGTGCAGTTGCTGGTGACCAACGAGGGCGTGGCGCCGGCCCTGATCACCCTGTCGCTGCGCGCCGATCCGCCCCCTGTCGCGCCACCGTCGGTGGCCGTCCCCGAGTCCTCACCCCAGGCGCCGGCAGCCCAGCTGGAGCCTCCCCAGGCCCAGACCGTGCCGGTGCCCGAACAGCCCGCCTCCGCGCCACCACCGCCCGTGCCACCGCTGGTGAACTGACTACAGCCGGGGTGGTTGCTTTGTTGCGCGCCTCCCTGCCCCGGAATCAGAGGGCGGAATTAGAGGCGGGCGATTGCGGCCTTGGCGTCCTTGATGTCCTGCTTGCGCCGCTCCTCGTGACGCTTGTCGTGGAGCTTGCGGCCCTTGGCCAAACCGATTGTCAGCTTGATCCAGGAGCCCTTGAGATGCAGGTTCAGGGGGATCAGGGTGAGGCCTTTTTGATCTAGTGCAATCCGCATTTTGTCAATTTCGCGGCGGTGGGCCAGCAATTTGCGCACCCGCAGTGGCTCGTGGTTAAAAAAGGCGCTGGCATGGCTGTGGGGCGAAATGTGCACGTTGTGCAGCTGCATTTCCCCCTTGCGAATCAGGCAGAAGCCATCGCGCAGGTTTGATTGCCCGGCCCTGATCGACTTCACCTCGGTGCCAAATAGCTCCAGGCCGCACTCCAGGGTTTCCAGAATTTCGTATTGATGCCGGGCAAAGCGGTTGTCAGCCAGCAGCTTGTTGGCGGCATCGCGCTGGGCCTTAGCGCTCTTCTTGCCCCCGCCCTTGGCCATCGCTGCTCCGCAACCGTCCCCTTGATCTACCGACCCTAGGGAGCCCCCGGTACCCTCGCTGCATGGCCATCGTCTCCTCGGGATCCTCGGCGCCCCGCGGCCGCCCCAGCCGCGACGAGCCACCAGCGCGCCTTGTGGACCCCGCTCCCGTGCTCGAGGAGGTCCCCGCCGCGGCCAGTGGCCTGCACCGGGAGGACAGTCTCCGCCCCAAGCGCCTTGCCGATTACATCGGCCAGAGCGAGCTCAAGCAGGTGCTGGCTATTGCGGTGGAGGCCACCCGCGCCCGCCAGGAGGCCCTCGACCACGTGCTGCTCTACGGCCCACCGGGCCTGGGCAAAACCACCATGGCTTTGGTGCTGGCCGAGGAGTTGGGTGTGCGCTGCCGCATCACCAGCGCCCCGGCCCTAGAGCGCCCCCGCGACATCGTTGGCCTGCTGGTCAACCTGCAGCCCCATGAGCTGCTGTTCATCGACGAGATTCATCGGCTCAACCGGGTGGCCGAGGAAATTCTTTATCCAGCGATGGAGGATTACCGCCTCGATCTCACCGTGGGTAAGGGCACGACGGCCCGCACCCGCAGCTTGGATCTGCCACCTTTCACGCTCGTTGGCGCCACCACCCGGGCCGGATCGCTGAGCTCGCCGCTGCGGGATCGCTTCGGCCTGATTCAGCGGCTTGAGTTTTACGGGCTCGATGAACTTCAGCAAATTGTGGAGCGGGCCGCTGGCCTGCTGAAGATCAAGCTGGATGGTGGGGCCGCCCTGGAAGTTGCCCGCCGCTGTCGCGGCACCCCCCGCATCGCCAATCGGCTGCTGCGTCGGGTGCGCGATGTGGCTTCGGTGCGGGGCCATGGCCGCATCGGCGCGCCCCTGGTGGCTGAGGCCCTCAGCCTGCACCGCGTTGACGACCGCGGTCTCGATGCCAGTGACCGGCGCTTGCTCACCTTGATGCTCGAGGGCTACGGCGGCGGCCCCGTGGGCCTCGACACCCTGGCCGCCGGCCTAGGCGAAGATTCCGCCACCCTCGAAGCGGTGGTGGAGCCCTACCTGTTGCAGCTGGGTTTTCTGCAGCGCACCCCCCGGGGCCGGCTGGTTACCCCGGCGGGCCGCAACCACCTGGGCTGGCCGGCTAAGGCAGCCGCATGACCAGCAGCCAACCATGATTCCAACGTTCTTTTCCTTGCTGCTGGGCCTGCAGCTGCTACTGCCCCAGCTGTTTGATCAGGCCCTCAGCGCCAGCCGGCAGGGGCGCTTTGATGAGGCCCTGCCCCTTTGGAACCAGGTGCTGGAGGTGGCCCCGGACGATGCGGCGGCCTGGAGCAATCGCGGCAATGTGCAGCTAGCCCTGGGCGATCCCCGCGCCGCCATCGCTGACCAGACCAAGGCGATGCAGCTCGATGGCGAGAGCCCCGATCCCCACCTCAATCGCGGCACAGCCGAGGAGGCCCTGGGCCAGTGGGCTGCCGCCGAAGCCGACTACCGCTGGATCCTGGAGCGAGCCCCGCAGGACGCGGGTGAACCGCGCGCTTCGGCCCTCTACAACCTCGGCAACGTGCAGGGCTCCTTGGGCGACTGGCAGGAGGCGCGTAGTTGTTTTGAGGCCGCTTCCCTGGCTAGGCCAGGCTTTGCCATGGCCCGCTCCAGTGCCGCCCTGGCGGCCTTCCAGCTGGGCGATCGCGCCGATGCCGAGCGGCAGCTGCGCAACCTAATCCGTCGCTATCCCCTGTTTGCTGATGCCCGTGCTGGTCTCACGGCGCTGCTCTGGCAGAAGGGGGCTCGCGGTGAGGCCGAAAGCAACTGGGCTGCGGCCTCCGGCCTCGATCCCCGCTACCGGCAGCAAGAATGGTTGCTTGCGACGCGGCGTTGGCCCCCCGAGCCGGTGGAAGCTTTGGCGCAATTCCTCGCTTTGGCCCCCTGAACGATGGCCCTCGAATGACGGCAACACCCTGCAGCTTGAATTGGCAGGCCCTGGGGCTTGAGCAGGCCCTGGCCGAGGTGTTGCCGGAGCTGATCCAGTTGCGGCGCCATATTCATCGCCACCCCGAGTTAAGTGGCCATGAGCAGCAGACCGCTGCCCTGGTGGCAGGTGAGCTGAGGCGCTGGGGTTGGCAGGTGCGCGAGGGCGTCGGTCGCACCGGCGTGCTGGCGGAGCTGGGGCCAGAGCATGGCCCTGACGGCTTGTCCGCCCCCCTGGTGGCCCTGCGGGTGGATATGGATGCCCTGCCGGTGGAGGAGCGCACCGGTCTCGACTACGCCTCCACCCAGCAGGGCTTGATGCATGCCTGCGGCCACGACCTGCACACCGCCGTGGGACTGGGGGTGGCCTACCTGTTGGCTGAGCTTGTCGAGCGCCACCCCGGGCTGCTCACGGCCCGGGTGCGGCTGTTGTTTCAGCCCGCTGAGGAAACGGCCCAGGGGGCGGCCTGGATGAAGGCGGATGGCGCCATGGACGGCGTGGCAGCCCTGTTTGGTGTGCACGTGTTTCCCAGCCTGGCGGCGGGTACGATCGGCGTGCGCAGCGGCAGCCTTACGGCGGCGGCCGGTGAGCTGGAGGTGGAGGTGCTGGGCGAGGGCGGCCACGGCGCCCGGCCCCACCAGAGCACTGACGCCATTTGGATTGCGGCGCGGGTGGTGAGTGGTCTGCAGGAGGCGATCAGCCGCCGCCTTGATGCCCTGCATCCGGTGGTGGTGAGTTTCGGGCGTATCGAGGGCGGCAAGGCTTTCAATGTGATCGCCGACCATGTGCGTCTGCTCGGCACGGTGCGATGCCTCGACACCGAAGTGCACGCCCAGCTGCCGGGCTGGATCGAAGACACGGTGCAGGCCCTCTGCCGCGGCCATGGCGGCGAGGCCCGGGTGCGCTATCGGGTGATTTCACCGCCTGTACACAACGACCCTGCCCTCACCGAGCTGGTGGCTGAAGCTGGGGTGGAGTTGCTTGGTCGCCAGCAGGTGCAGTGGCTCGAGCAGCCGTCTTTGGGAGCAGAGGATTTCGCCGAATTGCTCGATGGCACCCGCGGCACCATGTTTCGATTGGGGGTGGCGGGGCCTCAGGGCTGCACGCCTTTGCACAGCAACAGCTTTGCTCCAGACGAAGCGGCCCTGCCGGTGGGCATTGGCGTGCTCACCTTGAGCCTGCTGCGCTGGATGGAGCGGTGCCCGTGAGGCAAAGGCCCTGGCTGCGGGGGTTGCTGGCCCTCTCCTCGCCCCTGTTGATCCTGCTGGCGCTGCTGGTGCTGCTGCAGCGCCGCGGCGTCGATCGGATTCCAGCCTTGCCAGCCCTGCTGATCGGCACGGGCTTGCTGGTAAACAGTGCCGTGGGCCGGCGGCGGCGAAGGCGCGAGCTGCTGGCGGCCCTGCGCCACGATGGGGATGTATGACCAATCCCTCCCCCGATCTTGCGGCCCTGCGTGAGGCCATCCTTTGCGGAGACCCCAGTCGGGCCATGCCGGCCCTGGTGGGTTTGCGGGAGGTGCCGCTGGAGCAGGCTGTGCCCTTACTGCTGCTCGGGCTGGAGCAGAGCATGTTCATGGTGCGCTCGCTCAGCTGCGCCGGCCTTGGGGTGAAGCAAAACGAGGCCGGCTGGCAGGCGCTGGTGGCCGCGATGCAGGGCGATGAGGACGCCAATGTGCGGGCCGAAGCTGCCAACTCCCTTGTGAGCCACTGCCTGGAGCGGGCCTGGCCCCTGCTGCGTGATGTGTTTGCAGCCGATCAGCAGTGGCTGGTGCGCTGCAGCATCCTTTCGGCTCTGGCTGAGCAGCCGGCTATCGATCCGGCCTGGTTGCTGGAGCTGGCGTCGATGGCGATCACAGACGCCGATGGCACGGTGAGGGTGGGAGGCGCCGAGATCCTGGCTCGCCTGGTGCGGGAGCAGGGCGATGCCGAGGCCCGGGTCCTGTTGCAGCAGCTGCAGGCTGACCCCGACCACCGGGTGGTGGCCGCGGCACTTAATGGTCTGCAGAGCTAGGTTGGATAGGTCACTAGGGGTGCCCCGCTGCATTACTGCGGCTTTGGGCTGAGATCACACCCTCCGAACCTGATCCGGGTCATGCCGGCGCAGGGAAGTGGAATTGGATTGTGAACCACTCTCAGGCTGCGCCCCGCCCTATCTGCAGCCTCACATGCGTAGCGCCTGGATCGAGAAGCGTCGCGGCACCGCGAACTATTCCCAGATGTATTACGCCCGCCAGGGAGTAGTGACTGAGGAGATGGCCTATGTGGCCAAGCGGGAAAACCTGCCCGAGTCGCTGGTCATGGAGGAGGTGGCTCGGGGCAGGATGATCATCCCTGCCAATATCAATCACCTCAATTTGGAGCCGATGGCGATCGGCATCGCCAGCCGCTGCAAGGTGAACGCCAACATCGGTGCCTCCCCCAATGCCTCCGATCTCGATGAGGAGGTGGCCAAGCTGCGCCTGGCCGTGAAATACGGCGCCGACACGGTGATGGATCTCTCCACCGGCGGCGTCAATCTTGATGAGGTGCGCACGGCGATTATTAATGCTTCGCCGGTGCCGATTGGCACGGTGCCCGTATACCAGGCGCTCGAGAGCGTGCACGGCTCCATCGAAAAGCTCGACGCCGACGACTTCTTGCACATCATCGAGAAGCACTGCCAGCAGGGAGTTGACTACCAAACCATTCATGCCGGTCTGCTGATTGAGCACCTGCCTCTAGTGAAGGGTCGCCTCACCGGCATCGTTAGCCGCGGTGGCGGGATCTTGGCCCAGTGGATGCTCTATCACCACAAGCAGAATCCCCTGTTTACCCATTTCGATGACATCATCGAAATCTTCAAGCGCTACGACTGCAGCTTCTCCCTTGGCGACTCCCTGCGGCCGGGTTGCCAGCACGACGCCTCCGACGCCGCCCAGCTGGCTGAGCTCAAAACCCTCGGCCAGCTCACCCGCCGCGCCTGGGAGCACGACATCCAGGTGATGGTTGAGGGTCCGGGCCACGTGCCGATGGACCAGATCGAGTTCAACGTCAAAAAGCAGATGGAGGAGTGCAGCGAGGCGCCCTTCTATGTGCTCGGCCCCCTGGTCACCGACATCGCCCCCGGCTACGACCACATCACCAGTGCCATTGGCGCGGCGATGGCCGGCTGGTATGGCACGGCCATGCTCTGCTACGTGACCCCCAAGGAGCACCTGGGCCTGCCCAATGCCGAGGATGTGCGTGAGGGCCTGATCGCCTACAAGATCGCTGCCCACGCAGCCGATATCGCTCGCCACCGCCCCGGCGCCCGCGATCGCGACGACGAACTCAGCCGCGCCCGCTACGCCTTCGACTGGAACAAGCAGTTCGATCTCTCTCTTGATCCGGAGCGGGCCCGCGAATATCACGACGAAACTCTTCCGGCTGATATCTATAAGCAGGCCGAGTTCTGCTCAATGTGCGGTCCCAAGCACTGCCCAATGCAAACCAAGATCACCGATGAGGATCTAGCTGGGCTGGAGCAGGTGCTGGCGGAGCAGAAAGCAGGAGTGGAGGCTGAGGCTGCCGCAGTGGTGTGAGATCCCCTGTTTGGGGTTCACGGTTCTGTGAGTTGACATAAAAAAGCCCCGCCGTTAGGCGGGGCTTTTCAGTCTCTGTTGAATCAGCCCAGCGCCTTGGCTGTTGCCACCACGTTGTCGACGGTGAAGCCAAACTTCTCGAGGCAGACCGGGCCGGGAGCGGATGCGCCGAAGCGGTCGATCGAGATGCAGGCGCCATCGAAGCCGGTGTACTTGTGCCAGCCGAAGGAGCTTGATGCTTCCACCACAACCCGCTTGCGCACGGCGGCGGGCAGCACGCTTTCGCGGTAGGCGGCATCCTGCTCTTCGAACAGCTCGATGCAAGGCATCGAAACCACCCGCACGTTTTTGCCTTCGGCGCGCAGCTGGGCTGCGGCTTTGGTGCAGAGCTCCAGCTCGGTGCCGGTGCCAATCAGGATTAGTTCCGGGGTGCCATTGCTGTCTTCCAGGATGTAGCCACCTTTGGCCACATGGGCTGCAGCCGAACCAGGCTGGTTGGCCATGGCCTGACGGCTGAGGGCCAGCACGGTGGGGCGCTTGCGGTTGGTGACGGCCACCTGATAAGCACCCATGGTCTCGTTGCCATCGCCGGGGCGCATCACCAGCAGGTTGGGGATGGCGCGCAGGTTGGCCAGGGTTTCCACCGGCTGGTGGGTGGGGCCGTCTTCGCCCAGACCGATCGAGTCGTGGGTGAGCACGTAGATCACGCCCAGCTCGCTCAGGGCTGAAAGGCGCATGGCGCCGATCATGTAGCCGGCGAACACCAGGAAGGTGCCGCCGTAGGGGATCAGGCCGCTGCCGTGGTAAGCGATGCCATTCATGATCGCTGCCATGGCGTGCTCGCGCACACCGAAGTGCAGATAGCGGTTGGCCTCACCACCCTTCTGGAAGCTGGCCTCGCCCTTGATATCGGTGAGGTTGGAGTGGGTGAGGTCGGCGGAGCCGCCGATCAGCTCGGGCAGGTTGGGGCCGAAGGCGTTAAGGGCGTTGTAGGAGTGCATGCGGGTGGCCAAACCCTTGTCTTCGGGGCTGAAGCTGGGCAGGGAAGCGTCCCAGCCCTGGGGCAGTTCACCGCGCAGCTGGCGCTCAAATTCAGCCGCTTCGGCGGGGTACTGGCTGCGATAGGTGGCCAGGCTGGCGTTCCAGGCGGCTTCTAGTGCTTCACCGCGGCTAATCGCTTGGCGCCAGTGGTCGTAGGCATCCTGGGGAACCTCAAATTCGCCGTAGCTCCAGTCGAGGGCTTTGCGGGTGAGCTCTGCCTCGTCGGCGCCTAGGGCTGCGCCGTGCACGCCAGCGGTATTGGCCTTATTCGGTGAGCCGTAGCCGATTGTGGTCGTCACCTTGATCAAGCTGGGCTTGTCTGTGACTGCTTTGGCGGCCTCGATGGCTTGGGCAATGGCGGCCACATCGGTGTTGCCATCCTTGACGTGGATGGTGTGCCAGCCATAGGCCTCGTAGCGCTTCAGCACGTCCTCGGTGAAGGAAACCGAGGTGTTGCCGTCGATGGTGATGTGGTTGTCGTCGTAGAGGGCAATCAGCTTGCCCAAGCCAAGGTGGCCGGCCAGGGAGGCGGCTTCACCGCTCACGCCTTCTTGGTTGCAGCCGTCGCCCATGATCACGTAGGTGTAGTGATCAACCAGGTCGCAGCCGGGCTTGTTGAACTTGGCAGCCAGGTGCGCTTCGGCGATGGCCAAGCCCACGGCGTTGGAGATGCCCTGGCCGAGGGGGCCGGTGGTGACCTCAACTCCTGGGGTTTCGAAGGTTTCAGGGTGACCAGGGGTGCGGCTGCCCCACTGGCGGAACTGCTTGATGTCTTCGATGGTCACCGAGTCGTAGCCGGTGAGGTGCAGCAGGGCGTAGAGCAACATGCAGCCGTGGCCAGCCGAGAGCACGAAGCGGTCCCGGTTAAACCACTTGGGGTTCTTTGGGTTGTGCTTGAGCAGCTTGTCCCACAGGGCGAAGGCCATTGGGGCGCAGCCCATGGGCAGGCCGGGGTGACCCGAATTGCTCTTATTGATCGCGTCAATCGCTAAGAAGCGGATGCTGTTGACGCAGAGCGATTCGACGGATGTGGAGGGAGCGGCGACCATGGCTAAGGCAGGTGGGGGAGTGGGAGGAGCAGGCTCACGCCATGCGGCGGAACGCCAGGCAGACGTTGTGACCGCCAAACCCGAAGGAATTGGAGAGCACCACGTTGAGGGTGTGTTCCCTGGCCTGGTTGGGAACCACATCCAGATCGCAGGCCGGATCCGGATTTTGGTAATTGATGGTAGGTGGCACCAGGTTGTGCTCAATAGCCAGCACCGCTGCGACCGCCTCAATGCCGCCGCTGCCTCCAAGGAGGTGGCCGGTCATTGATTTCGTGGAGCTCACGGGTATCTGGTAGGCCCAATCCCCGAGGGCACTCTTAATCGCGGAGGTTTCGTTGCTGTCGTTGGCCTGGGTGCTGGTGCCGTGGGCATTGACGTAGTCGACGGCTTCGGGTTCAAGCCGGGCATCCTTGAGAGCAAGACGCATGGCTTCAGCACCACCAACCCCCCCGGGGGAAGGTGAGGTGATGTGGTGAGCGTCGCAGGTCATGCCGTAGCCCACCACCTCGGCCAGGATCTGGGCACCACGGGCCTGGGCGTGCTCAAGGCTCTCGAGCACGATTACCCCGGCACCTTCACCGATCACGAAGCCATTGCGCTCGGCGTCGAAGGGGCGACTTGCAGTGGTGGGGTCGTCGTTGCGGAAGGACAGCGCCTTAGCGCTGGCAAAACCTGCTACTCCCAAAGGAGTAATGGCCGATTCGGCTCCACCAGCGACCATGACGTCAGCCAGGCCTAGCTGGATCAGCCGGTAGGCATCACCGATGGCGTTGGAGCCGGCGGCGCAGGCGGTGGCTACCGCACTGCTTGGTCCCTTGGCACCAAGGGCAATCGCCGTTAGGCCAGTCGCCATATTGGGGATCATCATCGGCACGCAGAACGGACTCACCCGATCCGGGCCCCGATCCTTGAGCACGTGGGCCTGGGTTTCCATCATCAGCAGGCCGCCAACGCCGGAGCCAATGGCTGTGCCTACCCGGTGTTGGTTGGACTCATCAATGGTGAGTCCCGCATGTGCGACGGCTTGCTTGGCGGCGATTACCCCAAACTGACAAAAGCGATCCCAGCGCTTGGATTCCTTGGGCTCTAGCCAGCCGGAGGGATCAAAATCTTTTACTTCAGCTGCGAAGCGACAGGCATGACGACTGGCATCAAAAAGAGTGATACCCGCCACGCCGTTGCGCGCCGTGCTCAGACCCTCCCAGTAGCTGGAGACGTCGTTACCGATCGGTGTGATCGCGCCGAGACCGGTGACGACGACGCGCTGGAGACCCTGCACCATGGGGTGGCTCAGGCCTGCTTGTCCTGAATGAACTTGACGGCATCGCCAACGGTGGTGATGCCTTCGGCAGCCTCGTCAGGAATTTCGATGTCAAAGGCTTCTTCCAGAGCCATTACCAGCTCGACGGTGTCGAGGGAATCGGCACCCAGATCATTCTGAAAGTTTGATTCGGGCTTCACTTCCCCAGCGTCAACGCTGAGCTGCTCGGCAACGATCGAGCGCACTTTCTCGTAGATCGCTTCCTGGGACATGGCCGCTGTGAGAGTCGACGCACTCTACGGGTCACCCCGCTGGGCTCCCCCCGGCGTATGAACAAGGGTGACGGGCTGCGGGCTCCTTTGCTGCGGGTCCGGAGGCTGTGGGTACGTTGGGCTCCACGCCGTTTGTTCCCGGCTCAGGCCCATGTCCCACGCCGTCAAGATCTACGACACCTGCATCGGTTGCACCCAATGTGTGCGCGCCTGCCCCCTCGACGTGCTCGAGATGGTGCCCTGGGATGGCTGCAAAGCCGGCCAGATTGCTTCCTCTCCCCGCACTGAAGATTGCGTTGGCTGTAAGCGCTGTGAAACCGCTTGCCCCACCGACTTCCTCAGCATTCGCGTCTACTTGGGCGACGAAACCAGTCGCTCGATGGGCTTGTCCTACTGAAGATGATTGGCGCTATTGCCAATAAGCTCAAGCCCGGCCCTTCGCCGGGCTTTTTTGTTGCGCTCTTTGCTGGCCCAGGCCTATGTGCGGCATTGTTGCCCTGATTGGATCACGGGAGGCGGCTCCCCAGCTGCTGGAGGGTCTGCGCCAGCTGGAATATCGTGGCTACGACTCCGCCGGCATTGCCACCGTTGACGGGGCTGCTCTCCATTGCCTCAAGGCACAGGGCAAGCTTGTAAATCTCACGACCCGCTTTGAGGCCCAGGGGGCTCCGGGCCAGTGCGGCATCGGCCATACCCGCTGGGCCACTCACGGCAAGCCTGAGGAGCGCAACGCCCACCCCCACCTCGATGGCTCTGGTCGTTTGGCGGTGGTGCAAAACGGCATCATCGAGAACTACCGCGGCTTGCGGGAGGAGCTGCAGGCGGAAGGCGTGGTTTTCCTCTCCGAGACGGACACCGAGGTGATTCCGCACCTGCTGGCTCGGGAGCTGGAGCGCCGCCAGGCGGCAGGTGAGCAGGCTTCAGCGGCGCTGTTACTGGCTGCTTTGCAGTCGGTGTTGCCGTTGCTGCAGGGGGCCTACGCCCTGGCGGTGGTGTGGGCAGAAGCCCCTGGAGCTCTGGTGGTGGCCCGTAAGGCTGCGCCCCTGCTGATCGGCCTGGGGGAGGGGGAGTTTCTTTGCGCCAGTGACACCCCGGCCCTGGCGGGCTTCACCCGCACGATTTTGCCGATGGAAGACGGCGAGGTGGCCCTGCTCACCCCGCTGGGCATCGAGCTTTATGACGCCGCGGGCCAGCGGGTGCAGCGCAGCCCCAGCCTGCTTAGCGGCACCGAGCACGTGGCGGATAAGCGCAGCTTCCGCCATTTCATGCTCAAGGAGATCCACGAGCAGCCTGAAACGGCCGCCCTTTGGGTGGCCAGGCACCTGCCAGAGGTTGGGGCAGGGGAAGCGACTCCACTGGTGGCGCTTCCCCTGGCGGCTGAGGTGTTTGAGGGGGTGGAGAGGATCCAGATCCTGGCCTGCGGCACCAGCCGCCACGCCGCCCAGGTGGGCGCCTATTTGCTGGAGCAGCTGGCCGGTATCCCCACAAGCGTTTTTTATGCCAGTGAATTTCGCTATGCGCCGCCGCCGCTGAGCCCCCACACGCTCACGATCGGCGTCACCCAGTCGGGGGAAACCGCCGACACCCTGGCGGCCCTGGCGATGGAGCAGGAGCGTCGCCGGCTGGTGGCCGATCCGGCCTATCGGCCGCGGCTGCTGGGCATCACCAACCGGGCAGAAAGCTCCCTGGCTCGGATGGTGGACCACATCCTTGATATTGGCGCCGGCATTGAGGTGGGGGTTGCGGCCACTAAGACCTTCCTTGGCCAACTGCTGGCTTTCTACGGGTTGTCCCTGGCATTTGCGGAGCGGCGAGTGGGCCAGCGGCAGGGTGGCGTTAGCTCGGGCCGTAGCCGCGAGGAGCTCAAGTCGCTGGTAGCCGCGTTGCGCCAGTTGCCCCAGCAACTGGAGGCCCTGGTGGCAGACCACGACCAGCGCTGCGCCGCCTTGGCCCATCGCTTTGAGGGCACCCAGGATGTGATCTTCCTGGGACGTGGCATCAACTACCCGATTGCCTTGGAAGGTGCGCTCAAGCTCAAGGAGATCAGCTACATCCACGCCGAGGGCTATCCGGCCGGCGAGATGAAGCACGGGCCGATCGCCCTGCTCGATGCCAAGGTGCCGGTGGTGTCGATTGCCATGCCAGGCGCGGTGTTCGACAAGGTGCTCAGCAATGCCCAGGAGGCCAAGGCCCGCGATGCCCAGCTGATCGGTGTGGCGCCCGAATGCCCAGATGCGGAGTTGTTTGATGTCTTGCTGCCGGTGCCGGCGGTAGACGAGCTAATCAGCCCGCTGCTAACGGTGATTCCCATGCAGCTGCTCAGCTATCACATCGCCGCCCACCGGGGCTTGGATGTGGACCAACCCCGCAACCTGGCCAAGAGCGTCACTGTGGAGTGAGGGTCGGAGTGAGGTTGGCGTCGCTGCGTCCGTAGCGATCCTCAAAGCGGACGATGTCGTCTTCGCCTAGGTAGGGGCCGCTCTGCACCTCGATCAGCTCCACCGGAATCTTGCCCGGGTTGGAGAGCCGGTGGCGGCAACCAAGGGGGATGTAGGTGCTCTGGTTTTCGCTGACCAT
The DNA here is from genome assembly GCA_025128025.1 of Synechococcus sp. CS-1330. GTDB lineage: Bacteria > Cyanobacteriota > Cyanobacteriia > PCC-6307 > Cyanobiaceae > Cyanobium_A. Next base: position 31,347 of record JAHLYR010000016.1, read on the forward strand.
CTCCTGGCGACCGTCTTTTTCCACCAGGGCTGATCCCTGCACCACGATCCAGTGCTCGGCACGGTGGTGGTGCATCTGCAGCGACAGGCTGGCCCCTGGGTTGACCACGATCCGCTTCACCTGCCAGCGCTCACCCTCGGTGACACCGTCATAGGAGCCCCAGGGGCGGTAGATCTTGCGGTGGGCTTTGCTCTCTGGTGCCCCCTCCCTCTCAAGCAGCCCCACTATTGCTTTGACCTCCTGGGCCCGGTCGCGGTGGGCTACCAGCACGACGTCATCGGTTTCCACCACCACCAGATCCTCCACACCGAGCCCCACCACCAGCCGATGCTCGCTGCGTAGATAGCAATTGCTGCTCCCCTCGCTGATCACCCGCCCCCGCAGCACGTTGCCGTCGCTGTCTTGATCGGCGGTTTCCCACAGGGCGCTCCAACTGCCCACATCACTCCAACCTGCCTCTAGGGGCAACACGGCGCCGCGGTCGGTGCGCTCCATCACCGCCACATCCAGCGCCACGCTGGGGCAGCTGGCAAAGGCCTCCCGCTCCAGGCGCAGGAAGTCGAGATCGGCGCTGTCGTGCTCCAGCGAGGAACGGCAGGCGCTCACAACCTCAGGAGCCAGCCGCTCCAATTCCGCCAGGATCGCGCTGGCTTTGAACAGGAACATGCCGCTGTTCCAGGTGAAGCGCCCTGTGGCAAGAAATTGCTCGGCGGTGGCTCGATCCGGCTTCTCCACAAACCGGGCGATTGGTACCGGTGCGTTGGCACCCAGCAGCGACTGGGCGGCTTCGATGTAGCCGTAGCCGGTTTCTGGCGCCGTGGGCACGATTCCAAAGGTCACCAGCTGGCCTGCCTCAGCTGCTGCCATCCCCGCCGCCACCGTGGCGCGGAAGGTGGCGGCATCGCGGATCACGTGGTCTGCCGCCAGCACCAGCAGCAGGGGATCTTCCCCATGGGCCGTGGCCTGCAGCGCTGCTACCGCCACCGCCGGGGCGGTATTGCGGCCGATCGGCTCCAGCAGGATCGCTTGAGGCTCCACGCCGATCTGGCGCAATTGCTCGGCCACGATGAAGCGGTGGTCTTCATTGCAGATCAGCAGGGGTGAGCCGAGGCCCGGCAAGCCCTTCAGGCGTTGCTGGGTCTGCTGCAGCAGGGTGTCTTCTCCCGTGCCGGCCAGGGGCCAATACTGCTTGGGGTAACTAGCTCTCGACAGGGGCCACAGCCTCGTGCCGGTGCCGCCGCACAGGATTACCGGCACGAGTGCACTGCTTGGGGAGCTAGGGCTATTTGCCATGGACCGGACTGGGTTGCGCCCATTCAAGGCCACCTTTGGCTAACCAGCCAACGGCGGCCTTCTGAGAGTCGCCTAAAGCTCCAGCAGCCCGGGGGGCGGGGTGATGCCGATCCAGCCTTCCTCGAGATGGACTTCCGGCACGATCGCAGTCACGAAGGGGATCAGCAGTCGCCGCGGGCCATCGGGGGTTTCCTGCTCCACCTCCAGCAGGTCGTTGCCAGCGTGGATCAGGTCGCGAACCCGGCCAATGGGCCGTTGATCCGCCAGCAGCCGCACTTCGGTGCCCACCAGGTCGAGCAGGTGAAATTCGCCTTTGGCCAGCTTGGGGCGGTCGGCTAGGGGCACCAGCAGCTGGTCACCCACCAGGGCTTCGGCAGCTTCCCGGCTGTCGATGGCTGCGAGCCGCACCACAAACAGCTCCTTGCCTGGCAGTTGCCTGCCGCTCAGCAGCTCCACCTGGCGTGGCGCCTCCTCCCGCCGCTGCAACCAGCGCTGGCCGGCCCGGGTGAACCGCTCCGGGAAATCGCTCATGGGCAACACCCTCAGCTCGCCCTGCAGCCCTTGGGCTGACACCACTTTGCCGACCACAAGTAGATCGTCGGGGGCAGGAGTGGCGATCTGGCTGCTGGTGGTTTGATCGGCCATGGCCAGCTACTTCCCGCGTCCCCCGATAATGGCCTTACGCCTCGCCTAAATCATGGCCGACCTGCCGATCCTGCCGGGCTCCACCGTGGTGGTGCGTGACGGCCGCTCGATTTACAACGGCTACCGGGGCTTTGTGCAGCGGATCAGCGGCCAGCAGGCTGCCGTGCTGTTTGAGGGCGGCAACTGGGACAAGCTCGTCACCATGCCGCTCAAGCTCCTCGAGCAGGCTTGATCACAGCAAGGGCGGCCCTGGCGGCTTCCTGTTCGGCGCCGCGCCTTGAAGGCCCCCAGCCCGTATGGCTTGCCTGGCCCGCAATCTTCACGCTGCAATGAAAGCGGCGCGGGTCAGCGTGGACTTGGCTGCGCTCCTGGCAGTCGTAGTGCGGCAGGCCCAGCCCGGCCGCCTGGGTCCACTCCTGCAGGGCCGATTTCCAGTTGTGGAGGTCTGGATCGGCCAGCAATTCGCTGCTGCTGTGCTGCCAGTGGGGATTGAGCCAGCGGTGCACGGGCTCCAGTCCGCCCTGGCCGGCGCCCCAGGCTTCATAGAGGCCGCCAAGCAGGGCTTCACAGCATTCCGCCCGCACCGTGGCCCGTCCGGCTTGGTCGCCGCTGGCCATTGGGCCGATGTGCAGCACGGATTCGATCTTGCAGTGCTCGCCCAGTTCGGCCAGCCAGCGGTCGCTAACTAGTTGGGCTCGCAGGGCAGAGCAGCGCCCCACGCTCAGGTTTGGAAAGTGCCGTTGCAGGAATTCGGCTGCGGCCAGGCGCAGCACGGCGTCGCCCAGGAATTCCAGGCGTTCGTGGTTGCGGGCCAGGCCCGCTGAGGTGTGGCTAAGGGCCTCCTCTATGGGGGCAAGGTCGCGGTCGCCAACATCCAGGCCCAAGGAGCGCAGGAAGGCAACCAGCTGCTGGTGGCGTTCGGGCCGCATGGGCTGGCAGGGAAAAGGGGTGAAAGCAGGACGTAAGCCGGGTTCTGTTCTCCCACCAGCGAGCCGGTGGGGGGTGATCATCTGTCTGGGACCACCGTTGCCGGCGGCCTCGAGCGGCGCACTTGAAACGGGACGGGTGTCATGGCCAACCGTTGTCCCTGGGCCTTGCTCCTAGCTGGGGTTTACCTAGCCAGCACCTCTCGATGCTGCTGGTGCGCTCTTACCGCACCCTTGCACCCTTACCTGTGCGGGGGGCGAGCCCCCTGCCATCGGCGGTGTGTTTCTGTGGCACTGTCCTCACGGTCACCCGCACTGGGCGTTACCCAGCAAGCCTGGCCATTGGGGAGCCCGGACTTTCCTCAACCAAGCGCTCCAGCTACCTCCGCGGAGGTGCCGCAGCCCTGATCGCGATCACCTCGCCTGCTTTCGCATTCCATAATGCCGGGATGGGGCTGTAGCTCAGCCGGATAGAGCGACGGTTTCCTAAACCGTAGGTCGTGGGTTCGAGTCCCGCCAGCCCCGTTCTTTAAAGGCCCAGTCACGCGGTGAAGCTTCGCCAAGCCAGCCCTTCACGGGTAGGGGTAGCGAGCGCTACAGGTGGTGGCCTACCCATTCGCAGCACCGGGGCTAGCGTGCGCCCAGTCGTTTGACCGCGATGACCCAGCTTCACGATCTGCGTCTGCGTCTGCTGGTGCAGCAGGAGAGCGAACGCATCGCCGATAGCCAGCCCGATGAGCTCGACCTTTCGGTGGTTCAAGCCCGCTGCCTTTGCTGGCTGGCACTGCTAGCTGAGGCTCACGAGGAGCAGGCCACCGACGCTGAGCGGAGTGGGGACACCGAGCAAGCCATGGGCTGGTTTGCCGATTCGATGCGGCTGCGCGACGTGATCAACGTGGTGACCTCGATCGAGATCCCCTTGGCGGCGTGAGTGCCATGATGGGGACTGAGATCCAAAGGGAGTGCGGTGCCAGAAGAGCCCTGCCAATGCCCTGATTGCCAGCGGTTCTATCGGGAACATGACCGATTGATCCGTGAAAATCCCACCCTGCGCCAGCAGCAGGAGCTCAATTGGGCTGCGTTGCAATCTTTTCGCACCCTGGCCGGCCGGGTGATGGAAGAGTTGCAGAAGCAGCAGGAGGCAACTGAAGCAGCCGCCAGTCAGGCCAATGCCGCTCCTGGCGGCCAAGGTGCAGCTACAGGGGCTGTTGAGGATCAGGGCGCTGAGCCCGATGCCTTCCAGCAGGCCATGGCTGATCTGGAGAACATCAACGCCCACCTCTTCTCCATAGAGGCGCTGATGGAGCGCATTTTTGACGTGCGGGTGCCCGATGAGGTGGAGCAAAAGTTTCGGGAGGTGGCCGGTGAGCTGGCCCCTGATCCACTTAATGCCGATCGCCTAAGGCTGAATCGGCTGCTCCACCAAACTCCAGATCTGCCCGGTTAGACCATCTCCCTGCTCAGTCCAGCTCGCAGGTGATCGTGACCGGGAAGCTTTCGGCTTTCCAGATCCGATCTGCGTAGTCGCGGATTGAGCGATCTGAAGAGAAGAAGCCACTGCGGGCTGAATTCAGCAGCGACATGCGGTTCCAGCGACCCCTGTCGGCCCAGGCCAGGTCGACCTCGGACTGGGCCCGCAGATAGTCGTTGAAGTCGGCCAGCACGAAGAAGGGATCCCGGCCGGTGAGGTTTTGCAGCAGCGGCCTAAATAGGTCGCCATCCCCATTACTGAAGTGGCCCTGCTCCACCAGACGCAGGATCTCGGCCAACTCGGGCATCCCGCCGATCAGCTCCCAGGGGCGATAACCCGACCGGGAAAGCTCGGAGATCTCTTCGGCTGTCTTGCCAAACAGGAAGAAGTTCTCGGCACCCACCTGTTCGCGGATTTCCACGTTGGCGCCATCGAGCGTGCCGATGGTCAGCGCCCCATTCATGGCGAACTTCATGTTGCCGGTGCCGGAGGCTTCTTTGCCGGCGGTGGAGATCTGCTCCGAGAGGTCGGAGGCGGGGTAAACCCGTTCACCCAGCTTGACGTTGTAGTCGGCTAGGAAGATCACCCGCAGCCGGCCCTCCATGTCGGGGTCGGCGTTGATGGTTTCGGCGATGCCGTTGATGAAGCGGATAATGAGCTTGGCCATGTAGTAGCCCGGAGCCGCCTTGCCGCCGAAGATCACCGTGCGTGGGGCCATTCCCTCCGCCTGACCATTCTTGATGCGCAGGTACTGGGCCACCACCTGCAGGGCATTGAGGTGCTGGCGCTTGTATTCGTGGATCCGCTTCACCTGCACATCGAACAGGGAGGTGGGATCGACCATCACACCAGTGTGGCGATGGATGTAATTACTCAGCTGGCCCTTAACGCCTAGCTTGGTGGCCTCCCAGCGCTCGAGGAAGCTGCTGTCGTCGACGAACTGCTCTAGGCGGCGCAGTTCATCGAGATGGTTAATCCAGCCGGTGCCAATCGATTCATTCAGCAGGGCCGAGAGCTGGGGATTGGCCAGGGCCACCCAGCGCCTCGGGGTGACGCCGTTGGTGACATTGGTGAATTTCTCGGGCCATAGGGCCGCGAATTCAGGAAACAGCTCGGTTTTGACCAGTTCGCTGTGCAGGGCTGCTACTCCGTTGACGTGGTGGGAAGCAACGGTGGCCAGATTGGCCATGCGGACTGCCTTATCGCCCTCCTCATCGATGATCGAGACCTTGCGCAGGATCTGTTCGTTGCCCGGATATTTCAGGCGTACCTGTTGCAAGAAGCGGCGGTTGATCTCGTAGATCAGCTCCAGGTGGCGGGGTAGCAGCGAGCCAAATAACCCCAAGCCCCACTTCTCGAGGGCTTCCGGCAGCAGGGTGTGGTTGGTGTAGGAGAGAGAGCGACTGGTGATGTTCCAGGCGATCTCCCAGTCCAGGTGCTTGTCATCGAGTAGCAGGCGCATCAGCTCTGCCACGGCGATGGCCGGGTGGGTGTCGTTTAGCTGCACCGCCCAGTGATCGGGGAAATCCGTGATGGGGATGCCGCGGGCATCGAGGTTGCGGATCATGTCCTGCAGGGAGCAGCTCACGAAGAAGTGCTGCTGCTTCAGGCGCAGGCGCCGACCCTCATCGGTGCCGTCGTTGGGATAGAGCACCTTGGAGAGGGTCTCGGAGCCCACCTTCTCTTCCACAGCCCCGTAGTAGTCGCCGCTGTTGAAGGCGTAGAAGTCGAAGGATTCCGCGGCATCGGCTCGCCACAACCGCAGCCGGTCGCAGGTGTTGACCCGGTAGCCCAGCACCGGCACGTCGTGGGGAATGCCGATGGCGTGCTCTGCCGGAATCCAGCGCACCCGGTAGGTGCCGTGCTCGTCGCGATAGCCCTCGGTGTGGCCACCGAAGCCCACGAAGCAGGCTTGATCAGGATGGGGCAGCTCCCAGGGCCAGCCGCTCTTGAGCCATTTATCGGTGATCTCCACCTGCCAGCCATCGCGGATCAGCTGGTCAAAAATTCCGAATTCGTAGCGGATGCCGTAGCCGGTGGCTGGTATTTCCAGCGAGGCCAGCGATTCTAGGAAGCAGGCTGCCAGTCGACCCAGGCCTCCGTTGCCCAGGCCAGGCTCCTCCTCGACATCGAGGATCTCGTTGATGTCGTTGATGCCGAAACGGCGCAGGGCTTCCGCCGCTTCCTGCTGGATGCCCAGCATCAACAGGTTGTTGCCCAGTTGGGGCCCGATCAGAAATTCAGCGGAGAGATAGGCCACCACTCGAGTCGGGGTGGCACTTATCGCCTCAATGCCAGCCAGGTATCGGGTCATCAGCCGGTCGCGCACTGCGTAGCTGAGGGCCATGTAGAGGTCGTGGCGGCTGGCAGTGGGGGCGAGCTTGCCGAGCGTGTAAAAAAGGTGCTCGGTCATGCCGTCGAACACATTGTCCGCGGTCAGGCCACTGCGATCTGGGTCGGCGTAGCAGCCCGGGGTGGGCAGACGCAGGTTGCTGGGTTGGTGGTCGCTCATTGGAGTAATTCTCCCGCATGGGCCGCTGCAGGCAGTGGGTTCCATCGCCAGTTGGTGACATCCTCCGCATCCATGCCGTGCTCATGGGCGTGGGCCCGGTTGGCCAAGATCGCCTCTTTCATGCGCTCTTTGACGTGGGCGGCGCGGGAGCCCAGTCCCGCAACCCGGTCAATTACATCAATAACCAAGTTGAAACGGTCGATCTGATTGTTCATCGCCAGCTCCAGAGGGGTGTTGATGTTGCCTTTCTCCTTATATCCGCGCACGTGAAAGTTGACGTGGTTGGTGCGGTGGTAGGTGAGTCGGTGGATTAGCCACGGGTAGCCGTGAAAATTGAAAATCACCGGTCGATTCGTGGTGAACAGACTGTCGAAGTCCCGATCACTGAGGCCGTGGGGGTGTTCGCCCGGAGTGGTGAGAGCAAATAGCTTCACCACATTCAGCACCCGGATTTTCAGCCGCGGGATTTCATGCCGCAGAATTTCAACTGCGGCTAGGGTTTCCTTGGTGGGGATGTCGCCTGCGCAGGCCATCACCACATCAGGCTCATCTGGTTCGGTGCCGCACTCGTCGTTGCTCGCCCAGCTCCATAGGCCGATGCCCTTGGCCACGTGGGACCGGGCCTGCTCCAGAGTTAGATATTGCAGGTGTTTCTGTTTGTCAGAAACGATGATGTTGCACACGTTCGTTTCCTGCAGAGCCTGTTCAGCTACGGCCAGCAGGCTGTTGGCATCGGCCGGCAGATAGACGCGCATCACCTCGCCACTTTTGTTACCGGCTAGATCGATGAAGCCAGGATCCTGGTGGGTGAAGCCGTTGTGGTCTTGGCGCCACACGGTGCTGGAGATCAGACAGTTCCAGGGGGAAATCGGTGCCCGCCAGGTGGCGTGGTGAATGCAGGATTCCAGCCACTTGGCGTGCTGATTGAACATCGAGGCAATCACATGGGCGAAGGCCTCATAGGTGTGGAAAAAGCCATGGCGGCCGGTGAGTAGGTAGCCCTCCATCATTCCCACCAAGGTGTGTTCGCTCAACATCTCGACAACGCGGCCGCTGCGGGAGAGCTCGCTGCCGTTGAGGTCTTCCGGCAGAAATTCCTCCATCCATACCTTTTTGCTGATCTCGTAGATGGCTTGCAGCCGGTTGGAGGCGGTTTCATCCGGTCCGAACACGCGCACGGAATCGGGGTTCAGGGCAATGGCATCGCGCAGCAGTTCCCCCAGGGGAGCGGTGTTTTCGGCTTCGTGCTGGCCCGGTTGCTCAACGGGCACGGCATAGGTATGAACCGGCGGCAGATTCAGGCGGCGGCGCAGCAGCCCACCGTTGGCATGGGGATTGGAGCCCATGCGGCGCTGGCCAATGGGCGAGAGGGCCCGCAGCTCGGCGATCAGGCTTCCCTGTTCATCAAAGAGTTCGCCAGGGCGGTAGCTATGCAGCCAGGCCTCGAGTTGCTCTAGCTGGGCCGGGTCTCGCTTGGGATCGGGTAGGGGCACCTGGTGGCTGCGCCAGAAGCCTTCCAGCTTTTTGCCATTCAGCTCCGCCGGCCCTGTCCAGCCCTTAGGCGATCGCAACACGATCATGGGCCAACGGGGCCGGTTGACGTTGTTGGGATCGCCGCTGCGGCGGGCCTCAGCCTGCACCTCTTGAATGCGGTTTATGGCGCTGTCCATGGCGGCTGCCATGGCTTGGTGCATCGCCATCGGCTCGCTGCCTTCCACAAACAGGGGCTCCCAGCCGTAGCCCCGCATCAAGCTGGCGAGCTCCTCCCTAGGGATGCGGGCCAGCAGCGTGGGGTTGGCGATTTTGTAGCCGTTGAGGTGCAACACCGGCAGCACGGCGCCGTCGGATGCGGGGTTGAGGAACTTATTGATGTGCCAGCTGGTGGCCAAGGGCCCGGTTTCCGCTTCGCCATCGCCGACGCAGGCCAGGGCGATCAGGCTGGGGTTGTCGAACACCGCCCCGCAGGCGTGGGAGAGCACGTAGCCCAGCTCGCCGCCCTCATGGATTGAGCCAGGGGTTTCCGGTGTGCAGTGGCTACCGATGTGGCCGGGGAAGGAAAACTGCTTAAGGAAGCGCTGCATGCCGGCAGCATCCGTCGACTTGTCGGGATAGATCTCGCTGTAGGAGCCATCGAGGTAGGTGGGCGCCAGCACCCCAGGGGCGCCATGGCCCGGGCCCGAGAGATAAATAATGTTGAGGTCGTGGGACCGGATCACCCGGTTGGCATGGGCCCAGATGAAGGATTGACCCGGGCTCGAGCCCCAGTGCCCCAGCAGCCGGCTTTTGATGTGAGCGGGCTGCAGCGGTTCGGCCAGCAGGGGGTTGTCCTGCAGGTAGATCATCCCCACCGCTAAGTAGTTGGCGGCCCGCCACCAGGCATCAAGACGCTGCAGTTGCTCTGCCATTGCCCGCGTCAGCTACTCAATATTCAGACCGTAGCGATGGTTGCCAAATCCCAACCCCACGCCCGAATAGAGATCAGGGTCCAAACACCTTGGCGCGGGCGGCTTTAAGGTCGCGCCTCCCACTAACGCGCACCCACCTTTCCATGGTTCTGCCAGCGCTTTTGCTTGAAATCGGTAGTCACCAAGCCGAAGTTGCTGAAACCCTGATTTCGGTGGGCGAGTTTCTGGTGATCTTCGTGGCGGCCAGGCTGCTGGCGGAGCTGATGGTGCGGGTGCAGCTGCCCACAATTTTGGGTGAGCTGGTAGCTGGCGTTCTGATTGGCGTTTCCGGCCTGCATTTGATCGTGCCGCCCGAAACCCAGGTCCAACTCAGCAGTTGGGGCTTGGGCTTGCTCAGTTCTCTGGCCGATCTCTCACCGGAAAAGGTGCAGGAGATCTACGCCGAGACCTTCCCGAATCTGCAGGCGGTCTCCCAGATCGGCCTGTTTGCCCTGTTGTTTCTCACCGGACTGGAGAGCGAGCTCGATGAGCTGGTAGCGGTGGGTGCCCAGGCCACCACCGTTGCCGTAACTGGGGTGGTGCTTCCTTTTGCCCTAGGCACTGCGGGCCTTTATTACATCTTCCATGTGCCCTTGATTCCAGCGATCTTCGCCGGTGCGGCGATGACTGCCACCAGCATCGGCATCACCGCCAGCGTGTTTGGTGAGTTGAAGTTTCTGCGCACCCGCGAGGGTCAGACGGTGATCGGCGCGGCCGTACTCGACGACATTCTCGGCATCGTCATTTTGGCGGTGGTGGTGAGCCTGGCTGGCGGCGAGGGCTTCAGCCTTGGCCCGATCCTGAAGTTGGTTGCGGCGGCAGCGGTGTTTGTGGCGGCGGCCCTGTTCCTGAGCCGCACTGCTGCTCCTGGGTTCGACTGGCTGCTCGATCAGCTCAAGGCCCCTGGCGAAGTGGTGGTGGCGGCTTTCGTGGTGTTGTCGCTCTGCTGTTTTGTGGCCCAGGCGATCGGCCTGGAAGCGGCTCTTGGCGCTTTTGCTGCAGGCTTGATTCTTAGCTCTTCTAAGCACACCCATGCGATCCAGGACACCGTTAAGCCCCTAGTTGCCCTGTTTGCCACGATCTTCTTTGTGCTGATTGGCACGGGCATGGATCTGTCGGTGCTCAATCCGCTTAACCCTGAAAACAGGGAGGGATTGATCGTGGCGGCCTTTCTGCTCACCGTGGCGATTGCCGGCAAGGTGGCAACCGGCTGGAGCTATTTCAGCAAGGAGAAAACCAACCGCTTGGTGGTGGGTTTGGGGATGATGCCCCGCGGTGAGGTGGGTTTGATTTTTCTTGGTCTGGGTACCCAGGCTGGCCTGCTGACCAAGCCGCTGGAGGCCGCAATCTTGCTGATGGTGATCGGCACCACCTTCCTGGCGCCGATCCTGCTCAGACTGGTGCTGGGTGGCAGCGCTGGAGGTCCGGATCTTGATCCACTTGCCGAAATTCCAACCTGAGCGCTGGGGTCTGAGTTGGGCGGGCTGGCTCGATAACCGCCACGGTGAGTGGTGGTTGCTGGCCCAGCTGGCCTTGATTGCTGCCCACCTGCTGCCGCCCTGGCCTGCCCCCGGCGCCTGGGGCTACGCCTGGCCCCTGCCGCTGGCCTTGGCCGGTGCCATTTTGCTGCTGCTGGGCCTGGTGTTGGCGGCTCAGGCGTTCTGGGGGCTGGGCTCCAGCCTTACGCCCCTGCCTGATCCGATTCCTGGCGCCCCATTGGTGACAAGCGGGGCTTACGGCCGTTGCCGTCACCCCCTCTATCAAGCGGTGCTGCTTTGTTCGCTGGGGGTGAGTTTGGCCCTGGGCAGCCTGCTGCATCTGGCCTTGCTGCTGGCCCTGTTGGCCGTGCTGGGCGGTAAGGCACGCCGCGAGGAGCGGGCCCTTGAGCTTGCCTATCCCGATTACGCCACCTACCGGGCCCGCACACCGGCAATCATTCCCCGTCTTCCCTGGCTCGACTGGCGAGAGCTGTGAACAGCCCCCAGCCGGCAGCGATCAGGCCGAGGCTGCTGGCCCAGTCGGGGCCCAGGGCCCAGCTCAGGCCCAGGTCGGCCAGCACCCCGATGGCCAGGGCCAGCAGCAGGCTGCTAATCACCAACATCACCTGCTGGACAGTGCTCGGCAGGGAGCCTGCGGCCAGGGCTTCCTCCAGTCGCCCCAGGGGGCCGCTCAAGGGAAGGTACAAAGCCAGTGCCCACAGGGCGATCCCCGGCAGGAAGGGGCTCCAGTCAGGGCTAGTGAGGGGCAATGGCGCGCCGCGGATCTCCCTAGCATCAACCACCCTGGACACATCAAGGTGGCTTCCTTGTCTGTACCCCAGCCCTGGAGCTACGCCGGCCATCCAGTGCACGCCATCGCAGCGGCGCCAGCTGAGCCCGAGGGCCCTGCGATCCTGCTGGTGCATGGCTTTGGTGCTTCCACGGATCACTGGCGCCACAACATTCCCGTGCTGGCCCAGCGCCATGAGGTGCACGCCATCGACCTGCTGGGCTTTGGTCGCAGCGCCAAGCCGCCCGAGCTTGCCTACGGCGGCCCCCTCTGGCGCGACCAGCTGGCCGCATATGTGCACGAGCGCATCGGCCGACCGACGGTGCTGGCGGGCAATTCCCTTGGCGGTTTCTCAGCCCTAGCGGCTGGCGCTGCCCTAGGGGACCAGGCGGCCGGGGTGGTGCTGCTGAATGCGGCAGGGCCGTTCAGCGATGAGCAGGCGCCGCCTAAGGGCTGGGGTGCGATCACCCGCCAGACCATTGCGGGAGCCCTGCTCAAAAGTCCGGTGCTGCAGAGGTTGTTGTTTGAAAATTTGCGCCGGCCGGCCACGATTCGCCGCACCCTCAACCAGGTGTATGTCGACAAGACCAACGTCGATGAAGCCTTGGTGGAGGCGATCCGTCGGCCGTCGCTTGATCCGGGTGCCTTCGGTGTTTTCCGCACCGTGTTTGATATCCCCCGCGGCCAGCCCCTCGATGAGTTGTTTGTCCAGCTGACATGCCCGTTGCTGTTGCTCTGGGGTATCCGCGACCCCTGGATCAACGCCGTGGGCCGGCGGGCTGCTTTCCAGCGCCATGCTCCGGCAGGCACCAGCGAAGTGGTGCTCGAGGCCGGTCACTGTCCCCACGACGAGGTGCCAGATCAGGTGAATGCTGCCCTGCTCGACTGGATCGCCGGCCTCAGCTCCGGGGCGGCTCCACTCCCGGCAGATTCACTCCAGGCAGACGACCGCGAGACAGTTGCTGCTTCGGGTCAAACTGGCGCTTGATCGCTTCGATCAGGGGCCGCGATGGGGCATCTAGCCAGGCCGGCAGTTTGCTGCTGGCGGGCTGGCGCAGCACCGTCAGGTAGCCGGCACCCTGCTGGCAATGGCGCCTGAGGGCCTCCACCTTGTAGGTCGGTAGGGCTGAGGCAGTTGCCCAGGCGATACCTAGGCCACTGCCAGCCCCCAGGACCACCGGCAATCCGGCCAGGGCTGGATCGTTGAGCAGGGAAGTCGCTTGGTTGGGGCGAACCGCCAGCCGCAGCAACCAGTCGCTGGACCCAGTTTCAGACCCTTGGCTTTGCCCCACCAGGCTTGCGAGTTCGGCAGGTTCAAGAGTTTGGGCCGTAATTCCCATTGGAGCAGCCTTGGCGGCGATGCAGCCGATTTGCTCATCAAGGGTGTGGGCGTTGATGCTGGCCAGGCTGATCAGCAGCCCGGTGTCGTCTTCTTGGCGAGCAGGGGGGCGCCACCAGTCGATCCGCTCCGGGCTGAGGCTTGAGCCCAGCAGCCAGGCGGCGAGTTGGCCGAGGGCTTCGAGCGGCCCCGCCAGCTTCAGGCCGCGCCGCTGGGGTGGCTCCGGCATGGTGCGCAGCGTGAGGCTGCTGATCAGTCCTAAGGACCCCCAGCTGCCCGCCATCAAGCGCATCAGGTCGTAGCCGGCCACGTTTTTCACCACCTTGCCCCCGGCCCGGGCGCGGGTGCCGTCGCTGCGGATCAATTCCAGGCCAATTATCTGGTCGCGCACGCCCAGATAGCGCTGGCGCAGCCCGCCGGCCAGGCCCCTGGCCACCAGGCCGCCCAGGCTGCCGCTGGCTTGGCCGCCCAGACCACTGCCCCAGGGCCAGTCAACGGCTAGCCATTGCCTGTGGCGGGCTAGTTCGGCTTGCAATTCGACCAGGGGCGTGCCGGCCAGGACCGTCACAGTGAAATCGCCAGGGCTGTGCTCAACGATGCCGCTAAGCCGCCTACAGCTCACGGTGGCGCTGGCGCCCATAACTGGCGGCCCCCAGTTGAGTCGGCTGCCCAGGCCGGCGGGTTGCCAGGGCGCAGCCTGCTGGTGCAGCTCGCGCACCAGCTCCTGCAGCTCCCTGGGCTCCGGAGTCATCACGGCACGATGGTGCCATGGCCGCCTCCTCCAAAATCATCGTCATCGACGATGACCCCACCGGCTCCCAGACGGTGCACAGCTGCCCGCTGCTGCTGCGCTGGGATGCCGCCACCCTGGCGGCGGGGTTGCGGCACCCTTCGCCGCTGCTGTTTCTGCTGGCTAATACCCGGGCCCTCGCGCCGGAAGCGGCCGCGGAGCGGGTGCGCCAGATCTGCCGGGCCCTGGCCGCGGCCCTGCCCCTGGCAGGCATTGAGCGTTGGTGGCTGGTGAGTCGCGGCGACTCCACCTTGCGGGGTCACTTTCCGTTGGAGGTGGAGGTGATCGCGGCCGAGCTCGGCCCCTTTGCGGCCACCTTGTTGATCCCGGCCTTTTTTGAGGGGGGCCGCACCACCGTGGAGGGGGTGCATCGCCTGCACGGCCAGCCCGTGCATCAAACCGCCTTCGCCCGCGACCGCCTGTTTGGCTACGCCAGCAGCGATCTACCGGTTTGGGTGGAGGAAAAAAGTGGTGGCCGTATCGCCGCTCACCAGGTCCAGCGTCTGACGGGCGCCGAGTTGGATTACGCCGTAAGCGATGGCGGCCAGGCCCTGGCGGAGCGACTGGCGGCCCTAGATGGCGGGCCCGTGGTGGCCGTTGACGGGGAGCGACCTGAGCAACTGGCCGCCCTGGCCCAGGTGGTGCGCCAGGCCTGGCCCCGGGCGGTGCTTTCCCAGTCGGCGGCCAGTTGGATCCAGGCCTTAGCGGCTTTGCCGCCCCAGCCCCTGGCTGGATCTGCCCTGGCCCGGTTGCGCCGCCCCAAGCCAGGGCTTGTGCTGGTGGGCTCCCACGTGCCTTTGGCTGATGCCCAGCTCACCCAGCTGCTGACGGAGCCCCGCTGCGTGGGGCTTGAGCTGCCCGTCGCCCAGCTGGCGCGGCTGCTGGAAGGCCCCCTGCCGGAGCCCCTGCTGGCTTCCCTGGAGGCCGACTGGCTGGTTCAGTTGCGGCGGGTGCTTGCGCAGGGGCAAACGCCTGTGCTGTACACCAGCCGGGGTGAGCTCCAGTGCGCATCAGTAGCGCAGCGCCGCCGCTTAGGCGACGCTCTGGCGGCGCTGATGGCCCGGCTGGCTGCTGCCCTGGCGCCCCAGCTGGGTTACCTGATCAGCAAGGGGGGCATCACCACCCACACCCTGCTGGCCGATGGTCTGGCTCTGGCGGCGGTCGAGTTGAAAGGCCAGCTGCTGCCGGGGCTTTCCTTGGTGCTGGCTGATCTGCCAGAGCCTCTGCCGGTGCTCACCTTCCCCGGCAACCTCGGTGATGGGGACACGCTGCGGCTGGCTTGGCGCTGGATGGAAGGTTTGGCAAGCGCCGATTAACTCGTCTCCTCTGCTAGGGGACGTCGCTCCGCCAACAGGCAGACGCCGTAGCCCATGGCCACGAGGGCTAGGGCGGCAAGGCTGCTAAGCCAGTCGTTGGCCGTACTGCCGATCAGGAAGGCCAGAGACACCGCCGTAATCAGCAGAGGGGACACGGGGTAGCCCCAGGAGAGAAAGGGGCGGGGCAGCTCCGGCTCCCGCTGGCGCAGGGTCACCAGGGAGGCAATGCCAGCCAGCGGCAGGCTCACGTAGAGCACGGCGCCCATGGTCAGCAGCCGTTCGAAGGAGCCTGCCAGCACCAGGGCCGCGGCGGCTGTGCTGGTGAGCAGCAGGGCCGCGCTCGGGGTGCCGCCCCCGTTCACTTGGGCAACAAAGCTCGGCAGCAGGCCGTCGCGGCTGAGGCCAAACAAAATCCGTGGAGCAGCCATCACCACGGTGTTGATCAGGCCTAGCAGGGACACCAGCGCTAACGCGGTGATCAGCAGGCCACCCAGCGGTCCAGCCAGGGCTCGTGCCGCGTCCGCGGCCGGCAGGTTTGAGCTGGCCAGCTGGGCGATCGGCAGCACATGCAGGAGGGCGGCGTTGATCAGCAGATAAAGCACCAGCACCGCCAGAACCCCGCCGATCAAGGAGCGGGGCAGATCTCGCCCCGGCTCGCTGAATTCTTCAGCGAAATAAACGGGGCTGGCCCAGCCGTCGTAGGTGGTGATCACTGCCTGTAGGGCCAGCACCACAGCCAGGCTCAGGCTCCGCCAGCCCGCGATCGCCATGGGCGCAGGCGGTGGTACCGCGATGGCGGGCGCCGCCTGGATGGGCAGCAGGAAGCAGGCCGCTACCAGGGCCAGAAAGGCCACCGCCTTGGCGAGGCTGAGTAATTCCTGGCTGGCGCTGCCGGCCCGCAGGCCCTGGAGCTGAATCAGGCTGAACAGGCCGATGGCCAGCAGCGCCAGAATTTGGGCCGTGTAGGGCTCCTGGGGGATCGCGGCCGGCAGCAGGGTCTGGCCGTATTCCCCCACGGTGGTGGCCACCCAGGCCAGGCCGATGCAGTGGGCCAGCCAGTCGGTCCAGCCCACCAGAAAGCCCACTCGCTTGCCGAAGGCCCGCTCGGCGTAGACATACCAACCGCCGGCCTTTGGTAAGGCTGCCGCCAACTCGGCAATGCACACTGCCCCCACCAGCGCATAGAGCCCGCCGGCCAGCCAGGCGGCCAGCACCAGCTCCGCCGAGGGCAATTGGGCTGCCACCAGGCCCGGAGTGCGCAGGATGCCTGCCCCGATCGTGCCGCCCACGGCACCGGCCAAGCCAAAACCCACTCCCAGAATGTTCAGCAGGCGGCCTTTAGGGGCCTTATTGACTGGCGGCTGGTCGGGGATGGGTTGGCTCAACCGCTGTAGCTCTGCTCCAGCAACTGCATCGGATGCAGCACTGGGATCGGCTGGGGCAGCTCCTGCATGTGGCGCCGGATCTGCAGGCTGCAGCCGATGTTGGCGCTAACCGCCAGCTCGGCTCCGGTGCCGGCTAGGTCTTTGGCCTTGAGCTGCCCAAGGGCGGCGGCCTCCTCAGGCTGCACCAGGTTGTAGATGCCGGCGCTGCCGCAGCACACTCCCGCTTCAGTCGCTTCGCGCAGCTGGATGTGGGGGATGGCATTGAGCAGGGCCCGGGGCTGGCTGCTGATGCCCTGGCCATGCAGCATGTGGCAGGCGTCGTGATAGGCCAGTTGGAGAGGGCGTTCGGAGCTGGCTAGCTCGCCGTCAGCGTGGCTCAGGGGCTTAAGGGCGGCGAGGAAAGGCTGGCTTAGGCCGAGATCGGCGAGGAACTCCTGAATATCAGCGACTGGGGCGGAGAAGCTGCTGCCGGTTAGCCGCCCATAGGCCTTCATGGTGTGACCGCAACCGGAAGCTGCTACCAATACGGCGTCGAGAGGCCCGGCCCCGGCGGGCTTGCCTGGGCCCACTACGGCCTCGAAGCTTTGGATCAGGGCCTGGGCCAGTTGGTGGGTTTGGTCCAGTTCCCCCTGGTGGTGGGTCACGGCGCCGCAGCAGCCCTGGGCTGGTGGGATCACCACCTCGATGCCGTTGGCGCTCAGCACCTGCACGGCGGCCTGGTTCACGGCTGGATCAAATAAACGCTGCACACAACCCAGCACCAGCCCTACCCGGGCGCGGGGAGGACCCTGGGCGGGCACTACAAGGGGGAAGTCGTCGCGGAAGCCTGCAGGCGCCAAGGGAGGTAGCAGCTGATCGAGGGCCTCCAGTTGGGGGCCGAACAGGCGGGTGAGCCCACTGCGGCGGGCCAGGGCCTGCAGGGGGGTGCCGGCGTAAAGGCGCAGCGGCGTGAGCAGGGCCCGAAGCCGCGCAGGGTAGGGAAGCAGGGCAAATAGCAGCTTGCGAAATGCCTGCTGGGCGGAGCTGCGCAGTTCCGGGGCGTTCAGCTGGGGGCGCGTCGCCTCGATCAGTTGGTCGTAGCGCACCCCCGAGGGGCAAGCCGTGACGCAGGCGAGACAACCCAGGCAACTGTCGAAGTGCTTAGCCACGGTGGCATCGAGGCTCAGTTCACCGTTGGCGATCGCCTTGAGGGTGTAGATGCGGCCCCGGGGCGAGTCCATCTCCGTTCCCAGTACCCGGTAGCTGGCGCAGGTGGGCAGGCAGAAGCCGCAGTGCACGCAGGGGTCCGATGGCAGATCAGTCATCGATCCCTAGGTTGGGGTCTTGCTTTGGTACCACAGTCATGAGAGGACCCTTTCGGATCACCGGTCCGCGAGTGAGCCGAAGCGAACGCAATTATCTCATTGGCCTCGGTGCCGGGCTGGCGCTGTTTAGTGCCGGCTATGTGTCTTTCCAGCTGTGGCTGAACTACAGCGCAGATATGCAGCGGGCGATGGCCTGGCTGGGAGGGGCTCAGGACCTGGGGACATCCAAACTGCAGATCCCGATCCTGCGCCAGGCCAGCTTTCCGCGCATTGCCGCCCAGCAGCGCAGCATGGCCACAGCAGTAGACCAGGCGGTCGCGGCCCTGAAGCTCTCCTCGCTGCCGGTGCAAGGGGAGCCGCTGGAGGTGCAGTTCGCTGGCATTGATCTGGCCAGCAACAGCGAGATGGCCAATTATCTGCTCTTGTCTGTGAAGCAGGAGCTGCAGAAAACGAATGCTGCGCGGGTGGTGATCTCCTATCCAAAAACCACCTTCAAGCTCGGCACCTCGACCACGCCAGATGGCATGGCTGGCGAGCTCGATTCAGTTCTGATGCCCTCCAGGGATACGGAGCTGGTCGATCGCAGTCCCGGAGATGTCACCGCCTGGAAGCAAGTGCTGCTAAGGGTGCGCGAAGCAGGAGTGGATACCGAAGATCGCAGCATCTACTCCCAGGATTTCTACATCCGTGTGGCGCTATGGAGCTGTGTGTTGATTTTCGTAGTTGGGGCTGTCACTTTCATCTGGATAGAGCGTCTATGGCCCGGAAAGAGCAGGCGCTCCGGCACACTCGCCACCCTGCTGGCACTGGCGCTCGGCTGGAACGTGGTGATGACCATGTTCATCATGCTGCGCCCCAATCAGAAGCGATATAATGTAATTACCCGCGTTGATCTGAGCGCCTTTGTAAAGCTGAGGAACGGCATCCACCAGGCCAGCGGTCAGGGGCGTCACGAGGTGCTGCTGGGCGTCGACCGCTTTAATCAGCCCGCGGTGCTTGGCGGCCCCAAGGTTATGGCCCCAAGTGAGGGCGGGGTGGTGCAGATCATCCCTACCCCAGCTGTAGCCGTCCCCTGAGAGGTCGCGGCTCAGAACCTGGCGACGATCGCCTCTGCAAAGCCACTGCAGCTCACCGGCTCCACCGGAGGCTCCATCAGCCGGGCCAGGTCGTAGGTCACCTCGCCATTGGCGATGGCGGCGCTCAGGCCCGCGGTGATCAGGTCGGCGGCTTCCTGCCAGCCCATGAATTCGAGCATCATCACGCCGCTGAGGATCACCGAGCCGGGGTTGATGCGATCGAGGCCGGCGTGCTTGGGAGCAGTGCCGTGGGTGGCTTCGAAGATCGCAGCGTTGTCGCCGATGTTGGCGCCGGGAGCCATGCCCAGGCCTCCCACCACGGCTGCGGCGGCATCGGAGATGTAGTCGCCGTTGAGGTTGAGGGTGGCGAGGATCGAGTAGTCGGCGGGGCGAGTCTGGATCTGCTGGAAGATGCTGTCGGCGATGCGGTCGTCGACAAGCACCATCTGCTTCCACCTGCCACCGCCGTGGCTGGCGCCGATGGCTTCGAGCACGCCCTTCACCTCGGCATCAATGGCGGCTTTCTTCTCGGGGGTGAGGCTGTCGTAGCCGGGCTCGATCATGCGGGCATTGGCCTCGATACTCAGGCCGGGATTGCGCTCGACGTTGTCGAGGACCCAGCTCTCCCGCTCGGTGATGCAGACATCGCGGAATTCGGTGCTGGCCAGCTCGTAGCCCCAGTCGCGGAAGGCTCCCTCGGTGAACTTCATGATGTTGCCCTTGTGCACCAGGGTCACGTGGCGCTTGTCGCCCTCGAGGCGCAGGGCGTGCTGGATCGCCTTGCGGATGTGGCGCTGGCTGCCGTGCTTACTCACGGGCTTGATGCCGATGCCGGAGCCCGCTGGGATCTGGCGCTGGCCCAGCTTGCCGTTGGCTGGGATCACCACCTCATTGAGGTGCTTGATCAGATCGAGGCACACCGGATCGTTTGCTTCCCACTCGATCCCCATATAGATATCTTCGGTGTTTTCTCGATAGACGATCACATCGAGGTCTTGAGGGCGCTTGTGGGGGCTGGGAGTGCCCTCGTAGTAGCGGCAGGGGCGCACGCAGCAATACAGATCAAAGATCTGGCGCAGGGCCACGTTGAGGGAGCGAATGCCGCCGCCGATCGGTGTGGTGAGCGGCCCTTTGATCGCCACGCCGTACTCCTTGATGGCGCTCAGGGTGTCTTCCGGCAGGTACTGGTAGGTGCCGTAGAGGTCGCAGGCCTCGTCGCCGGCGTACACCTTGAACCACTCAATCCGGCGCTCACCGCCGTAGGCGTGGGCCACCGCCGCGTCCAGCACTTTCTGGGTGGCGGGCCAGATGTCTACGCCCGTGCCATCTCCGCGGATGAAGGGAACAATCGGATCGTTGGGCACGATCGGCTGACCATTTTCGAAGCGAATTGCGGTGCCGTTGGCAGGGGCGGTGAGCTTCTCAAAGCTGGCGGCGCTAGGGGTTGCCATGGGCTGTTGCTGACCTGTTCGGCCTGAGCGGTGCGGCGAGCCTAGGTTTCAGGCATGTTGCGGTTCTGCTCAGGGGAAACGGCATGAATGCCGCCGATCAGGCCCGATCCCTGGAACTTGCCCAGGCAATCGCTGCGGCCGCGAGCCTGTTTCGCGTCCACTTCCCTGATGCCCGAGCCAACCTCACCCCCTGGCGCGACGACGCGCTGACTCGTGCCTTTGCCGAGCAGGAGAGCCTGGACCTCTCTTTTCACCTACCGGGTTGGAGTCCGCGCAGCCAGTGCCGCTCCTTTCTGGTCCAGCTGCGCCTGGACGGGGCGCCGGGGCGGAGCAGGGCTGAACGTCCCCGCCTGCTGGGGGTGACGATCCGGGGTCTGACTTACGAGAGCGAGCGCTGGCGGCTGGCCACCGTGGGCGACTGGCAGCCGTTGGGCAGTCATCTGCCCCAGGCCGAGGTGGCGCAGAAGTTGCAGCAGTTTTCCCGGGAGCTGTTTGATCTGTTTGGTGGCGCCGAACAGGCCGATCAGAACCTGGCGGCGTAACCCTTCGCAACCTTGCCAGGCGTCCCGGTAAAACTCCCGCCTAACTTGGCGCCTCGCCCGTACCAAGCCCCCGTCAGATGGCCGTCGCCCTTGCTTCCCAACTGCGTGAAGGCACCAAAAAGGCCCACACGATGGCGGAGAACACCGGCTTCGTGAGCTGCTTCCTCAAGGGGGTGGTGGATAAGGCCAGCTACCGCACCCTGGTGGCCGACCTTTATTTCGTGTACTCCGCCATGGAGGAGGAGTTTGGCCGGCTCAAGGACCATCCAGTTGTGGGCCCGGTAGCTTTCCCCGAGCTCAATCGGCGCGAAAGTCTTGAGCAGGACCTTGCCTTTTATTTTGGTGGCGACTGGCGCAATGCGGTCCAACCCACCCCTGGAGCCCAGCAATACGTAGAGCGTCTGCACCAGGTGGCGCAGGAGTGCCCGGAGCTGCTGGTGGGTCACCACTACACCCGCTACATAGGTGATCTTTCCGGCGGCCAGATCCTCAAGAACATCGCGCAGAAGGCGATGAGCCTGGGCGAGCACGATGGCCTGCGTTTCTACGAATTCGCGGCTATCCCCGATGAGAAGGCCTTCAAGGCCAACTACCGCACCACCCTCGACGCCCTGCCAATCGACCAGGTCATGGCCGATCGCATTGTGGAGGAGGCCAACCACGCCTTCCACCTCAACATGACCATGTTCCAGGAACTGGAAGGCAATCTGATCGCCGCCATTGGCAAGGTGTTGTTTGGCTTCCTTACCCGCCGTCAGCGTTCGGGCAGCACGGAAGTGGCGGCGGCTTGAGCCAGAGTTGGCGGGCCGCGGCCTCTGAGCGTCTTGCGCACTCTTCGCTTTTTGGTGCCAGGCACCAGCGGTCGCTACCGCTGCGGCGGCCTGCTGGTGGAGCAGCAGACGGCCCGGCTGCTGGCCGAACTGGTGCCAACAGAACTGGTCACTTATCGGCAGAGGGAGCCTGGACTGCCCTACCTGGGTGATCTGCTCCGGGCTGAACCCCTAGGCAGCCCCGCCGCCACCGCCGCCCTGTGGATCGTGAGCTGGGGCTTTGATGTGCCGCGACAGTTGGGGGCCTTGCGGGGCCGGCCGGTGGCCTATCACGCCCATAGCAGCGGCTACGGCTTCCGCTTGCCCCCCGGGGTGCCGGTGCTGGCGGTGAGTCGCAACACCCTGGGCTACTGGGGCCAATGGGCCAGCCGCAATCCGCTGTTCCTGGTGCCTAACGCCCTGGAGGCCAGTTGGATCGCCCGTGGTGATCGCCCCCACAACTTCGACGCTGAGCCGGCGCCGGGCGGCCGCTCGATTGATGTGCTGATCCAGCGGCGCAAGACCAGCACCTATGTGCTGGAGCAGCTGGTGCCAGCCCTGCGGGCCCGAGGGCTCACGGTGCTGGTGCAGGACGGCTGGGTGGAGGATCTGGTGGGGCTGTTCAACAGCGCCAAGGTGGTGGTTTACGACTCCGCCGACCACTGGCGCTGCAGTGGTGTGAGCGAGGGCTTTGGTCTGCCGCCGATCGAGGCCCTGGCCTGTGGCTGCGTGCTGTTCAGCAGCCTTAACCACGCCCTGGCTGACAACCTCGACCCCGGGGACCTGGCCCATCAGATCGGTATGGGCAGCCTGGCCGCCGACGGGGAGCGGATCGCTGCGGCGGTGGCCGATCCAGCCGCCTGGCTGCCTGCGCCGCGCCGCTTGGAAGAGCTGCTTGATGAGCTCAGTGAACCGCGGCTGCGCCACCGCTGGCGCCAGGCCCTGGAGGCGATCAACATCCACATCGATCGACTGCAGGCCGGTGAGCCGCCCCTGCGGCCCCCTTCCCTGCTCCAGCTGCGCTTGGAGCGCTGGCGGCAGAGGTTGGCCCGTCGCCTTGCCTAGGGTCTCAGGAATGAGCGCATTTCTCGCCGGCCTCAACGACGCCCAGCGCAAGGCGGTGGACCACCACACCGGTCCGCTACTGGTTGTGGCCGGTGCGGGCAGCGGCAAAACCCGCGCCCTCACCCACCGCATCGCCCACCTGATCGGCCACCACGGCGCCGATCCGGCCCATCTGCTCGCGGTCACCTTCACCAACAAGGCGGCCCGCGAGATGAAGGAGCGGCTCGAGCTGCTGCTGGCCCAGAAGCTGGCCCAGAGCCAGTTCGGCCAGCCCTGGAGCACCCTGCCGGTCGTGGAGCAGCGCCAGCTGCGCTCGCGCATCTACCGCGAGGTGATCAAGGAGCTGTGGATCGGCACGTTCCACGCCCTGTTCGCCCGGCTGCTGCGCTTCGACATCGACAAGTTCAAGGATCCCGAAGGCCTCAGCTGGACGCGCCAGTTCTCGATCTACGACGAGAACGACGTGCAGAGCCTGATCAAGGAGATCGTCACCCAGGAGCTGCAGCTAGATCCCAAGCGCTTTGAGCCCAAGAAGGTGCGCTGGGCGATCAGCAACGCCAAGAACCAGGGCTGGATGCCCGAGCAGCTCGAGGCCGATGCCGGCGGCCAGAGGGGGCGGTTGATGGCGGAGACCTACCGGCGCTACCGGCGTGCCCTGGCCGCCAACAATGCCCTCGATTTCGACGACCTGCTGCTGCTGCCGGTGCAGCTGCTGCGCCAGAACGAGCAGATCCGCGACTACTGGCACCGGCGCTTTCGCCATGTGCTGGTAGATGAATACCAGGACACCAACCGCACCCAGTACGACCTGATCAAGTTGCTGGTGACCAACGGTCGTGAACCCTCCGACTACGACGACTGGGATGGGCGATCGGTGTTTGTAGTCGGAGACGCCGATCAGAGTATCTACAGCTTCCGTGCCGCCGATTTCACGATCCTGATGGGCTTTCAGGACGACTTTGGTGACGGGGCCGCCAGTGAGACCACCGCCACGATGGTGAAGCTGGAGGAGAACTACCGCTCCACCGCCACGATCCTGGAGGCGGCCAACGCCCTGATCGCCCACAATTCTGAGCGGATCGACAAGGTGCTGCGGCCCACCCGCGGTGAGGGTGAATTGATCTCCCTCACCCGCTGCGACGACGAGATCGCCGAGGCCGAGGCGGTGGTGCATCGCATGCGCATGCTCGAGGCCGCCCACCCCGATCTCAGCTGGGGCGATATGGCGGTGCTGTACCGCACCAATGCCCAGTCGCGGGCGATGGAGGAGTCGCTGGTGCGCTGGGGCATCCCCTACATCGTGGTCGGGGGGCTGCGCTTCTACGACCGCCGTGAGATCAAGGACGTACTCGCCTACCTCAAGCTGCTGGTGAACCCCGCCGACACCGTCAGCCTGTTGCGGGTGCTCAACACCCCCAAGCGCGGCATCGGTAAAACCACGATCGAGCGACTCACCGACGCCTCAAACCAGCTCGGCATTCCCCTCTGGGAGGTGGTGCGTGATGCTGAAGCAGTGCGTTCTTTGGGCGGCCGCTCGGCCAAGGGGTTGCTGCAGTTTTGCGAGCTGATCAACGGCCTGCAGGCCTGTGCTCAAGACATCGCCCCTTCTGAACTGGTGCAGCGGGTGATGGAGCAGAGCGGCTATGTGGCTGAGTTGATCACCGAAGGCACCGATGAGGCAGAAGACCGGCGCCGCAACCTCAATGAGCTGGTGAATGCTGCCTTGCAATATCAGGAGGAAAACGAGGAGGGCTCCCTGGAGGATTTCCTGGCCTCCGCTGCTCTAGCCAGCGACGCTGACAGCAAGGACACCGAGCAGGACCGGGTCACCCTGATGACCCTGCATGCCAGCAAGGGCTTGGAATTTCCGGTGGTGTATCTGGTGGGAATGGAGCAGGGTCTGTTCCCGAGCTACCGCTCCCTGGAGGATCCTTCGGCCCTGGAGGAGGAGCGGCGCCTCTGTTATGTGGGCCTCACCCGGGCCAAGGAGCGGCTGTTTCTCTCCCATGCCAGTGAGCGGCGGCTTTGGGGCGGTATGCGCGAGCCGGCGGTGCCCTCGGTGTTTCTTTCGGAGCTGCCCAGCGCCCTTATCCAGGGGGACATTCCCCATAGCGGTGGAGCTTCCATTCGCCGTGAGCAGCGCCTGGAGCGGCTCACCCGCGTGGATCGCGAGGATTCACGCCAGGTGGCTGGTGGCGGTGCGGCCGGTGTTCCCGCCAATGCGGTGCGCCGCCGGGCGGCTGCCAAGACCTGGGCGGTGGGGGACCGGCTGCGCCACAGCAGCTTTGGCGAAGGCCAGGTGACCCACCTGTTTGGCAGTGGCGAGAAGGTGTCGATTGCTGTGAAATTTCAGGGGATGGGGCCCAAAATCCTTGACCCACGCCTGGCCCCGATCGAGCCCGTCTAGGTGGAAATCCCCGGCATTCCAGCGCCCCTGCTGACAGCCCTGAGCCGAGCAGGGGTTGGGCCGGTGGCGTTGGTCGGTGGGGCGGTGCGGGATTTGTTGCTGCACCGGGTGCACAACGATCCCTGGCGGGGGCTGCCCGATCTGGACCTGGTGGTGGAGGGCCGGGCTTCAGAGCTGGTTAAGGAGCTGGTTGGTCAGCTGGGTGAGGGTGTGGTGCAGCGCTGCCAGGAGCACGGCGCTTACGGCACCGTTGAGCTCGAACTCAGGCTGGACGGCCAGCAGGTGCTGCTGGATGTGGCCACCGCCCGCTGCGAGACCTACCCGGTGCCAGCCGAAAATCCTCAGGTGAGCTTCGGCTCTCTGGCCGATGATCTGGCCAGGCGTGATTTCAGCATCAACGCCATGGCCTTGGATCTGGCCAGCGGCGCCCTGCTCGATCCCCATGGAGGCCAGGCGGATCTGGAGCTGCGCCAGCTGCGCTTTTTGCATCACGGCAGCGTTCGCGACGATCCCACCCGGCTGGTGCGCGGTGCCCGCTACGCGGCGCGGCTGGGGCTGGAGCTTGATGCGCTGAGCGCCGAGCAGACCGCAGCCACCCTGGCGCAGTGGCCTTGGCCGTGGCGGCAAGGTGATGCGCCGGCTGAGGCGCCGTCAGCCCTGGGCACGCGCCTGCGGATGGAGCTGGAGTTGCTGCTGGAGCGCGAGCCCTGGCCGGCGGCGCTGCGGGCACTGCAGCGCTGGGGCGCTCTGGCGCTGCTTGATCCGGCGTTGCAGGCGGATAGGCAGTGGCCGCGGCGGCTGCGCTGGGCTGCTCGGCTGGGGTTGCCGCTGCTGGTGGCCCTGGTGGCGGGAGCGCGCCAACCCCTCGCCCTGGCGGAGCGGCTGCAGTTGCCCCACCGCCAGCACCGCCTGCTGGCGCAATGGTTGGAGTTGCGGCGCCGGCTGGTGGAGCAGCAGCTGGCGGGCTCTCCGGCGCAGCCCGAGCACTGGTGCGCCCTGCTGGAGGCTTCTGGCTGCAGTCCAGAAGCGGTGGCCCTGGCCCTGGCCTGTGGCAGCGGCCCGCGCCGGCCCCTGCTGCGCTGGCTGCTGCGCTGGCGCCAGGTCAAGGCCGAGCTCACCGCCGCCGACCTGCTGGCTGCTGGCATGAGGCAAGGCCCCGAGTTGGGCCAGCGGTTGCGCCAGCTGCGGGCCGAGCGGCTGCGCTTGGAGCGAATCTGAGCGCCGCAGACCCTTCGTTAGCGTGGGGTGGATGATTGATCGGATGTCTGCTCCCCGAGTGGTGGTGGCCGTACCGGCCCGGCTGGAATCGGCGCGGCTGCCGGGCAAGCTGCTCGCCGATATTGCCGGCAAGCCCATGCTCCAGCATGTGTTGGAGCGCTGCAGGCAGGCCAAGGGTGTGGCGGCCGTGGTGGTCTGCACAGACAGCGACCAGGTGGGCTCTGTTGCCGAAGGCTGGGGCTTCCCGGTGCTGATGACCTCGCCCGATTGCAGCTCGGGCAGTGACCGCCTGGCGAGTGTGGTGGCGGAGCTGGTGGCCGCCGCGGGGGGTGCGGCATCTGATTTTGCTGAAACCCTGGTGATCAACGTGCAGGGCGACCAGCCTCTGCTGGATCCGGCGATCATTGAGACGATGGCGGCTCAGTTTGCCCAGCTGCAGCGGCCGCCGGTGCTCACGCCCGTCTATCCCCTCACTGCCGACAAGTTGCACGATCCCAATGTGGTGAAGGTGCTGCGGGCCCGCGACGGTCGCGCCATCACCTTCTCCCGCAGTGCCCTGCCCCATTTGCGCGGGGTGCCGCCCGAGCAGTGGGCTCAGCACACCACCTATTGGGGCCATGTGGGCCTCTATGGCTATCGGGCCGACGTGTTGGCTGGCTGGGCGGCCCTGCCCCATTCCCGGCTCGAAGACCTGGAGAAGTTGGAGCAGTTGCGGCTTATCGACGCCGGTATTCCCCTGCTCACCTACGAGGTGGCGCAGGACTGCCTCTCGGTGGATACCCCGGACCAGCTGGAGCAGGCCCGCGCCCTGGCCGGCGCCTAGGCGTTGCCTTCTCGCCAGCCCTCGCGGTTGAGGCTTTGCAACAGCCCCCGCTGCTGCAGCAGGGCTTCAGCTAGTTCACGCACTGCCCCATCCCCCCCCCGGCGGCGCAGCACCCAGTCGGCCTGGCGGCGCAGACCGCGGGCGCCGTCGGCGGGGCAGATCAGCAGACCCGTAGCCGGGCGCACTGTTAGGTCGTTGAGGTCGTCGCCGATGAAGGCGGTTTGCTGGCGCTCCAGCTGCAGGTTGGCCTGGAGCTGGCGTAGGGCGCTGAGCTTGTCGCCGACGCCCACCAGACAGTGATTTACGTGCAGATGCCGGGCCCGCTGCTCGATGGCGCCGCTGCGCCCGCCGCTGAGAAAGGCCACCTCAATGCCTGCTCGCTGCAGCATCCGGATCGCCAGGCCGTCGCGCACGTCGAAGCGCTTCACCACCTGGCCCTGCTCGTCGTAGTGCAAGCCGCCATCGGTGAGCACACCGTCAACGTCGCAAACCAGCAGTTCGATCGCTGCAAGATCCCGGCGCCGCCGCAGGGTTCGTTGCAGCAGCTGGCGGATCACAGGCTGCTTGGGGCCACACCCGCGGCCACCACTTGACGCAGGGCCAGCAGCTGGCTGAGCAGCGCTTCCAGCCGGTGCAGCGGCACCATGTTGGGCCCGTCGCTGAGGGCGTTGTCGGGGTCTGGATGGGTCTCCATGAACAAACCGTCCACCCCCACGGCGACGGCAGCTCTGGCAAGTGGTGCCACAAACTCCCGCTGCCCGCCGGTGCTGGTGCCACGGCCGCCGGGCTGCTGCACGGCGTGGGTGGCATCGAAGATCACTGGGCAACCCAGGGCTTGGAGCTGGGGGAAGCTGCGGTAATCGACCACAAGGGTGTTGTAGCCAAAACTGGTGCCTCGCTCGGTGAGCCAAAGGCGGCCACTGGCGGGATCTAGCCCGCATTCCTGCATTTTGTTCACCACCTGGGCCATGTCCCAGGGGGCCAGGAACTGCCCCTTTTTGACGTTCACCACCTTGCTTGTGCCGGCCACGGCCTTGGCGGCGGCTTCTAGTAGGTCGGTCTGACGGCAGAGAAAGGCGGGGATTTGCAGCACATCCACGGCCTGGGCGGCGGCAGCTGCCTGACAGCTCTCGTGGATGTCGGTGAGCACGGGCACCCCGAAGCTCTGGCCCACCTCCTGCAGAATCCTTAGCCCCTCATCGGGGCCCGGGCCGCGAAACGACTTGCCGGAGCTGCGGTTGGCTTTGTCGAAGCTGGCTTTGAAGATGTAGCGGATGCCGACTCGAGCGCAAATCGTGCTCACCTGCTCGGCGATCTGCAGCACCAAATCGCGGCTTTCGATTACGCAGGGCCCGGCGATCAAGGTGAAGGGGATGGCCGTCATGGGCGCTCAGCGGTGGGGCTGGTAGTAAACCCAGCCTGCACTAGATCGTGGAGCCGCAGCAGGCCCAGCAACAGGCGAGGCTGGGAGGGATCCACAACTGGCAGCACTGAAATTGCCTGGTGGGGATTGCGTTCCATCAGTTTCAGAGCTTCTACAGCGAGCACCTCTGGCGTCACCGTGATCGGGTCAGCAGTGGCCATGGAGCCGGCGCGGAGCCCAGCCCACGCCTCGGGGGCATGGTGCTGCAGGGTGCGGCGCAGGTCTCCGTCCGTGATCAGCCCGGCCATTAGTTCGGGGTTTGCGCTGGCCCGCACCCAGGCGGCCCCAAGACTGCCTTTGCCGTTGCTGCCTTCGGTGAGACGCCCTATCACCTCGGCCAGGGGTGCCTCGGGAGAGAGGCCGTCCAGCGCTGTTGCCGGCACCATCAGATCGGCCACGGTGAGGGTGAGCTGGCGGCCCAGGGAGCCGGCTGGATGGTTGATGGCGAAGTCTTCAGGGGAAATACCTGCCCGCTCCATCCACACTGCCGCCAGGGCGTCGCCAATCGCCATAGCTACCGCCGTGCTGGCGGTGGGAGCCAGGTTCAGCGGGCAAACCTCCCGATCCACCGAGCTATCCAGCACCACGTCGCAGCCATTAGCCAGGCTGGACTCAAGGCGCCCCACCAGGGCGATCAGGGCCGTGCCGCGGCGGCGCAGGTGGGGCAGGATCGCCAGCAACTCTTCGGTTTCACCGCTGTTGGAGAGCAGCAGGGCGACGTCGTCGGCAGCCACGATGCCGAGATCGCCGTGCAGGGCATCGACCGGATTGAGAAATACGGCTGTAAGGCCGATGGAGGAAAAGGTGGCAGCGATTTTGCGGGCAACGATGCCGCTCTTGCCCACACCCGTAAGTACAAGCTTGGCTCGGCGTTGGCGGCACCCCTCCAGCAGTTCCAGAGCGGCCTCCACCTGGTCGCCGCTGAGGCGCTGGGCGGCGGCGGCAATGGCAGCAGCCTCTTCCTCCAGGCAGCGGGTGAGGGCAGACAAGAAGCCGGTCTCGCAGATAAGCCATTGTCGCTGGCGGTTCGGCGTGCCTCCGTTTAGGTGTGCACTTGGCCGATCACAGCGGCTTCGCCAAAGCCTGCTTGCTGCAGATCGCTCAGGGCCTCTGCCAGCTGGTCGCCTGGAATGGCTGCCAGCAGGGGGCCGCAGGTCTGGGGATCAATCACCAGGGCTTGATGAGCTGCATCGGTTTGCCCCTGGAGCTCAATCCGCTCCCCCAGTAAGGCCAGGGCGCTGGCATTAGAAGGGGCCAGGCTGCTGGCCCAGCCTGCGCTCAGCAGGGCTAAGGCCCCGGGCAGGGCCGGGATAGCTGCTGCCGCCAGCGTCACACGGCAGTTTTCTGGGCTGGCGGCCAGCATTTCGCCCAGATGGCCCAACAGCCCGAAGCCGGTCACGTCGGTGCAGGCGCGGCAACCACGGCGGTTTAGTAGCTCCACCAGGCTTGCCTGGCATTGCTGCATCTGGGCTAGGGCGGCGTCTATCCACTGGGGCTGGGCCGCTCCAGCCATGGCCGCGGCAAACAGCACCCCCGTGCCGATGGGCCGGCACAGCAACAGCCCATCGCCGCTGCGCAAGGGCCCCTTGCCCCAGTGCCGCCCAGCGGCTGCCCTGCCGTTCACGCTCAGCACCAAGCTCAGGCCTGCGGGGTTGGCCGGGCTGGTTTGACTGTCGCGGGCCTCCAGGCTGTGGCCGCCGATCAGGCGGGCTCCGAGCGGCTGCAGCACCGATTGGATGCCGGCCAGGGTGTCGCTGAGCAGGTCTGCCTGCAGGGCGGGAGCCAGCTCAGGCAGGGTGACCACCGCTTGCAGGCTTTCCACATGGGCGCCACTGGCCCAGATATCACTGCAGGCATGAAGGGTGGTGAGCCGGGCATTGAGCCAGGCGTCGGCCACCAGCGCCGGAAAGCCATCGACGCTCTGCAGCAGCAGGCCCCCATCGCCTGTCTGGGCGATCACAGCGGCGTCCTCGGCGCTGCCCGGGGTGCCGCCTCCGAGGCCATTGCGTGCCAGGGCGTCTTGCAGAGGGCTGGCGGCCAATTTGGCGGCGCAGCCCCGGCAGGCCATCGCTGCCCCCCCGTCTGGGCCCATGGCCTTCAGCTCGCTGAAGCCGGACATGAAGCGCCGATCCACGGCCTGCTTCCAGCGCCACAGCAGCGGGCTGGGGCCCAGGGCCCATGGACCCCAGAAGGCCACCGCCTGGGGTCTGGTGTTGCTGCCATCGCCCAGCAGCTGCAGCGCCCAGCGCTGGGGCCGCCAGGGCCGCAGCTGGCGGCTCGCCACCACTGCAGTCAGGTTGTGGGCCAGGGTTTGGGCGCAGCGCACAGCCCAGACACCGGAGGCGGGCCGGGGCCTGCTGGCGATCACGCCGCAGTCGCCGCTGGCGAACAGCCTCGGCTGCTCCCTTACCTGCAGGCTGGCCTCAGTGAGCAGGCGCCCCTGGCTGTTGCAGGCCAGGCCTGAGGCGGCGAGCCAGCGGGGGCCGCGGCTGCCTGTGCAGGCCAGGTCGGCGGTGGCGTCATCCGGGCAGTTGGCCTCGATGGCAATGCCGGCGCTCTCCAGTAGCTGCTCCCCTAATTGGTTGGCTGCCTTTGAGCCCAGATTCAGCTGGGTGCCGCGTAACTGCAGCTTGGGCTGCTGGCCCCTCGCCCGCAGGGCCAGGGCCACCTCTACGGCTGCGGCGCCGCCACCGCGGATGCGGACGCTGCCTGCTTTGGGCTGGCTGCACCAGTGCAAGAAGGGCTCCAGGGGCTTTACCGCCATGGCCGCATGAGTTGCGGCGCCGGTTTCTGCGCCCACATCGAGGCTGAGCCAGTCCCAGCGCAGGTTGGGCCGCCCCGCCAGTGCCAGCTCCCGGCTCACGGGATCAATCGCTGTGATCTCTGCCTGCACAAAGGTCACCCCCGCCAGCAGGCAAAGGCGGCGCAGGTCGATGGCGCAGGCGGCTGGCTGATAAAGACCGGCGACCAGCCCCGGCACCATGCCCGAATAGAGGGTGGTGCTGTGGCGGCTCACCAGGGTGATCCAGGCGGCTGGCCGCTGCCGGCCCATGGCCCACATGCGCAGCACCAGGGCGTGGCTGTGGCCGCCACCGGCGAGCACCAGCCTTGCTTCAGCGGCCATAACCCTCGGGATTGGCCTGCTGCCAGGTCCAGCCGTCGCGGCACATCTCTTCCAGGCAGCGGCGGGTGCGCCAGCCGAGTCGTTTAGCTGCCAGGCGCGGATCAGCCACGGTGCTGGCCGCGTCTCCGTCTCGCCTTTCCACAATGGTGTGGGGAACTGAACGGCCACTGGCAACCTCGAAGGCCCTCACCACCTCCAGCACCGAGTGGCCCTGGCCGCTGCCCAGGTTGAGGCTGAGCAGCTGGGGGGGCTCGGCCAGCAGCACGTCCAAGGCGGCCTGGTGCCCCTCAGCCAGGTCCATCACATGAATGTAGTCGCGGATGCCGCTGCCATCGGGGGTGGGCCAGTCGCCGCCGAATACCTGCAGGCAGTCGCGACGCCCCACCGCTACCTGGCTCACAAAGGGGAACAGGTTGTTGGGTATGCCCCTGGGGTCCTCGCCGATGCGGCCACTGGGGTGGGCTCCCACCGGATTGAAGTAGCGCAGCCGGGCGATGCGCCAGCCCGCCTCGCTGGCCGCCAGATCGGCCAGCAGCTGCTCCACCGCAGCTTTGCTGTGGCCGTAGGGGTTGATCGGCTGGATGGCGGCAGATTCACTGATCGGTGTTTGTTCGGGTAGGCCGTAAACCGTGCAGCTGCTGCTGAAGACCAGGCTGCGGCAGCCATGGGCTTGCATTGATTCCAGCAGCTGGCGAGAGCCACAGAGGTTCACGTCCCAATAACGCAGGGGCTCGCGCACCGATTCGCCCACCGCCTTGAGACCGGCGAAGTGGACCACGGCTGTGATTGGCCGGCCGGCCGGGGCGGCCTCGAAGGCCCGCTCCAGATCTCCAGCGGAGCGAATATCGCCCTCCACCACCTGCAGCCGGTCGGCTGCGGAGGGGCCGGCAAGTTCCAGCACGCGCTTCAGGCTCTCGGGTGAGCTGTTGTCGAAGTTGTCGAGCACCACCAAGTTGTGGCCTGCTTCCAACAGCATCAGACAGCTGTGGCTGCCGATGAAGCCAGCACCTCCGGTGATTAGCAGCTCAGCCATGGAGGTAATTCATGCATAAGGAATAGTCTCTCGTCCTGGCTAGGTGAGTTTCATGGGAATGCCCACCATTCGCTCCATCTGCTGCATAGGAGCGGGTTACGTAGGTGGCCCAACGATGGCGGTGATTGCAGATCGCTGCCCGATGACGGCCGGGTGGTGAGCAACTTCATCGTGCAGGCCCTCAAAGGCGAGCCGCTCACGCTTTATGGCGATGGCAGCCAAACCCGCAGCTTTTGCTACGTGGATGATCTGGTGGAGGGGCTGATCCGGCTGATGAACGGGGCCCACACCGGCCCGATCAACATCGGCAACCCCGGCGAATTAACGATCCGTCAGCTTTTGGCCCCATGAGTCGCCCCGTGCTGCTGACCGGTGCGGCCGGCTTTATCGGTGCGGCGGTGTGTGAGCGGCTTTTGGCTCGGGGTGAACGGGTGGTGGGGATCGACAACCTCAACAGCTATTACGACCCCGCCTTGAAGCAGGACCGGCTGAGCCGGATCGAGGCCTCTGCCCCCAAGGCGGCCTGGAAGTTCCATCGCCTTGAGCTGGAGGACGGATCTGCCATGGCGGCCCTCTTCGCCCGCGAACGACCCCGACTGGTAATTCACTTGGCGGCCCAGGCCGGGGTGCGTTATTCCCTGGAAAATCCTGGGGCTTACTTGCAGAGCAACTTGGTGGGTTTTGGCGCAATCCTCGAAGGCTGCCGCCATCACGGCGTTGAGCACCTTGTCTATGCCTCCAGCAGCTCGGTTTATGGCGGCAACACCAACCTGCCGTTCACGGAACATCAGTCGGTGAACCATCCGGTGAGCCTGTACGCGGCCACAAAGAAGGCCAATGAATTGATGGCCCACACCTACAGCCACCTTTATGGGCTACCGGCTACGGGGCTGCGCTTTTTCACCGTGTACGGCCCCTGGGGCCGGCCCGATATGGCGCCGATGCTGTTTGCCAAGGCGATCCTGGCGGGGGAGCCGATTCGGGTGTTTAACCACGGCCGCATGCGCCGCGATTTCACCTACATCGACGACATCGTGACCGGGGTGATCGCCTGTGCCGACAAGCCGGCCAGCGCCGACCCCAATTTTGACCCTGCGGCTCCAGACCCTGCCACCAGCTGGGCGCCGCACCGCTTGTTCAATATCGGCAACAGCGAGCCGGTGGAGCTGCTGTATTTCATCGATCTGCTTGAGCGGGCTTTAGGTCGGCAGGCGATCCGCGATCTGCAGCCGATGCAGCCCGGCGATGTGGAGGCCACCGCCGCCAATACGAGCTTGCTCGAGGCCTGGGTGGGCTTCCGCCCCTCCACCTCGATCGAGGTGGGGG
Source organism: Synechococcus sp. CS-1330 (assembly GCA_025128025.1). Taxonomy (GTDB): domain Bacteria; phylum Cyanobacteriota; class Cyanobacteriia; order PCC-6307; family Cyanobiaceae; genus Cyanobium_A. Next base: position 65,337 of record JAHLYR010000016.1, read on the forward strand.
TTGAACGCTTCGCCCGTTGGTATCAAGCCAGCTACGCCTGAGCGCCGGCAGGCAGACTCACCCCACTTGCTGCTTTCGGTTTGGCATCGCTGCAGAGCCTGCGTGGCATGGCCGATCTGCTGCCAGAGCAGATTCGCTTGTGGCAGCACCTGGAAGCCACGGCCCGCGAGCATTTCCGCCGCAGTGCCATCACTGAGATCCGCACCCCCCTGCTGGAGGTCACCGAGCTGTTTGCCCGTGGCATCGGCGAGGCCACCGACGTGGTGGGTAAGGAGATGTACACCTTTTTCGACCGTGGCGAGCGCAGCTGCACCCTGCGGCCGGAGGGCACGGCGTCGGTAGTGCGGGCGGCAATCCAGCACGGCCTGCTGAGCCAGGGCCCCCAGCGCCTCTGGTATGGCGGGCCGATGTTCCGCTACGAGCGCCCCCAGGCGGGCCGGCTGCGTCAGTTCCACCAGATCGGGCTGGAGCTGCTCGGTTTTGCCGATGCCTGCAGTGACGTGGAGGCTATTGCCGTCGCCTGGGATCTGCTGGCCCAGCTGGGGGTGGGCGGGCTGGAGCTGCAGCTCAATTCCCTCGGCAGCAGCGAAGACCGGGCCCGCTACCGGGAGCAGCTGGTGGCCTGGCTGGAGCAGCGGCGCGACCAGCTCGATGCCGATTCCCAGGCCCGCATTGCCAGCAACCCCCTGCGGGTGCTTGATAGCAAGAACCCCGATACCCAGGCCCTGCTGGCGGAGGCCCCCAGCCTGGCGTCCGCTCTCAGCGATGGCAGCCAGGCCCGCTTTGCGGTGGTGCAGCAGGCCCTCACGGCCCTGGGTATTCCCTTTGTGCTCAACTCCCGGCTGGTACGGGGCCTCGATTACTACAGCCACACCGCCTTTGAGATCACCAGCAGCCAGCTGGGGGCGCAGGCCACCGTGTGCGGTGGTGGCCGCTACGACGGCCTGGTGCAGCAGCTGGGCGGGCCGGCCACGCCGGCGATCGGCTGGGCCCTGGGGATGGAGCGGTTGGTGTTGCTGCTCAGCCAGAGCGAAGCTTCGGCCGCCGCCGCCCCCTCCCTCGATCTCTATGTGGTCAGCCGCGGCGAGGCCGCAGCCGCACTGGCGCTGGCCCTTGCGCGGCGCTGCCGCCAGGCCGGGTTAGCGGTGGAGAGGGATGCCAGTGGCGCGGCCTTCGGCAAGCAGTTCAAGCGGGCCGACCGCTCCGGGGCCCGTTGGGCGGCGGTGATCGGCGAGCAGGAGGCGCTAGACGGGTTGGTGGGGCTCAAGGATCTGCGCGCTGGCGCTGAGCAGGCTGATCAGCGGCTCACGCCTGAAGCCCTGCTTGAGGTCCTCGCAGCGGGCCTGCCGAGGCCATGACGCCACAGGACCTGTCCACCAGAGCAGGCCACTCGTGGGTGCTGGGCCTTTGACTGTGTATAGCCCCGTATGTGAAGCAAGTCCGGCCCTGATGGGTGATCCGACCGTCGCGATCATTGCTGGTGAGGGCGTGTTGCCTCGGATGCTCTCGGAGGCTCTCAGCCGTGCGGGGCGGCCCCATATCGCCTGCTACCCCCACGGCCTGGAGGTGGAGGTGCCGGCGGCTGAGGAGTTTTTCTTCGAGCGTTCGATCGCCTTCATCAAGTCGCTGCAGCAGCGAGGCATCAAGCAGATCGTGATGGTGGGCAAGTTTGTGCGGCCGCGCTCGCTCAACCTGCTGCGCTTTGAGGGCTCCACCTTGATGGCCGCTCCCCGCATCCTGGCGTCGCTGCGCAATGGCGATGACGCCTCCCTGCGGGCCCTGGCCCAGATCATCGAGGAGCACGGCCTGAAGGTAGTGGGCATCGAAGATGTGGCGCCAAATCTGCTGCCGGAGCCGGGCCTGTATGCCAGCACGGTGCCCAGCGATCTAGACCGGGCTGATGTGGAGCGCGCCGCCTACATCGTGGAGGCCATCTCCCAGGTGGACGTGGGCCAGGGAGCGGTGGTGGCCAAGGGGCTGTGTCTGGCCACCGAAGCCCTGCCTGGCACCGACGCCATGCTCGAGTGGGTGGCGGCCACTCGCACCGATCGGCCGGAGACGGGTCGCACCGGGGTGCTCTACAAGGCCCCCAAGCTCAACCAGGACCGGCGCATGGACCTCCCCGGCATCGGCCCCACCACCGTGGCCAAGGCAGCGGCTGCAGGGTTGGCCGGCATCGCCTGGGAAGCCCGCAGCGCCCTATTGCTCGATGCCGAGCAAACCATGGCTGACGCCGAGAGTTTAGGGCTGTTTTTGTGGTCGCGGGAGCCGAATGTGGACTGAACCGTGATCGGGTTCCGGCTCGATTCGATTCATCCTCCCGCCTGCTCCAGCACACCCTTGCTGCTCGGTACCGCGCCGGCGCGGCGGGGATCCACTTCTACCGCCAGCCGCAGTGCCCGGGCGAACGCCTTGAAGCAGGCCTCCACGATGTGGTGGGAATTCACCCCATCCAGCTGGCGGATGTGCAGGGTGAGGCCGGCGTTGTTGGCCACCGCCACGAAAAACTCCTTGACCAGCTCGGTGTCGTAGCTGCCGATCTTCTGGGCCGGGACCGTTAGCCCGTAGCTGAGGTGGGGCCGGCCGGAGCAGTCGATCGCCACCTGCACCAGGGCCTCATCCAGCGGCGCCACGAAGTGACCGAAGCGGTGGATGCCGCGCCGGTCGCCCAGGGCCTGGGCTAGTGCCTGACCCACGGCAATGCCCACGTCTTCGTTGGTGTGGTGGTCATCGATGTGGGTGTCGCCCTTGGCGCTGATCTCCAGGTCGATCAGCCCGTGGCTGGCCAGCTGGTGGAGCATGTGGTCGAGAAACGGCACGCCGGTGTTCACCGTGCAGCGGCCGCTGCCATCGAGCCCGAGCGTTATGCGCACATCGGTCTCGCCGGTGGTGCGGTGCACGTTGCCCCGTCGGTTTAGACCGCTCTGCCCTACAACGCCTGTCATGCCTTCAGTGGGCTCATCCTTGGTGTTCCATGCTGACAGCTGATTACCTCCCTGGCCCATGGTTGACCGTCCCAGCCCTGAAACGGCCCTGTCCTTGCTGAAGGCGGGCCATCAGCGTTTTCTGGACGGCAAGCCCCTGCATCCCCATATGGACGTGGATCACCTGCATGCTCTGGCCGAGCAGCAGCATCCCATTGCCGCGGTGCTGGGATGCGCTGATTCGCGGGTGCCGGTGGAGCTGCTGTTCGACACCGGTTTCGGAGACCTGTTCGTGGCGCGCAATGCCGGAAACGTGGCCCTAGCTGGCATGGTGGGCACTCTGGAATATGCGGTCGAGGTGCTCAAGGTGCCCTTGATCGTCGTTCTCGGCCATGAGCGCTGCGGGGCCGTGGCGGCAGCCCTACGTACCCAGAATCTGGATCTGTTGCCACACAGCCTCGCCCAGCTTGTGGGTCAGATCAGGTTGGAACTGCTAGCAGCTGGGATTGATCGAGACCTTGACCAAGCCTGCCGGCACAACGCGATCCGGGCGGCTCAGCGCCTCGCCGGTTCTAGCGTGTTACTTAACGATGCCCTGCGCAGTGGTCAGCTCCGGATCGAGGCTGCACGCTATGACCTCGATGACAGCTGCCTTGACTGGCTCTGCTCCGTGGCCCCTGTCCCTGTCCGGTGATATCTGGGGGCTGGTCGTGCATCAGGAGTCTCGCCAGCGCCGAAGCAGGTCGCTGCAGGCGTCAAGTTGGTGCTCGCTCACATCCCCGTGATGCAGTAGCCGGCGTCCACATAGATCACCTGGCCGGTGATGCCGGAGGCCAGGGGGCTGGCCAGGAAGGCGGCGGTGCTGCCCACTTCCTCCTGGGTCACGGTGCGCTGCAGAGGCGCTTTGGCTTCCACGTTGTGGATCATGTCGAGGATGCCGCCGATGGCGCTGCTGGCCAGGGTGCGGATCGGTCCGGCGCTGATGGCGTTGACGCGCACCTGCTTCTCGGGGCCTAGCTCAGCCGCCAAATAGCGCACCGAGGCCTCCAGGGCCGCTTTTGCCACGCCCATCACGTTGTAATTAGGGATGGCCCGCTCGGCCCCCAGGTAGCTCAGCGTGATCACGCTGCCGCCCGGGTTGAACAGGGGTTTGGCAAAGCGGCAGAGGGGCGCCAGGGAGTAGGCGCTCACCTCCAGTGCCCGGGCGAAGCCCTCGGGGCTGATGGCGGAATAGTCGCCGATCAGCTCCTCCTTACCCGCGAAGGCCAGGCAGTGCACCAGCACGTCGATCGAGCCCCATTGCTCCTTCACCCGGTGGAACACGGCTTCGATCTGGGCGGGGTCCTGCACGTTGAGAGGTTCGAACAGGCTGGGTGCCAGCGGCGCGGTGAGCTCGCGCACCTTGCCTTCGAAGCGGCCCTTCTCGTCGGGCAGGTAGGTGACGCCCAGCTCAGCCCCGGCGGCATGCAGCTGCTGGGCGATGCCCCAGGCGATCGACTTGTTGTTGGCGATGCCGGTGACCAGGGCCTTTTTGCCGCGCAGATCGAGGAGCATGGGAGCAGTGGCCAGGAGCCGGAACGATGCGATCGGGCGATTCTCTCCCACCCGGCGATCTGCCACGCCAGTTCGCCAATCGCGATGCGCTGGAGGCGACCCTGCGCCAGCTGTTTCCCCAGGCCCCTGGTGGGTTGAGCCCGATCGCGGGCGGGCGACGGGCGGCTGAAACGGCGCTGGCTGCCATCGATCCGGCCGCCTATGGCCGTAGCCGCAACCACCTCGATGGCGCGGTGACGCGCCTCTCGCCCCATATCCGCCACGGGGTGCTCAGCCTGGTGGAGGTGCGTGAGGCGGTGTTTCTCTGGCTGGCGCGCAGCGAGCAGCTGCCGGTAGCGGCCCAAAAATTAATCAACGAGCTGGGTTGGCGCGACTACTGGCAGCGGCTCTGGCGCCAGCTGGGCGATGGCATCTGGCGCGACCAGGAGCCGCTCAAGACCGGCCATCCCCCCGAGCGCTACGCCGCCGCGCTGCCGGCCGATCTGCTGGCAGCCCGCACCGGCCTGGCCTGCATGGATGGCTTTGCCACTGAACTGATCCACACCGGCTGGCTGCACAACCATGCCCGCATGTGGCTGGCGGCCTACGTGGTGCACTGGCGGCGGATCCAGTGGCAGGCGGGTGCCCGCTGGTTTCTGCAGCATCTGCTCGATGGCGATCCGGCCAGCAACAACCTCAGCTGGCAGTGGGTGGCCAGCAGCTTCAGCAGCAAGCCCTACATGTTTAACCGGGAAAACCTGGAGCGCTTCAGTTCCGGCCGCTTTTGCCGCGACTGCGCCCTGGCTGGTGCGGGCTGCCCCTTTGAAGCCAGCTATGACGAGCTGCAAGGTCGATTGTTTAAGGCAGTGCCCTCCCCACGGGGGCCTCGCTGATGCTTAAACCGATCATTTGGATCCATGGCGAGGCCCTAGGGCCTACCAACCCGGCGCTGCTGGCCCATCCGGCGGCGCCGGCGGTGTTTGTGTTCGACCGGGAGCTCATCGAGACCCAGCGCCTCAGCCTCAAGCGGCTGGGCTTTCTCTACGAGTGCCTGCTGGAGCTGCCGGTGACTCTGCGCCACGGCGACGTGGCCATGGAGGTGCTGAGCTTCGCTCGCCGCCATGGGGCTGATGGCGTGGTCACCAGCGCTGCGGTGGATCCGCGCTTTGGGTTGTTGCGGGAGCAGATCGCCACCCAGTTGCCGCTGCAGGTGCTGGAGCCAGAAGCCTTTGTGGCGCTGCCGGAACCGCTGGATCTGCGCCGCTTCAGTCGCTACTGGCGCCGGGCTGAGCCGGTGCTGTGGGGGCGGGGTTCAGCAGCCGCTCCTCCTGCTCCAGCACGTCGTTGGGATCGCTGAGCAGGTCGGCTTCCTCCAGCAGCGGGTAGGGCTCCGGCTTGATTTCGGCGGCGTTGCGGGGAGGCTCAAGCCAGCTGAAGCTGCTGCGGGGGGACTGTTGCTTACAGAGGGCCTCGCTCTGCTGGCGCAGGGCCCGGCGCACGTCCTGGCGGGCGACGGCCTGGAAGAACTCTTGGCGCGGCGCCAGGCCCGAGCTGAAAGGCGCTGTGCCGTTGCCGTTGAACAGCCGCGCCGCATCGGCGCTCCAGCGGGGCTTGCAGCTGCCGCTCTGGCGGGTGTCGGTGTCGATCCAGATGTGCAGGCCGTAGCCATCGGGCTGACTCACCACCGCCAGGCCGTCGTTTGGTAGGCGCCGCTGCAGCGGATAGATCGCCCAGGTGGGGTGGCGGTGGGCTGGCACGCAGGCGCTCAGTAAGGCGGTGCCGACCACGCTGGCAAGCCCGCTGGCCAGGACATGTTGTCTTTGCCGAGCTGGGATCATCGCCGGGCTCCCGTGGCGGATTGTGAGCTGATCATGGCCCGGCCCCACTTGGCTCAACCACCAACTGGCATCCGGCCACCAAGGGGTAGGCCTGAAAGGCGTAAATTGCCCGCTATGCAAGTGCCCCCGTTCAGCCTCAGCGAGCAGATCCATGAGCTAGGCGCGGCTCTGGATCAGGCTGTGCTCGAGGTTTTGCGCAGCGGTCAATACATCGGCGGCGCCACGATCGCCCGCTTTGAGCAGGATTTTGCTGAGGCCTGTCGAGTTCCCCACGCCATCGGCTGCAACAGCGGCACCGATGCCCTGATTCTGGCCCTGCGGGGCTTGGGAATCGGTCCAGGCGATGAGGTGATCACGGCTTCCTTCAGCTTCTTTGCCACCGCTGAAGCGATCAGCGCAGTGGGCGCCACGCCGGTGTTTGTCGATGTGGAGGAGAGCAGCTACCTGATCGATCTCGATCAGCTGGAAGCAGCGATCACGCCGGCCACCCGGGCCCTGCTGCCGGTGCACCTGTTCGGGCGGCCCGTGGACATGGAGCGGGTGTGTGCCATCGCTGAGCGCCATGGCCTCAAGGTGGTCGAAGATTGTGCCCAGGCCACCGGTGCTAGCTGGGCGGGCCGGCCCGTGGGCAGCTGGGGGGATGTGGGCTGTTTCAGCTTCTTTCCCACGAAGAATCTGGGTGCCGCTGGTGATGGAGGGGCGATTACCTGCCGCGATGCCGAGCTAGCCCAGGCCATCCGGGAGCTGGCGGTGCACGGCATGCCCCGCCGCTACCTGCACACGGCTCTGGGCTACAACAGCCGCCTTGACGCAATGCAGGCGGCGGTGCTCAACGTCAAGCTGTCCCACCTGCCTCGCTGGGTTGAGCGCCGCGGAGCTATTGCCCGGCACTATCGCGAGCATTTGGCCGCCCTTTCTGGTGTGGCCTTGCCAGAGCTTGGCCCAGATGGCCACAGCTGGAACCAGTTCGTTCTGCGGGTCCCCCGGTGCGCTGCGGCCCAGGCCTGTGCTGATTCCGGTGTCTCCTGTACGCCGGCTTCAGATAGCGTCAATTTTGGTTTACCGGAGGCCTGCTGCCGCGATTGGCTCAAGCAGCAGCTGCAGGATGCGGGGGTCAGCACGATCATCTACTACCCGATTCCGATCCATCGCCAGCCGGCCTACGCGAAGCTTGGCTACGGCCCGGGTTCCCTGCCGGTAACCGAGCGTCTCTGCACCGAAGTGCTGAGCCTGCCGATCTTCCCGGAGCTCAGCGGCGAGCAGCAGCAGCGGGTGATCGAGGTGCTGAGCGCTGTGTTGGCTCAGCCCTTGATCGTGGCGTAGAGGGCCTTAAAGCGCGCCTGCTGAATTTTGTGGTTCACCAGAGGGGCCGTGTAGCCGCGGCGCTCCAGCGGGGCGATCTCCCCACTGATCAGGTCGCGGGTGGCCACATGGCGCAGCTCCGGCAGCCAGGTGCGGATGTAGGTGCCCTCGGGATCAAACTTGCTGGCCTGGGTGGCCGGGTTGAAGATGCGCAGCGGTTTGGGGTCCATGCCGCTGCTGGCGCTCCACTGCCAGCCGCCGTTGTTGGCGGCCAGGTCGCCATCCACCAGGCGCGCCATGAAGGCCGCCTCCCCCCAGCGCCAGTCGCAGATCAGGTCCTTCACCAGGAAGGAGGCCACGATCATGCGGCAGCGGTTGTGCATCCAGCCGCTCTCATTTAGTTGGCGCATGGCGGCGTCGATGATCGGCATGCCCGTGAGGCCATCGCGCCAGGCCTCAAACCAGCCGCGGTCGTTGTCCCAGGGGAAGGCCCGCCACTGGGGCCGGTAGGGCCCGTCGGCCAGCTCGGGAAAGTGAAACAGTGCCTGCTGATAAAACTCGCGCCAGGCCAGCTCCTGCTCCCACACCTGGATTGAGTGCAGCTCCTCCTCGCTGCGGGCCAGCTGCCGGGCCTGCTGGGCGGCGGCCCAGGCTTGCCGCGGGCTGAGCGTGCCGAACTTGAGGGCGGCACTGAGCCTTGAGGTGCCCGCTTCGCCGGGGATGTTGCGTCCCGGTTCGTAGCCAAGCAGCGCAATGGAGCGGCCATCGCCATCGCAGAAGGCCTGCAGCTGCTGTTGGGCCGCTTTTTCGCCGGGCCGGCAGGGGCAGAGATCGGCGCCGGCAAAGCCATGCTCCAGCTCCGGGCTCACCCGTGGCAGCCCGCTGAGCTGGGCGGGATCGCAATCCATCAGGGCGCTCGGCGCCGGCAGGGGATCCAGGCCACCCGAGGCTGCTGATCCGAGGGCGCTCGCTTCCTCCACCCAGCGGCGCCAGCTGCGCCAGTAGGGCCCGTAAACCCGGTAGGGGTCGCCGGCGCCGGTTTTGATGGCCTCCGGCGCCACCAGCAGCTGGTCCCAGTCGGCCAGCACCTTGCGCCCCTCCGCCTGCAACGCCCGCGCCACCCGCCGGTCGCGCTCGCGCCCGAAGGGTTCCACATCCCGGTTCCAGGCCACCACTTCGGCGCCCAGGCCAGCGGCCAGGCGGGGTAATAGCTCGGCGGGGTCGCCGTTCAGGATCACCAGCCTGCTGCCGGCCTGCTGCCAGGCCTGTTGCAGCTCCCGCAGGCTCTCAGATAGAAACCAGAGCCGCGCCGGGGCCATGCTGGGGTCCGAGAGGATGGCCGGGTCGAGCACAAACACCCCAGTCACCGCTGGAGTGGCTGCGGCGGCCGCCGCCAGGCCCCGGTTGTCGGCTAAGCGCAGGTCGCGACGGTGCCAGAACAGCCAGCGGGATGGAGTCATCGCTGCTTAGATCCCCAGCAGTTGCTTGGCCCGCAGCCAGGCGGTGACGCTTTTGCCATCGAGGTACTCGTCGCCGCTGGCCAGGGCCGCATCCAGTTCGCCGGGCTCCATCAGCAGCACCTCCAGGTCCTCGTCGTCATCGCCGTCGGGGGGCTGGGCAAGGGGCGTCAGCTCGCGGGCCAGAAACAGGTGGATCACCTCGTCGGAGTAGCCCGGGCAGGGGAGCATCGCCCCCAGGGGATCCCAGCGGCTGGCGCTGTAGCCGGCCTCCTCCTGCAGCTCCCGCTGCATGGTGCTGATGGGATCTTCGCCCTCATCGAGGGTGCCGGCCGGAAATTCCAGCAGCCGGGTGGCCACGGCGAAGCGGTATTGGCGCAGTACCACAATTCGGCCGTCCGCGAGCACCGGCACGGCCAGGGAGGCGCCGGGGTGGCGGATCAAGCCAAAAGTGCCCACCACGCCCATCGGCAGCTCGACGCGGTTGACCTCAAAGCGGATCTTGCGGGCATCGAGCACCGCGGTGGTTTCCAAGTGACGCGAGGGCTCAGGAGCGGGGAGGGGCGCCATGGCTGGGCTTTTCGCGGGTCGGTGGGGCCAGCATCGCGCAGGGCTACCCCAGCTGCTCGGGCCAGCCGGGTCTGCCAGCCAGCGCTATCACCGCGCACCCAGGTTCTGGGGCCAGGCCTGCCAGGGCAGCCAGTGGCGCCAGCACAAAATCTCGCTGCCGCCAAAGCGGGTGGGGCAACTGGAGGCGGGGGGTGTGGCAGCTCAGATCCCCCCACCAGAGCAGGTCGAGGTCGAGGCTGCGGGGGGCCCAGCGCGCCTGACGCTCCCGGCCGAAGTCATGCTCCAGCGCTTGCAATTGCTCCAGCAGAGCTTCACCAGCTGCTGCCCTTGCCCCATCAGCTCCCAGCCCTGCCACCAGGCCGTCCACCACTAGCACCGCATTGACATAAGGCGGCTGTCCTGGGGGGCCGCCTACCGGTTCGGTCTCAAACAGAGGAGACCAGCGGAAGCCAGTGGGCCCCGAGCTGAGGCCCTGGCCCCACTGGTGCAGGCTGGCTTCGAGCAGGGGCCGCACGGCGATCAGGGTGGCGATCGGGCCACCGCAGCGGCTGGGCAGGTTGGCACCAAGGGCGATGGCCAGGGTTGCCGCTTCACTGCCTCTGGGCTGATCAGCGAGACTGGCTGGCACGTGAATCGGGTCTTAGCCCTCCCATGGTTGCAAGCGGAGTTGCCAGTAGGGCCTTTCCCCTCGCCGCCATCACCGGCCACGGCACCCTCAAGCTGGCCCTGCTGTTGGCCGCGGTCGATCCAGGCCTGGGCGGGGTGGTGATCGCCGGTGGTCGTGGCACTGGGAAGTCGGTGTTGGCTCGCGGTCTGCACGCCCTGCTGCCGCCGATCGACGTGCTGGATGTGGGCGGCCAGGCCCTCAACATCGATCCCCAGAGGCCCGATGACTGGGACGAGGCAACTTGCGTTCGGCTTACCGAATTGGCTGCCGATCCGACGGGCGCCGATGCCAGCGCCCTGTTGCCCACCGCAGTGGTGCCGGCGCCCTTTGTGCAGGTGCCGTTGGGCATCACCGAAGACAGGCTGGTGGGCTCGGTCGATGTGACGGCTTCGCTGACCAGTGGCCAGGCTGTTTTTCAGCCAGGGCTACTGGCTGAAGCCCACCGGGGTGTGCTCTACGTCGACGAGCTCAACTTGCTTGACGACAACGTCACCAACCTGTTGTTGGCGGCGGTGGGCAGCGGCGAAAACCGGATCGAGCGGGAGGGCCTCAGCCTGAGCCACCCCTGTCGCTGCCTGCTGATCGCCACCTTTAATCCTGAGGAGGGGCCGGTGCGCGATCACCTGCTCGATCGCTTCGCCATCTGCCTAAGTGCCAATCAGGTGCTCGAGCTTGAGCAGCGGGTGGAAATCACCCGCTCGGCGATGGATCAGGCCGAATCCAGCACCGACTTTGGTGCGCGTTGGCAGGAGGAAACCGATGCTCTGGCCACCCAGCTGCTGCTGGCGCGGCAGTGGCTACCGGATGTGCAGATTGCCCGCGAACAGATCGTTTATCTGGTGAATGAGGCGTTGCGGGGTGGGGTCGAGGGCCATCGCAGCGAGCTCTATGCCGTGCGGGTGGCCCGGGCCCATGCAGCCCTCAGCGGCCGCGATCGAGTCGAGGCCGACGACCTTCAAGTAGCAGTGCGCCTGGTGATTGCCCCGCGCGCGCTGCAAATGCCGCCACCGGATCCCGACCAGCCTCTGGAGCCGCCGCCACCGCCGCCGCCGCAGGGGGAGCAGCCGCCGGAGGAGCCCGAGCCGCCCGAGAACGAGCAGGAGCCCGAGCAAGACAAAGACGATCAAGAAGACAAATCTGAAGAAGACAGTCCCGAAGACCAGGCCCCGCCCCAGGTGCCTGAGGAGTTCCTGCTGGATCCGGAGGCCATCGCCATCGACCCTGACCTGCTGCTGTTCTCCTCGGCCAAGGCCAAGAGCGGCGGCAGTGGCAGCAGGGCAGTGGTATTCAGCGATTCTCGCGGCCGTTACGTGAAGCCGATGCTGCCCCGCGGCCCGGTGAAGCGCATCGCCGTCGATGCCACCCTGCGGGCGGCCGCCCCCTTTCAGAAATCTCGCCGTGAGCGGGAGCCCCATCGCAAGGTGATCGTCGAAGACGGTGACCTGCGCGCCAAGCAGCTGCAGCGCAAGGCCGGTGCCCTGGTGATCTTCCTGGTGGATGCCAGCGGCTCGATGGCTCTCAACCGAATGCAGAGCGCTAAGGGGGCCGTGATCCGCTTGCTCACCGAGGCCTACGAAAATCGCGACGAAGTCGCCCTGATTCCCTTCCGCGGCGAGCAGGCCGAGGTGCTGCTGCCCCCCACCCGCTCGATCACCGCTGCGCGCCGGCGCCTGGAGGCGATGCCCTGCGGCGGCGGCTCACCCCTGGCCCACGGGCTCTCCCAGGCCGCCCGGGTGGGGGCCAACGCCCTGGCCACGGGCGATCTGGGCCAGGTGGTGGTGGTGGCGATCACCGATGGCCGCGGCAATGTGCCCCTCAGCCGCTCCCTGGGTCAGCCCCAGCTGGAGGGGGAGGAGCCGGTGGACCTCAAGGAGGAGGTGAAGCAGGTGGCCAGCAAGTACAGGGCCCTCGGTATCAAGCTGCTGGTGATCGACACCGAGCGCAAGTTCATCGGCAGCGGCATGGGCAAGGACCTGGCTGAGGCCGCCGGTGGCAAGTATGTGCAGCTGCCCAAGGCCAGCGATCAGGCCATCGCCGCCATCGCCATGGAGGCGATCAACGGGATTTAGGGCTTTGCCTGCGCGGCCTTCTCTCGGGCGGCCTTGTCCCGGGCGACGTCGGTCTGGGCTGGGTACAGCTCATCGAAGAATTTGCCTAAGCCCACGGCCACGCTGCGGATGCCGTCCATGAAGCGGGGATCGTCGGTGAGCTTGGTCACATCGCCCCCAACTGAATTCCATTTGGCGGTGAGCTGCTCGGCATTGCTGACGGTGGCCTGCAGATCCTTCAGGGTCTGGGGATTGTCCAGGGCAGCGAGCACGCGGCGCAGGTGGGCGCTGCTGCTGTTGAGGTTGGTGATCGTGGGCTGGGCTGCCTTCACCGATGTTTCGAGCTCCTTGGCCAGAGACTGGCCGTCCTTCATGAAGGCCGAGGTGTCCTTGGCGGTCCGCTCAAAGCTGCTGGCGGCGGTTGAGACCTTGCTGAGCAGTTGCATCTGGTCTGTTTCCACCAGCATCTTGTGCATCAGCGTGGTCACGCTGGTGAGACTTGGCCCTTGAATTCCCTCGATAGTGGCGCCATTGCAGATGGCGACGGTCGTATTGCAGGCCTTGGAGCGCGGGTTGGCAGAGCCTGGCGGCAAGGGCGGGCCGTTGCTGATCAGGGCAACTTCGGCTTCACCACCTAGTAAGGAGGCTTCGCCGATCTCCGCCCTGGTGGGCCGGGCCAGATTTAGGTCGGCATGGTTGATTTCCAGCTCAGCAACCACCGCCTGGGGTGTAACGGTTACGCGCCGCACGCTGCCAACCAAAACTCCTCTGTAGGTCACAGGTGAGCGCTCTGCCAGGCCAGATGCTTCGGCAAAGCTGGCTTTGACACTCCAGTTTTGCCTGCTTAGGGAGATGCCGCGCAACCAGAAGGAGAGACCTACGGCACTACTTATGGCGGCTAACAGGGAGAAGCCGACAACTGCTTCGCGGATGCTGCGGCGCATGGATTCAGAGCTCCGCAGGCTGCATAGGTCCGCGCAGACTACCGCTCCTGAACTGCACCACGTAGGGATCGCTGCAGCTGCGGTATTCCCCAACCGTGCCGCTCCAGCGGAATTGGCCGTCGTACAGCAGCACAACCCGTTCCGCAGAGCGTTCGATGGTGCTGTGCACATGGCTCACCACCACAGAGGTGGCGCGGGCTACTTCTGTGGTGCGCACGATTAGATCTTCGATGCGGGTACAAGCCATCGGGTCCAGGCCGGCGGTGGGTTCGTCGAACAGCAGCAGGGGCATCTGTTCATCTGGCTTGGCCGGGTCGTCGATTAGGGCCCGGGCAAAGCTGACCCGCTTCTGCATCCCGCCGCTGAGCTCCGCAGGCATTTGCTCCTCGATGCCTTGCAGTCCCACCGCATGCAGTGCTGCTCCCACTCGCTCCCGTATGTCTCCTTCAGCTAGGCGGCCGTGGCGGTAGAGCAGGAAGCCGACGTTTTCACGCACGGTTAGGGAGCCAAGTAGGGCCGGGTTCTGAAACACCAGCCGTACGTCTGGAGGCTGGCGCTGGTCTAAGCGCAGGTAGGACTGAGGTATGCCATGCAGGCTCAAGCTGCCGCCGCTGGGCAGCTGCAGTCCGGCCAGCAGACGCAAGATAGTTGACTTGCCCGCCCCGGAAGGCCCAACCACCACAAGGCGCTCGCCAGGGGCGACGTGCAGGTTTACCTGGTCAAGGACGCAGCGGCTGCCCCAGCGCACGCTGAGGTTCTCCATTGCGGCCAGCGGTGCTGCTGAGGAAGCCAGAGGGGGCTCATGAAGAAGGTTTCCATCCTGGCTGTTTGCGGGGCCGATGGCTCTCCTTAAAGTTCAGCCAATTGAGGCAGCGTCCTCCCCCGCCCTTTGCGCTCCTCCGCTCCGGTTTCTCGATTGCGGCGCTCTCGCCGACCGCTGCCGAAACCGGGTTGGCTGGGCCGCGGCGATCTGCGCCGCAAGGACTTGATGAGTCGCTCCCGGCGAGCGGCCCGCTGGTTGCAGCCAGGTCTGGTGGTGAAGCGCTGGGTCCTCACCTCCGGGTTGGGTTTATTGGTGGCCCTGCTCGGCGCGGCGGTGTGGGCCGATTTGCAGCCGATCTACTGGATGCTCTCCAGTATTCAATGGCTGCTGGCTCAGGTCACCGGGGTGTTGCCTCGCAAATTCACGGGCCCGTTGGTGCTGCTGGTTGGGGCTGTGCTGATCTGGCTGGGCCAAAGCCGCAGTTTCGGCTCCATTCAGCAGGCTTTGGCTCCTGAAAAAGACACATTGTTGGTGGATGCCCTGCTGGCTCAGCGGCGTCTCAACCGCGGTCCAAGCATCGTCGCCATTGGCGGCGGCACCGGTCTTTCCACCCTGCTCAGTGGACTAAAGCGCTACAGCAGCAATCTCACGGCCATCGTCACGGTTGCTGATGACGGCGGCAGCAGCGGGGTGCTGAGGCGCGAGCTGGGCGTGCAACCACCCGGCGACATCCGCAACTGCCTGGCTGCCCTGGCTCGGGAGGAGCCCCTGCTGACCCGGTTGTTCCAATACCGCTTCAAGGCCGGTAGCGGCCTGGAGGGCCACAGCTTCGGCAATTTATTCCTTTCAGCCCTCACGGCGATCACTGGCAATCTGGAATCGGCGATCACCGCCAGCAGCCGGGTGTTGGCGGTGCAGGGGCAGGTGGTGCCCGCCACCAACGCCGACGTGCGTTTGTGGGCTGAGCTTGAGAACGGTGAACGGATCGAAGGCGAGTCGAAGATTGGCCACGCCTCCAGCCCAATCGTGCGGCTGGGCTGCACGCCTGAGCGTCCCCCGGCCCTACCCCGAGCCCTTGAAGCCATCGCCAATGCCGATCTGATTGTGTTGGGTCCGGGCAGCCTCTACACCTCGCTGCTGCCCAACCTGCTCGTACCCGAACTGGTGCAGGCCATCCGCCGCAGCAAGGCACCGCGCCTTTACATCTGCAACCTAATGACCCAGCCGGGCGAAACCGATGGGCTCGATGTAGAGGGCCATTTGCGGGCCCTTGAGGCTCAATTGGCCAGCCTCGGGGTGGAGGAGCGACTCTTTACCGCTGTGCTGGCCCAGGAAGATCTGGGCGATTCCGCATTGATTGACCATTACCGGCATCAGGGCGCCGAGCCGGTGGCCTGTGATACGCGCCAACTGCGCCGCCAGGGCTACGAAGTGATGCTGGCACCGCTCCAAGGAGCTAGGCCTACGGCCACGTTGCGCCACGATCCCCGCAGCGTAGCCCTAGCGGTGATGCGGTTTTTCCGTAATCACCAGCGGCGCAGTGGCTCCGCTTCTTAGTAGGCGTCCTGCATTTCGTAGAAATCGGGCTGCACGTAGTCCTTGCGCATCGGAAAGCCTTTCCAGTCTTCCGGCATCAACAGCCGCTTGGGATGGGGGTGGCCAGCAAACTGAATGCCATACATGTCGAAGGTTTCCCGCTCCTGCCAGTCGGCACCGCGGAACAGGCCATAGAGAGTGGGAATGGTGAGATCGCCGTCGCGCTCAAGAAACACCTTGATGCGCACTTCTTCAGGGGCTTCCCCTGGGGGCATCACTCCAGTAGTAGAGCGATCTGAAAGGGCTGCCAGCTTGACCAGGTTGTAGAAGCTCACCAACCGGCCACCGGCGCCTTCGTCGTAGCCCCCTTGGCATTGCAGGTAATCGAACCCTTGGCTTTTAAGGGCCGTAGCGATTACGGGCAAAAACACCGCTTCCACGCCGATCATTTCGATGCCGAGATGGTCGCTGCCAAGAGCAACATGATCGAACCCCTGGCTGCAAAGCCAGCTGCCAACCGCGCCTGGAGCTGGGGTTTCAATCGCCGTGCTGCTGGCGTCGTCGCCGGCGTTGGTTTGGATTGGGTCAGGCATAGCGGGCGTGGAGGTGGTGCTCAGGCTTCGACTGGAGCAGGAATGGCCGCAGCTGGTGCGGGCATGGGAAGGGAGCTGGCGGCGGCTAGGGCCTGCCTTTGGGTTTCGGCCGCTAGGTATTGGCCATTCACGATCGGAGCCACCGCTTTCATCTGGTGGGAGACCGTGCAATAGCGGTGCGATTGCTGCAGATTGCCGCGCTCGACCAAGGCTTCGTTGCCCACCTTTTTACGCAGCTTTATCACCGCATCAAAGATTGCTTCCGGGCGAGGAGGGCAGCCGGGCAGGTAGAGATCTACAGGGATCAACTTGTCCACGCCCCGCACGGCGGTGGTGGAATCGGCGGAAAACATGCCGCCGGTGATGGTGCAAGCGCCCATGGCGATCACATATTTCGGCTCCGGCATCTGCTCATAGAGACGCACGAGGGCAGGTGCCATTTTCATGGTCACCGTGCCGGCCACAATCAGCAGGTCTGCCTGGCGTGGACTGGAGCGGGGCACTAGACCAAAGCGGTCGAAATCGAAGCGGGAGCCAATCAGGGCAGCAAATTCGATGAAGCAGCAAGCCGTGCCGTAAAGCAGGGGCCAGAGACTCGAGAGGCGCGCCCAGTTGTGAATGTCATCCAGGGTGGTGAGGATGACATTTTCTGAAAGATCCGAGGTGATCGTTGGCGTGCCAACTGGGTTGCAGCTAGCCGCCCGCAGATCCTTTAAAGCTTCTATTGAGGGTGTGTTGGTCATGGGTTCAGCTCCACTCAAGGGCGCCTTTGCGCCAGGCGTAGGCGAGGGCCACTACCAGGATGGCGATGAAGATAAGGGCTTCGATAAAGGCAAGCAGGCCAAGGCGGTGGAAGGCCACGGCCCATGGGTAGAGAAAAACGGTCTCCACGTCAAAGATGACGAAGACCAAGGCAAACATGTAGTAGCGGATATTGAATTGAATCCAGGCTCCGCCAATCGGCTCCATGCCCGATTCGTAGGTGAGCTCGCGCTCGCCTTTGCGGCTCTGGGGTGACAGCAGTTTGTTGGCCAGCAACGCCAGCACTGGCACCGCCGCCGAAATCAGCAGGAAGCCAACAAAAGCGTCGTAGCCGGAGAGCACGAACATTCGAGCCATACCAACCTGACGGTCAGTCTGGCATCTGTGCCCGGGCCCTGGAGTGGCACCGATAAAGTGACTGCACCACCTGAGGCCCAGGGATGAGTTCTGATCAAGTGCCTGGGCCCCAGCCCGAAGCCAGCGAACCCAGCGAGGTCATTGAGGCCGAGCCAGGCCCCCAAGCGCAAGAGGCGCTGTCAGTTGATCCATCAGTTGATCCGTCAGTTGATCCAGGGGAGGATCCAGATACGCACCGCTTTGAATGCCGCAGCTGCGGTTTCGTCTACGACCCGGCTGAGGGGGTGCGCAAGCTGGCCATCGCCCCCGGCACGCCCTTTACCCAGCTAGATCCGATCGGCTTCCGCTGCCCCGTCTGCCGCAGTCGGGTGGGGGCCTTTAAGGACATCGGGCCCCGCAACAAGCCCAGCGGCTTCGAAGAAAACCTCAACTTCGGGTTGGGCGTCAACAGGCTCACCCCAGGCCAGAAGAATGTGTTGATCTTCGGGGGCTTCGCTTTGGCTTTTGCCTTCTTCCTCTCCCTTTACTCACTGCGCTGATGACCAGTCTTCCCTTGTCCCGCCTGCTACAGGCCCTAATGCGGCCCCTTGTGAGCTTGCTGCTCATTGCTGGGCTGGGCTTTGGCCTGTCTGGTTGTGTCACCACCGGGTTGCCTGTGGCAGCCGCAAGCCCCTGGCAAGCAGTGCCTTTGGCCACCAAGGCCAATCCCCTGGATGTGGCCTTCACCGATGACCGCCACGGCTTCCTGGTGGGTAGCAACAGGCTGATCCTCGAAACCAACGACGGCGGTGCCAGCTGGGCTGAGCGGGCCCTCGATCTGCCGGAGGAGGAAAACTTCCGTTTGATCAGCCTTGATTTCCGTGGCGATGAGGGCTGGATTGCCGGCCAGCCTGGTTTGCTGCTCCACACCACGGACGGTGGCCAAAACTGGAGCCGTCTTTTCCTGGATACCAAGCTGCCAGGCGAGCCGTACCTGATCACGGCTCTGGGGCCAAATCAGGCCGAGCTGGCCACCAATGTGGGAGCTATCTATCAAACAAGCGATGGCGGCACCAATTGGCAAGCCGATGTGGATGACGCTGCTGGGGCTGTGCGGGAGCTGCGCCGCTTTAACGATGGTCGCTATGTAAGCGTCAGCGGACTGGGCAACTTCTTCTCCACTTGGAAGCCAGGGGATGGCACCTGGCAGCCCCACCAACGGATGAGCAGTCAGCGGCTCCAGTCGATGGGCTTCCAGCCCGACGGCTCCCTCTGGATGTTGGCCCGGGGAGCTCAGATCCGCTTCAACCCAGATGCCAGCAACGTTGAGGAGTGGGGCAAGGCGGTGGTGCCGATCACGAATGGCTTCGGTTATCTCGACATGGCCTGGGCTCCTGATGGCTCGATCTGGACCGGCGGCGGCAGCGGCACCTTGTTGATCTCCAGCGATGGTGGCAAAAGTTGGCAGAAAGATCCGGTGGGCGCCCAGCAGCCCTCCAACTTCACCCGCATCAGCTTTAAGTCAGATGGCAAGGGCTTTGTGCTCGGTGAACGGGGATCCCTGCTGCGCTGGGTGGGCTGATCCCACCCCGTCCAGCTGCTGCTGCCGCCAACTTCTGTAACCAAGGGGCCGTTCCGGCCCCGGCCTCCCCCGGCTCACCCTTAAGATCAATGAGCTGAACGCTTGTCGCTATGGCTGCCGGCTCAACTGGAGAACGCCCGTTCTTCGAGATCATTACGAGCATTCGTTACTGGGTAATCCACGCGGTTACCCTGCCAGCCATCTTTTTGGCCGGTTTCATGTTCGTGTCTACGGGCTTGGCCTATGACGCCTTTGGAACCCCTCGCCCTGACGCCTATTTTCAGGCTCAGGAGAGCAAGGCTCCAGTGGTGAGTCGGCGTTACGAGGGCAAGAGTCAACTTGACCAGCGCTTGCAATAAGCCATGACCCAAGCACCTGTTTCCACCACCCCCCGCAACTATCCGATCTTCACAGTTCGGTGGCTGTCGGTGCATGCCCTCGGCGTTCCCACGGTCTTTTTCCTGGGATGTCTTGCGGCTATGCAATTTGTTCGCCGCTGAGTCGGTAATTGCTCGTCAGCCATGCAACGCTCTCCCAATCCCAATAATTTGCCGGTTGAACTAAACCGCACCAGCTTGTTTCTGGGCCTGTTGTTCGTTTTCACGATCGGCATCCTTTTTTCAAGCTATTTCTTTAACTGACCCCTCTTCACGTAACCCGGAGAGCTCCCGATGAGCGGCAAGAAGTCCAATCTGCCTGATGGCCGGATTCCAGATCGTCTGCCAGATGGTCGTCCTGCAGTTGCTTGGCGCTCTCGCTGGACCGAAGGGGTTTTGCCCCTGTGGCTGGTCGCAACAGCCGGCGGTATGGCAGTTATTTTTGTGGTTGGTCTGTTTTTCTACGGCTCCTACGTGGGCGTTGGTTCCGCCTGAGTTGGCTGCCGATCTGACTCGTGATTCCCTGCAGAATTGCCGTTTTCGGCAGATCTGTAGGGTTTTTTGATGGGTTGTTTTGGTGAAAAAACGAACCCTGCTCAACAACCGACTGCTAGCCAGCCTTGCCGGTGCTGCGCTCAATTGCTACGGGGAGCTGTTTGTGCGTACCTCGCGGATCCGCATTCAGGCCCATCCCGACACCTATCGGTTGGTTCAGGAACAGGGGGCCGCAGTGATTTACGCCCTCTGGCATCGCCACGCTTTTTTTATACCCCTATTGCGTCGCTTTGATCGGCGCCGGGTGGCAGTGCTGCTTAGTAGCCACCGGGATGCCCAGATCGTTGCCGTGGCAGTGCGCTTACGCGGTTTGGAGGTGGTGGAGGGTTCCTCCACCCGGGGTGGCCTGCAGGCCTATCACTTCCTGCGCCGCGCTCTGCAGCAATGCCAGCCTGTTTGCATCACTCCAGATGGGCCTAAGGGCCCGGCTGAGTTGGTCAAAAGTGGGGTGATTCATCTTGCCCAGCAATCGGGCTGCCCGATTGTGCCGGTTTCTGTTTCCTGCTCCCGCAGCTATCGCTTGCGCTCCTGGGACAGGTCGGTGTTGCCCTTGCCCCTGTCGCGAGTGGTAGTGCAGCTGGGCGAGCCGCTGTGGCTACATAACAGCTTGGTGGATAGCCAGGAGCTGCTGGCGGAGAGATTGCGTCAGGTGGCCAGCCTGGCTGGTGAGTGCCCGTGAAGCGGGGTCAGGCCTGGTTGCTGCTGGGGTTCTATCGACTGCTCTCCCTTGGCCTGACCCCGCTCTGGCTGATCTTGTTGCTGGTGCGCCTGGCCCAGGCCAAGGAGGATCCCCGCCGGCTGGGGGAGCGCCTGGGCTGGCCCAGCCGCCGCCGCCCAGCTGGGCCGCTGCTGTGGTTCCATGCCGCCAGTGTGGGCGAACTCAACAGCCTGCTGCCCGTGTTGCGAGCGCTGGGCCAGGGCGCTGGAGCGCCAGTGCTGCTGGTGACAACGGTGACACGCACCTCCGCCGCCCTGGCTGGCCGGGTATTGCCGCCTGCTGCGATTCACCAATACGTGCCGATAGATCATTGGCTCGCCCTGTTGCCCTTTCGCTGCTACTGGCGGCCCTGCCTGGGGGTATTGGCGGAGGCGGAGCTCTGGCCTGAGCTGGTGCAGGCGATGCCCCATCTGCATTTGATCAATGCCCGCATGAGCCAACGCTCCTACCTGCGGCATCGGCGGCTACCTATTTATGCCGGCTGGTTGCTGGCGCGGCTGGAGCTGTGCCTGGCCCAGTCCCAGGCCGATGCCGAGCGCTTTCGGCGTCTGGGGGCCCGCGATGTGCGCGTCTTGGGCTCCACCAAGCTCGATGCCGATCCGCCGCCGGTCAATAGCGTTCACCTAGAGGTGGTGCAGCAGGTGTTTGCCGGTAGGTCGGTGCTACTGCTGGCCAGCAGCCATGCCGGTGAGGAGCGGCAATGGCTTGAAGCCTGGGCGGAAAACAAGCTGACGCAGCGCCCATTTGGACTGCTGTTGGCACCGCGCCATCCCCAGCGGGCCCAGGAGGTGCTTGCTCAGGCGCGGCAGCTGGGTCTGTCGCCGGCGCTCTGGAGTGACCTGGCTGGCGGGGGCTTGGCTCCTAACCCCGATGTGCTGGTGGCTGATGTAATTGGCGAGATGGGCACCTGGATCAGCGCAGCGGCCGTGGTGGTGATGGGGGGTAGTTTTTATCCGCAGGGTCGGGCCCTTGGTGGCCAGAACCCCCTGGAGCCCGTGGCCCTGGGGCGTCCCGTGCTCTGCGGCCCCGATATGGCCAACTTTTCTGACCTTCTGGAGCCGTTGCTGGCGGCTGGCTGCCTCCAGCAGTGCGCCGATGTGGCAGCAACCCTGGCGGCAGCCCTGCCCCTGCTGGTTCAGCCATTGCCGCAGGGGCATGGGGAGGGCCTGCGCTTGCGCGGCCCCTCCCAGCTGCTTGCTTCACTGCTGCTGAAGCAGTGTCGCTGATTCGATGCCATTAACTACGCCGCGTTTTTGGTATCAGCGCCGCCGTGGCTGGCAGGCCTGGCTGCTCTGGCCACTGGGCTGGCTTTATGGCTGCGCTGTGACTTTGCACCGGCGCAGTACCCGCCGCTGGCGTTGTTCTGTGCCGGTGCTCTCGATCGGCAACCTCACCCTGGGGGGCACGGGCAAGACCCCCCTGGGGATTGCCTTGGCCCAGGGCCTTGAGGAGCGCGGCTGGCGGGTGGCGGTGCTGCTGCGGGGCTACGGAACCCGGCGCCGAAACTCGTGCCCGGTTTCTGCGACCAGCTCCTGCACGGAGGTTGGGGATGAGGCCCTGGAGTACGCCCAAAGCCTCGGAGAGGGTGTGGCGTGGGTGGGCTCGAACCGCTGCCAGAGCGCGGCCTTGGCGGTGGCGGCTGGGGCCACTGTGATCTTGCTGGACGATGGTTTGCAGCACTGGCGTTTGGGCCGTGATTTGGACCTGTCCCTGCTGGATCGAAAGCACGGACTGGGCAACCGTCTGGTGTTTCCGGCGGGCCCGCTACGCGAGCCCCTGGATCAATTGGCCCGGGCCGATGGGCTGGTGTTCACCGGTGCAGAGCCTGTTGAGCCGTTGCCGCCTATGCCCTTGGGTTGGCCGAGCCACAAGCCACGGTTTGATGTGCGCTTCTGTTTGCTGCCGCCACCCCAGCTCCAGCAGGAGCGTCTGGTGGCCTTCTGCGGTATTGGCTTGCCGGAGAAGTTTTTTTCAGGTCTGCGGGCCTGCGGACTCGAGCTGGTGGCAACGGAATCCTTCCCGGATCACCACGTTTATGCTGAATCAGACCTGAAGCGTTTGTTGGATTTGGCCCACGCCAATGGCGCACGGTTGGTCACCACCGTCAAGGACGGCCAACGCCTGCCCCACCGTTTTCGCCAGGCGGTGAGCTTGGTGCCGCTTCAGGTGGATAGTGCCAGTCTGGCTCCCTTACTGAATTGGCTGGATCAGCGTCTTTGTGCTCTGTCGAATGTTCGGTTCCATGGTTGATCCGGGACGGCGGCGGGTTTTGTTTGTGGCAGGTGAGGCGTCGGGAGATCTCCATGGCGGCTTCTTGGTGCGCGAGCTGCAGCGCCAAGTGCCGGGGGTAGAGATAGCAGGGGTGGGCGGTGACCAACTGCGCGCCTGCGGCATCGACATCCTGGCCGACGTGCGAGTGCTTTCTGCGGTTGGCTTGGTGGAGATCATCAGCAGTCTTCGCCGTCACCACCGCGTGATGGAGTTGTTGAAGCATCAGATGGATAACCATCGCCCGGATGTGGTGGTGCTGGTTGACTATCCCGGCTTCAATATGTTTGTGGCTAAAGAGGCTAAGAAGCGTGGTATTCCTGTCTTTTTCTATATTGCGCCCCAGGTTTGGGCCTGGGGCCAGGGAAGGGCCAAAAAGATGGAGCGACTAATTGAGCGCTTGGCAGTAATTTTTCCGTTTGAGGAGCCCATCTTTAATGCTCATGGCCGCGACTTTGCTCGCTATGTGGGCCATCCACTAGTGGATGAGCTCCAAGTCAGTTCCTCCCGTGAGCAGACGCGGCTTCGCCATGGGTTATCCCTAGAGCAGCCCTTGCTTGTGCTGATGCCTGGCAGTCGCCGGGCAGAGGTGCGGATGCTGTTGCCCGCCATGTTGAAAGCTGCCAACCAGCTCAAACTTGATGGTTGGCAGGTTGTCTTACTTAAGGCACCCACCATCGATCGCTCCTATTTGGAGCAGGCGAATGGCGGAGAGGCACTGCCGGTTTCCCTAGTTGATGGCGACGCCCATAACCTGCTGCACGCTGCCGATGCTGGTGTGATCGCCTCTGGCACAGCCACGCTCGAGGCGGCCTTACTGGGTTGCCCCCATGTGATTCTTTATCGCTTCTCCTGGCTTACCTATTTGATTGCCAGGCTGGTAATTGGCCAGCGCTCTATGGGGCTGCCCAATGTTATCCTCGGACGCCAGTTGTTTCCCGAGTTAGTTCAGAGGCATGTGACGGCCGACAAAATTGTAAGATCCCTGCGCAGTCTCGATCACAATCGGGCCTTGTTTAATCAAGCTGTGCAGGAGCTGCAGGTAACTATGGGGCCCCCTGGCGCATCCAGGCGAGCGGCCGATGAATTAGTGGGCTTGCTTAAGTGAGTAAGCAAATTTATCAACGGCTGGCTTTTTATGGACGCCGCCATTTGTGGCCGGGCTTTTCTCTAGCCTTATTCTTTAATTTTCTGTATGGCGCGTCCACCGGCTTCGTGCCATTGGTAATTCGCTACCTTTTTGATGATATTTTGCCTTCGAGTGATCGAAGTCGCTTGTATTTGGCGCCTGTAGTCATATTGGTAGTGATAGTGCTTAGGGCGGTTTCTCAGTATTTAGGAGCCTATCTAACTGAAACTGTGGGCCAGTCAATCACGGCCGACTTACGTCATCAACTCGCTGAGCGAATATTAGATTTGCCCCAGTCCTATGTGGATCGCAATTCCTCCACCGTGTTGGTGTCTCGAGTGCTGACTGATGTGTCACTCGTCAAGAGCGGAATCGTTGATGGTTTTTCGTCTATATTTAAAGACTCCCTAACTCTTCTGGTTTTGGTTTGCGTGGCCTTCTATCAAGATTGGCTGCTGTCGTTGATTGCTTTCATACTTTTCCCTTTAGCGATTTTACCGATTCTTAACTCATCTAAAAAAGTTAGGCGTCACTCTAGTAAAGGGCAGCTCAGCCTGGCCAAGTTGGCTTCATTCCTCCAAGAGTCGGTAATCGGTTTGCGGGTGGTCAAGATCTTCGGCATGCAGGCCTATGAGTTGTCGAGGTTTGATCAAGAGAATCAATCGGTTTTAAGGGCTGCCCTAAAGACAACTAGGGCAAAGCTTGCTAACCAGCCACTAATGGAAGTAATAGGCGCGATTGGTTTTAGTGCGGTTTTAGTGTATGGCGGTGAAAATGTGATTGCCGGTACACGTACTACTGGCAACTTCTTTGCCTTTTTAACTTCTCTCTATCTGTGCTATGCGCCCTTTAAAGGGATTGCTAGATCTAATTCTACATTGCAGCAAGGCGTCTCTGCTGCAAGTGATTTATTCAATATTCTCGATACCAAGCCTGAGCCTCCTGAGGCTTCCAGCCCCAAGTCCTTGAGCAACGTTTCCGAAGGCCTTGTGGCCAGGAATGTATGTTTTGCTTATGGCGATGATCTGGTTATAGATGACTTATCTTTAGAGCTGCCTTGCAGTGGCACAGTTGCCCTGGTTGGATCTAGTGGTGGCGGTAAAAGTACCATAATTGATTTATTCTGCCGTTTTTACGATCCCAGCTCAGGCGTTATATCGATTGATGGCATTGATATTCGTCAGCTTTCCCTGGCGTCGTTGCGCTCCTTGATTTCAGTTGTTGATCAAAATACATTTCTTTTTAACGATACTGTTGCTAATAACATTGCCTATGGTTTGTCGTCAGCTTCGGCGCCCCAAATTGAGGCTGCTGCGCGGGCTGCGAATGCACACGATTTTATTATTCAGCTGCCCGAGGGCTATGCCACCCTTATTGGCGAAAATGGCACGATGCTCTCCGGCGGCCAGCGTCAGCGAATTGCAATTGCGCGCGCATTAATTAAGGATGCGCCCTTGCTATTTCTTGACGAGGCCACCTCTGCCCTCGACTCAGCTTCTGAGCAGGTGGTGCAAGAAGCCCTAGACCGATTGATGGCTGATCGCACCACCTTGGTAGTGGCCCATCGCCTCTCCACTGTGGTTAATGCCGACTGCATTTGTGTGATTGCGGGTGGCCGAGTGGTTGAGTCGGGAAATCACGCCACCCTTCTGGCTCGCGGCGGCACTTATGCCGACCTATTTTCGACACAATTCGCAAACGCTGACGCGGGATCGCCAGGATGACAGTCACCGCTTCTCAGCCCACCGGTTTTCAGCCTGCCTATGAGCGCCACGATTGGTCCAGCGCCTTTCGCAACGTCGGTGTTGAACTGAGCGACGTTCCCTTGGAGCCCGTGCGCGGCACGATCCCGCCTGAGCTGAAGGGCACTTTGTTCCGCAATGGGCCAGGCCGGCTCGAGCGGGGTGGCCAGTGGGTTCATCACCCATTTGATGGCGACGGCATGATCAGCGCCTTCCGGTTCGAAGGGGGGCAAGCCCGACTCACCAACCGCTTTGTGCGCACCGAGGGCTGGCTGGCTGAGGAGCAGGCCGGTCGCTTTGTTTACCGGGGGGTCTTCGGCACTCAGAAGCCTGGCGGGCCACTCGCCAACGCCTTCGATCTGAGGCTCAAAAATATTGCCAATACCCATGTGGTGCAGCTGGGTGACCAGCTGCTGGCGCTTTGGGAAGCGGCCGAGCCCCACGCCCTTGATCCCCGCACCCTCGAGACCAGGGGACTCTCGCGGCTGGAGGGCCTGCTTAAGCCAGGCGAAGCTTTAAGCGCCCATCCTCGCTTCGATCCTGGTCACCACGGCGAGTCCCGCATGGTCACCTTTGGCGTCAAGGCGGGCCCCACCAGCACCGTTCGCTTGATGGAATTTGCCACCGCAGACCAGCCAGATGGTGTGCGCGCCGGCGATCTGGTGGCTGACAGCCACCACAGCTTTAAGGGATTTGCCTTCCTGCACGATTTCGCGATCACACCCAGTTGGGCTGTGTTCCTGCAGAACGCTGTGGCGTTCAATCCCCTGCCGTTCGTGCTTGGCCAGAAGGGGGCAGCCCAATGCCTGGCTTCCAAGCCCGGCGAAGCCGGCCAGTTCTGGCTAGTGCCCCGCCAGCCGGGTCACCACGCTGGCGCCCGGCCGCTGCTGCTACCTGCTCCTGAAGGCTTTGTGTTCCACCATCTCAATGCCTTTGAGGATCCGGCCACCGGCGAGGTGGTGGTGGATTCGATCTACTACGACGATTTCCCTTCCATAGGCCCAGAGGTTGACTACCGCGAAATTGATTTCGACTCCATACCTGAAGGGCAGTTGCGCCGTTGCCGGATAGACCCCCGCAGCGGCACGGTGCAGAGCGAGTGGCTGGAGCAGCGCTGCTGTGAGTTCGCCATGGTTAATCCGGCAAAGCAGGGCCTAAATGCCCGCTTCGCCTGGATGGCGGTGGCGGAGCGGGAGCGAGGTAATGATCCGCTCCAGGCGATTGAGAAGCTCGACTTGCAGACCGGAGAACGCCTGGTTTGGAGTGCGGCCCCCCGCGGTTTTGTCACCGAACCGGTGATGGTGCCCCGCCTAACTGATGGCTCAGCCGAAGAAGGGGCCGCAGAAGATAGGGGCTGGGTGCTGGTGCCGGTTTGGAACGGGGCTCGCTGCGCCACGGATCTGGTGATCCTCAACGCTGCCGATATGACAGAGCAAGCCGTGCTCGAGCTTCCCCTGGCGATTCCCTATGGGCTGCACGGCAGTTGGTCTGCGACTGCCTGATCAGCTGGCGAGCAGGGAGCGAAGCTGGGGCTCCAGCCGGGCAAAAGCCCGGCCCCTGTGGCCGATGGCGCTTTTGAGGCCTTTGTCCATCTCGGCGTAGGTCTGCCCTGTGTGCGGCACAAGGAACACGGGGTCGTAGCCGAAGCCCCCATTACCCCGCGGCGTTGGCAGGATCAGGCCAGCGCAGCGACCCTCCACCTCCAGCCGCACTCTGCCGCTGGGATCGGCCACCGCCAAGGCGGCGCTGAACTCGGCGCTGCGGTCGCTAGCGCCCTCCATTTCTTGCAGCAGCCTGGCGATACGGGCTGTGTCGCTGCTTGCGTAGCGGGCTGAGTGCACCCCTGGCGCGCCGCCTAAGGCAGGCACACTCAGGCCTGAGTCGTCGGCCAGGGCCCAGCAGCCGGTGGCGCTGGCCACGGCTATGGCTTTTAGGCGCGCGTTTTCGGCAAAGGTGCTGCCGGTTTCCTCCACCTCCAGGCCCTCGGGCTGGGGTTCGATTGCCAGGTTGAGTCCGGCGAGTAGGTGCTGGAACTCGCGCACCTTGCCGGCATTGCCGCTGGCGATCACCAGCTTGGTGACGGGTGAGCAGACCATATCTGATGTGTGCATTGCGTCAGACCGATTCCGCCAGCTCGCGGGCCCAGCCCAGCACGTCGGCCACCCGCTGGGCGGAGGGGGCTTCGCAGTAGAGCCGCAGCAGCGGCTCGGTGCCGGAGAAGCGCAACATCAGCCAGTGGCTGGGGCCTAGGCGCAGCTTCACCCCATCGGTGGTGATCACCTCCAGCACGGGGCTGCCGGCCACCTCGCTGGGCGGTGCTGCGGCCAGCTTTGCCTCGAGGCGCTCGCGGGCGGCCATGTCGGGCAGGCGCAGGTCGAGTCGGTCGTAGGCGGCGGCACCGCCGCAGCGCTCCTGCAGGGCATCGATCCGCTCCCCCAGGGGCACACCACCCTCCACCAGCGCTTCGATCAGCAGCAGGGCGGCAAAGGGTGCGTCCCGCTCTGGCAGATGCATGCCGAAGCCCACGCCGCCCGATTCTTCGCCGCCCACCAGCACATCGCTGCTGAGCATTTCAGCTGCGATGTATTTGAAGCCGACGGGTTTTTCCAGCACCTGGCAGCCCAGATCCTCAGCCACCAGCTGCATCAGGTCGGAGCCGCTGACGGTTTTGATCACGCTTCCCGGCAGCTGGCGGGCCCGGGCCAAGTGGTCGATGAATAGGGGCATCAGCAGCTGGGTGCTGCAGAAGCGGCCGCGCTCGTCAACGGCGGCGATGCGGTCGCCGTCGCCGTCAAATACGATCCCCATGGCGGGCCTGCCAGCTGCGGTGCTGGCGGTTACGGCCGCGATCAATTCCTGCAGGTAAGGGGCCAGCGGCTCGGGAGGGTTGCCGCCAAATAGGGGGTCCCGGTTTGCCCGAATTTCGCGGATGACGCCACTGGATCTGGCCCCATCGCCCAGCAGGGCCGGCAGCACACCGGCTGCTGAGCCGTGCATTGGATCGACAATCACCGTGAGCCCCAGGCGCTCTAGGCCTGCCGCCAGTGCCGCAGTGTTCACCTTGGTCTGCAGGCCCGCCAAGTAGTTACCCAGGGCGTCGAAGCGTTGGGGGTCGCCCGGGATCGGCACAGTGATGCCACCGGCTTCCAGGCGAGTTTCAACTCGCCGGGTGAAGTCGCCTTCAACCGAGCCGCCGAACGATCCCTTGATTTTTAAGCCAAGCCATTCCGGCGGGTTGTGGCTGGCTGTGATCACCAGGGCGCCCAGGGCCTGGCGCTGCACCACGGCCCAGCTGCTGGCAGGGGTGGGAGTGGCTGTGGCCGAAAGCAGGGGCTCCAGGCCGCAACCTCTAACGGCGCTGCAGATCGCCTCAGCTAGTTCGGGCGCCAGAAATCGGCGGTCGTAGCCGATCACCACCTCGCGGTTTTTCAGGCCTTCGGGGGCTGAGTGGGCCAGCTCCCGGGCTGCAGCGGCAGCTACCGGCAGCAGTCGATCCAGGGTGATGTCCACGCCGAGGATGCCGCGCCAGCCATCGGTGCCGAAGGCGATTGGGCTGGCCTCCAGGGGCAGGGGGGCTGAGGCCATGGGGGGTGGGCATGCCGAGCTGGGGCAATTCTGCGGTGCCGGCGGCGCTCCAGCCCTAGCGTCGGCTTCTGTGGACGCCATCATTGACTTCCTGGCCCCAAATTGAACGTTCAGGGCCCGAGCCGGCTCTCACGGATCGCTTGCTGCGCAGTTGGCTGCGATGCAGGCGCCGCGCCTGGCTGGATCGCTTTGGGGTTGCCAGCGAGCGGCAGTGGAATGCCCACCGGGCCCTGGCCTTGAGCGACCAGCTGCGCAGCTTTCAGACCCTGCTGCCCCAGCGGCCTGGCCACGGCGAGGCGGCCTGCGCCGCAGGGGCGGCTGGGGTGGTGGGCTTACGGCTGCGGGGGGCTGGTCCCCAGGGAGTGCGATTGGAATCCCATCCCTCCCTGCTGGAGCGCATCGCTGGCCAAAGCCGTTGGGGTGCCTATGCATACCGGCCGGTATTGGCTCGCCAGGGGCGACGTCTAACCCGCGAAGCTCGGGTGGTGCTGGCGCTTTGGGGGCGCCTGTTGGCGGAGCACCAGCAGGCAGCAGTGCCCCATGGTCTGGTGGTGGCCGGTGAAGGCAGGTTCCTGCAGCGGGAGCGCCTGGCATTGGCTAGCGGCCTGCAGCATCAGCTCGATGAAAGCCTGCAGCGTCTCGCCGCTGATCTTGCCCAGTCCACGCCACCGCCCTTGGTGAGCGATCGCAAAAAGTGCACCCTGTGCAGCTGGCGAGGCGTCTGCGATAAGGAGGCCGCCGCCATGGGGCATCTCAGCGAGGTGAGTGGCATCGGCGGTAAGCGCCGCGAGATGTTGCTGGAGCAGGGGGTCACCAGCCTGCCGGACTTGGCTGCCCGCGACCCAGAGCTATTGGCCGAGGCCCTGGCCGCCTACGGAGAGCAGCATCGCGAGATTGCCGCTGAGTTGGTGGCTCAGGCCGGGGTGCAGGCTTCCGGCCTGCCGCAGCGCCTTGGTCGTGGGCGGGTTTTGCCCGAGTTGGCAGCAGCACCTGGTGTGCTGCTCTACGACATCGAATCCGATCCCGATGCCCGCGATGATTTCCTGCACGGCTTTGTGGTGCTGGAGAGCGACGGGGCGGGGGGCTGGCTAGAGCAGTCCGCCCGCTACCAGCCCCTGCTGGCCTTGCAGGAGCATGGTGAGCAGCGCCTGTGGCAGCGATTGCAGCGTTTGCTTGCCCGCTATCCCGATTGGCCGGTCTTGCATTACGGCGAAACCGAGGTGATTGGCCTGGTGCGCCTGGCCCAGCGCCAGGGGGCCAGTGAGGCTGAGGTGGCCCGGTTGCGGGGCCGGATGCTGGATGTGCACGCCCGGCTGCGGCGCCACTGGCGTCTGCCGGTGAGCAGCTACGGGCTCAAGGCGGTGGCCGGCTGGCTTGGCTTTGCCTGGAGCCAGAAGGGGGTGGATGGGGCCCGCTGCCTGCTTTGGTGGCGCCAGTGGCGTCAATGGCACCGCCAAGACGGCAGCCGGGGCCAGGCCAGTCGCAATCAGTTGCAGCGGATATTTCTCTACAATCGCGATGACAGCCTGGCCACCTGGGCCGTGGTGCGCTGGCTACTGGCTCAGCCCTGACGCTTCAGGATTTACGGCCGGCACCGACCGGTGGATCAACGCAGGCTGGCGGGCGAGATAGCTCCAGCAGCGCGCCATCGGGATCGGGGCCGGCGCGCAGGCAGGTTTGTTGAAGCGACTGGCGGCGCACCAGGGCTAGGCCAATCCAGAGGCCATCTTCCAGGGCCAGGCTGGAGGTGATCAGGCCCGCCCGGGGGCTGCTGCTCTCATCGCCCGTCTTGGCGCCATACAAGACCGTGCCTGGCTCTACAGGGCCCGGGGTTCCGCGCCAGAACCAGCGCCGCAGCTGTTGTTTGACGCCGTCGTAGGTGGCGAGTTTGGCCAGGGTTTCCTGGCCCACGTAGCAGCCCTTGCTGAGGCTCACCCGATCGGCGAGCCCTACTTCGAAGGGGTTGGTGTCGTCGTTGATCTCACCTGGGGCCGCCGGCACCCCCTGCTGGATGCGCCAACGCTCCTGTTCCCTGGCCGGCAGGGGCGCTCGATCGGCTAGCCAGGCGGGCAGCTCGGCGTTGGCCAGCAGGATCAACTGGCGGCCCAGCAACCAACCGCTGCCATCTTCCAGAGCAATCCAGCTCCCAACAGCAACCTGGGGCAGGGCGTCGCAGCCATCCCCCAGCGGTGTGATCCAACGCACCGCTGTTACCGGACCCAGTTGCACTCGATCGGCGGGGAACAGCACCCGCTCAAGGGCCTGCCAAAGGGCGGTGCCATCAGCGCCGCGCAGCAGGAGCCAGGCCCCATCCCTATCCACCAACACTTCAGCGAGGGCCCGCAGGCGACCGGTGGCGGTGGTGCAACAGCTGGGTATCAAGCAGCCGGGCTGCTGGCCTTCGATTGCGGCGCTGGTTTGGCCGTGTAGAAATCTGCCCGAATCTGGGCCATCCAGGCGGATCAGGTAGCCCGCTTGCTCGCTTCGACACGGGCCGCTGGGCTGCCAGCCCCAGGGAGCGGAGTTCATGAGTTGGCCAGGCCCGCGGCGGTGGCAGCCACCTCGTCCAGCAGAAACAGGCTGCGCAGCTCGAGCCCGGCAGCCGTCATCGCCTCGACGCCCCCCTCCTGGCGATCCACGATTGTCACTACCCGGTTCACTATGTAGCCAGCCTCCCGCAGCTGCTGCACGGCTTTTAGGGAAGAGCCGCCGGTGGTGACTACGTCTTCAAGCACGGTGATGGTGCTTCCCGGTTCCGGCAGCGGCCCCTCCAGCCAGGCACCGGTGCCGTGCCCCTTGGCCACTTTGCGCACGATCAGAGCATTGAGCTCCCGGCCATCCAAGGCAGCCCTCATCGCCACTGCGCTCACCAGGGGATCTGCCCCCAGGGTGAGGCCAGCCACCGCCCGCGCTTCCGCTTCCACCTGCTCGAGCATTAGGGCGCCGAGCAGGGCCAAGCCGGTGCCACTGAGGCTGACTGGCTTGCAATTGACGTAGTGGTGGCTGCTGCGCCCGGAGGCCAAGGTGAAATTGCCGTGGCGGTAAGCCTCGGTGGCGAGCAGAGGAAGCAGGGTCAGGCGCATCTCTGCGGGGCTGGCAGCCAATGACGTGGCAGCCAGGGAAACGGTCGACAAGATCTGGTGCATTCGCGATTGGTTGTCTAGTTTGCGACCATCACGACAGGATCAGCTGCTGGGCTGATCGGATCCATGGCTAACAGCAGCAAATTAAGGTCTAATTTTTGTTTCGCCGTAGCCTCATGGTCATCTGCCGTAGCCGCATGGTGCTGGGTTGGAGGCTTGGTCTCGGCCCCTGCAGCGGCTGGCCCTGTCGTTTGTACCACCACCTTGGAGGCCCCAAACAGCAGTGGGCAGGCACTCCAGGGGGGGGCAGCCGGCCCGGTTGAAGTCACCCGTTGCGGCGTCGTTCAGACCACTCCCCAACTGATGAAGCAGCGCTTCTACAGCTACACGGCACCCTTTGCCCGCGGCGTCAGCCTCACCAATCAAATCACCGATCTATTTGGCATCGCCATGGGTGGTGGTGATGGCACCAGGTTGATGGGCTTTGGCTTCCCTGATCAAACGATCATTTGGGATGGCACCGCAGTGGAAAATACCTATCAAGTATTGCTTCAGCAGCAGAGTGATCCCATGCCCTGGCGTACGGGTGATGTGTCCAACGGCTATTCCGGCAGTCTGGGATCTGCTGGTACGGTCACTCTTAGCAGCTATAGCTCCCCAGTGCGGGGGCTCTGGTAGCTCTGTCAATGTGGGGGTCTAGCAATCTGGTGAATGCAGCGAACTCATAATTCGCCTTAGCCGAGTTCGATCCTCGGGACCCCCATTCACGTTAGTTCAATCAACCCCAGCGGTTTGATTGCCCAGCAACCCCTATCGTCAGAGGACTGATGGCTCTCCTGGCGGGGCTTCCTGTGATTCAAGTCCTGGCGCTGGCCGTTTTGCTGGCTCTGCTGGCTTTTTTTGCCGCTGGGGAATTCGCCCTGATTCGCCTGCGGCCTAGCCGGGTGCAGCAACTGCAGGAGGCGGGTGAGCCCGGTGCCCAAGCCGTTGCCAAGCTGCAACACCGGCTCCGGCGCGTGCTGGTGGCTACCCAGCTGGGTACGGCGCTCGCTTTGGTGGCATTGGGCTGGGCCGGTCGCGGCTTGGCTGAACAGCTGGGTGGGGCCCTGGCCGCCAGCCCTGGGGCTATTCCCCAGGTTTGGCTTGATGCCGGCTTGTTTCTCGTATTGGTATTGCTTGCCACCGTGCTGGGCGGCTTACTGCCCAAGGCCTGGGTGTTGCATCGTCCCGAAAGCTCGGCACTGAGACTGGCGCCGTTGCTGGCTGCGGTGAGTCGCAACCTGGCCCCCTTGCTTTCCCTGATAGAGCGCTGCAGCGAAGTGCTGCTGCACCTGCTGGGCTTGCCCCGTAACTGGGATGAGCTCGTGCCTGCCTTGTCGGCTGGCGAGCTTGAAACCTTGATCGAAACCGGCAACGTCACCGGTCTGATGCCCGACGAACGCAACATTTTGGAGGGAGTCTTTTCGCTGCGGGACACCCTGGTGCGGGAGGTGATGGTGCCCCGATCCGGGATGGTCACCCTGCCCCTGGATGTGAGTTTTGCGGAGCTGATGCGCGAGGTCCATGACACGGCCCACGCTCGCTTCCCGGTGATCGGCAGCTCCCTCGACGACGTGCGTGGCGTGCTTGACCTGCGGCGTCTTGCTGATCCCATTGCCAGGGGCCTGCTCAGCGCCGACACTCCCCTGGCTCCCTACATCACCCCCGTGGCGCTGGTGCAGGAGAGCACTTCCCTGGCTGAGCTCCTGCCCCTGATTCGCAGTGGTCAGCCCCTGCTGGTGGTGGTGGATGAGCATGGTGGTACTGAGGGGCTGGTCACGGTGGCCGACCTCACCAGCGAGATTGTCGGAGAGGAAGAAGATTCCCTCGAGGCGGCCCAAGACCTGCAGCAACTCGGCGAAGGCTGCTGGTCGGTGGCAGGGGACCTGGAAATCTTCGAACTCAACAGGCAGCTGGCGCTGCAGTTGCCTGAGGCGGAAGGACATCACACGCTCGCTGGCTTCCTGCTTGAGCGCTTGCAGCACATTCCCTCGGCTGGTGAAGGTTTGCGCTGGAAGGGCCACCAATTTCGGGTCCTGGCCATGGATGGCCCGCGCATTGAGCGGGTACAGATCGAGCGTCCAGTCGTCGAACCGGAGCGCACCGAGGGCGGTTGATCAGCGGTCTGGGCCCCCGTACCCCCGATAATGACCTCAGTCGAGAGCCCCTGCCTTGAACCCTGTGCGCGTGGGTGTCATCGGCATCGGCAACATGGGTTGGCACCACGCCCGGGTGCTGAGCCTGATCAAAGACGCCGAACTGGTGGGGGTGGCTGATCCAGATGGGAGCCGCGGACAGCTAGCTACCGAGCAGTTCGGTTGCCGCTGGTTCCCCTCCTACCAGGAAATGTTGCCGGAGGTGGACGCTGTTTGTATCGCAGTGCCCACCCTGCTTCACCACCGCGTAGGCATGGCCTGCCTTAAGGCCGGGGTGCACGTGCTGATCGAGAAGCCGATCGCGGCCAGTCAGGAGGAGGCAGCTGAGTTGATCCATGCGGCCGAGCAGGCCGCGCGTCTGCTGCAGGTGGGCCATATCGAGCGCTTCAATCCCGCCTTCCGGGAATTGGTAAAGGTTGTGGCCAATGAGGAGGTGGTGGTGCTTGAAGCTCGCCGTCACAGTCCCAACCCAGACCGCGCTAACGACGTGTCGGTGGTGCTCGACCTGATGATTCACGACATCGACCTTGTGCTGGAGCTGGCTGGGGCTCCGGTGATTCGTCTAGCGGCGGCCGGCGGTCGCAGTGCTGAGGGGCCAATCGACTATGTCAACGCCACCCTCGCTTTTGCTAATGGTGTGGTGGCCAGCTTGACGGCCAGCAAGATGGCCCATCGCAAGATCCGCAGCCTTAGTGCCCACTGCCGCAGCAGCTTGGTAGAGACGGATTTTCTTAATCGCACCTTGCACATTCATCGCCGTGCCCACGAGTCGGTGAGTGCAGATCACGGCGAGTTGGTGTATCGCTCCGATGGAGTAATTGAAGAGGTCAGCACCACCTCCATTGAGCCCCTCTACGCCGAACTAGAGCATTTCCTCCAGTGCGTGCGGGGTGTTGAGACCCCGGCGGTGGATGGCTTGCAGGCTTCCCGGGCTTTGCAGCTGGCCGACCTGATTGAGCAGTGCGTCGAGCAGCCCAATCTCTGCATGAGCCTGGAAGCGCCGATCTAGGTCGTCGAAGTTGCCATTGCTGCTGGGGCTATTTTCGCGCTAGTGAGCTGGCGCAGAGCTGCCAGCTGCCAGCGGCGGCAATCAGCTGGGGAAGCCAGATAAAACTGATCCCAGGCATCTGCCTTATGCAGGCCGTATTGGGATTCAGGAATATTCGGGTGGCGTTGCTGCCAGCCCACCCGCACGGCGTGACCTATCACCACGTCTAATACAAGGTCGTCGTCAAATACCACCTCTGGATTAGCACCCATAAAGGTGATCAAGGTGAGCAGGGTTTCCGTGCACAGCTGGCGATAGTCCGGCGCTTCGATTTTGCTGAGCAGGTGATCGACAAGGGCGGCGAAATTACGTTCGCCAGGTGTCTTTTCACTCAATAGGGGACCGCTGTCCAGGCGGTTGCGCTTCTCCAGCTTGTCGCCGATGACGATGCCGTGGCAGTGGTGCAGTAGATCCCAGATGCCGGGATAGAAATCGCGGGGCACGCGCCCTAGGGCCCCGAGCCGTAGCCGGTGTTGCAGCCAGCAGCCGCCCTTGGGTAGCTCTGCCAGGGGATCGGGAACGTCCCAACGCACCCGGCCGCTCACATGCAGTTGCTCCTGGCGCTGCAGGGAGGCTTTGGCATGTTCAAGGTCAGAGAGCACGGTCCGCAGCCGGCGCTGGATGGCGTGGGGGGGCTGATCGCAAAGGGCCTCGAAGGCGTC
This sequence comes from Synechococcus sp. CS-1330, assembly GCA_025128025.1. GTDB lineage: Bacteria > Cyanobacteriota > Cyanobacteriia > PCC-6307 > Cyanobiaceae > Cyanobium_A. The sequence goes on from JAHLYR010000016.1 coordinate 101,554, forward strand.
TATGGGGTTGAGCTCGGCTTCGCTGGCCAGTTCGCCGGTGAGCAACAGCAGCAGCTGGCCCAGTTGCAGGGTGAGGCTGCCGCTCAGCAGGGCTGGCTCGTGGCGGGCCAGGCTGTCGAGGGCAAGTAGCAATTCCTGCTGCAGCATCCATTCACGGCCGTCTTCGCCGCTGAAGCGACGGATCATGGCGGCGATGCTGGCGCTGCCCTGGGGCTCGCTGATGCGCGAATCGCTGGTGTAATTGCGTCCCACCACAACCTGCTTCTGGCGCACCAGCAGGTCGGTGAGGGCATCTTCCAACTGGGGATGGACCAGATCGAGGGCGCCAGCCACCCGCCGCACCACGTTCCAGTCGGCTTCGGCCAGGGCGCGGCGGTAGACCTCCTCCAGCAGGTCATGCAGGCGCACTGGTTGGCTGCCTGCCGGTCCCTGCAGCCGGGAGTCGGGCCCTAGACGCCGCAGCAGTTGCTCCAGCAGTTCGCCCTGCTCTTCCAGGGAGGAGCTGCGCCAGAGCCGATCGGCGAGTTCGCCAATGCTGATGTCCTCCCGTTCGAGTTCTTGCTCCTCCTTGGCGCTAAGGGGGGTCTGGCTGGTACCAGCCCTCAACGGGGTGGGTATGGGCTCAGGCGGTAGAAGCACGGCCCCCGGCGCTTGGGGGGGCAGCTCCACCCAGCTGCCCTGGTCGATGAGTTCTGCCAGTGGGGCCAGCTGCACGGGGACGCCGTCCAGCAAACCTGCCTGCAACTGCTGCCCCAGCCTCAGGAAGGCATCTGGGTTGGCCTGGAAGGCCCCCTCGGCGATCGGCAGCAGCAGCAGCGGCGAGCCGCTTCCGCGCCAGTGGCGCTGCAACAGGCGCAGTTCGGCGGTCACGGCGTCCACGAGCTGCTCAGGATCGTCTGCCAGGTAGAAGGTGTCTTCCTCCAGCACGGCTGGGAAAAACGCAAAACAGCTGGTTCCCTGCCGGTAAAGGCGAGCCGTAGCCATGGTTTCCATCCGCACCGGTGGATGGCCGCTGAGGCCGAGGGCGGGGTTTGCACCCACCTGGGCCATGCGCTGGGTCAGCTCTTGGGAGCTGGCGATGCGGATCGGCGGATTGGTGCTGTTGGGGTCGGCGTTGTCACTGGGGTCATGGGCCAGGGGCAGCCCAGCTGCCTCGAGGCTGGCTGCGATAGCCGCATTAGCTGGCACCAGAGCCACCAGCACCCGGTCGGCGCCGAGAGTGCTGGGCTTTCGTCGCCCGGTTGGATCGAGATCTTCCGGACTGATTAATCCGGCCAGCAACAGGTCGGAGAGCCAGGTGAGGCTCTGGGTCCACAACAAGGGAACGTTGGGGTTTGCCAGCCGGCTTTGGCTGCCGGGCTGTTGCCGTTCGGCTGCGATGGCTGCTTTCGGAACCAGGTAGAGCTCGGGGAGCAGGCCGCCCATCGCTTGCTCCAGGCTCACTTCACGCAGGCGCTGGCGCCATTGGCGGGCCTCCTCCCAGCGCTCTTCGCAGCAGGCGGTGATCAGTTCATAAGCCCAAAACAGGGGCCATTCGCATTCGATGTGCTCAAACTCCGCCAGTTCCTCCCGTTCGTAGTGCAGGCGGGTGTGGTCTTCGACCACGGTTTGGTGGCCATCGCGGCGGAAGCGCTTATACCCGTAGGCCCCACCCAGCTCGGCGCGAATCTTGGCGCGGGTGCGCCGCCTCAGCTCTGGGTCGTCCACGGCCCAGGCGGGATAGCCGATCACCGCTAGGCAGGCGCTGTCAACCTCCTTGCTCGCTGATTCCCGCGGCAGCAGGGCGTCTAGAGCCCGGCGCAGCCGCACGATGGCGTCGTGGGGGATCACCAGACAGCTGCGGCCATCACCGTGGGGTCCGTAGAGATCGAGTCCCTCCAGGGATTCCAGAGCGGCCTTGACCAGGCCAATCGAGCTGGCGTTGCGTTCTGGGAGGCCGTGGTTGCCTTTGTCGCCCCTTTCCCAAATGCCGTAGTCGGCTACGCGGTAGGCGCGGGCCACGTAGTACACCAGGTTTTGCACGAAGTCGCGCTCGTGGCTGCTTTGCACCACCACCAGGCCTGAGCGGGTCAGCTGGGCGAGTTGGAGCAGAAACAGCGCCGTGGCATCGAGTTGCAGATGCCCCCAGCCGTCATCGGCCACTACAGCAGCGCCGGTGGCCGTGTCGAACTTGGCGTGGATGGCATGCAGGCGATGCAGGCTGTGCTTGAAGCGCTCCACCTTCGGAGCCTGGCGCAGCATGGCGTTGAGCAGGCCGCGCATCAGTTGCAGCACCCTCGCTTCAAGCTCGTATACGCGGCGACTGTCCCCCCGCAGGCGGCGATGGGCCAGGGCAAGTCCCCAGACGCACTGGATTGAATAAACGCAGTCGCGCACCCAGGCGTCTGCGTAGTTGCCGTGCACGGTATGGGCGGTGCTGGCGGGCAGCAGTCCCGTGATCGGGTGTTGGCGGCTCAACACCACACGATCAATTTGACTATCCAGGTCTTGCAGCAGGGCCCAGGCCTGAGCCGGATCCAAGGCGGCTGAAACGGCGGGTTCCGGCTGATGGGCCGGATTGTTCAGTGGCAGGGATTGCGCCATGGATGTCCCTATGCCAGTGGTAGGCCAGCCATATATTCTCCACCCCCACCTCACCCCTGATGGCATCAACAGCAACTGAACCACTGCGCACCAGGGTTCTGGGGGTGCCGGTGAGCGTGTGTCCAGATGTGTTTGCAGCGGCGTTGGCCCTGCGGCAGCGGAGTGGTGGGCAGATCGTCACCCTGAATGCTGAGATGACAATGGCCGCTAAGGCCGATCCAGCTCTGGGGGCTGCCATAGCCGCGGCGGCCCTGGTTATTCCGGATGGTGCCGGCGTGGTCTGGGCCCTAGGCCGCCAGGGCTACCGGGTGCGGCGCAGTCCTGGGATTGAGCTGGCCCGTGATTTGCTCACTCACGCGGCTTCCCATGGCTGGAGGGTGGCTTTGGTGGGGGCCTCACCGGAGGTGATGGAGCAGCTCACCGCGCGCTTGCGCCAGGAGCTTCCCGGGCTGAAGCTGGTGCTGCATGCCCATGGCTACCAACCGGCTGAAGCCTGGCCTGGCTTGGAGCAGCAGCTGCTGGCTGCTCGGCCCGATCTGGTGCTGGCGGCCCTAGGCGTACCCCGCCAGGAAACCTGGATTCAGCAGCTGCCTGGGCGCAGAGGCGGCCTCTGGATGGGTGTGGGCGGCAGCTTTGACGTTTGGGCTGGGGTCAAAAAAAGAGCCCCCGCTTGGATGGGAGCCCTGCAGATCGAATGGTTGTACCGGCTGATTCAGGAGCCCAGTCGCTGGCGCCGAATGCTCTCTCTACCCAAATTTGCCTGGGAGGTGCTCAGGCAGGGCTGAGGCCGGATTCAGCGAAAGCCGACGGAGGCCTGCCACACGAAGGCAAGCAGCAGAAAGAACAGGGGAATGATCGGCAGGATGTCGACCAGTGGTCCGAAGGCTTGGTAGGCCTCGGGGAGTTGGGCCAGGGTTTGCAGGGCGTAGGAAGCCATCCCGGAATTCACTGAGCTAGGGGCGGACGCTACCACGTGTGGGCGGCTGGGGAGTCCGGTTCCCAGGGAGCGAAATCCTCTGCAAAACAGCCGTCGCGGATGGCTTGCCCCATGGCGGTTGAGAAGCGCACCAACTGGGTGATGTTGTGCAAGCTCAACAGAATTTTGCCCAGCAGCTCTTCGCTCTTGATGAGGTGGTGCAGGTAGGCCCTGCTGTGCTGGCGGCAGGCTGGGCAGGGGCAGCTGGCATCCATGGGGGTGTGGTCGTGGCGGAAGCGGGAGTTCTTGAGGTTCCAGCGTTCGCCACCCACCAAGGCGGCGCCATGGCGGCCGAGGCGGGTGGGAATCACGCAATCAAACAGGTCGAAGCCGTTGGCCACGGCGATGGCCATTTCCCGCAGGGTGCCTATGCCCATTAGGTAGTGGGGCACGGCATCAGGTAGCAGCGGCCCCAGCTGGCGCACGATCCGATGCATTTCCTCGGTGGGCTCGCCGACACTCACGCCGCCCACGGCTATCCCGGGCAGGCCCATGGAGGCCACCACCTGGGCCGACTCCTGGCGTAGGTGGGGGAAGCAGCCCCCTTGGACGATGCCAAACAGGGCTTGGTCGGCTTTGGTGTGGCTGGTGATGCAGCGCTCCAGCCAGCTGTGGGTGCGCCGGCAGGCGGCGGCCACATCCGCCTCACTGGCGGGATAGGGGGGGCATTGGTCGAAGGCCATGGCCACATCGGCCCCCAGGGCCATCTGGATCGCCATCGAGCGTTCGGGGGTGAGTTCGATGCGGGCGCCGTCGCGCGGTGAGCGGAACACCACGCCGTGGTCGTCGATGGTGTTGATGTCGCCGAGGCTGAAAACCTGGAAGCCGCCGGAATCGGTGAGCATCGGCCCGTCCCAAGCCATGAAGCGGTGCAGGCCACCGGCATCCGCCACGATCTGCTCGCCCGGCTGCAGGTGTAGGTGATAGGTGTTGGAGAGCACCATCTGGGCGCCGGTGTCCCGCAGTTGGGACGCCGTAACCCCTTTCACCGTGGCCAGGGTGCCCACGGGCATGAAGCGCGGTGTGGTGACATCACCATGGGGGGTGTGAAAGCAGCCACAGCGGGCCCGGGTGCGGCTGCACTGGGCCGTGATGTCGAAGGAGAACGCTGGTGGGAAGCTGATTGCGCCGAACAGGTGCTGTTCCGACGCTAGGTGTCGCTTGCTAAAGCCCGTGCCGAAGTTTTTTTCTGGGGCGATTCCCGGCTGGTTGGGCGATCTGGCCGGTGCCTGGGTGTTTTATTCGGTACTGCCCGCATGGCCAGGAGTGCCGCCACGCTTTGAGCGCATTGCCCGCTTCGCTCCCCTGATCGGCCTGGTGCTTGGCGGGCTGCAGGGCCTTTTTTGGTGGCTTGCCGCTGGCTGGCTGCCCCTTGGAGCCCAGGTGGCCTTGGTGCTGGCCCTTGGGCTGGTGCTCACCGGTGGCTTGCACGTTGATGGCGCAATGGATACGGCCGATGGCTTGGGCGCCGGTCCTAGGGCCTTGGAGGCGATGGCAGATAGCCGGGTGGGCGCATCGGGGGTGCAATCCCTGGTGGTGCTGCTAATGCTCAAGGCAGCAGCCCTGCTTTGCCTAGGGGCCGCTGCCCCGCTGGCCTTGCTCTGGTCTGCTTTCTGGGGCCGGGTGGCACCGCTTGTGGCCATGCAGTGGTTTCCATATTTGAGGCAGCAGGGCAGTGCTGCTTTTCACCGGCAGCACTGGCGTGGTCTGGCCGCGGAACTGGTGCCGGCCCTGCTGGTGTTCGCCCTGGCCCTGGGGCTAGCGGCCTGGACCCGCTGGCCCTGGCCCCAGGGGCTGGGTTTGCTGCCAGCGGTGCTCGTGCCCCTATGGCTCGGCCGCCGGCTCGGCGGCCATAGCGGCGATAGCTACGGAGCCTGTGTCGAATGGACAGAAGCTCTGGCCCTGCTGCTCATGGGCCTGCTGCTGGGTTTGGGGCCGCGGCTGGCAGCCTGAGGCAAAAGGCGTTGCCCCGCTCGGGCAGTTGCCGGGCAACGGCTGCCGGCGGCAACACCAGGTTGAGCTCGCCACCGAGGCTGCGGGCCAGATCCCTGGCCAGGGCCAGTCCCAGACCCGTCCCCGGCCGCCCCTGCCCCTGCCGCCCCCGGAAACCCTGCTCAAAGATGGCCTGGCGCTCGTTTTCGGCGATCGGCTCGCCCCCATCCCACACCGTCAGTTGCCAGTCTCCTGACGCCAGGGCTTGGCAGTCCAGGCCGATGGCCGTGCCGCTAGGGCTGTATCGAAAGGCGTTGTTTAGCAGGTTGGCCAAAATTTCAGCTACGGCGCCACTGTCCCCGTGCCAGTTGGGCAAGCAGGATGGCGGGTGCCAGGGGCGGCCCTGCAGAGAGGCCGTGGCAGCAGCCCGCTGCACCAAGGGCTCCAGCCAGTCGAGCAGGGGCTGGCCCTCGGGCCCCACGAGCCCGGGGGGAAGTAGCAGGGGCGGCGCCGCTTCGCCGCTGACGGCGGCTTGTTCGTGGCGGTCCAGCTGGCTGAGGGCTTCCACATAGCGGTTGAGCTGGCGCTCTTCCGCTAGCAAGCCTTCCACTAGCGGTCGGTTCTGCTGGTCTTGTTCGAGGCGCCGCAGCAGTAGTTGGCCGAAGGTGCGCAGGGCGGCGAGGGGGTTGCGCAGCTGGTGCAACAGCAGGCCCAATTCGGCTTGCTGTTGCTCGAGAGTCTGCTGCAATTGCTGTTGTTCCAGATCAAGGCAGAGCGCTTCGGTAAGACACAGGGCGACGGCCTGGAGCCGTTGCCCGAGGCTGTCTGGCCAGGGCACCACGCTGGTTTCCACCTGGATCGCGCCCAGCAGCACCCTTTTGTGGCGCAGCGGCAGCCAGCGACGCTCCTCGGCGGGCAGGCTCAGCGGGCTGCCAGCTTCCACTGCAGGTAGGGCTCGGCCGTCACTCGGCCACTGACCAATCGGTACAAGGATTGGGGCGTTGGCTTCGCCGGGCTGGGTGACGTAAACCACCAGGGAGCTGAGGTCGCTGCGATCAGCGAACTGGGCTAGCTGGAAGCGCAGTAGGGCGAGAAAGCGGTTGGAGACTTGCATCTGCTGCCCTCAGTCCTGGCCTTGTTCCAAAAAGTTTGGATAAGGCGTGGGAAAACCAGAAAAAAGTCTTAAGATGAGCGGTATCGACCAATACGGCGCGGTCCGCAAGCGGGCAGCGGTTCGTCGTCGTGACGCCCTCACCCTTTGTTGCCCATTTCGGCAATTCAGGCTACAGCAGTGACAGATTCAACTTTCGCCGATCTTGTTTCCTGTTGTTCTGCACCCCGAATGGGCGGGGTGTGGCGTCACTGACCCCTGGGCCTGCTGACTCTCTCGGACAACAGAACGTTTGGGCGTCGCCCTGCTCTCCGAATTTTGGGGGGTGCGGGTGGGCTGAGTCACGGACCCTGCGCATGTTTTGCGCTCCCACTGTCCGTTCCCCCTCCGGTTTCTCTTACTCCTCTTAATTCCTCCTTCTCGGGAGCAGTTCAATGTCCAAAAAGCGCAAGCGGATTAGCCGTCGCCGGCTCGCAGGCCAGCGGGTCCTGGCGCATGTCCCCACCTTTAATCTCGAGACCGGCTCCCACAAGCCGGTCACGGCAGCACGCCGCTTCATTGCTGAGGAGCTGTTGGTGCCCCCAGCAATTCTCAACGTGCGCCGCAACGAGCACACCACTGATCGCTTCTTCTGGGGCGAGAAGGGCCTGTTCAGCGCCCAATACGCCGAGGAAAACCATTTCCTGTTTCCCTCACTGCGCACGATCGTCGACCGCATCGGTGAGGAGGTGCTTTTCGAAGGCATCGAAGCCCTCGCCGCCGACGACTGGGAAGAAATGGAGGAGTACGAATACGCCTTCGTTTGAGCTTGGCTTTGCCCTGGCGTAACTCAGGTGGGCCACCGGTTGTTCAGCATGACCACTGGCCCGCCAAGTAGCTCCTCAGGGCAGGAAACAGGCAGCTATCAATTGTGTGGCCGCCTTTAAAGCCAACCAGTTCGGTGTCGATGCCACCGAGTTGCAACTGCTCTTTCAGGGCCTCACTGGCTCCGTAGGGCACCACAGGATCCTGTTCGCCATGGGTGAGCAGGATTTTTGGCAGGGATGCTGAGGTTGGTTGCCAGCCGGGATGGGGGTAGCCGCTGCAGCCGATCAGAGCGGCAAGGGGGAGGCCGCTGCCGGCTGTGGCCACATCAAGGGCCATGGCTGCGCCTTGGGAGAAGCCCAGCAGAGCCGTTTGCTGCAGGGGCACCTCTACGGCTAGGGCCAGGAGCCGCTCTAGGAGCTGGGTTCGAGCGGCAGGCAGCTGGGGCCAATTTGGCTGTTGCAGGTCGTACCACTGGCGGCCGCTACCGCTTGGATGCGGCAGTGGTGCCCGCAGGGCCACCACGCTCACCGCTGGCCCCACCAGCAACTCGGCCAGGTCGAGCAGGTCGTCGGCATCCGCTCCCCAGCCGTGCAGCAGCACAAGGCGCCGGTCGCACAGGTCCGGGCCACTGCGGATCAGTTGGTCATTGGGCCGGCTGGTTTGGCTACTCATGACGGGGGATCTGTTGCTGCGTAGGTTGGCCCTAAACCTGCACGTTTGGCAGCCATGGCCCCCACGGCCCTTCTCAGCGTCTCCAATAAGGAGGGCCTGGTGCCCTTGGCCGAGGGGCTGCTGGAGGCTGGCTATCAGTTGATCTCTAGTGGTGGCACCGCTGCGGCCCTCAAGGCGGCCGGGCTTGAGGTCACCAAGGTGGCGGAGCACACCGGCGCCCCTGAGATCTTGGGCGGCCGGGTCAAGACCCTGCACCCACGCATCCACGGCGGCATCCTGGCCCGCCGCTGCGAGCCCAGCCACCAGGCTGATCTGGAGGCCCAGGGCATTGCGCCGATCGACGTGGTGGTGGTCAACCTCTACCCATTTCGAGAAACCGTTGCCAACCCCGAGGTGGCATTCGACACCGCCATCGAGAACATCGATATCGGCGGCCCGGCAATGGTGCGGGCAGCGGCCAAAAATCACGCCGATGTGGTGGTGCTGACCAGCCCCAGCCAATACGGACCCTTCCTTGAGTCTCTGCGCACCGGAGCCATCAGCGCCGCCCTGCGGCGCCAGCTGGCGCTGGAAGCTTTCCAGCACACCGCTAGCTACGACACGGCGATCAGTAGTTGGCTGGCAGGCCAGCTAGCCGGCGCAGCGGAGGTCCCATCATCGGTGGCGGCGCCCCTGCGACTCGAACTGCCCGCCCGCCAGAGCCTGCGCTACGGCGAAAACCCCCACCAACAGGCCACCTGGCACAGCGAGCCCGCTGCCGGCTGGGGCGCCGCGGTGCAACTGCAGGGCAAGGAGCTCAGCTACAACAACTTGATCGATCTCGATGCGGCCCTCGCCACCGTGCGGGAGTTTGGCTACGGCCCCGGAGCCCAGCCCGCTGCGGTAGTGGTCAAGCACACCAACCCCTGCGGCGTGGCAATCGGCCACAACGGCGCCGCTGCCCTCAGCCGGGCCCTTGACGCCGATCGGCTTTCAGCCTTCGGCGGCATTGTGGCGATCAACTGTGTGGTGGATCTAGCCACCGCCGAATTGCTGACCAGCCTTTTCCTTGAATGTGTAGTGGCGCCTGGCTTTGATGGGCCGGCATTGGAGCGGCTTGCGACGAAAGCCAATCTGCGCCTGCTGGAATTGAATCCTGCGGCGATCGCTCTGGCGTCCAGGCGCCAGCTGCGCACCCTGCTGGGCGGGGTACTGGTACAAGAGCTAGACGATCAACCGGTTGATGGAGCGGCCTGGCAGGTGGTGAGCGAACGCCAGCCCACAGCCCAGGAGCTCGAGGACCTCGGTTTTGCCTGGAAGCTGGCCCGCCATGTGCGCTCCAATGCCATCACCGTGGCCAAGGGTGGCCAAAGCCTGGGCATTGGCGCCGGCCAGATGAATCGGGTTGGCTCAGCCAGGCTGGCTTTGGAAGCGGCCGGGGATCGGGCCCGGGGCGCGGTGCTTGCTAGCGACGGCTTCTTCCCCTTCGATGACACCGTGCGGCTGGCGGCTGGTCAGGGCATCACTGCTGTGATTCAGCCTGGCGGCAGCGTGCGCGACGCCGATTCGATCACTGCCTGCAATGCCCTTGGCTTGGCGATGGTGGTAACCGGTCGCCGTCATTTTCTGCATTAACGCCCTTGCTGGGGCGCAGTGAGTTGTAGTTTCGCTTCATAAGTCCTGCTCTGCTGCGCACTTGCCGCAGCCCTCCCTTGGCCCCATCTGACGCCATGCCCGAAGCCCTCGCCTACAACCTCAACTTCCTCCATCCCCTGTTGATGCTGGGTCTGTTGGCCCTCTCCAGTTACGGGATGCTGCTTGGCATCAAGGCCAAGAAAACCCGCACCGCAGATGCTGAGACCCGCAAGCAGCTGATCAAGGGGCAGTTTGCCAAGCGCCATTTCCAGATCGGCAGCCTGATCCTGGCGCTCACCGTGCTGGGCACCTTCGGCGGCATGGCCGTTACCTACCTCAATAACGGCAAATTATTTGTAGGCCCCCACCTGCTCGTGGGCATTGGCATGACCTGCTTGATCGCCCTGGCGGTATCGCTTACCCCCCTGATGCAGCAGGGCAATCTGATCGCCCGCAAGGTCCATGTGGGCCTCAACATGGCAATGATGACTCTGTTCCTGTGGCAGGCGGTGAGTGGCTTTCAGATCCTCAATAAAATCTGGGAAAACCGCCCTGCTTGAGTTCTGGCCTCAGGGCTAGGTTCCAAATTTGAAAGCAGCCCAGCTGATTTAGAACTGGGCGCTTCGCCGGGGCGGGCACTCAAGATCGTGGCTGCCGTGAAAATCTTCCTGCACCTTCCAGGTGAGCCGGCGAGAGATCTGCCTCACGATCTGACGCAGCAGGTGGTCGCCGCTCGACTGCACCAGCCCATCAGGCAGCAGGGTGATCACCCCGGGTAGGCGTACCCAGACGCTCAAGTCGAGCTCCCAGCGCACCAAAGTTTGGGGACGGGGATCGTTGGAAGCGACGGCAGCATCATTGGCTTGGTCCAGTTGCAGCGAGGCGTTGAACTCGACGTCGTAAAGCCCTTCAAGCTTGGGATCGCCGCTGGGGTGGGGCACGGTCAAGATTCGGTACAGCCCCTGGTCTTGGGGTAGCAATTCCAGGCCGATGGTGGGCTCCACCTCGAAGCCGAAGTTGCCAAAGCTGCCCAAAGTCAGCGCGTAGCCCCGCGTGCCCAGGGCTTCCACACTCATCGGGGCAGCGCAACGGCGAAACCAGCCCTCGTGGTGATCGAGGTATTGGGAGACAACGGGCGCGCTGGCCCGCATTTCCATTACGTCGGCAAAGGCACTGGCATAGCGGCGCACCCGCGGATCATCGCTGTCGCGCAGCAGCAGACCGGAGTCCAGATCTGCCTTGCACGACGGATGGGCTGATGCGGTTGACAACGACAAAGGCAACTCCTGGCGTTTGACCAGCCCTGGCAGCGAGATGCCGGACTTATTCAAGGCGTTCTTTAATCAATGTAAAGCTCCCGGTGGACCCGCGTGCCGCCCGCTGTGACACCCGAACACCTTGGTTCGGTTCAGGCTTCGCAGAGTTCGATCAGCCGCTCGATCACGTCCTCCACCACCCGGTCGGGGGTGGAGGCCCCGGAGGTGATGCCCACTCGGATTGGACCTTCAGGCAGGAAGGGCTGCTCGATTTCGAGCACGCCCCCTAGGGGCATGTGCTCGATGCGGTTGCCAGGGCCAATGCGCTCGGGGGTGTCGATGTGGAAGGAGCGGATGCCCCGGCTGACGGCGATCTCCTGCAGGTGGGTGGTATTGGAGGAGTTGTAACCGCCGATCACGACCATCAGGTCGAGAGGCTCATCCACTAAGGCGAAAATGGCGTCCTGGCGCTCCTGGGTGGCGTCGCAAATGGTGTTAAAGGCCAGGAAGTGTTCGTTGAGCTCGATGGGGCCGAAGCGCTGCAGCATGGTGCGCTCGAACAGGCGGCCAATCTCTTCGGTTTCGCTCTTCAACATGGTGGTCTGGTTGGCGACGCCAACCCGGATCAGATCGCGGTCGGGGTCGAAGCCGGGCGAGCAGGCTTTAGAGAAGCGGTCCATGAAGGATTGGCGATCGCCGTTGCCGAGGATGTATTCGCTCACCATCTGGGCTTCGGCCAGGTCGAGCACCACCAAGTAGGTTCCGGCAAAGCTGCTGGTGGCGAGGGTTTCCTCGTGCTTCACCTTGCCGTGAATGATCGAGGTGAAGGAGTGCTTTTTGTGCTTTTCCACCGTGTTCCACACCTTGGAGACCCAGGGGCAGGTGGTATCAACGATGTGGCAGCCCCGCTCGTTCAGCAGCTGCATCTCCTGCACGGTGGCGCCGAAGGCGGGCAGGATCACCACATCACCGCTGGCAACCTCCGAAAAATCTTTCATGCCGTCTTCCACGGAGATGAACAGCACGTTCATGTCGCGCAGGTGATCGTTGACCGAAGGGTTGTGGATGATTTCATTTGTGATCCAGATCCGTTCAGTGGGGTAGTGGCGCCGGGTTTCGTAGGCCATCGCCACTGCCCGCTCTACGCCCCAGCAGAACCCAAAAGCTTCCGCCAGCCGCACGGTGAGGCGGCCGCTCTCGAGCGAGTAGCCGCTTTCCCGCAGCTTGGCGATCAGATCGCTTTGGTAGGCCTGCTCCAGGCTTCCTGCCACCTCATTGCCCAAACCGAAACCTCGGCGGTTGTAACGCTCCGAGTGGTGCAAGGAGCGTTTGAAGGCGCGGGTATCCACAGCGTCGAGGTCTCGGTGAAACAACTCTATGGGCCCCTTAGGTCAGAGCTGCGGCTCCCAGGGTCATCTGGTGGAGGCCCTCAATTCCCTGCCAGCCCAGATAGACCCCCAGCACCAGGGCAAATACCCCCACCAGCCATTCGGCCCGATGCACAAGCCAGTCGTTGAGGCGGCTCAGGGGCTGGCGCAGCCTGCCGCCGCTCAGCAGCCAGGCCACTGGTGGCAGCAGCAGTAGCGAGGTGGTTACGGCCACAAATACGGCGCCCACCTCCAGGTCGCCGCGCAGGGAGGTGTGGTTGGTGAGCAACATGCCGCCTTCCTTGGCGTAAAAAACCAGATTTTCCGGGCTGATCAAGGCACAGCCGGCCCCCAGCCCGAGCAGGGGAAACCAGTCGAGCTCGGGCAGCTGGCCCATCAGTTGCATCGCCCAGCTCTCCTCACCGATGGCTGCCGCAGGGGTTAGCTGGAACAGCCCCAGGGCCACCAGGGCGCCGGCACCGATCAGGTCCATCAGCACCTGGCCGCGGCTGCCCAGCTGCATGGCCCAACTGAAGCGACTGCCTACCAGCACCACCGCTGCCAGCGCGCCACCGTTGGCGATTATCCAGCCCCCCAGGTAGGTGGAGCAGCGTCGCAGCGGGTTGGGGCCCAGCAGCAGCAGGGCCACGAGAGCGATGTTGAGTGGGCTGAAGGAAATGCCCAGGCCCAGGGCGAGGGTCTGGGTAAGCCAGTGGAACGGAAGCATCGCGGGATTGTGGCGCTTAGCCAGCGCCTTAGGCGGGGCCGTGGGTTTCCACAGCCGCAATTCCATGCCAGTTGACCTCGCTGGCGCTGAAGCTGTAGCGGCAGGGCAGTACCTCCACTCCCGCCGCCAGGGCCTGGCGAAACAGTTCGCCGTAGCGCGGGTCGGCTGCGTCGCCCGGGGCAAAGCGGCTCACATCGCCGCGACTAAGGCAGGGCACCAGCACCGCCCGGCTCTCTGGCAGCAGGGCCATCAGCTCCACCAGGTGTTTTTGGCCCCGTTCAGTAACGGTGTCTGGGAAAAGGGCCAGCGGCCCTTCGCTCCAGGTGGTGTTTTTCACCTCCAGGTAGATCGGCCTGGGATCGGCGGCGTTTTCCGCTGGGGTGAGCAGCAGGTCGATGCGGCTGCGGCGCCCTTCGCCATAGGGCACTTCGGCCCGGATGGTGGCGATCGGCCCCAGCCAGGGCTCCAGGTAACCGGCCTCAATCGTGGCCCGCACCAGATGGTTGGGTAGGGCCGTGTTGATGCCCACCCAGATGGGCGTGCCATCGGCGCCAGGCACCTGGGCCTGTTCCCAGGTCCAGGCCAGTTTGCGGCTGGGGGAAGGGGCGTGGCGCAAGCGCACCCGGCCGCCGGGGTGCAGCACTCCGGTCATTGGCCCGGTGTTGGCGCAGTGGGCCGTGACCAGCTCGCCGTTTTCTAGTTCGATATCGGCCAGGAAGCGCTTGTAGCGCTTCACCAAGGTGCCTTCCACCAAGGGGCCGAGGCTGAGCACGCAGGTGGCCATGTCGGGCAGGCTGGGGTGGATTGGAGCAGGCCAGCCATACTGCCGCCAACTCCCGGGCCTTGGGTCCCACTGGATGGCAAAGTCCCTCAGGCGCATTGCCCTGGTTGTGGCAGTGGCCACTGCCCTCAGCAAGTTGGCCGGCCTGGTCCGTCAGCAGGCCATTGCAGCGGCCTTCGGCGTTGGCGCTGCTTACGACGCCTACAACTACGCCTACGTGCTGCCAGGTTTTCTGCTGATCCTGCTGGGCGGCATCAACGGACCTTTCCACAGCGCCATGGTGAGCGTGCTGGCCCGCCGGCCCCGCCAGGAGGGCGCCTACGTGCTGGCTGCAATCAACACCCTGGTGGGGGCGGGGTTGCTCGGGGTGACGGTGTTGCTGCTGGTGTTCGCTGGCCCCCTGATCACCCTGGTGGGCCCGGGCCTGGATGCCACCCGCCACGAAATCGCCGTGCTGCAGCTGCGTTGGATGGCGCCAATGGCCCTATTTGCCGGGCTGATCGGCCTGGGCTTTGGAGCCCTTAATGCTGCTGATGAGTTTTGGTTGCCCTCGGTGAGCCCCTTGCTCTCGAGCGTGGCCGTGATCGCTGGTATCGCCGCGCTGTGGTGGCAGCTCGGTGCAGCGATCACCCTGCCCACTACGGCGGTGCTTGGCGGCGTGGTGCTGGCCGGCTCCACAACTTTGGGGGCGGTGCTGCAGTGGTTGATTCAGCTGCCAGCCCTGGCCCGGCAAGGGCTGCAACGCTTTCAGCTGGTGTGGGACTGGCGAGACCCCGGTGTGCGCGAGGTGCTGCAGGTGATGGGGCCCGCCACCCTCTCCTCGGGGATGCTGCAGATAAACGTGTTTGTGTCCCTGTTTTTCGCTTCGGGTATCCCGGCGGCGGCGGCGGGTCTCGGCTACGCCAACCTGCTCGTGCAAACGCCCCTGGGGCTGCTCTCCAATGCCCTACTGGTGCCGCTACTGCCGGTTTATGCCCGGCTGACGGCACCGGCCGATCGACCTGAGCTGGTCGGTCGTATCCGCCAGGGGCTGATGCTCTCCAACGCCAGCATGCTGCCCCTGGGGGCATTGATGGTGGCGCTGGCTTTGCCCATCGTGGCGCTGATTTATGAGCGGGGGGCTTTCAATGCCGGTGCTGCGGAGTTGGTGGGAAACCTGCTGATGGCCTACGGCATCGGCATGCCCGCCTATCTGGCCCGCGATGTGCTGGTGCGGGTGTTCTACGCCCTCGGCGATGGGGTTACCCCGTTCCGCTGGTCGATGGCGGGGATCGGGCTGAATGCGTTCTTTTGCTGGACTTTCGTGGGCGGACCGGTACCCGGCGCTACCCAGCTGCTACCTGGGCTCTATTGCGGCGCCGCCGGCCTGGTGCTGGCCACCGTGGCAGTGAATCTGATCACCTGTGTGGGTTTGCTGCTGGCGCTGCAGACCAAGCTCGGCGGGTTGCCATTGCGGCTTTGGCTGCGCGACACGATGCTGCTGTTCGGTGCAGCCGTACTGGCCGGACTGGCGGCCTGGGGCGTGTCAGTAACTGTGGCCTGGCCCATTGGTCTTTGGGGCCGGCTGCTGGAGTGCAGCTTTGCCGGCGGAGTGGGCGTCTTGATCTATGGCGTGGTGGCCAGCCTTGCCCAGGTGCCAGAGGTCAAGGATCTGACCGACCAGTTGCGAGATCGCTTGCCTCGAATTGGTGCGAGGCGCTAAGGGTCGAGGCGAACGTCCCGTTCAGCTCGCACCTGTACTGGAATCTCTAGGTGGGAGCGACCCAGCATCCGGGGGCCGTCGACCGAAAAGATGCGTGCCTCAATGCCGAATTCCTTGAAGGCCGTCTCTAGCTCCTGAATCAGGGCTTTTTCAACCTGGGCCTCGGCGTCCACCACCTTGCCAATTAGGCGTCCGCCCAGGCGACCCAGGCGTTGACGCACCACATCGCGGGCGTTGGTTACCTCAATGACCAGCACAGCCCGTCGCCAGTTGGCGCAACCTTATCGGCAAAACTGCTCCAGCACCTCTTCGAGGTCCCGCAGCTGGCCGGCGGGCACCAGCCGAGCCAGGGGCAGCCGGGTGGAACCGGCGCCGATCGGCACCTGCACCGCCTCAAGGGCCTGGCGCGCGCACACCTCCGCCCCCTGGTCCAGCCGGGCGGAACATTCGATCGCCAGGGCCTGGGCCAGACCAGCGTCGCCGAGATAGAGATGCCAACTGGCTACTTGCACGTAAAGGCGATCTGCCAGGACCAGTTCCAGTTCTTTTAGGTCTGTGGCGGAGAGGGTCATGGCCGGGGGGCTGGACGCAGAGCCACTACAGCGCCAGCGTGAACCAGCAACACCAGCAACCAACCAAGGCTGAGCCAGTTGAGGTGGGCCCAGGGGTGACGCATTTCCTGTACCAACCAGAGGCCGCTGTTCAGGGCGGCGAATAGGGCGGCGTGGAGCGTCAGGTTCACGATCCGTTCGAAGTGCCTGTAGGTGGGGTCTTCGGGGTTGGCGGGGCCGTACCAGCGGATAGGCATTGAGGGGGAGGCGAGGACGGGGTGTTTGACGGATGGGCCCTCCGTGCGGTGAGAATGGGCCCATGCGCTTGTAGCTCAGCGGATTAGAGCATCTGACTACGGATCAGAGGGTCGGGAGTTCGAATCTCTCCAGGCGCGCTTCTTTCAAAACCGCCTTTGGGCGGTTTTTTTTTGGGTTGGCTTCGACATGGAGGTATCCCTTGCCCGGCTCCGGTCCTTACGATCATCAAACGATTTAACCCTCAACCATGGCCAACCCCGGCGGTGCTGCCCTCAACCAGTCCCTAGCTGCCGGAGATCCCGCCATCGCTGGGCTGATTGAAAATGAGCTGCGGCGCCAGGAAACCCACCTTGAGCTGATCGCCTCTGAGAACTTTGCCTCCCGAGCCGTGATGGAGGCGCAGGGCTCTGTGCTCACAAATAAATACGCCGAAGGCCTGCCATCCAAGCGCTACTACGGCGGCTGTGAGCATGTCGATGCGATCGAGGAGCTGGCGATTGAGCGGGCCAAGGAGCTGTTTGGCGCCGCCTGGGCAAATGTGCAGCCCCACAGCGGCGCCCAGGCCAACTTCGCTGTCTTCCTAGCGCTGCTGCAGCCCGGCGACACGATCCTGGGTATGGATCTCAGCCACGGCGGCCACCTCACCCACGGATCGCCGGTGAACGTAAGCGGCAAGTGGTTCAAGGCCGTGCACTACGGCGTCGACCCCGACAGCCAGCAGCTCAACTTCGACACCATCCGCCAGCTGGCCCTCGAGCACAAGCCCAAGCTGATCGTCTGCGGCTACTCCGCCTATCCCCGCAGTATCGATTTCCAGGCTTTCCGTGCCATCGCCGATGAGGTGGGCGCCTTCCTGCTGGCCGATATGGCCCACATCGCCGGTCTGGTGGCGGCGGGCGTGCACCCCAACCCTGTGCCCCATTGCGACGTGGTGACTACCACCACCCACAAGACCCTGCGGGGCCCCCGCGGCGGCCTGATCCTCTGCCGCGATGCCGAGTTCGGCAAGCAGTTTGACAAGGCCGTGTTTCCCGGCAGCCAGGGCGGCCCGCTCGAGCACGTGATCGCTGCCAAGGCGGTGGCCTTTGGTGAGGCCCTAGAGCCCAGCTTCCGCGTCTACAGCCAGCAGGTGGTGGCCAACGCCCAGGCCCTGGCGGCCCGCATCCAGGAGCGCGGCATCGCCGTGGTCAGCGGCGGCACTGACAACCACATCGTGCTGCTGGATCTGCGCGGCATCGGGATGACAGGCAAGGTGGCCGACCTGCTGGTGAGTGATGTCCACATCACCGCCAACAAGAACACGGTGCCCTTCGATCCCCAGTCGCCCTTCGTGACCAGCGGCCTGCGCCTGGGCACTGCCGCCTGCACCACCCGCGGTTTTGACGAGGCCGCCTTCCGCGAGGTGGCTGATGTGATCGCCGATCGCTTGCTCAATCCCGAAGACAGCGCCATTGAACAGCGCTGCCGTGATCGGGTTGCGGCTCTCTGTGAGCGCTTCCCGCTTTACGCAGCAGCGCGTGAGCTTCAGCACGCTTGATCCAGTTCAACGCCCGTAAGGTGGGTGCTGAAGGCCATTTTTCGGCTTGCTTCGGTCTGATTCAGTGACCCTCGCCTACAGCCCCAACGCGGCCGCCTTGCTCACTTTTGCCGTTGCTGCTCTGTGCACGGCTCTAGTGGTGCCAGTGGTACGCAGGCTCGGACTGCGCTTGGGATTGGTGGATGCTCCCGATGCGCGCAAGCAGCACACCTCACCGATGGTTCGCCTTGGCGGGGTCGGCATTGTTATCGCCTTCAGTGCAGCCCTGGGCCTCATCTGGGCATTGGGTGGGTTCGCCAACCTGCCCGCTGAAAAGGACCAGCTGATCTGGACCACCCTGGCTGGCGCCCTTTGCTTTTTCTTGATCGGGCTTGCAGATGATCTCTATGCCCTGCCGCCCTTGCCCCGCTTGGCCGGCCAGTTGGCCATTTCGATGGTTGCGTGGAACGAGGGTGTGCGCATCGGCAACATCGAGATCCCCATGGGCTGGTGGGGAGGCTCTGATCTGCTGCTGCCATTGCCAGAGTGGCTAAGCCTGCTGGCAACCGTGATCTGGTTGGTGGGCATCACCAACGCCATCAACTGGCTTGATGGTCTCGATGGTCTGGCCGCGGGCGTGAGCGGTATCGCTGCAGTGGGTTTGCTGTCGGTGAGTTTCAGCCTGCATCAGCCTGCTGCTGGCCTGTTGGCCGCGGCGCTGGCCGGTAGCTGCCTCGGCTTCCTGCGCCACAACTTCAACCCTGCCCGCATCTTCATGGGCGACGGCGGCTCCTATTTCTTGGGCTTTGCTCTGGCGGCGATCAGCATCGTCGGCCCGGCCAAGGCGCTCACCAGCGTCAGCCTGCTGCTACCACTGCTGATCCTTTCGCTGCCCTTGGCCGACATGTCGGCAGTGATCATGGGGCGTCTCAGCGAAGGCCACTCTCCCTTCTATCCCGATCGGCGCCACCTGCACCACCGGCTACTAAGGACGGGACTGAGTCATCGCCGCACCGTGTTGCTGATTTATGCCTTCACCCAGTGGTTGGGCTCCCTGGCCCTGGTGCTGGTGAATGCTGAATTGCGCTTTCTCTGGCTGGCCCTGGCTACTGCGGTGTTGATCTGGGTGCTGGTTAGTACTCGCCGGGCCTTGCAGCAGCCTGCGGCCAACCGGGAGCTGTGAGGCTTTGACAGCCGAGATCCTCTGCATCGGCACCGAGCTGCTGCTCGGCAACATCACCAATGGCAATGCCCGCTGGCTGGCCGAGCAGCTGGCAGCCCTGGGCATCGCCCACCAGCGCCAGATCGTGGTTGGCGATAACCGCATGCGCCTGATGGCAGCGGTGCGGGAAGCGGCAGGTCGCTGCCGGGTGTTGATCACTACCGGCGGCCTCGGCCCGACCCCAGACGACCTGACCACCGAAGCTATCGCTGCTGTTTTTGACACGCCCCTGGTGGAGCACCCAGACATCTGGAGCGCCATCCAGGCCCGCATCGGCGCCCGCGGCCGTTTCTGTTCTCCCAGCAACCGCAAACAGGCATTCCTGCCCGAAGGGGCGGCGGTGTTGCCAAATCCCACCGGCACCGCCCCCGGCATGATCTGGACCCCGCCTGCGGCCCCGGGCATCCAGCCCGGATTCACCGTGCTCACTTTCCCTGGCGTGCCAAGCGAAATGGAGGCGATGTGGTTTGGCACCGCGGAGCCATGGCTGCGCTCAGCTGGTTTGGCTCAGGGGGTGTTCGCCAGTCGCATGTTGCGCTTTTGGGGCGTTTCCGAGTCGGCTCTGGCTGAGCAGATGGTTGATCTGCTCGCCCTAGAAAACCCAACTGTGGCTCCCTACGCCGGAGCCGGTGAAGTGAAGCTGCGCCTCACGGCCAGGGCAGGCAGCGTTGCTGAAGCCCAGATCCTGCTGGCTCCGCTTGAGGCCCAGATCCGGGCCCGCTCTGGTAGTGCCTGTTTCGGCGTCGATGACGACAGCCTGGCCAGTGTGGTGCTCGAGCAGCTGCGCCGCCGCGGTGAGACGCTGGCGGTAGCTGAGAGCTGTACTGGCGGAGGGCTGGGGGCGGCTCTGGCGGCGGTGCCCGGAGCCTCTGATTGCTTTGTTGGTGGCGTGATTGCCTACGCCAACTCGATTAAGCAGGCGTTGCTTGGGGTGCCGCAGGCCCTGCTTGAGAGCCACGGCGCCGTGAGCGATCCGGTGGCCCTCGCCATGGCTGAGGGCGCCCGCTGTGCAACTGGTGCCACCTGGGCCATTGCTGTGACCGGCATCGCCGGCCCCGGGGGTGGCAGCATTGAGAAGCCGGTGGGACTTGTGCATATCGCCATTGCCGGCCCGGATGGTTGCAGCAGCGAGGCAGTGCGCTTTGGCGCCACGCGCGGCCGGGTCTGGATTCAGCGGTTGACTACCGGTGAGGCGCTCCATCGCTTGCGCCTGCGGCTGGCCGACTGCCCCGGGGCGCAGCTTTAGGCTGAAGCTTCAGTCGAACGGACCTTGCGTGAGTGCCGGCACCCTCTACGACAAGGTCTGGGATCTGCATCGGGTGGCCCAGTTGCCTGGCGGCTCCACCCAGTTGTTTATCGGTTTGCACCTGATTCATGAGGTGACCAGCCCCCAGGCCTTTGCAGCCTTGAAAGATCTGGGCCTGCGGGTGCGACTCCCCGAGCGCACCGTGGCCACGGTTGATCACATCGTGCCGACCACATCCCAGGCGCGCCCCTTCGCTGATCCTCTGGCGGAGGAGATGCTCGCCACCCTCGAGCGCAACTGCAGCGACTACGGCATCCCTTTGCATGGCCTCGGCAGCGGCCGCCAGGGAATCGTGCATGTGATTGCCCCCGAATTGGGTCTCACCCAGCCGGGTATGACCGTCGCCTGCGGCGACTCCCACACCTCCACCCACGGGGCGTTTGGAGCGATTGCCTTTGGCATTGGCACCAGCCAGGTGCGCGATGTGCTGGCCAGCCAGAGCCTGTCGATGGGCAAGCTCAAGGTGCGGCGGATTTGGGTTGAGGGTCAGCTGCAGCCGGGCGTCTATGCCAAAGACTTGGTGCTGCACATCATCCGGGTGTTGGGTGTCAAAGGTGGTGTGGGCTACGCCTACGAATTTGCCGGCCCCGCCATCGATGCTTTGGCGATGGAGGAGCGCATGACCCTCTGCAACATGGCGATCGAGGGCGGTGCCCGCTGCGGCTACGTCAATCCCGATGCCGTCACCTTTGCTTACCTGGAAGGCCGGCCCTATGCCCCCAAGGCTGAAGGTTGGGAGCGGGCCGTGGCCTGGTGGCGTGGCCTGGCCAGTGGCGCAGACGCAGTTTTTGACGATGAGGTGCGCTTCGATGCCGCCGCCATTGCGCCGACGGTCACCTGGGGGATCACCCCCGGCCAGGGCATCGGTGTTGATGAAACGGTGCCAACCTTGGAGCAGACAGAGCCAGATGAGCGGCCCCTGGCCCAGGAGGCCTACCGCTACATGGATCTGCAGCCGGGTACTCCGATTGCCGGCACAAGGGTGGATGTTTGCTTCATTGGCAGCTGCACCAATGGGCGCCTGTCCGATCTGCAGGCGGCTGCGGCTGTGGCCAAGGGGCGCCATGTGGCTCCGGGCATCAAGGCGTTTGTGGTGCCTGGTTCTGAACAGGTGGCGGCGGCCGCGGTAGCGGAAGGACTCGACCGAGTTTTTAGGGAGGCTGGCTTTGAGTGGCGTGAGCCCGGCTGCTCGATGTGCCTGGCCATGAATCCAGACCGGCTTGAGGGCCGCCAGATCAGCGCTAGTTCAAGTAATCGCAACTTCAAGGGTCGCCAGGGCTCGGCTAGCGGCCGCACCCTGCTGATGAGTCCGGCGATGGTGGCTGCGGCCGCAATTGCCGGCAAAGTGTGTGATGTGCGCCAGATGATTAACACCACGCCATGACCGCGGCCATGACCACCTCCAGCTTTCCCCTTGGCCCTATCGCGGCTGTGCTCGGGCGCGCCGTTGTCATCGCCGGCGACGACATTGACACCGACCGAATCATTCCAGCCCGTTTTCTTAAATGTGTCACCTTTGACGGGCTTGGTGAGCAGGTGTTTGCCGATGATCGGGCCGAGCTCTCTGGGGAGCATCCCTTCGATCGAGCAGAGCTGCAGGGCGCCTCTGTGCTGGTTGTGAACCGCAACTTTGGTTGTGGCTCAAGTCGTGAGCATGCTCCCCAGGCGCTGATGCGCTGGGGTATCCGGGCGGTTGTGGGGGAAAGCTTTGCTGAGATCTTTTATGGCAATTGTCTGGCCTTGGGAATTCCTTGTTTCACCGCATCCCACGCCAGCGTGCTGAGCCTGCAAGATCAGCTGATCGCCGATCCTGACCAAGAGCTGAACTTGTCGCTGGCTACGGCCTCCCTGGAGGACTCCCGGGGGCAGCTTTGGCAACTAGAACTCCAGGCCGGTCCCCAGCAGATGCTGGCGTCTGGGCAATGGGATGCCACCTCCCAGTTGCTGGCCCACGACAGCGAGCTAACTCGCACAGCTGAATCTTTGCCCTATATCAACGGCTTCTAGGCCTGGGCACGAAGGGTGTGCCACTGCCAGTGAAGTTGAAGTCGTTTAGTTTGACGCGGATGCCGCCGATGCCGTCGTAGGGGCTGTAGTAGACCCCGAGCTCATAGGAGCGGCGTTGCAGTTTTAATTCCACATAGGAATAGGAAACGTCACCATAGAATTCGGAGTTATTGTCAATGTTGAAGGTGGCACCAGCTTCCAGCACAATTGGACCATAGATCTGTTGGGCTGCTTGAAAGCTAAGGGTGCGCAGGTCTACTGTGCGATCAAAGCCAAAGGGGCTGGCTCCATTTAAAAAGGTACCGGCGATTGAGGCCGAGAAGCGGGTGTAATCGAATACGGGCCGATCAAACTGCCCCAGCGTGAACGAAGGTCCGCCCCACAGGGTGAGGGTGTTCTGGTTTGCTCCATCGCTATAAGTGGCCGCGTAGCCACTGGCTCCGAAGTTGATTCCCAGGCCTGGTACTACCTGCACAGGTGCATAGCGTAAGCCCCGCTTGGGGTCTTCGCTGGCGTCAAGGGCAGGGCCCTGCCAGAGCTGTAGGGTGGTGCTTGCTGCCAGGTTGGCATAGCTACGCCATAAAGAATCAAGGGTGTTTGTTTCAAATAGCGCCGCCTCATAGGCTCCTGATTGGGCTGCCCAGTTGAGATTAACCGGCGCAATGAAGGGAGTTTTTCGGGGGGCACCCTGAGTCTTGGGCTGATTCAGGACCACGTTGCCAGCCAGATTGGCGCCATAGGAATAAACTACGGTTTGAAGTCCTAGGCTGCCATTGTAAATGCGCTCGCGATAGGATCCAAATAGATTGATGTTTGCGCTTGTATGGCCGGGCAGGTTGAGAGGGGCCGTCAAGCGGCTGGTGCTGCGGGTGCCGGAGCGGAAGTTGTCTGGGTTGAGAGTAGACAGGCTGGCTTCGGCATTTAAAGAGAGCCAGCCCATGGGCAGGTTGAGTGCCGCCAGCAGGCCGAACATATCTGCGAGTTTGGCGGTCTGTTCGCTGGTAGGGTTTGCCAGGTTTTGTCCGGGAAGCACGTAACTACTGGTACGGTCTTCGATGGCCCGCTGCACATTCAGCTGGGGCTGGAGTTGCAAGCTGCCCCGCTTGCCTAGTTTTATTGGCTCCAGGTTGTAGCCAATAAAAAAGCCATCGCGATCTTCTTTATCGGTATCCCAGGAAAAACGAGCTTCTTCGGCGCCGATGGTTGTGTTTGTGATTGCCGGCAAAGAAACTTTGCCGTCTAGCAGAATCTGGCTGCTGCGGCTGTTGATGCGGGTCACGCCGCGCCCATCCATAACGGCCACCACCTTGCGGGCCAGGCTCCAAGAGGCGGCAGGAGTGAAGGGATCGTTGGTAAAAGCAATCTGTTCGGCAGTCCAGCGGTTGCCTCTGATTTGGATCTGGGCTCCTTGAAAGCGAATGCGGCTGATCGTGCCCGCTTTGTTTGTGGGCGGGCGGTAGCCCTGCCCATTGCTGTTGAGCGAGTCCGT
Source organism: Synechococcus sp. CS-1330 (assembly GCA_025128025.1). Classification (GTDB taxonomy): domain Bacteria; phylum Cyanobacteriota; class Cyanobacteriia; order PCC-6307; family Cyanobiaceae; genus Cyanobium_A. The sequence continues at coordinate 125,431 of JAHLYR010000016.1, forward strand.
GGTGTCAATAACGGCTCCCAGGTCGAGCTTCAGCTTGGTGCTCCAGCTCTGCTGGAACTTCACGTTGCCCACCTTTGAGTCCACGTCTGGCAGCTGGTCGAGCTCAGTTGCTGTAATGACAGGCTTCCCAGATCCCATCGAGATCGCCTGTGCCTGCGGGCCGCCCGCCTGGGGTGGGCCAAAAGCAACTGATTCCAGGGCCCTATTTAGAGATAGAGCTGGATTGGAGTGCTCGCCGCCAGGGCAGCCGGCTGGTGCGGGCATCGTGGGCAGGCTGCTGCGGCCCGGTGGCAACACCCGCACCAGCGTTCTATTGCCAGGATCTGCGCTGAGTGGCGGACAGGCAAACGCTGGTTGGCTGACTTCAGATGGCTGACTGTTCGTTTTTGCCTTGGGTTCTTGAGAATTGATGTCCCGGGCAAGGGTGTCTTGGTCAATGACGCCATAGACGTCGTCAAGTTCACCGCTGCCTTCTAGGTCGCTATAGCGCAGACGGCTTGCCTGCAGGTATTGATCTCCTTTAATCAGGCGAATTTGCCCGCTGGCGTAGACACTGCGGCTTGGTTCTGCCAGTTCGACTCGATCTGCCAGCAGGCGCCAGCCGTTGAAGCGGGCTTCCACGTTGCCGGTGGCAACAAATCGGCCCAGTTGCTGGTCGTAGCCCTGCTGATCCGCCTTAATTACAGCAAAGTTTGGAGCACGGTTAACTGAACTAGCGGCTTTAACTGCCCCGGGCTGGCTAGGGATATCACTTGCCAGAGCCTCTGGAGCGAATAGGGCGGATAGGCAAGCAGCTGTTAATAGTTGGCGAGCGAGCTTCCTTAAAGGCCGTTTCTCCACAGGCGCTCGATGGGAATTGACAGACAAATCCATCAGACCTTTAGACCTTCTTGAGCCCGAAGTGCTAATGGAAGCGTGTCTGAAATTGGCACGATTAAATCAGGCGCAGCAGGTCCTTTTGGGGATCATCCCACAAACAGAATCAGGATCTTGCTGGCCTAGTGCCAGCTGATCAATCTTCCAGGTCTTTACGGCTCGGCGTGCGGCTCGGGTCGCTGGCCAAAAATCCGAACACAAAGATCCCGATAAAGAAGAAGACGACCGAATAAACCGAGATCTTGAGGGCGAGCATGGTTCGGCCTTGGGGAACGGCGAGCGGGTGACAGGGAGTGACAGGCGCGTTTAAGGGCCTAGTCGACCCCGCAGCTGCGGGATCATCCTATGGGACTCGGCTTGCCATCCAACGATGCCTGAGGCCTCAGGACCAGGGCAGACCCCACGGATTGAAACGATTCAGTCACGTTTGCGGCCAACCCATTCGCGCTGGGATCTCCAACCACTCTGGCGCTGCGTGCAGGCGGGAGGGCGGTTTGGCCCAGCCCTTGACGATCCTTGGGGCCAGCAATGTCGTCCGGATTGGGCAGCGCGGGGGTTGGTGATTTGGCCGCGGGGAGGCCAGTGGCGGGAGCTGCGGCTGCGGCTGGTTTGCCCGGCGAACTGGCTGCAGCTGCAGCAGCCGGAGCCCGTTGCCCAGGCCCGGCTGGTGCTGCGCTGGTGGGCCGACCAGGTGGAGCTGCGGGTGGATGGTGCGCGGGTGCATGGTGGCGACCTGTTTGACACCGCTTGCCGCTGGTTGCTGCCCGAGCGCTGGTGGCAGGGGGAGGCCCTGGAGCTGGAGTTACGCCTGCGCAGCCCCTTGCACGACGACGGTGCTCTGATCGAGAGCCGTCTTGAGCTCGAGCCCCTGGATCCAGCCGACCCGGCGGCTTTGTTGGCTGAAACCAAGGCTGAGCTTGCCCAGCTGCGCAGCGGCGAGCCGCCGACAGGTCGCTTTCATGTGTTGGGCCATGCTCACCTCGATCTGGCTTGGCTCTGGCCGGTGGCCGACACCTGGCAAGCGGCCGAGCGCACCTTCACCTCTGCCCTTGATCTGATCGAGCGCTTCGAGGAGTTGCATTTCGGCCACTCCACACCGGCTCTTTATTCCTGGCTGCAGCAGCACCGGCCGGCCCTGTTCGCACGCCTGCAGCGAGCGGTGAGCTCCGGTCGCTTTGAACCGATCAACGGCCCTTGGGTGGAGAGCGACTGCGTGCTGATCAGCAGCTCCTCACTGCTGCGCCAGTTTCAGCTGGGCCAGCAATTCAGCGCCGCCAGCTTCCCGGAGCTGGAGCACTATCTGGCCTGGTTGCCCGACAGCTTTGGCTTCGCCATCGGCCTGCCGGCCGTGGCTCGCAGCACCGGCGTGCGTTGGTTTTGCACCCACAAAATGGCCTGGAACGCCACCAATCCCTTCCCCCACCGGTTGTTTCGCTGGCGCAGCCGCTGCGGTTCCGAGCTGCTGGCCCTGATCAACGCCCCGATCGGCACCGATGGCGATCCCTTGGCGATGGAGCGCTATCGCTTGGCTTGGCAAGGCGCGACCGGGGTTGAATCGGCCCTGTGGCTGCCCGGAGTGGGCGACCACGGTGGTGGCCCCAGCGCCGAGATGCTCGAGCAGCTGCGGCTCTGGCAGCAGCAAGCTGAGGCTGCTCCCCAGCATCACGGCAGCTTGCGGGGTTATTTGGCTGCCCTCGAGCCGCTGGCGCCCCGGCTGCCGGTGTGGCGCGACGAGCTTTACCTGGAGCTGCATCGCGGCTGCGCCACCTCGCGCCCTGATCAGAAGCGCCACAACCGCACGCTCGAGCGGCTGCTGCGGGAGGCGGAGCTGGCCCAGTCCCTAGCCGGCGAGCCTGAAACGGTCGACTGGCGAACGCTGCTTTTTCAGCAGTTTCACGACATTTTGCCCGGAACCTCGATTCCGGAGGTGTTCGAGCAGGCCGAGTCCCAGTGGCGGGCTGCGCGCCGCAGCGCCTGCCTGAAACGGGATTGGGCTCTGCAGGCCTGGCTAGGAGCTGATGACGGTGAAGATGACGATGTGGGCGTGGGTGTGGGTTGGTGGGTCGCCCAGCTCCAGCCCCTGCCGCCCAGGGCCCGCAGTCTGCGGGTGCCGTTGGGCAGCTGGAGTTGGGGCGGCGTGAAGCTGCCGGCCCAGCCGGCCCGGGCTGGCGGCCAGTGGCTGCAGCTGCCGCCCTTGGCGGGCGTGGCGGCCCTGCCCCTGGAGCGCACGGCCGCAGGGGCGGCCTCTCAGGCGGCTCAGGTTGAGGCGCCGGTGTGGCGAGAGGGCTGGCGCTGCGGCAACGGTTTGGTGAGTTTTGAGCTGGGGCCTGGGGGGCTCGAGCAGCTGTGGGATAGCCAGGATCAGCCCCAGTTGGCAGGCCCGCTGGCCTGGCGGCGTTTTGCCGATCGCGGTGAGTTTTGGGATGCCTGGGACATCGCCACGGGCTACCGGGACCATCCGCTGGCCTGGCAGTGGCAGGGCGAGCCGAGCTGGCTGGAGCAGGGCGAGCTGTGCACCAGTTTTGTGTGGCGGGGCCAATGCGGGGCCAGTGCGGTGCGGCTGGAGGGGCGCTTACTAGCCAATACCCCCTGGCTCGAGCTTGTGCTCAGCGTTGACTGGCGCCAGCGCCATGAGCTGCTGCGCCTGGAGATCCCCCTGGCCCAGCCTGCCCAGCGCTGGGCGGCAGATACCTCCGGTGGCGTGCTGGAACGGCCAGCCCAGCCGGTCACTGCCCGCGAGCAGGCCCGCTGGGAGCTGCCAGCGATCAGCTGGATCGCTTCTGTGGCTGCCGGCGGCGGCTTGGCGGTGCTGCTCGATGGCCCCCAGGGGGTGTCGGCTAGTGCGGAGCAGTTGGGTGTTTCGCTGCTGCGGGCGCCTACCTGGCCCGATCCTGGCGCCGATAACGGCCTGCAGCGCTTGCGGCTGGCCCTGGCGCCCTGCCCACCAGGCTGGTGCCGGGCCCAGGTGCCCAAGCAGGCGGTCGCCTTCAGGGAACCGCTATGGCTGCGGCCGGCGGCGGCCCAGGGCCGGCCTAAACAACATCAGGCCCTGCCTCCCCTGGGCGAGGGGCTGTTGCTACTGGGCTGTCGGCCTCTAGGGGACTCGGGGGACGTGGTGCTCACCGTGCAGAACTGTTCCCCTTGCCGCCGCTACCTGGAGCTGGGAGAGAGCTGGCAGCTGCTGGAGCGAGTCGATGGCCTTGATCAGCCCTTGGCTGCCAAAGGCAAGATCACCGGAGATCCCTGGCTGCTGGCGCCGTGGAGCCTGGGATTTTGGCGAGTGCGCCTCATTTGCCTAGCGCCTAGCGTTTAGTCGTCGTGGTCGTCAAAGGGGTCGGTGAGGCCCTTAGAGGGCGGCCCGAAGGCTTGATACACCCCAAAACCGGTGAGCGAAAGCAGCACCGCCAGCACGGCGAGGGCCACGGAAAGGGCCGGGGAGCTGGTGGTGGCGGTGGGGTCCATGGAGGCGGAAGGGGGATGCAGGTGACGGGTTGCGTCACAACTCTCGACGGACCGCCGCGGCGCGGTACGCGAGGCCCTTACAGTACTTAAAGCGAATCCATGCCCGAGAGGCTGCAGTAGTCATGGCCCAACGCACCCGCCTCGGAGACATCCTGCGGCCACTCAATTCTGAGTACGGCAAGGTCGTTCCCGGCTGGGGCACCACGCCCGTGATGGGCATTTTTATGGTGCTCTTCCTGGTGTTTCTGCTGATCATCCTGCAGCTGTACAACAAGTCCCTGCTGCTCGAGGGCATCACGGTCAACTGGAACGGCCTCGGCTGATGAACGTGTTTGGCATTGGCCTGCCTGAGCTGGCGGTAATTGCCGCTATTGGGCTGCTGGTGTTCGGACCAAAGCGGCTGCCGGAGCTTGGTAAAACCCTGGGGCGCACCCTGAAGGGTTTTCAATCGGCCTCCTCTGAGTTCGAAAAGGAGTTGCGCACGGCGATCACCACCGCCGAACCTGTTGCGGCTGACCTGCCAGTTGCAGTTTCTGCAACCGAGCTCGTTTCAGCTGACGCCTCCGGGGCTGATGCTCCAGAGCTGATAGAGCAGTCTCTCGATGGTCCCCCGGCCTGAGTTGTCGTTGCAGTTGGTGGTGGGCCTGGGTAACCCGGGAGCCAAGTACGCAGGTACTCGCCACAACGTGGGCTTTATGGCCTTAGAGCGTCTAGCCGATTGCGCTGGTGGCGTCTCTTTTCGGCAGCAGTCAAAGCTTCAGGGCTTGGTTGCTGAGGTGGGTTCGGGGCCTGCCCGGCTGAGGCTGTTGATGCCCCAGACCTATATGAATGAAAGTGGGCGCTCGATCCGCGCAGCCCTTGACTGGTTTGGTTTCGAGCCCGCCCAGTTGCTGGTGGTGGTTGACGACATGGACCTGCCCCTCGGCAAGTTGAGGCTGCGGGCTACGGGCAGTGCCGGCGGGCATAACGGCCTGCGCAGCACCATCAGCCACCTAGGTACCCAGGACTTTCCGCGGCTTCGTATTGGTATTGGCGCCCCCGCCCAAGATCCCGGCGAGCGCCGCGCCCGCACCGTTGGTCACGTGCTCGGACGCTTCACGCCTGCCGAGCAGCCCCTGCTCGAGGAGGTGCTGCGCGAGGTGGAGGCAGGTATTGGCCTAATCCAGCGCCTCGGCCTGGAGCGGGCTGGCAACCGACTCAACGGTTTTGAGCCCCAGGGCACGGCAGCCTGAGCCGATGGCACGTCTTCCCTCCACCACTGCCCAGTTGCGGGTGCTGCATCAGAGCTTCAGCCAGCGGGTGCTGGAGGGTGAGGTGAGTGCGGGCGGCTACCAATGGAGTTTCCGCTGGGCCTTTGACCGCGGTGAACTCAGCGTTGAGCCTTCTTTGGGCAGGGCTCTGATCCAGGACGCCCTGCTGCGTTATCTGCTCAAGGTCGACTACCAGCTCGAGCCTGGCGGTGACTACATCTTCACGGTTCGGGCCCGTTTTTAAACCGATTTAGCCTCCGGCGACCGGCAGCGGCCATTGCCTCAGCACCTCCTGGTTGCTGCGCTGCAGGGTCATCCCGCAATAGCGCTCAATCAGCAGCTGGGCCACCACATCGTCGATATCGCGGGGGGGCAATCGCAAGCCCGCCGGCAGCAGCCGCCTCCAGCCCCTAGGGGGCCACAGCTGCCAGTAGCGCTCGCGGGCAGCCAGGGTGCTGCCGCTCTCATCCACCACAGCTAGCTCCAGTCGCTGCTGGCCAAGCCGGCTGCGCCAGTCTTGACTGCCGGTGCCATTGCCCAGCACAACCTGGCCAAGTCCCACTTGCTGCCAGCTTTTGAGCAGGGCGAGGCAGGCTTGCGGGGGCAGGATGGCAGCCTGCCGGATCTGGCGAGCGGCAGGATCAGCCAGCACTAGACCGCATTTGCTGCGCCCGGGATCTAGGCCTGCCACCAGGCCCTCCGCAGCGCGCGTCATGGGCGGCGAGGGCCTGGCCCCGATTGGGAGGGAGATGGGGCTGTCAACCAGCGCAATTCCACCGCAATTGGGTCGGCGGTGCTGGCGTTGTTGATGACGAGTGCTTCTAGTTGGGCAACCTGGCCGGGCTGGCGCTCGCTTAGCTCCCGGGCCAGCTGTTTGAAGCTGGCCGCATCGAACTGCAGCCCTTCCACCAACGTGCCCTGGCGCTGGGCTCGGGCGTAGGCAGCGGCCAGAAGCAGGTTGAGTCGCCGTGAAACCGGCTCCAGGGCTGTGAGGTCGCCCTCGATCGTGGTGCTGGCCAGCACTTCGCCGGCTTTAACTACTGGGCGGTTGGGGCGTAGGTCTGGGAAGGCAAGCACCTGGCGCTCGCCCCTGAGCACGTTGGCTGCCGAGAGAATGCTCACCACCCAGCTGCCGGGCTTGGCGAGCAGGCCTTCCAGCTTGCTGATGTCATTTTTGGGTACCAGCAGGATCTGGCGATCGGGGGGCTGGCCGGGCAGCACCCGCCTGAAGGCGTTGAGATTGGCCTGCTGCAGCAAGGCGTTGATCACCGCCTTGGCCTGCTCGGGGCGCTCAAGGGTCACTTTGGCGCTGGCCAGGGTTTGACCGCTGCTGAGCACTACGTCGCCGCGGCGCAGGGCAATCAGGTTGCTCTCCAGGTCTTTAAGTTCCTGGGCACCGGCGCTGATCCTGCGCCGCACCTGGGCTAGTTCCGCTTCGGTGCGGCGGATTTCCGCATCCCGCCCTTTCACCTCCTGGCTGAGACGGCTGCGCTCCAGCTCCAGCCGGTTGCGTTGGGCTAAAAGTGGCGCCAGCTCTTGTCGCAATTTGCTGGCGCGGGCTTGGGCCTGCTCAAAGCGCGCCTGAGCCTCGCGTTTTCCCTGTTCAGCCCTCGCCACCTCCAGGCGGCTGCTGGCTAGTTGGCTATTGCTGCGGCTCAGTTGGCTTCGGCTGGTTTGCAGCCGTTGCTCCAGTCGATCGAGTTCAAACAGGCCCGTGCGCAGCCGCTCGCTCACTAGCAGCATCAGGCCGAGGGAGATTGCACTGATCAGGCTGCCGGTGAGCACCGTGATCAACACGGCGGTGCGGCGGGGCCGCATCCCCAAAAGGCTCAAGCGCGCCTTGCCCACCAGGCTGCCGAGTCGGTCGCCCAGGGTGGAGAGCACCCCCCCCAGGGCGAGCAGAGCGAGGATCAGCAGCCAGCCCGTCACATACGTCCGCGAAGGGCCCCAGTATCCCTGGCGTTCAGCTGAAGCGTTTGGCTAGGGCGATTGGATCAAACACAGTAATCTTTTTGCGGTCGATCTGAACCAGCCCGTCGCTGCGCAGGTCGCCCAGCAGGCGAGTGATTGTGACCCGGGTGGAGCCAATCGCTTCGGCAATCGCCTGGTGGGAGAGGCGCAGATCAATCGTGATCCCTTCCGAGCTGGGAACGCCGAAATCGCGGCACAGCACCAGCAGGAAGCTCACCAGCCGCGAGCTCATGTCGCGGTGGGTGAGGGTTTCGATCATCGTTTCGGTCTGCAGGATCCGCGAAGACAGGCCCTGCAGCAGCAGCAAGCCCACGCTGGCGTCCTGCTCGATCGCCCGGCGCACGGAGGTGGCTGGTGCGGTCACCATCTCGACCCTGGTGAAAGCCACAGCGTGATAGAAGCGGTCGGAGCGCTGGCCGGTGAGCAGCGACAGCACACCAAACAGGCTGTTCTCACGCAACAGGGCCACGGTGATCTCCTCGCCGGATTCATAAACTCGCGAAAGCCGGACGGCTCCGCGCCGCAGCAGGTAGACCCGCTCGGCTGGATCGCCGGGAAAAAAGATCGTCTTGCCCCGTTCGATCGTCTCGACACTGCTGCCGGCCAGGCCCCGGATCACTTCCAGCAGGGTGGGGTTGCCCTGGCCGGCGCTTCCCATGCCTGCCACCACGCCAGGGGCACCCGTCGATGGGGTGTTGGCGGTACGGCTAAATCCGTGGGTAGCGCCAACCATCAAGGTCTGGGCAAGTGCCGGGACCCTAAGGATCACCCGGGGGGTGGCTTGTAGCAATACACACGGTTTGAGATGACACCGCTGGTGCCCCCGGGGCACCAGTACGTATGTTTCCGCTAGGGATGGTGTCGTTTGCTTGTGGAGCGGCCCGATCCCGCTACATTCAGCTCCGCGGGGCCATGGGCTGCTCGCACCGCTCCAGGTCTGTTTTTCGATTTTCCAGGTTCTTATTCAGGTTGTTCATGACCGCGAGCTTGCCCGTCTCAGGCCTCACCTCCTCCTCTGGAGCTGGTTTTCCGGCGGTCCAGCACCAATCTCAGCGCTCTGGCCATCGCCCTTTGGCTGTGGCGGCTGCCACCTCCGCGCCTGCTGCTGCGCCGGCATTGCGGCTCGTGGCCCAGTCGGAGGGCTTGCTGCAAATCCATACGGCGCCTTTCCGCGGCAGTTTCGGTGCCGTGCTCAGCCAGGCCCTGCGTAGTGCCGGCTTGGGCAGCCGGGTGCTGGTTACTCAGTTTCTTAAGGGCGGCGTAGATCAGGGCCTCGGCAGTAGCGTCTGGCTGTGTGGGCGACTGCAATGGCTGCGGCCCGGCGTGCCTGCCTGTCTGTCAGAGCCAGCTGCCCATCAGGAGCTCGAGTTGTTGGAGGCGGTGCGCCAGGTGTGGGCCTTCAGCCGCGAGCAGCTGCTCAGTGGTGCGGTGGATCTGATGGTGCTCGACGAGCTGGGCTTGGCTGTGGAGTTGGGCTACATCGATCAGGCTGAAGTGCTGGCAACCTTGGAGCGCCGACCGGCCCATTTAGATGTCATTTTGACAGGGCCAGCCATGACTCCTGAGTTGATGGCCATGGCTGATCAGGTCACCCAGTTGCGCCGAGGTCTCTGATGCTGAAGAACGACCGCTGGATCAACGAGCAGGCTGCGGCAGGCATGTTGCAGCCGTTTCAGTCGAGCCTGGTGCGCCACCTCGATCCCGAGGCGGCGGGCTCGCCGGTGCTCAGCTACGGCTGCTCTTCCTATGGCTACGACTTGCGGTTGTCGGCTAAGGAATTTTTGATCTTTCGGCATGTGCCCGGCACCGTGATGAACCCCAAGCGGTTCAACCCGGCAAACCTCGAACCGGCTCCCCTGCGCGATGACGAGGATGGGTCCTATTTCATCTTGCCAGCCCATTCCTATGGTTTGGGAGTAGCACTGGAGAAGATGAAGGTGCCATCAAATATCACGGTGATCTGCCTGGGTAAGAGCACATACGCCCGGCTAGGCATCATTGTTAATACGACGCCAGCGGAAGCCGGCTGGCAAGGTCACCTAACCCTGGAGTTCAGTAATTCTTCCGGTGCTGACTGCCGCATATATGCAAATGAGGGAATTTGTCAGCTGCTCTTTTTTGAGGGCGATCCCTGCGAGACCACCTATCAAGATCGGGCTGGTAAATATCAGCACCAGCCCGAACGGGTTACCTTGGCGCGAATTTAAGCTGCCAGGCAATTATGTGCTTCTGCCCTATGGGGCGAGCCTGGCTTTATGCAAACGGCTCTTTTCATACCAGTCAGCAAATTGGGGTGTCCAAGCCTGCAGGTGGGGCCACATCAATTCACAAAGTTCGCGAATTTCCTGCTGGGCATCGAGCTTGGCTCGCAGATCAAGGAAGTGCAGAAATGCCCGCAAGGTGAAGCTCACCACGAAATGCTGGCGGTAGTCGAAGGGCAGGATGCCGCGGGCGTGCTCCTCGGCGAAGCCAGCCGACAAAAGGTCGCGGTAGCGAGCCGCCGCAGCACTGCAGAGCTCTAGATCTATGCAGCGCTGCTCTTCGGTATAGGCGTATTTTTTGCCTTGCCGGTCGCTATAGCTACCTACGGGCCGTAGATAGAACACCTCCTCCAGTTCCAGTTCACCATTGGCGGCCTTGCAGATGCGATCGCCGGTGTAGCGCATCGATTGCACGTCAAAGCTCACGCCCACCCGGTGGGTACGCGCTTGCTGCATCACCGAGTGGGGAAACCAGCCAACGTTGAGCACGATTTGGGCGTGTTCTAAGGGGCCGTAGTGACCGCGCTCGCCGGCGAGAAGTCGTTTGATGCAAATCTCCCCTGCCTTGCTCTCCTCGGGCCAGCTGCTGGGATCTGCCGCCACAAAGCCCTCGCTGTAATCTTGATGCATTCCCGCATAAACGCACTGCTGTGGGTTGGGTGTGGCGGCGATCAGGGCAACGCGGAAACGGGAATCCATGGCAGGCGTCAACCGTGGCTGCGGGGTCCGGCCATCGTGGCAGTACTGGGCTCCGCTGCCGCAACTTCGCCAGCGGGTTGGCTCAGGTTGCTGACGGCACCCACTCCGGCTAGGGGTGGCAGGGGTTCGCCGGCGATGAGGGCGCTGCTGAGGGCGCGCAATTCGTTGAGGCTGCGAGCGCCAATCGAGCGGCCCACCGCTTCACCGGCAGCATTGAACAGCTCTAGTTGGGGAATGCCGTTGACGTCGTAGCGCTCCAGCTCCGGCTGCCAGCGCGGATTGTCAACGTTGAGCAGCACCACATCGAGCTGGCCGCGGTGTTGGGCTTCGATCGTTTCCATCGCCGGAGCCATGGTGCGGCAGGCGTCGCACCAGTCGGCGTAGAACTCCACCAGCGTTGGCTTGCCATTGCGCAAGGCCACGGGTAGATCCAGGGATTGGCGCGCCAAGCGCTCCAGGGGAGCCTCCGGATTCAGTCCGCCCCGGAACCACAGCAGGCCCGCTGCCAGTAGGGCCGCCAGCACGACTAGCAGCAGCCTTTCGCTTGGCCCCAGGCCGGAATTCGGGGTGGAGTTGGTCATGACTTCACTTTGCCAGTGCTTGCTAGCGTTTTGCGGAGGTGAGCGTGCTGTTCTCGCGAACCGGATCCTCGTGAAACGGCGCCTCACCCTGCACTTTCCCCGCGAAGCGGTGCATCAGCCGATCACCTATCGGCTGGCGGTGGATTTCGATATCGCCGCCAAGATCCTGCGGGCCCAGATTTCCCCCAACCAGAGCGGCACCATGGTGGTGGAGCTCTCCGGTGACATAGACGAACTGACGGCGGCGGAGGCCTGGCTAGAAAGTCAGGGTCTCGGCCTCAACAGGGCCCCTGGTCAGATAGCCGTAGACAGCAGTCTCTGTGTCGACTGCGGCATCTGCTCGAGCGTTTGCCCCAGCGGCGCGCTCAGGCTGGCCCAGCCGGCTTGGCAGCTGCAATTTGATGCGCAACGCTGTTTGGTGTGCGAACAGTGCATTCCGAGTTGCCCTCTGGATGCGATTTCCCTAGTGCTGGCTCCCCCGTGAAGGCGATGTTGCGTCTGCTGTTGCTGCCCTTGCGGGCGCCGATGCTGCTGGTGCTGGTGGTAATCGCCGTCTACGAGGGACTGCAGTGGAGCCAGCCGCTGGAGGGTGCGGCAGCGTCGGGGATGGGGCAGTTATCCAGCTTGTTCTGGTCACTTGACTGTCTCCACGCCTTGCTGGTGGTGGTGGTGTGCACCATGCCCGACCTGCTGTTGCAGCGGATTTCCAATTTGATGGCCGCCAGTCGGGTGATGAGCCTGGTGATCAGCCTGTTGATCGTCACGGTGGGTGGCCTCTATCTGCTCCACCTCAAAGTGCTTACCAATGTGCTGATGCTTGGCACCACTGTGTTGTTGGCACGTCTCGATCTAGCCCGGATTCGGGTGGCACCCCCGCCGGTGCTGCTGGCAGGGGTGCTGGGGGTGCTGGTGTTGTCAGGGGCATGGGTGGGCCGCTGGCTGGCCAGCGGTGGTTAGCAGCTAGTCAGGGGTCTCTGCTGGAAATTCCAAAGGTTGCCAAGCACTTTTTTGACGTAAAGCCTGGTTTCCGGGTAGGGGATGGCTTCTATCCATAGCTCCGGTTCCTGTTGCAGTTGGGGAGTCACCCAGCCGGCGGTGGCACCGGGACCGGCGTTGTAGCTGGCAGCCATCAGCACGGGGTTGCCCTGCCACTGGCCCAGCAGTTGCTTTAGGTAGAGCGCGCCTAGCTGGGCATTGCGGGCTGGGTCGGTGAGGGCATCGGCTGTCAGGGGCGTGACGGCCAGTTCGGCGGCGGTGGCTGGCATGAGTTGCAGCAAGCCGATGGCACCGGCGCCGGAGCTCACCCCCGGGCTGAAGCGCGATTCCTGTTTGGCTACGGCTGCCAGCAAGGTTGCCGGCACCCCGGCGGTTGCGCCAGCCTCCTCGAGCTCCGCCACGAAGCTGGCGGTTTGCAGGTCGCGCTCAAGCTGTTGGACCAGGTCGCAGTTTGCATTCAGCGGTAGGCGCAGGCTGGCTTGCTCGAGTTGGCCGAGTCCCATCCAGTGGTCTCCCACGGCCCGGCGTAGCCGGCCTTCCGCAATCAGCTCCTGGGGACTGGCGGGGGGGGAGCTCCGCCCCGTGCGCCAGTGCTCCCAGGCTTCCAGGGGTTGGTCCAGGCGCCAGAGCCGGTCGATCTGCCAGTCGCCGCTGCCCAGGGGGTGCCATCGGGGTTGCACAAGGGCCGGGCTGCTGCGGGGATCGAGGTTGAGATCGCCGCGGCCTAGGCGCACCGCCGCCCGCCAGCCGTAGTAGCCGCCGGGATGCTGTTTGGTCAGATCACTCCAGGTGCGTTGTGCTTTGGCGGTGGCGCCTTGCTGCTTCTGGCTGAAACCCAGCCAGAAGCGCTGGCGTCCCACCAGCCCCACCGGCAATTCGCGACCGATCGGCGCACTCAGCAGCGTTGTGGCCGTTGCCCATTGGCGCTTGAGCAGGGCCTGACGGGCTTGCTGCCACTGCAGTTCCCAGCTGGCTGGATCGTTGGGCCAGCGCTGAAGCACCGCCAGCGTCGCGCCGATGTCGCCACTCTCCATCGCCCGCCGCGCCCGCACCGGGGCCGTGTCTTGCAGGGCAGAGGGCAGCCCGTTCAGGGCCTGGAGAGCCCTGGGCCCGGGCTGTTCGCTCAGCAGGGCTGTGGCCTCGCTGGCTTGGTTGGAGCGCGGCGCGGCTTTGGCCAATTGCAGCAGCAGACTTTCGGCCTGGGCCTGCTGCTCGCTGCCGCCACCAAGCAGGGCTCGGCTGAGGGTTAGCTGGGTTTCTGGGCTCGGCGGACTGCCCTTGAGGCAGCTCAGGGCAGCGGCCGAGTCGCCTAGCTGGGCCAGGCCCCTTGCTAATTGGTCTCGCTGGCTAGTGGTGGCTGCTGCGGCCTTGCTTTGGCAGGCCTGGCGCAGGCGTGGCCCCGCACCGGGCCAGCGCACACCGTGACGGGCCAGGTGCAGGGATGCCTGGAGGCGATCTGCGTCGCTCGGGCCCGCCTCCACGGCGGCCGCTAGGGCTGCGGGATGGGCGGCGAAGCGGCTGTGTAGTTTCTGCCGCAGCTGGGGCTGCTGCCGGCCCAGGGCATAAAGCCCATCGGCTGAGGCGGGGGTGTCGGGGAAGTGCCGCACAAGCTGCTGCCAGCGTTGCTGGGCGGCTGCCTGATCACCCAGGGCTTCGGCGGCCAGGGCATCGCGTTTAAGCACCAGGGCTGCTAGCTCATCGCCACCCCAGCCCTGGCCGCGCAGCAACCGGCGCTCGCCGGCTAAGTCGCCTTTTGCCTGGCGCGGCTGCAGCAGCAAGCTGGCCTCTCGCCGCCGCTCCGGATCGGGCGAGAACCGCCGCAGGCGCTCCAGGGTTGGGGTGGGTGTGTTGGGGTCTGGCGCGGGAATCAGGGTCAGCAGTGCCCTGCCGCCCCCTAAGGCGGCACCGCTGCCCAAGCAGGTGAGGGCCAGCAGCAGGGGGAGGCGAGCCAAGGGCAATAGCGGCGCGGCCTCGGCATTCTGGGGAGGTGTGAATCCCACTTAGCTGGTGCGCCTGCCCTCCCTACCCCCCTATCTCTCCACCCTGCCTGGGGCTGAGCAGCGGTTGCGGGCCCTGCGGGTGTTGGCGGTATCGGGACTGGTGCTGCTGCTGCGCCCCTTTTGGCCATTGAGCTGGCTGCCCGGCTGGGTTGTTGGTGCGCTGCTGGTCTGGACGATTGGCGAACTGGTGCTCTGGATCTGGTGGCCCCGCCGCTGGCGCTGAAGTGGCTCCGGCCCCTACCTGGCCCAGGCCAGCCATGGCGAGCGCTTTGCAGCAGCCCACGTAACCTGACCACCACCGAGGCATCTGCTGCTGCCCATGGCCGATCTGGCTCCCCATCCCGTTGGCCTGCCCCTGCGGGGTGGTGTGGCCGGTTTCGGGACCGATGGCATCCGCGGCCGGGTGGGTAACCAGGTGAGCCCGGCTTTGGCTTTGCAGGTTGGCTTCTGGTGCGGCCAGGTGTTGCCCCAGGGGGCGCCGGTGATCATCGGCATGGATTCCCGCAGCAGTGGCCCGATGCTGGTGGCGGCGCTTACCGCCGGGCTCACGGCTGCAGGTAGGCAGGTATGGACCCTGGGTCTATGCCCTACGCCAGCGATTCCTGGCGCCATTCGCCGTCTTGGCGCGGCTGGAGGTCTGATGGTGTCCGCTAGCCACAACCCCCCTGAAGACAACGGCATCAAGGTGTTTGGCGCCTCCGGCGCCAAGCTGAGCCGCGGCCAGCAGCAGGCGATCGAGGCTGGGCTGCAGGGAGTTGGGGCTGGCCAGGCAGTAGGTGCTTCCGGCGGCTTCTTGGGCACAGGAGTGGTGCAGGACCGCCCCGATTTACTAGCCGACTACCAGCGGGCCTTGGTGGCGAGCGTGATGGGTCGGCGCCTGGAAGGTTGCAAGATTGTGCTGGACCTCTGTTGGGGCTCTGCTTCTGCCTGTGGCGAGGCGGCGTTTCGGGCCTTAGGCGCAGAACTCACCGTGTTGCACGGCAAGCCGGATGGAACGCGCATCAACGTGGATTGCGGCAGCACCCACCTCGAGCCGCTCAGGCGCGCGGTGCTGGAGATCGGAGCCAGCATGGGTTTTGGTTTCGATGGCGATGCAGATCGGATGCTGGCGGTGGATGGCCGGGGCCGGGTGGTGGATGGTGACCAGATCCTTTATCTGTGGGGATCGTCTCTGCTTGATGCGGGCCAGTTGCCGGCCAATCGCATCGTCGCCACGGTGATGTCCAACCTCGGCTTTGAGCGTGCCTGGCAGGCCAAGGGAGGGGTGCTCGATCGCACCGCCGTTGGTGATCAATACGTCCACCAGGCGATGGAGCAGCTGGGCGCTGGCCTCGGTGGCGAGCAGTCGGGCCATATTTTGTCGGCCCGCCACGGCATGAGTGGCGATGGGCTGCTCACCGCTTTGCAGGTGGCCACGCTGTTGCACCGCAGTGGCCAATCACTGGCTGACTGGATGGATGGCAGTTTCAAGCCCTACCCCCAGACCCTGGTGAATGTGACGGTGCCAGACCGGCAACGGCGCCAGCAGTGGCAAGCCTGCGAGCCGCTGCGGCTCGCCGTGGAGCAGGCGGAGATTGCGATGCAGGGACAGGGCCGGGTGCTGGTGCGCGCCAGTGGCACCGAACCGCTGCTGCGGGTCATGGTGGAGGCCGCCGATCAGCAGCTGGTGGACCACTGGTCAAGCCAGCTGGCCGCCGCAGCGGAGCAGCACCTCAACGCGGCCTAGCTTCCAGACATTCCCGAGCCAGGCTTAGGGCTCCGCTGCAGGCATCTGCGGCGGGCATCTGTAGTTGGGCGCCTGGGCAGCATTCCTCAAGGCAGGCCTCCAGCCGGCGGCGCAGCAAGGCAAGGTGCTCCAGAGCTCCGCCCATGGGCCATACCGGCGGGGCATTTAGCTGCAGCCGTGTGCAGATGGTGGCTGCCATTAGGGCCAGGGCCTGGGCGGAGCGCTCCACAACGGCGGCGGCGCCTGCATCACCCTCGCTGGCGGCGGCCGCCACCAGCGGTGCCAGGCGGGCAAAGCCCGCGGCCCCGAAGCCAGGCTCAACAACAAAAGCTTTGATGGCCTGAGCGGCATGGGGGTCGTCTGCGCTCACATTCAGTCCAGCCCAGATCCGGGTTCGCAGGGGCGAATCGGGCTGGCGTCCATCCGCCATCGCCAAGCTGAGGGCTAGGCCATCGCGGCCGATGTCCGTGGCCGAGCCAGCCCCATCGAGCAGCCAGCCCCAGCCGGAGCACCGGTGTTCCTGGCCTGCCGGATTGCGCCCAACGGCGATGGTGCCCGTGCCGCTGATGATCAGGATGCCTGCGCCGCCCTGCTGGTTGCCCATGGCTCCGCGCAGGGCAGTGCGCTCATCTCCCGTTACTACTACGCGCTCAAGGGGTAGTTGCAGGGCCGCGGCCGCCAGTTGCCGGCCCAACTCCTGGACGGAGCTGCCCACTTCGATGCCACTGGCGCCAATGCCGGCGGCTAGAAGGGGCGTGCCGGTGTGCGGCAGGTGCATGCGG
Source organism: Synechococcus sp. CS-1330 (assembly GCA_025128025.1). GTDB lineage: Bacteria > Cyanobacteriota > Cyanobacteriia > PCC-6307 > Cyanobiaceae > Cyanobium_A. Next base: position 142,035 of record JAHLYR010000016.1, read on the forward strand.
GCCTGCGCCAGGCTGACTTGAAGGGCGTGGCGGAAGCGGGCGGGGCCGTCGGCTGCGGCCAGATGGCACACCCCAGGCCCCTGGCCTTCGCCCAGCAGCTCACCACTACAGGCATCGCTGAGGCGACAACTGGTGTGGGTTTGGCCGGCATCGAAGCCGGCAATCAGGCGTGGCTCAGCCACGGCCTTCGGCGCGGCTAGCTCCGGCCGCCAGGGTGGCGATGCAAAACCAGCCGCTCAGTTGCACCTCCGGCCGGAAAAAGATCGTGTCGGTGAGTCCCTGCACCGCGAGCCCCACAATTACGGCGATCGCCGCCAGGGCCGGCAGGCTGAAGCAGCTATCACTGCGCCAGAGACTGGTGGCGCTGCGCAGGCTGGCCAGCAGCAGTCCAATCCCGGCCAGCAGGCCAGGAATGCCGGCTTCCACCGCTAGCTCCAGGGGGATGGAGTAGGCGCTGAGCGCGTTGAACTTGGGTTGCTGAAACAGTGGATAGATCTGGTTAAAAGCGTCGTTGCCGGGGCCGATGCCAAGCCAAGGGCGGGCCTGGACCATATCCAGTGCCGCAAGCCAGACGTTGATGCGGAAGTTGTTGGAGCTGTCTTGCCGGCCGGCCACCAGGCTCATCACCCGCACTCGCAGCGGCTCCACCTGGGTAACCAGCACCACGAGCAGGGCGGCGCCGCCTAGTAGCAGCAGCAGGGGAAACAGGCGCCGCCAGAGCAGGGGCCAGGCCCGGGTGGCGCGCACGGCTAGCAGCAGCAAGATCACTGCCGCCTCGGCCACCAAACCCATCCAGGCGCCGCGGCTGAAGGTGAGCACTAGGGCGGCTACCCCCAGCACCAGGGCAGTGAGGGCAAAGAGCTTGCTGGCTCGCCCCGGCCAGCGCAGCAGGGCCACGAGAGCTAGGGGCAGCACCGGCAGCAGGTACCCCGCCAGCAGGTTGGGGTTTTCGAGGGTGCTGTAGATGCGCACCGTGCCATCGGCCACGGAGTTGGGGTCAGCCCAGCGGGCTAGTTCGCCGCTATCGCCGTAGAGCTGGCGGATGCCGATCACGCAGGTGACCAGGTTTCCAGCCAGCAGCGCCGCCACGATCCGGTCCCACCAGACCGGAGCCAGGGTAAGCAGTTGGCGCATCAGGGCGTAGACGCCCAGGTAGCTCACAAGTTTGACCAGCCCCTTGGCGGCGGCCAGGGGCACCGGTGAGAAACCTGTGGCCAGCAGGGCGATGGCCAGGATCCCCAGAATCCAGCGGTCGATCTCCACTAGAGGGCCAGGGGTAGTGGTTAGGGCCAGCAGTAGCCATAGGAGGCCACTGGCCAGCACCAGCAGGCTGAGGCCGCTGCGGGTTACCAGGGGCAGGCCAGCCATCAGGGCGCAGAGCACCAGGCCGGCTATCAGGGTTAGCTGGCGCCCCAGCGGACCACTGTCAGCGCGTTGCAGGCAGCCCTGCCAGCGCAGCAAAATTGGCATTGGGGGGGCGCTCAAGGGGGTGCAGCCTGGCTTCGGGCCCGATTATCAACCGCTTCGAGCTGATCTTCCAGGTTGCGGTCGTTGCGTTGGTAGAGAACTCGGTAGACAGGCAACCCCTGACTCAGCACGTAGGTTTCGCGCTCGGTTGGCACCGCCAGGGGGTTGCCGGCACGCCAGGGGCGCCCATCTGCGGCCGGGCGATCGAAGCCGCCGCTGGCCTCGATCAGCTGCACCATCGGCGTGATCACTCCCAGCACATCGCTCTGAATAAACAGCTCACGGCCCGGCCCCATCGCCTCCGCCAGGGCCAGCAGCAGGGCGGGCTGCAGCACCCGCCGCTTTTGATGCTTTTGCTTAAACCAGGGATCCGGAAACTGGATCGTCACCTGCAGCAGCAGCCCGGCGGGCAGGGCCGCCAGCCAGTCCTGCAGGCTGATGTTGGCGTTGCAGAACAGGTAGTGGAGGTTGCCGAGCCCCAGGGCCTGGCGGTCGGCTTCGGCGGCATCCACCAATGGCCGGCGGATTTCAACACCTAGATGGTTGCAGTTGGGCTGGTGCTGGGCCAGGGCCAGCAGGAAGCGGCCGCGGGCGCAGCCAATGTCGAGATGTAGAGGCAGCTCCGGCTGACTGAAAAGCTCGGCTAGCGGCGGCAGGGGCCGGGGTAGCTGGAAAAAGCGGCTGAGTGGATTGACGTGCTGGCGCACCATCAGCCCTCTCCGCGCGGCACCAGGAAGGCCAGGCTGGCGGTGTAGCCGTGCAGATAGGTGCTGCCAGCGACCGGGCCGATTTCGCCGTTGCAGAACGAGCCTGCGATGGGCACCTGATCAAACACTTCCCGGCACAGCTCCACGTCGCCATCGGCACTGCCGTAGAGCCCAACGCCACGGCCTAGGCAGGCAAACAGCAGGGCGGCTAGGGGCTCCGGGTTGCGCCGCCGCTGCCTGGTCAGCAGTTGGCGCAGTTCCAGTCTTGAGGCGCTGGCATCGCGCAGTTGGAACTGCACCTGTTGCCCGACCCGCATCCGTTCAGCCACGGCCACGGCTCCGTTGCGGGGATCGACACCAAGCAGGTTGCGCACTAGAAACGCGGTGGGGCCATCTGGGTCTGCAGCGCTGAGGCTGAAGTTGCTGCGGCCCACGCCAAGAAATAACGAGTGCTTCACCAGCTCCCGCTCCTCGGCATTCAGATCCGTGAGGATCGACTGAAGCGCTGCCACAGGGCTGCGGCGGGCCTGGCCCTGGCTTACCTCCAGCACCACGTTGCGCTGAACTTGCTCCACATCAAAAACCGGCCCGATCGGTCGGCAGCCCTGGGCCACCACCGGATCGAGTTGCCAGGCCCCACCAATGAGGCAGCCGACGGCACCGCGAACGACCTGATCTCCAAACAGCAGGGAGCCATGGCCGGCACTGTGGGGGCCGGCGACCCCACCAACTTTCGCCGCCCCTGGACAGGCGTAATCCAGGCCACTGATCAGATCGTTGATGCGGGAGCAGCTGGGATCCACCAGCAGCAGCATCGAGGGGCTGGGGGCTGCTGGCGCATCGAGCAGGGCGCGCCAGGGATCAGCTGGGCCGTCGAGGTCGGGCAGGCACTCGGGATCAATCGCAAAAGGGTGGAGCTCGGCGCCGGGTAGGCGCAGCAGGGTGACACTCAGGGCTGGTTTGTTCTCCAGCTCATGGGGGCTGCCGCCAGCATCGGTGCCCACCACCCCACCGCCCAGGCAGCCAAGCCAGTGTCTGGCTTGGAGTTTCTCCTGGAGTAGGGGTAGCAGCCGGGGCAGGTCGCTGGCGTAGCTGGCTGCGGCGAAGACCAAGGCCAGATCTGCTGGACCGGCCCCCCGCAGCTGGGTTGCTATGTCTTCAACCGAGGCTTGCAGCGAGGTTTCGCTGGCCAGGGCGGTGCGGCACCAGGCCTGGGCCGGACGGGCCCCGAAGGTGCGGGAGAGCCAGCTGGGCAGGGAGAAGGCGGCCATGACTTGGACCCTATCGCTTGCCGGGGACGCGGATAATGGCGCCTTACCGAACCACACGCGTGCTCGCCGCCCTGTCAGAACCTCTGTACCGCTCCTTGGTGTGGCTCGATGTCCGCCTGGCGATGCTGTTCAGCGTCGGCTTGCCCCTAGTGCTCCTGATCTGGGCGTCGGTACGCAAGGAGGGATCCTTGGTGCGCCTGCTGGGCATTTATTGGAAGGTGGCCAGCCTGTTGCTGCTTGCAACCCTGTTGCTCACCGACCGGCGACCCCTCGGTTTTGTGGTTTTGCTGCTGGCCCAGCTGCTGGTGGTTGTGAGCGTTTGGTTCTGGGTGGATCTCAACGAGGAGCTGGCCGACCTGCCTCCCTGGCGTCCGTTGCCCCTGACCCTGCGCATTTGGCGCTGGAGTCTCACGGTGTGGGCCCTGCTTGGCGCCCTGCTTAGTGCCACGGCTCTGGGCTGTATGGGCCCAGGCGCCCTGGCCCAGTCCCGTTGCGCCGTTTGGATTCAGCCTCCCCTTGGCCTGCACCGGCATGTGGAGGGGTTGTTTGCTTTCATTTTTGGCGGCGAATGGACCCCCGCCGTGGCCGCCTTCATCGGTTACGTGGGTTTGGTTGCTTATGTGGTGGGACTGTTGCAATGGCTGCTGGTGCGCTTGCCCAAGCAGGGGCGAATAGCTGGCGATTTCTAAGGATCAGCCCTTTGCTTCCTTTGCAGCCAAGCTTCCTCTGCCGCCATGACCCTCTCCGCTGCATCTGTGATGGCCCTGCTGGCCAGGCTGGAAGAGTTGAGCCGGGAGCGGCCCGATCGGGTGCTGCGGCTCAGGGGCCAGTTTCAGTTGGCGGCAGGCCCGCTTGAGCCCTACGAGCTGCTGATTTTTCGGGGTTTTTCAAGCAGCACCACCCATCCCACCGATTTCGATCCCGACCAGCCAGTGCTGCCTGATGGGGCGGTGATCGAAACAGCTGAATTACTGGAGGCCCCCCTGAATCCTGCTGCTGAGCAGCTGTTGGCTGGGCCCGTTTCCCCTGAGGTTTTCCTTGCATCCGGCGGTTGGGCTTGAGTCCTCTGATCAGCCCATCCCAACCACCAGGCGGCGCCAATCACCGCAGCAGGATTCCAGCTGGGCGGCGTGGCACTGCAGCTGGGCCAGGCTGGCTAGTTCGAAATCGGCGAAATCAAAGCCTGGCGCCACCGTGCAGCCCACCAGGCTCCATGAGGTGTTTCCAGCCACGGGTTCAGCTGCGAACCAGCTGCCGGCAGGCACCACAACCTGGGGCCGTTCTCCGGCGCTTAAATCAAGCCCAAGCCTGCTGACGCAAGCCTGGCCATCCGGGCGGAGTTGATAGATCAGGAGGCCGCCGCCGTCATGGTGGTGCCAAGCCTCATCCGAGCAGATCCGATGCCAGCTCGACCACTCGCCTGCGACTAGCAAAAACAGGATCGCCGTGCTGGCGGCCCTGGGCCCGCGCGGTGTATCAACAAGTTCGCCGGCCCGGTACGTCTCGCGGTAGTAGCCACCCTCCGGATGGGGCCGCAGTTCCAGCTGCTCAATCAGTGCCGTGGCGTTCAGGACAGCACCGCCACGCAGCGGCCGCAGAGGCTGGGATGGGCGCTGTGCTCGCCGATGTCGGTCTCGTAGTGCCAGCAGCGCTCGCATTTTTGGCCTTCGGCCTTGGCAATGCGCACCTTGATGCCGTTTGCGCTGGCTTCGGCTAGCAGCTCGGCAGGCGCTACGCCGCCTTCCTTCAGGCCCGACACCAGCAGCCAGTCGGCCAGGTTGTCGACGCTGGGGTGGCTTGAGCTGGCCAGCCAGCCCAGGGCCTCCGCCGTGCTGGTGGTGCCTGTTTCCAGCTCCAGCTGCACCTGGGCCTCTAGCGAAGCACCCAGTTGGCCACTGGAGCGGCAGCTCTCCAGTTGGCGATTCACCAAAGATCGCAACTCCAGGATTCGCTCCATCGGCGCCTCCAGTTGCGCTTGGCGCCACCCATCGGGGGCCGTGGGCCAGCCCCGTTCGAACACCGAGGTTTCGGCTACCGGGTAGGGCAGGTTTTGCCAGATGTCCTCGGCCATATGGCAGAGCACCGGTGCGATCAGCCCAGCGAGACGCTCCAGCACCAGGCTCAGCACCGTTTGGCAGCTGCGGCGGCGGAACTCATCGGCTCCGCTCACGTAGAGGCGGTCCTTGGCGATGTCGAGGTAGACGTTGGACAGGTCCACCACGCAGAAGTTCTGCAGGGCCTGGAAGAAGCGGTAGAACTCATAGCGCTCGAAGTCTCCAGTCACGCTGTCGATCAGGGCAGAGGTGCGCTGCAGCATCCACTGATCCAGCAGAGGCAGCTCGGTGTAGGCCACGGCGTCGCCGCCTTCAGCCTGGGGGCGCGGGTCGAAGTCGTGCAGGTTGCCCAGCAGGTAGCGGGCCGTGTTGCGCACTTTGCGGTAAACGTCCGCCAGCTGCTTGACGATCCCCGGGCCCAGGGGCACGTCGGCGGAGTAATCCACCGAACTCACCCAAAGGCGCAGCACATCGGCGCCGTAGGCCGGCTCCTGCTTTTCGTTCTTGCCGCCCTCCACCAGCACCGCCGGATCGACGACGTTGCCCAGCGATTTGCTCATCTTGCGGCCCTTCTCATCGAGGGTGAAGCCGTGGGTGAGCACTCGCTTGTAGGGGGCGTGGCCGTTAACCGCCACCGAGGTGAGCAGGCTGCTCTGGAACCAGCCGCGGTGCTGATCGCTGCCTTCTAGGTAGAGATCGGCGGGGTAGTGAAGGCCGCGCTCCTGGAGCACGCCAGCCCAGGAGGAGCCTGAGTCAAACCAAACGTCCATGGTGTCGCTGCCCTTGCGCCATTGGCTGGCTTCGGCGGCGTAGGCCTCAGGCAGCAGGCCGGCCTCATCGCGCTGCCACCAAACATCGGCACCGTGCTCGGCGATCAGGGCCTGGATGTGGCCCAGGGTGGCTTCGTTGAGCAGCACCTCACCCGTTTCGCGGTGATAGAAGACGGGGATTGGCACGCCCCAGGTGCGCTGGCGGCTTATGCACCAGTCGCCCCGTTCGCTCACCATTGCTTCAATCCGGTTGCGGCCGCTGGCCGGCAGCCACTCCACCTCGGAGATGGCGCCAAGAGCGGCGGCGCGGAAGCCCTCCACTGAGGCAAACCATTGCTCGGTCGCGCGGAAGATCGTCGGTTTTTTGGTGCGCCAGTCGTAGGGGTAGCGGTGTTCGTAGCGCTCTTGCTTGAGCAGCAGGCCGGTGGCTTCCAGGGCACTGAGGATCGCGGGGTTGGCGTCCTTGAGCACGTTGGTGCCGGCAAAGGGCCCGGCTTCGGCGGTGAGGTTGCCGGCCTCATCCACCGGGCAGAGCACCGGCAGACCGTATTTTTTGCCGGTGTTGAAGTCGTCTACGCCGTGGCCTGGGGCGGTGTGCACCAGGCCCGTGCCGGCCTCGGTGGTGATGTAGTCGCCGCCGATCACCACCGGGCTGGTGCGCTCCAGCAGCGGATGGCGGTAAGTAATTCCCTCAAGTTCGCTGCCCTTAACGCTTAAAAGGGGTGTGAGCTCCAGTCCCAGACTGGTTTGCAGGCTCTCAACCAGCTCAGCGGCTACCACTAGGTGGCTGGCGGCTGGGTTGGGGGCGTCGCCCCGGGCAGCCACTGCGCAGATGGCGTAGTCGAGTCGCCCATTAACCGACACCGCCAGGTTGGCCGGCAACGTCCAGGGGGTGGTGGTCCAGATAGCCACTGCCAGGCCGCCGGCCCCTGTGGCCGCCGCGGCCCCTAAACCGGCAGTCTCTAATAGGGCGGCCAGGGGCCCAGGTAGCGCCACCACCGGGAAGGCCACAAAAACGCTGGGGGATGTGTGGCCGTCGGGATATTCGAGTTCGGCTTCGGCCAGGGCGGTGCGGGAGCTGGGGCTCCAGTGCACCGGTTTGAGGCCTCGATAAATGTGGCCGGCCAGCACCATGGCGCCGAAAACGCCGATCTGGGCGGCCTCGTAGTCCTTCTGCAGGGTGAGATAGGGCGTTTCCCAGTCGGCCCAGATGCCCCAGCGGCGGAAGCCGCTCTTCTGGCCCTCCACCTGCTCAAGGGCGTAGGCGTGGGCCTTCTGGCGCAGCGTTACCGGCGTGAGCGCGGCCCGTTCGCTGCTGCTGAGCCCCTGCAGCACCTTGAGTTCGATTGGTAGGCCGTGGCAATCCCAGCCAGGCACAAACCGCGCCCGCTTGCCCTGCAGCAGGGCGGTTTTGTTGATGATGTCCTTAAGGATTTTGTTGAGGGCGTGGCCCACGTGCAGGGCCCCATTGGCGTAGGGAGGGCCGTCGTGCAGGGTGAAGGCCTCGCCGGGGTTCTGCTGGCTCAGGCGCTCGTAGAGCCGCTGCTGGGCCCAGAACGCCTGGATTTCAGGCTCGCGCACCTTGGCATTGGCCCTCATTGCAAAGGGCGTCTGCAGCAGGTTGAGCGTGTCTTTGTAGGAGAGGGGGTAGGAGACGGGCGCAGGGCTGGCGGTCACGTCGCCTGGGGGCAGCAGAGCTGATTATCCCGCCTGGCTGCTGGAGGGCTCGGGTAGCGGTTGCGGTTCCGGGATTTCGGCCGTTATCTGGCTATCGATCTCGCTGATGGAGCTCGGCTCTTCCGGGCGCACCCAGCGTTTGCCACTGGCTTTGGGCTGGCGTTGCTGAGAAAGCCATTGGCTCACACCTGAAGTGGCAGTGGTCAGTACGGCGAGCAGATGGGCCAGGCTGGCGCCGGCTTGTTGCAGACTGGTCTGCCAGCGTTCCGTCGACCAAAGCCGCTGCTGCTCCTCAGCGGTGAGCTGCCGCCAGCGGCCCTGGGACACCTCGCCTGCGAGCCTGCCAATCAGCAGGCCACCGCAAAGCACGCCCAGCATCGGTGCGCCCGTGAGCCGGTCGGCACTGGTTACAAGCACCAGGCCCAGCAGCAGCACTACGGCGCCCCAGGCCGAATCCCGCGGCCGGCTCAGTTCTGTGGCCAGCAGAGGCAGCAGCAGGATGGCGAGACCCAGCAGCAGCGCCAGGAGTCCGCCCAGGGTGGCGAGCATGGCCAGAAGACATGGAGTCCCCCATTGTGGGCGCCGCCCAGCATCTGTCCCTACAGTCGCTGTCTGCCCACCTGGCGGAATTGGTAGACGCGCTGGTTTTAGGTACCAGTGGCTTTGGTCGTGGGGGTTCAAGTCCCCCGGTGGGCATCATCACTTTCTTAAGTTGCCTTGATGCAACGTTCTGGGATCTGGTTCAGCTGAGATGACACAGGTTCTGGCCGCCTCTGCAACTGCCGTGGTCTCCGAGGGGGCAATGGCATCTCCCTCGCGGCTTGTGCCGCGGCAATTTCTTGACCCGCCTGCGCCCTGGAACCCCACAGTTGGGCTGTTTTTGGCTGGATACGGCTTAGCTGCCCTCACGATTTGGGGCTGGTTTGTGGCTGGTTGGCCCTTGCCTGTGCTGCTGGCTACCGGATTTCTTGCCCTGCACTTAGAGGGCACTGTGATTCACGACGCCTGCCACAATGCGGCCCATCCGCACCGCTTCTGGAATGCGGTGATGGGTCATGGCGCTGCCCTACTGCTTGGCTTCAGCTTTCCCGTTTTTACCCGGGTGCACCTGCAGCACCACGCCCACGTCAATGATCCCAAGAACGATCCTGATCACATCGTCAGTACTTTTGGTCCCCTGTGGTTGATTGCGCCACGATTTTTCTATCACGAGCTGTTTTTCTTCCGTCGCCGTTTGTGGCGTCGTTATGAACTGTTTGAGTGGGGCCTGGCCCGGGCCATTTTCGTGGCGATCGTGGTTGCTGCAGCAAAATTTGGCTTTCTCGACTTTATTTTCAACTGCTGGTTTGCTCCGGCTCTAATGGTGGGAGTGACTTTGGGCTTGTTCTTCGACTACTTGCCCCACCGCCCTTTCCAGTCACGCAACCGCTGGCACAACGCCCGAGTTTATCCGGGCAGACTGATGAATTGGCTGATTATGGGTCAGAATTATCACCTTATTCATCATCTGTGGCCATCTATACCCTGGTTTGAATACCGCCCCGCCTATCACGCCACTAAACACATTCTTGACGCCAAAGGTTCGCCTCAGCGCCTTGGCTTGTTTGAAACCAAGAATGATGGTTTTAATTTTCTGTACGATATCTTTCTCGGTGTTCGCAGTCATCGCAAAAAGCGCAGCAAGCTCCGGCCTATTGCAGCCTTAATGCCTACCCGCCATGCGCGCAGGCGAGTGCTGGAGTTGCTTCATCGCACTGCGATTTCGCCGGTACGTTGACCGAATAGTTTACCCACCTCAGCTGGCAACGATTTTGGGCACGCGGATGAAGTCTCCTTCCCTTTGCGGAGCTTCATTTAATAGCTCCTCTCGCACGTCCGTAGGGGTTACCAGATCTTCACGGCAGACGTTTACTACTTCCACCGCTCGAGTGGTGGCTGGCACTCCTTCGGTGTCAACTGTTTCAAGGTGGGCTACGTAGTCGAGGATGCGTTCGAGCTGGCCGGTATAAGTGGCGATCTTGGCCTCGGGCAGGTCTAGGCGGGCCAGCTTGGCCACCTTGCGCACGTCGTCTGCGGTGATCTTGCTCATCGGTTTTAACCAGATAAGCCGACGCTAGCGCTCAGGTCAGAAAGGCTTCCAATTCTGAGGCAAGGGCGGTGGCGGCCAGCTCCAAGAAGCGCTCGCCATGGCTGGCCTGGGCCAGGTAGGGGTTGGAGCCCATGCGGCCATCCGGATGGCGGCGGCGGAAATCTTCGGGGCCGTGGATGGGGCCGGCCGGGGCTGGATCAGGCAGGGGCTTCTGCTTTGTCTGCAGGCTGGGCTCCAGGTGCAATGTGAGGGCGATTTCGCTGGGGGTGGCGTGGTGACCTTCTTCCGCGCCATAAAGGCTGCGCGCCTCCTGCATTACCGGGCCAGCCATGAACCAATTGGCAAGCTTGCAGCGCAGCCGCGGCGCCACCGCCAGGCCCCGGTCGGCGGCGCTGGCATAGGCCTGGGCGAAAGCGGCCTTGCTGGTGGCGATGTTGCCGCCATGGCCGTTGATCACGTAGATGCGCTCGAAGCCGTGGCGGGCAAGCGACAGCACCACGTCGTGCAGCACCGCCAGCAGCGTGGAGGGTTGCAGGCTCACGGTGCCAGCAAAGCCCAAGTGGTGTTCGGCCATGCCGAAGGCCTGGGCCGGAGTCACCAGCACGCCGGTGCGGCGGCCCACTTCCAGGGCCACGGCCTCGGCGGTGAGCGCGTCGGTGCCGATGGCGCCGGTGGGGCCGTGCTGCTCGGTGGAGCCCAGCGGCACGATTACTCCCTTGCAATTTTCCAGATAGGTGTCCACCTCAGGCCAGCTGCGCAGTTGCAGGCGAATGGCGTCATTGGAGCTGGCGGATTGGATCATGGTGAACAGCAGGTAGACCCGGGAGACTGGCTAGTGTTTGAAGGCCAGCAGTGCCTCGGCCCATGCTGCACCGCAAGCTTTATCAGTTTTGTGCCGAACAGCGCCCGGTGTGGGTGTTTTTGCGTGACCAGCAGCGCTGGATTGAGGAGGCCACGGTGGTGGAGGTCGAGGGTGATCTCGTCACCCTGCGCTATGACGCTGAAGACGACGACGAAACCCACAGCTGGGAGGAGAGTGTGCGGCTCGACTCGATCGGAGCAGTCAGCACCAGGCTGGCCTACGTCTGCCGCAGCGGCAGCCCTGATGACGTGATCACCTCGGAAGACTGCCCCGAGGCCGAGCGGCTGCCTAGTCAGGGTCAGTGAGCGGTGCCGTTGCCGTCGTAGTCGTCGGTGTCGTAGTAGCCACCTTTGGTGCCAAAAAACAGGGTGGCAAGCACGAATAAGCCGCTGCCAAAGATCAGCACGGTGGCGAGGGAGAAACCGGCGGTGTGCATGGCGGACCCAGGACTGGGCATTAAGGATTTCAGTCTGCTGGCGGCTGCTCCCAGTGGCGAGCAACGCGTTGATCTTGTGGTGAATCCATTGCCGAAGGCCTTCTTCGCCCGCCCCGCCGAGCAGGTCGCACCCGACCTCATCGGCTGCCTGCTGGTGAAGCGCCAACCCACTGGGGAGTTGCTGTGGGGCGTGATTGTGGAAACGGAGGCGTATTGCCAGAGCGAGCCCGCCTGCCACG
>JAHLYR010000017.1 GCA_025128025.1 Synechococcus sp. CS-1330
GGGCCACGCTCTGGCGCTGCGGCGGGCTCATCCGCCTTCTCACATCAGCCTTGACGGCCTCGCTGTAACGACGCATTGGTCATGTCCTCAAGCCCCCGGATGTACTGATCAGAGGGGTGACAACTTTCCTGAAACCGGGGGGGGCGTGAGCGACGGGAGAGAAACTTCCGCCCACTTCCTCGACCTATGGACGGGTCGAACTCCGCCATAGAGCGGTATTTGAGTCAGGCACTGGTATTGAACGCGAGCAGCAGCAAGGTTTGTTCACAAAAAAATCCCTGGCGTGTTCGACTCCGCCAGGGACATGCTTCCCGTCGCTCATCACGACCCACCAACGCTATTAGGCATTTACACTCACGGCATGGAGTGATTGCCGCAGGTGTTCGTGCGGACACACTAAAGGCACCTCAGCAACCCTCAAAACACCACCCCTGTCGAGCAACCCACAGAGAGCACCGCTTGGCGAGGTGCTCCCCATGAGGAATCAGACCCTGGTGAATCGGACAGGTGAGCAAGGTGACGCAGTGCCTTCCCACCTCGTAGCGGAAGTGCGGGCAGGTAATACAGACACTTGAAGAGCGGCAGGGTTTGAGGACATTTCACTCAAGAAACTCCCACTCCTCAGCGGGAGCGGCAGGTGGCGCAGGGCGGGCAGCAGGCATCGCACAAGAGCAGATATGCCTGTACTACTCACGCTGAGGGGGTAAGGCCAAGGGGTCCATTGCGTCCCTTATCGCCAATGCAGTCGCCAACAGCAGGAAACGCCAATACCCTGCCCAAAAGACCCAACAAGACCAGATGAAGCGCCTGTTGCTACTCGCCCTGACCGCTGCGACGCTGCTGATGGGGACTGCTGCCAGCGCCCACTGCGACCAGAAGCACGGGCAACAGGACACTGGCACTCAGCAGGGCACCAGGAAGTAGGTAGCTCGTCTCCTATGCCCCAGTCCGCTTCAACACCTTTTGGCCGTATCTCTTCTGAACCGCAGGCAAAAGGGACTGCTGAACCTGCCACATAAAAGCATCCACACGTTCCCGTCGTTCAGCAGAAGAGGCGATGTGCTCCGAAAAGGCACCTGCGTGGCAAAGATCCACAAAAAGACCTACCTCTTCCTCGCTGAGGCACAGCAGGTGGTTGGTGCCGACTGATGAAACCCGCATAGTCCTGGCGTTGGTGAACTCAGTTGTCCTGAGGGGGCGAAGAGACAGCATTAGAGACCTTGAGACCTTCGAAGAGTTGCCCGAGCACAGTTGCCATCCTTGGCGGCAATGCTGCACCACTAACGGACTGGGAAGCGACCACCAGCAGAGCAGAGGCCTCTACAAGCGTCGCAGCCTCTGCGTCACTCAATACGACTAGATGCTTGCTATCCGAATGAGTGATCCTCATGGGTCCAAGTGGAATCAAGCTAACCGTAGTCACCAAAGCAATGCACCTGTTGTGCAGATTGAGCAGTGGGTTGTTCAGATGGCGCAAACATTGTCCGTACCCAAATGGGAACAACATGAACGAAGGGCGACCACAGACTCCGATTAACCAGACAGGGATGTGACCCGAAGCACAAAATTACCGCCAACCCGACCAAACTCCAAAACCTTCGGGGTCAGAACCTCCTGTTCCAATACCTGGAGACAGGATTCATGACCACTTCGCCTGCTCTTGGTCGCTACCAACGCGGCAGAGGAATAGAGCCGGCACGCAGAGAACTGGTGGGTGAGCGCCCCGCCACCTGGATAAAAGAAGTGCCAACAACGGTCTGTGAGCACTGTGGAATGGTCGTGAAGGGCACCCAGTGGACGCTGAGGCAGCACCAGCAGACCAAGCGATGTCAGAGGGCACAAGCGGAAGCGTGACAGAAGCAAGAGAAGGCGGAAAACCTCCAATGGGTCTGTCAGTGACACAACTACTCACACAATAGAATTTCAGGATATTTCTCAACCCAAGGTCGAAGGCGATCAAGCAAGGTTGCCTTTAATACTTTGAATCTATTGTGATTGGCATACTCTCTTCTAACAACGAGAACATCCGCAAATTCCTGCTCAAGTTTGACAGGCAAAATGCGCTGCCTGATCGGGAACATGTCCAAAGCAAAAATATCTGAAAAAGAAGTCGTCAATTCGTCTTCCGTTTTGCCCTCCCACATCTCCGTCTTATATCGAAGAATACGGGATGGAGAGTTCCAAAGACCAATGCTTCTGGCATATGCCTCAAAGATCGGGAATGCCCCATCAGGCAAGGAAAGTGAAGGGTATGCCGCTATATCATCAATGGTTAATTCCTTTTGAATTGAGAAAAGAGGATGAGATTCACTTGCAACCAATATGCATGGAAAGCGACATAGCGGGAAGGAGGCAATTTCGGGATCATCCTTGTCAGGGCAATCAGGATATGGCGCGATCCAAACATCCATAACTGCATCCCGAAGCAAAGAGAGCGGTTGACAAACCGCCATAAAGTCATGATTTCCAGCAATGAAACCCTCTATCGGTTGCGACAAATATGTACGACCACTCCAGAACATCCCTTCAATTCTTAAAGGGCGTCCTCCATTCCAGCGATGACGCTGGTGAACCTTACGCTCAAGGTTTAGCAGACCTAGGTCGCCAGTAATCGAGTACTCAGTTTCAACCTTGCGTGGTATCAGTGAAAATTTATCGCAACACTTACCGAAGTTCCTGCTAATTGTTGATTGACTGAGATTGAGACGCTTGGAGACTTCTTCGCCAGTACGCAACCAAACCAAATAATCTAAGCAGGCAAGGACATCTACTTCGACCAAAACAGAATGAGGAATTGATCAACGAAAATTATAAAGCGCGTCGAGGCGGAGGGCGTAGGGCATTCCGCGTTTATGCAGAAACTGCATAAACTAATGTCTAATGACCGTCTAATTGGGGCGCATGAGGGCAAGATTCGCAGAGGGTAGACATGGCAGGAGGCGCAAGAGAGGGCGTAATGGAGCACCTGAACTGGGGATACATCCAACTAGGTCTGGTCGCCCTGGTCTTTGGCGGTCTTCAGGTCTGGTGGATCGGCAGCGTCTTTTGGAAGCGTGACCTGGCACGACCACAAAGCGATGGGGAGTTCCGCAAAACACTGGAGCGGATCTGGAAGAAGGAACAACAGCAGAGGTAGCGGCGCAATGGTTGCGGATCTATCTGGGGCGGTTTCAAGCATCCAGAGGGGGCATAAATCCTCAACTGCTCCTCACAGTCCTGGATATCCGCCAGAAGGTCGCTCATCAACGCCCTGACCCTCGCTGACTGCTCTGGATTCCTCGGGGCATTGAGGGCATGCAATCAAGAACCTCGGTGGAGGGAAAGGAGGCAGTGAGGGTGTTAATCGATCTGGTGGCGACTGCTCACAGTGTTCCCACAGGCATCCATCCATAACAATACGAGATCTGCAAAACGGGCAAAGTAATCTGATCAACCGACAAAGGTCAAGCGAGATATAACTGACGCCAAAAAAGGATAACCAGTTGGAACTTTTAGCGAATTTACTTCATTGCGGATATGCGCTTCAAATACATCGACTGATAAAAAAGAAGTTATTATTTATGCAATATCTGCATAACAACACCTTCTCCTGCCAAAAGGAGTATTCGCTGTTTCAAATAGAAGGAGATAATTCTTAGGTCCTGTCGATTGCCTTCCTCTTCCCCCGGGAACCGCCCATCAGAGTCCTTCATCGCCTTCATCAAGTTCCTTGAGAAAGATGAAAACCTTCAATCCAAGATAAAGGTGGCAGAAAATCCCCAGCAGATAATTGACATTGCGGAATCCACAGGATTCACAATCTCGCCTCTGGAACTGCGAACCTCATCATCAGATCTCTCCGCTCATTACTTCCCATGGGCAACTAAAGGGAACGATTTTCGTCGCAACTTCTTCAAAAGGAAGGGTCAGTAGCAGTGAGTCAATCAGAGACAGCAAGCGGGCGCAGTAATCGCCGCCCAAAACGCCGTGAACTTTTTTGCCCAAAGCACCCAGAGCAACGGATTGGGGGCAATGGCAAGAAGTATTTTTTGCACCTTCTTACTCCAGAAGCACTCCGCGCTCGTGGGATGTCCGACAAGAAGGCAAAATTAGTAATTAATGCTTACCCAGTTCTTGTTTTGTCCAATGAGTGGTTGGAGGAACTTTTCTGCCCTAAGTGTGGGACAAGTTCCTGGTGTCATGTGACCAAGCATGATCGCCTAAATCACACCATAAAATGGGCACCAAGAGAACTATGGATGCAAGTGGCGCATGTAGATCCGCTGGTGCCCAACCCAAGCGTGAGTGAGTTCACGCGTCGCGCATCAAGACAATTGACGCAAAAAGGGGTTGATGGCAAGCGATATTGGGATCGATGAGGTTTGCATCAGCAATTCAATCTTCTACAACCTCCAACAAATCCTCAATCCCACAATCCAGCACCGTCAC
>JAHLYR010000018.1 GCA_025128025.1 Synechococcus sp. CS-1330
AGCCTAAAAAACCAGCCCAAAGTGGCTGAACATGAGACCAAAAGTCCTCAGAAAATGGCCTCAGAGGCAATTCTCGGTCAAAGGCACTCTTTCCTGCTCACTGCCTCCGCTCAAGCCCCGTTTGTCCAGAGATTCCCTAGTCTCCTTAATGCCACCATCAATGGTAACGACGGCAATGATGCAATCACCGTAAATGCTCTGACGAGCTTCACCAACTCCACTGTTTTCGGTGGCGAAGGTGGCGATAGCATTAACGCGGCCGCCGCTGGTGTTGCCGTTTACCTGAGTGGTGACGAGGGCAATGACACCTTGATTGGTGGCATTGGTAATGACAAAATCAACGGTGGCGACGGCGCTGACCGGATGACTGGGACGGGTCCTGGTGCTGATACTTATCTCTACACCAGTGTTGCCCAAACCGGCACCGTAGCAACTGGCGTCATTGACGTCATCACTGACTTCACCAGCCTAACTCTTACATTAGCTATCAAAGACACCATCCAAGGCTTTGGCCTCGCAGGTGTTGCCGGTGCTGGCGGCAATTATCTTGAAGGTAACGGCATCATTGGCACCGCCACCTACGCAACTGCACTCGCAGAAGCAAATGCCGCTTTTGGAGTTGCTGGTGGAAACACTCAGTACTTCCTTGCCGCTTACGGCGCGGGCGCAGCATTTAATGCTGTTCTCTTTATAGACCTTGGCAGCACTGGCACCGCTCAAGGCGCAATTCAGATTGGCAACGCCATCAACCCCCTCGGCACCTTTGCGAGTGCTAATGCTGCTCTGAACTCCTTTGAAGCAGGTAACATCCTCGCCTGATTCTCCAAATCAAGCGTTCACTTCAACCCCTGCCTTCGGGCAGGGGTTTTTTTTGCCCATAAGAGATCCAACCATCTCCCAGGACCTCCCACTACCTCAAAGGACACCAGGACTCCTACAGTTCCACCGCCCACCTGTTGTGCCAGCGTGGAACCGCTCCAATTGATACTCCCTAAACAATCCAGAGGTTAACCGCTCCAAGAACCCAGGAAACTCAATATCATACTTACATTCATAAGACCCAGCATTAAAACAACCAAACCTGTAGCACCCTCTATTCTCCACCCAGAACAGAGCAGAGCACTTTGAGTTCTTCTTGCTACTTTCGGGTCAAAGAGCAGGTTTAAAGACAATAGTGGAGGAGAGCTCTATCGAGCTTTCCTAAGCGGTGATCCTTGCGAAATCAAAATCTGCGCTTTGAACCCCGGCAAAACGAATCACGGCGTCTGCTGATCCATCGGAATTAGAATCGATGAACAAGAGACCAACACCAGAATCTGCAGTACTTTGGGTGAAGTAATAGATTACGGTTTCTCCCGCCATCATCGCGTTTGCGGCAGCAAGAGCAGCATCAAAGTCCAACTGTGAAGCACTTTCACTGTAATTTGAACTGGTGCCAGCAGTCCCGGTTCGGATGGTGTCTCCTTGGTTACTGCTAAAATCAGCGATCAGGTCAGATAATTCAACCTCGATTCCCGTTTGTGTTGGGATAGCTTTAAGAGTGTTGTAGTTGAACTGATCAGCACCCGCGCCACCCCTCATCACATCAACCCCTTCACCACCGGTGATGCTATCCCTACCCCTGCCGCCAAATAGCGCATCGTCTCCTTTCCCTCCCCGCAACACATCAGAACCACGGCCTCCAGCCAAAACATCATTTCCGGATCCGCCATTCAACGTATCGTTTCCGGAATCTCCAAACAGGCGATCGTTGCCACCCAAGCCTTTCAACAGGTCGTTGCCATCGCCTCCACTTAAAGAATCATTAGCTTCGGTTCCAACAATGGTATCGGGTCCGGACGTTCCAACGATCCGCACGCCTGTTGAACCTGCAGCCACAGCAGGAGAAGGTGGAGCTGGTGGGCCAGGTGGGATGATGGAATTAGAAAAATGCGCCTCAAACGCTAAATCTAAATCCAAAAGCTTTTCATCCCTGTCGTCATCATCATCTTCTTGGTAAATAAGGGCGCCTTCGGCATAGCTGCTGCCAAGAGTTGCGCCAAACTTATAATCGTCAAGATCGCTCTCGCTGGCTGCCACTAGATACAAGACATAGTGAGCGCCAGGCGTAAGCCCAGAGACATTAGGCGTCAGATCAACCCGAGTGAACCCGGGAGCATTGACGTTAATGACTGAATTAGATCCCTCCCAAAGGAGCGGGCCAGTCTCACCCGCTCCTCCCAAAGCATACAAATAAGCTTTATAAGCAAAGTCGCTGTTCTCAGAATCGTCAGACTTAATATAAAAAGAAAAGGAATCTAGTCGATCAGCTATTGCTGCGAAGGTTTGCCCGATTAAGTCGACGTCGCCATCTGGGGCAAATTTAATGCCCCCCGAAGCGCTGCCTTGCTCTGGATTTTGAATAGTAAGGACCAACATTTTCTTGGAATCGCAGGAATAAATACTTAAAAACTACGAACCGTGCTTCAGATTGATCGCGAGACTTTTGAAAGCTTCGTTAATTGAGCCGGACTCACCTTGAGGCCAGCCCAATAAAGTTGTTTACGACAGTAGAGGCGATGCATAGCCTAATTCCTCTAAATACATACGAATACTACCACTTCCACCACGCCGCTTCCGCGTTGAATGATGGGAGCCCTACTGCCCCATGGCGGGGTCTGGAAGCCTCTGGGGCAGCTCACTCAACAGCCGTAGAAAGGATGGGTTGCCGTGTTCCAGCGTGAGGAAGTCGCGGCAGGCCCAGCTCGGTTTGAGCACGGGGAAGTGCCCCAACACTGTGCCGGTTGCAGCAGTCTCCAAGGGCCCCACGAATTGGGCTGGCGGCCACTGGGCGCTGCGCAGCTGCTCTAGTTGAGGCCCACTCAGGCAGAAGCTGCCGGAGTGGGGGTTGGAGGTCTGCACAAAGCCGAGTTCCTGGCCGTCCCAAAAGCGGCCATTTGCAACCACATCTTCATCGCTGGCCCACACCGGCTCGGCCTGGTCCTCCGGCTTGATCGGCCCATCGACAAAAAAACGTTGGGGGGCATTGGCAACCGTTTGCTCGCAGCGGTGGGGCATCAATACAAAGCGGTGCTCCGTGCGTTGGCTAAACCAGGCCAATTTGTCGGCATAGCGGTGATCCTGGATCACCAGATCGTCCTCCAAATAGAGGCTGAGATCAGCGGGGCAGTCCATGTCAAGCAACTGGCGCACGGCCGCCAATGGCAGCTGACGCGGATCCTCCAGCGCTAGCTGATGCAGCTGCAGCCGCGGCCCAAACAGCTCCACCACCTCCTGCAACCAATCCTCGCCGCACACAAACAGGTGCAGCTCCACCTGCAGCGCCGGCAGGCCCGCCAAAGCCGATGCTGGCGTGGGTTCCAGATGCCGTTCGGCAATGTTGAGGATCCAGTCGTGGCTGGCACGGTTTAGCCCAAGCACGCCGCCGAGGCAGCGAGCCAGCGCCAGGCTGCGGGCCAGTCGATTGCCGCTTCGCCCGGAGCCATAACCACCACTGGACTCGCTGGCCCCCTCGCGAAAGAAGTGGGGAATCACCACCCGCAGCCGCAGCGGTTCAGCCATGGGGCTCCTGAAGCAAGCCTCCATAATCACCTCCAACAAGAATGCTGGCCGTGCAGCTGCTGTTCGTTCACCAAGGCTTTCCGGGGCAGTACATCCACATCCTCCGGGCCCTCAGTGCCCAGGGCGGCCACCAGCTGGTGGGCTTAGGCATCGAGCCGGCGGCCGAAAACTTACCGGCCGGCGTGCAGTACTTCCGCTACGGCATTTCCCGTGGCAACGAACCCGGCCTGCACCCCTGGGTTCAGGATATCGAAACCAAGGTGATCCGCGCCGAAGGCTGTGCCCGCGCTGCCCATGCTCTCAAGGAGAAGGGCTTCAGGCCCGATTTGATCTGCGGCCACCCCGGCTGGGGCGAGCTGCTGTTTCTTACCGATGTGTGGCCCGGCGTGCCGCTGCTCACCTACCAGGAATTCTTCTACAACCCCCGTGGCTTCGATTACGACTTCGATCCCGAGCTGCAGGGCGATCCCGACTGGGCCGGCTGCGCCCGCATTCGCATGAAAACCGCCAACCAGCTCCTCAATCTGGAGGCCAGCAGCTGGAGTGTCACCGCCACCGCATTTCAGCGCAGCAGCTTTCCTGCTGCCTGGCAGCAGCAGATCAGCGTCATTCACGACGGCATCGACACCGCCAAGGCCTGTCCCAACCCGTCGCCCGAAGCCGTGACCCTGGCCGATGGCACGGTGCTCACACCCGGCGAGCCGATCGTCACCTTTGTGAACCGCCGCCTGGAGCCCTATCGCGGCTGCCACACGATGCTGCGGGCGATTCCCGAGCTGCAGCGGCTGGCACCAGAAGCCCAGCTCTTGATCGTGGGCGAAACCTCCGGTGTGAGCTACGGCGCCGTGTGCCCCGAGGGTGAGTGGAAGGATCAGTTTCTGGCCGAAATCGAGGGCCAGTACGACCCCAGCCGGGTGCACTTCGCCGGCAAGGTGCCCTACGAGCAGTTCATCACGATCCTGCAGCTCTCCCAGGCGCACGTGTATCTCACCTATCCCTTTGTGCTCAGTTGGAGCTTGCTTGAGGCGATGGGCTGCGGCTGCGCCGTGGTGGGCTCCGCCACCGCACCGGTGCAGGAGGTGATCGAGCATGGCCGCAACGGCCTGCTGGTGGATTTCTTCTCTCCCAGTGCCCTAGCCGCCGCCATTGCCGAATTGCTGCAGGATCGCCCCCTTGCCCAGCGGCTCGGCGAGGCGGCCCGAACCACAGTGCTTCAGGACTTCAACCTGGCTAGCTGCGTGCAGCGGCAGCTGGCCTTGATGGATCTGGTGGCCTCTGGGGCGATCGGCGGCTGAAGCGGGGGGGTTCAGCCGTACACCTGACGAGCTGCCCACAGGTCTGCGTAGTTGTTGGTGCCTTCGCTGCGGCCAAACAGCACTTCCCCCGGCGCCATCCAGCCCTTTTTGAATAGGGCCAGGATCTGGCCATCCGGCAGCACAAACGACAGGTTCCGGCGGAGGTGCTGGGGGGTGAGCGCGATCAAATGGCCGCACACATGCCTGGGGCTGCGCTGTTGGGCGGCAATTGCCGAGCCCAGCACCGTGGGTCCGGTAGGGCAATAGATCGAGGTGCCGTAATACTCCTGCTGGCAATGGCGCAGCACGGTATCGATCGCCAACTGCAGCACTGGATGCTGGGGTGTGGCGTACAGCAACGAGTTCGACACATCAAACAAACTCCGCCCCGGCACCACGCCATCGCCGAGGTCAAAGAAATACACCAGCTCCACATCAGCGAGAATCGGGCCCACCGGCTGGCGCATCAGGATGCTGATATCGGCATACCAGCCGCCCAACGCATAGAGCAAGCAATAGCGGCCCAAGTCCGCCTTGTAGGCGTAGGGCCTCAGCTTGTCGTATGCAGCCAGCACTTCGCCACAAAAGTGCTGTTCGATGAAAGCCCGCAGGCTTTCGCCGTTGTGGCGCACATAGTTGTAGGCGCCAAAGCACTGCTGCACTGAGGCAATGGCCGGCGCCAGCAGCTCTGGCGGTTCGGCATTGGTTTCGGAGATGAAGATCTGGAACACCGATCCCGCCGGCGCCGGAGTTGTGTTGGTGCTCATGGGTCAGGGCCAGGTGATGCCGTAGCGGCTCTCCACCCAGCCGTAGGTGGGCTGCAGCTGCTCCCGCAACGCCTGCCGCAGCATCTGCGGCACCTTTGCCGCCTCGCCGTGGCCGGCATTGGCCGGCTGGGCCAGCGGCGGCAGCGGCAGCGGCTCCAGCTCCAGAAACGTGAGCACCTGCCCCCACACCCGCACGGGCTGGGCAAAAAGATCCTCGCTGCGCAGCACCAGCAGCTGCTCGGCGGGGAACAGGGCCTCGAAACGCGGCAGCTGTTGCTCGTAACGGCTACGAGCCAGGTAGCTGTGCTCCTGATGGCTGCGGTGGCAGCCATCAGCCGCGGCCAGCAGCGCCTCAGCCCCTGCCAGCCGCTGCGGTTCCGCCGCCAGGGCAGGCTCGAGCTCCAGCGGTTCCATGCCCAGGCGCCGCGAATGGAAATACTGCGACAACGCCCGCTCCACCGGATCGCGCAGCAGCACAATCAGGCGCGCCTGGGGCAGCAGGGCCTGGATACGGGCCGGCGCCGCTGGGTGAAACAGGTAGTAGGGCGTGATCTCGCCACAGCGCTGGCCTGCCGCAGCACCGGCAAATTGCTGGCGATACCAAGCTTCCCCTTGGTTGTAGTGAAGGCTGAAGTAGTGCAACTCCTTGGCTGGCGGCAGAAAGGCTCCGGGGTGGTGCTCCAGCAGCCGCTGCAGGCTGGTGGTGCCGCCCTTTTGCACGCCTATGCCTAAAAAGTCTGGTAACCGACTGGTCAAAGAACCCGAGGTGCCGAGAGACTAATCGTATGAAAAGACAGGATTTAAACTAATTCGGATAATCCGGAAATAAAGTTGATTCCATAGGTGAGCTCGGGGCAGCTCCCCGCTCGAGGCCACCGCGCGCCAGAGCCAGGAAACCCGTTTAAGCAGATGGCAGCCACTATCTATCTCCACTGGGCCGCCACCCCCTACAGCTGGGTGCGCAGCGGGCTCTACCACTCGATCATCAGCGGCAGCGGCGTGGTGCATCGGCTGCATAGCTATGCGGTGGATTTGCCCGCCCACACCTGGCGGCGCAACAGCAACTCCATTGCGCTCAGTTGCGCCTGCATGGGTGGCCGCCCCGATCCCTGGAGCATCCCGCCAACGCCCGCGCAGCTGGAAGCCCTCTGCCAGGAGGCGGCGGCGGTGGCCCGCAGCTGGGGCTGGGATGCCGAGGCGATCACCATCCAGCGGCTGATGAGCCACGCCGAAGCGGCCGCCAACCGCGATGGCCGCCAGCCCCACGACAACTACGGGCCGGTAATCTGGGGTGGCACCGGCGAACGCTGGGATCTGCTCCAACTTGAGAAGGGCGGCCCACCCACCGGCGGTGAGCAGTTGCGCCAGCGGGTCCGCCAGATTTTGCGCGGCGATCAGAGCCCGGCCCCGCAGCCCCTGCTCTTCCTGCAGGCCAGCACGATCGAGGCTCGCGGCGAACCCCTGGCCACCCAACTCGACGAACACGGCAGCAGCTGGACTTTGGCAGCGGATCTTCTCGACCGCTACGGGCTGCCGTTTGAGTGGGACGCCACGCGCCGCCGCATCCTGGTGGGCGCCCTCGATGTAGTGCCCCTCTACCGGGAGGACGGGGTGCAGGCCTCGGTGGGCTGGCCACTGGTGGAGCTCACCCTCCAGCAGGCCCTGGCGCCGGTGATCCTCACTGGAATCCTCAGGGAAGGACGGGCCTGGTGCCGGGTGCTCGAGTTTGCCGAAGAATTCGGCATCAGCGCGCAATTCGAGCCCTTCGCCCTCGGAGAGCGCCGCGGCGGCTAGCCCCATCCAGGCGGCCCCCATAAACTGCTGCAGAGAGCTGTTGCACAGGGCCTTGATCGTTGGCGACACCTTTATCTGGCTGCACCTGCCCAAAACCGGCGGCACCTCGATAAATCGCCTGTTTAGCGAGCGGGCCTTGCCAGGAGTGGCCGTGGATCCCGACCACACCCCCCAGAAACACGATTCGGTGGCGCTGCGGGAAAGCCGGGGCAACTGGCGAGCCAGCAAGCGCCGCCGCTTCATCACCGCCCGGCGGCTCGAACAATGGCTGATCAGCGACTGGCAACACAAGCGCCGCCATATGAACCTGCCCGATCTCGATTTCGAGCCCGTGCGCAGCGGTCTCTACTACTCCCAGCGCCTGGGCGGCACCTGGGTGGCCGCCGACTGGTGGCTGCACTATTTCGAAGTGGATGAGCACGTCACTGCCCTGCGGCTGGAGCACCTCGCCACCGATCTGAACAGCCAGCTACTGCCCATGCTCCCCGCCGGTACCGCGCCCTTCAGCGCCCTGCCCCGCGAGAACGCCAAGCCCAGCGAACAGAGCAGCGCCAACCCCTTTTCAGCGCAGGATCGGCAGCGCATCACCGCCGCCAACCCACGCTGGAGCGCCTGGCAGCAGCAGGTCTACGGCGCATGACAGCGGCTCCGCTGATCCTGATCGTGGGCATGCACCGCAGCGGCACCTCGCTGCTAGGCAACCTGCTACACGCAGCCGGCGTAGCCCTGCCGGGCCCCCTGATCGCCGGCGACCAACACAACCCCGAGGGCTATTTCGAGCGAGCCGATATCACCGATCTGCAGGAACAGCTGCTGATTGATCTGGAGCGCTGGTGGCCCAGTGCCATGGGCACACAACCACTCCCAGTCGACTGGCTCTGCCGCCCAGCAACCCACGCCACTCTCAACCAGCTACTCACTGTGCTGCAGCAGGAAGCCGCACGACAAGAGGGGCCTTGGGCCATCAAGGATCCACGCAGCTCCCTATTGCTGCCCCTCTGGCGGCGACTGGCTGGAGAGCTCCAGATCCCTTTGCGCCTGATCTTGGCCGTGCGTCACCCCGCCGAAGTGGTGCAATCGCTCTGCCAGCGCGATGTCCGCGCCACCGGGATGGACGCCCATCGGGGAGAGCGGCTCTGGTGGCATCACAACCAAACCGTGCTCCGTCACGCCGCCGGCCTGCCGCTGATGGTGGTGGATTACAGCCAGTGGTTCAGCCCGGGGGATGGGCCCATGCGCCAGCTCAAGCAGCTCTGGTCGTTTTGCGGCCTCACTCCAGACACGCAGCAAACCGACAAGCTGCTCCATGGCCTGGCCCAAATCAAACCCGAGCATCGCCGCAGCTCAGCGGCAGCCCCTGGGGTGCTCCTGCATCGCACCACTGAGGCGCTATATCGCCATCTGGTGGCTGGTGCCCTGGGCCATGCGGTCAACGCCATACCGCCGAGCTCTCCTCCGTCAAACCAATCCAAGCGCTGGTGGCGCCGCTGCATCGGCCCTAGCCAGCACCCCGATCGACAGGGCTGGTTTGATCCCCACTTCTACCGGCGCCGCTACCCAGACCTCACCAATCTCAGCGATCCGCTGGGGCACTTCCAGCTCCACGGCTGGCGCGAGGGCCGCCAACCCCATCCCCTGTTTGAGCCAGGGCACTACCTGCGGCAGTGCTTGCAGCACGGCCTGGTGCTGCCCGCGGATCAATCACCCCTAGACCACTTCCTCGCGCGGGGCCGGCCCCTGGGGCTGACGCCCACTCCTCTGGCGTTACCCGCTTGGTGGGACCAATGGCGCACAACACAATCGGGCGATGGCCTCCCTCAGCTCAGCGATCTCCACCCCTGGGGTGGGGCCGCCCTGGCCCTTGCCGATCAGGATCTTGCAGCTGCCGCAAGCCTGCTGAGCCACTGGCAAACCTGCGGGTTTCCAGCCGCGGATTGGCGAAGCATCAGCCAAGCCCCCAACCCTTGGCTGCGTTGGGCCAGCAATCCACCGGTTGCCGTTGGGCAAAGCGCCTGCAAAGCACTCCCGCTCAGCAGCTGGGGCATGCCTCCAGACCACTGGCTGAGCCAGGGCTGGCTCGCCTCCCTCCCAGATGCAGAACCACCCCCAAGCCAGCGCTCCATCCATCACCTGCACCTGGTGCTCCTACCCCCAGGCGAATTGGAGCAGGAGCAGAAAGCCGAGTTGCAAGCCCTGAGCCACAACCCAGGGCTTGCGATGATCGACCCCAATCCACAGCGCTGCCTGATCTGGCAACGCCTGGGTCTTGCGTGGGTGCTGTGGGAACCACCCACCGCCGCCTTACTGGATCAGCACTTCCCTGCCGATCCCTGGCTGGAGCGCGCCCAAACGCTGCTTGGCCTGCCCCACCCGGCCACGCTCACCGAGCGTCCGCTGGTCACCCTCGGATCCGGAGGAGCGCTTTGGGATGCTCAGTGCGACCATCCCAAGCGATGGTGCTTTCCTGGCTTTGATGCACTGCTGCTGAACCAGCCCCACGCCAGCCAAAGCCTGGCGGCCTGGCTCTGGCATGGCCATCGGCAGGGGCTGCAGCTTGTGCGACTCAGCGGCAACAGCCAGGTTCAGGCCAGCCAGCAGCCCCTCAGCTGGCTCCCGATGGAGTGGATCTGCGTCGACGGCCTCAGCCCAGAAGCACTGGATTGGGAGCTCCGCTGGCGGGCCGAAGGTCGCCCTGATCCGCCAGCACCAACCACGCCCCAACCTGTCGCCACCGTGCTTTGGGACGGTGGCCATGGCCGCAACGCCGCTGCCGTGGCTGTGGTGGTGAGTCTCTTCAACTACGCCAAGCGCATCGAAAGCGCCCTCGCCAGCGTCGCCAGTCAGCAGCTCGCGGCTCTGGAGCTGATCGTGGTCGACGACGCCTCCACCGACGATGGTGCGACCTCGGTGCAACGCTGGCTCCAGCAACACGGCCAGCGTTTCTGCCGAGCCCGGTTGCTGCAACACACCCACAATGCCGGCCTGGCCGCAGCCCGTAACACGGCCTTCGCTGCCACAGAAGCCCCCTGGTGTTTGGTGCTCGATGCCGACAACGCACTCTTGCCAGACGCCGCCTCAGCCCTGCTGGCGATGACCCAACACAGCAGTACGCAGCTCGCCGTTGTCCACCCCCTGATCGCGCAGCAGGTTGAGGAGGCCAATGGCAGCTGCCACACCTCGGGTCTGCTCACTGCCCAGAGCTGGCAGCGCGCTGTCTTCGCCCAACGCAGCGAAGGCAACTACATCGATGCCATGGCCTTGGTGCGCCGCAGCGCCTGGGAGGCGGTGGGGGGCTATGTGCACATCCTCGGCGGCTGGGAAGACTTCGACTTCTGGTGCCTGCTGATTGAGGCGGGTTACCACGGTGTGGTTTGCCCGGCAGTGGTGGCCGAATACCGAAGCCATAGCGAATCAATGTTGCACCTGCAAACCCACAGCAACGTGCGTCGGATCAGCCGACTGCTCCAGCACCGCCATCCCTGGCTCCACTTGCGGCTAGGGCAAGCTGACTTCTAAAGCCATGACGGTGTCTGTGTTCGGCCCCTCCCCCCGTGAACTGCTCCGGCGCCTCAAGCGGGGGCTCAAACTCCGCGTGCTGGGCGCTGGCCGCCCCATGGCCACCCCGCCCCAGGGGTGCAGCGGCGATCCCCAAGGGGATGCCAATCGCAGCCTGGCAGCAGCGAGCCAACTCGCCCTCAACGCCTTTCTCGCCAGCCCGGCCAAACTCCACCTAGGCGCCAAGGGCGATGGTCCGTTGGTATCGCTGGTGCTGGTGCTGTTCAACAAGGCCCATCTCACCTACGCCTGCCTGCAACACCTGCAACAGCTCCAACACACCAACCTGGACGTGCTGATCGTTGACAACAACTCCAACGACCAGACGCCGGAGTTGTTGTCGCGGCTGGAAGGACGCGTCAAGGTGCTCCGCCAGAGCGAAAACTTGCACTTTTTGCGCGCCTGCAATCTGGCGTTTGCCCAGCTCGATCCGGAAGCTCGCTATGTCGCGCTGGTCAACAACGACGCTCTACTGGACGCAGCGATCATCAACCATGCCCTGCAGGTGTTTGATCGCTGGCCGGGAACGGGAATTGTGGGAGGACAGATCCTCCACCTCGATGGCCAGCTCCAAGAAGCCGGCAGCTTGATCTGCCGAGATGGCAGCTGCCGCGGCCTGGGCCGGCGGCAGAGCCCCTGGCAGCCGCTGGTGCACACCCGCCGCCGGGTCGACTACGTATCGGGCTGTTTTCTAGTGATTCAATCAGCGCTGCTGCGGCAACTGGGGGGCTTTGATCCGCGCTTCGCACCCGCCTACTACGAAGAAACAGACCTGTGCGTCGGCAGCTGGAAACTGGGCCGCCCGGTGGTCTATGAGCCCAGATGCCTGGTGCATCACGTGGAATTTGCCTCCGCTAGCCAGGCATCCGGCCAGGGCCGCAAGGCTGCCGAACTGCTGATGCAGACCAATCAGCGCCACTTCCGCGACAAACACGCCAACTGGCTCCAGGAGCAGCCGCCGGCCCAGGCATTCCAAGACCTCCCCGCGGTGGAGCAGGCCTGCCGGCTGCAGGCCCATCCCATCCGATTGTTGTGGGTCGACGACAAACTGCCCAACCCGGCCCAAGGAGCAGGGTTTGGTCGGCTGGAGACGCTGATCAGAACGCTGGCCGACCGGGGATGCTTCGTCACCTTGTTTGCCACAGACCTCGCCGAGACAGGCACGCCGCCAGACCTCAGCTGCCACAGCCTCAATGCCGATTACGAGTTGCACTGGGGCGGTGCCGATGCTCTCAACCAGCTCCTCGATACAAGAAAGAGCTTCTACACCCATGTTGTGGCTTCACGGCGCCACAACCAAGAGCTCCTGCTCGAATGGCTCCGCACCCACCCCACCAAGCCGACCCAGCCCCTGCTGATCGCCGATGTGGAGTCCGTCTTCAGCATCCGTGAACAGAGCCGCAACCATCTCCAGCGCACCCAACAGATCGCAACAGCTGCAGAGCTGCTCAGCAGCAAAAGCCTCACCGCTGAATTAGCAGCTCTCAAGGGTTTCGATCAGGTGTGGGCTGTCTCCCAACTGGAGGCCGACCTCCTGGCGGAGCACACAGGGAGCGACGTGCATCTGGTTGGCCACGCGTTTGCCAGCCCAGCCCAGCCGCCGTCATACACCAACACAGCTGGTCTGCTGTTCATGGGTGCGATGAATTACCCAGGCCTGCCCAATCTCGATTCATTGGCCTGGCTCGCCGATGCCGTGTTGCCGGCCCTGCGTCAGCAGCCCCACCTCAACCCCGAGCAGGCGCCACTCACGATCATCGGGCCCTACCGCGGCAGTTTGGTGCAACCGCTGCTGGATCGTCTCCAAACCGTATGGCCCACCATCCACCTGGGTCCTGTGGCCCAGGTGGAGCCGGTGCTGCGCTCACACCGGCTGCTCCTGGCGCCCACCCGCTTCGCCGCCGGTCTCCCGCACAAGGTGCAGCACGGCATCTCCATGGGGGTGCCGGTGATCACCACAGAACTGATCGCCAGCCAGATGGGCTGGAGCAATGGCGAAGGGTTGCTGGCCAGCAACAACGCCATCGAGTTTGCCCGCTTGATCGCCCAGCTCTACAGCGATCCCGGCCTATGGCAGCAGGTACAGGCCGGCGGCCTGGCCCGCATCCGACGAGACTGCGACCCGCTTCGGTTGCAAAGTGCCATGGCCAACAGCCTTGGCATGTCAAGCAACAACCTGACGTAACCGGGTCATCAAGACCTCCAGAAACGGCGCAGGCAGCAGGCGCCAGGGCAAGCGCAGCAGCAGCAGCAGCAGGGCCTGGCCCCAGCCCAGCTGCCCCTCCCGGGCGCTGCGCAACAAAAACTGCGCCTCCTGGCGCGCATAGCCCCATCCCCGCCGCCGTGCGAGGTGGGCCGGTCCCACCCGGGCCGCCACCAACACCGCTGGCAAGTTGTTGAGCGCCTGCGGGCCGAAGCGGCGTAGCAGCCGCAGCCACAGGTCGTAGTCCTCAAAGCCCGGCTGATGCCGGTAGCCGCCCACCGCCAACACGGCCGAGCGCCGCAGCACCACGGCCGGATGGTTGAGCGGATTGCGCCAGCGGGCCCATCGCGCCACGGCCCCATCCAGGGGCACCCGCCGGCAGCCCACCACCCCATGGGCAGGATTTGCCACGAATTCCTCGATCCAGCCGCTGCCGGCCACCACCTCCGGGTGCTGGGCCAGCCAGGCCAGCTGACGGGCTGCCCGGTCATGGCGGGAGAGATCATCAGCATCGGCCCGCAGGATCAACTCACAGGCGCAGGCAGCCAGCCCCCTCGCCAGCACGACGCCCACCCCCTCGCCGCCAGGCCCCGGCAGCACCAGGATCGGCAGCCCCGCCACGGCCTGCTCCTGCACCACCTGCTGAAAGCCTTCAGGCATCGGCCCGTCCACGCCCAACACCAGCCGCTGTGGCGCTGGCTGCTGGGCTGCAAGTGTGGCCAAAGCCTGGGCCAGCACCGCCGGCTCCTCCCATGGGGCCAGCGGCATCAGCACCTCATAGGGCGACCAAACAGTCAAGACACACTCTCCGCAGGGGGATGCACCATGGCTCCCACAGCCTGGGGCAGGGGAGCTGTTAACCCCACCAGAATTGCGCGGGCGTTGGCCCGGCGCTCGGGCTCAAACAGCAGCCACAGCCATGGCTTCACCAGCATCTTGATCAGCTCTTTGATGCGCAGATCAAGTGGCACCCAGCCCTGGCGCAGCAACCAGCGCAGATTGCGCAGGCAGTAGTAATGGCGTTGTGGGCTGTAGAGCTCCATGCCCAGCCAGCGGCAAATTCCATTGGGATGGGGATCGCCAAACTGCTGCGCAAGCTGCACGCCTGGATGCTGCAGCAGCACAAACCCCGCCGCCTGAGCTCGGAAACACCAGGCATGGTCCACAAAATCGATGAACAATTCCTCATCAAGAGGACCCAGCAGGGGCCACTGCGACGCTGTAAAAGTGGTGCCGGAGGAAATCAACAACCGCGTGCGCGGATGGCCCAGCCAGCTAGCCGAAGCCAGCTGGTGCCAGCGCTGGCGGCGTTGATCCCAGATCCGAGGGCCCGCCGCCAAGCGCTCCCCGGGATGAAGCTCGAGCAGTTCACGCAACCCCTGCAACCCATCTGGAGTGATGCGACTGTCCTGGTCGAGCAGAGTAACTATGCGAGCCCCCGCAGCCAGGGCTGCCTCTACTCCCCGGTTAAACCCACCAGCAATTCCACCCTGATTGGCGTTGCGAACCAAGCGGCATCTGGGATGACGCGGTGCCACAAGTGCAGCATCAGCCTGGTTGTTATCCACCAACATCAAACCCAAGCCCGCCTCAAGCAGGGGCGCCAGCGCTTCAGCCGCCCCAAGACCAGCAAGGCCATAAAGCGGCACCACCACCCAGTGCTGGCTGGCTTCGAGGCCTACCTGAGGCCGCCCCATCAAGCCTGCGTAGCTGCCATAAGGCCAATGCGATTGCCCCCATAGCCGGCCCGTGCCCGCACACAATCACACCAAGGTCGGCTGTCGAGATACCAAGCCACCGTGGCCTCGAGCCCCTGCTCAAAACTGTGGCGTGGCTGCCAGCCCAGCTCATTGCTGATCTTGGTGGGATCGATGGCATAGCGGCGGTCGTGGCCAGGGCGATCGATCACCCGGGTGATGAGGCGATTGTGGGGAGCGCCAGCGGGGCGCAGCTGATCGATAAGCGTGCAGATTGCCTCCACCACTTGCTTGTTAGTGCGCTCGCCCGCGCCGCCCACGCAATAGCTCTCGCCAATACGCCCGCGGGTGGCCGCCAGCAGTAGCGCCTCCACGTGATCTTCCACATAAAGCCAGTCGCGCACATTGGCGCCATCTCCGTAAAGCGGAATCGGTTCACCAGCCGCCGCCTTGAGGATCACAACTGGAATCAGCTTCTCCGGAAATTGCCAGGGTCCGTAGTTGTTGGAGCAATTGGTGAGCACCACCGGCAGGCCATAGGTGTGGTGCCAGGCATTCACCAGGTGATCGCTGGCCGCCTTACTCGCTGAATAGGGGCTGCGGGGGGAGTAGGGGGTGGTCTCCGAGAAGCGCCCCGTGGCCCCCAGCGAGCCAAACACCTCATCGGTGCTGATGTGATGAAAGCGGAATCGCTCTTGCCGTTTGCCTGGCAGCTGCTCGCAGTGGACCCGCACCGCCTGCAGCAGGTTGAAGGTGCCTGTGATGTTGCTATCAACAAAAGCGGCAGGGCCCTCAATTGACCGATCCACATGGCTCTCGGCCGCCAAGTGCAACACCAGATCGGGATCTGCCTGCTGCACCGCCGCCGCCGTGGCTTCTGCATTGGTCAGGTCAACCGGCAGCAGCTGGTGGCGCTCCGCCGCCTGCGGCAGCATCTCAATGCTGGCTAGATCGCTGGCGTAGCCAAGCTTATCAAGGTTGAACACCAAGGCTTCGGTGTCTGCCAGCAGGCGACGTACCAGCGCCCCGCCAATGAAACCGGCGCCACCTGTCACCAAAATGCGCTGGCGATCTCCGAGTAGCTCAGCAGTGGTGGGCATGGCTCAAAGCAACCGTCTTCCAGAATCGCAAATCCTCAGCGGCCTGCCACCTTCAGCACCGTTTTTACAGTCTTGAACAGGATCAGCAGGTCTATCCAGGCGCTCCAATTGCGCAAGTAGTAAAGGTCATAGCTGAGTTTCAACTCAGCCTCCTCCACGCTGGCGGCGTAAGGGGCGCAAACCTGGGCCCAGCCACTCAATCCAGGGCGCATCCAGTGGCGCTTGCGGTAGTGGGGAATCCTGGCTTCAAGTTCATGCTCCAATTCAGGACGCTCCGGGCGTGGGCCAATCAAACTCATGTCTCCAAAGAGCACGTTGAGCAGCTGGGGCAGCTCATCTAGCCGCGCTGGGCGTAGCAAGCTGCCCATGCTAGTAATACGGCAATCTGCAGGAACCGTCCAACTGGCTGGGGCATGGGGATCACCGCAGCTCATCGTGCGCAACTTGATCAGGGCAAAGGGCTTACCCATCAAGCCACTGCGCTGCTGGACATAAAGCACTGGCCCGCGATCTTCCAGCCAAATCAGCAGGGCGAGCAGCAGCAGCAGTGGCAGGCTTAGCAACAACAACATCACGGCCAGCAGCACGTCAGCGGAACGCTTGAGTTGGCGCTGAACGCTGAAGCAATAGGCCCAAGGGATCTCATCAATGGCAAGCCATTCCTCCGGCAAAAGGCTGGGCGGCAACCTCTCCAGCTGCGCTTCTGCAAGTTCAACCACCGTGGTAATGGCTAAGCCTTGATCAGCCAGAACCTTCAAGCGCTGCTCTTGATCCGGAGCCAGCAGCAGATCACTGCCCAACACCACACCCCCTGGGGGCACCATTCGCCAAGGCCACCTTGCTCGACGGTGCCGCCGTTCGACAGCGCCACCATCTTGTTCAAGCAAGCCCAACGGTTTCACGAAGGGCGTACGCCGCCACTCATTCTGAATCTGCTGCACATCAGCAGATCCGGCCATCAGGCGCCAGCGTTGCTCCGGCCGACGCCTCACCAGCAGGCGCAATCCCAAGCGCACCAAAAGGCTCCAGCAAATGGTTAAGCCGATTGCAGCCAAAAGCGTGCTGCGGTGGGTGAACGCAATGGAATCTTGCAGGTTTATGGCCCAATCCAGCAGCGCCATCAAGCTCAAAGTGGCCACACCCGTGAGCCCCAGCCGCAAAACCACAAGCCGCAGACGCAGCCAAGGCCAGCGCAACACCGTGTAGCTGCCAAGCAGCCAGCCAAAGCACACATAGCTGCCCAGCAACACCACCACCAAGGTCGAGTGGCCCAGCAAGAACTCCCCCTTAAGCCCGCCCAGCAGGGCTAAGACCCCTATTGCCCCCAGCAGGTCAAGCGAGGCGCACAAAAACAGAAGACGACGCCAAAACACCTATTGCTTAAAAGTCATAAGGAACACGAGTGTGAATCGCATTTTTCATAACCATCTTAACTTTGCATTGAATTAAGACGTATCAACCTGGAGTTGGTGGTGCAGCATCGAGCTCAGAGGGCTGCAGCGACTGCCCCCGTATCTCCAGCACCTCCGCCAGGGCCGCCCGCCAGTGCAATGGCTCTAGGCCCAGAGCTGCGCGGCTGGCGGTGGAATCGAGCAGGGAGTAACTGGGGCGCCGAGCGGGTGTGGGGTAATCGGCCGTGGTGAGGGGCAGCACGTCCGCCGCACACTGCAGCAGGCCAGCCACCACCCCCAGCTCACCAATGGCCACAGCGAAGTCGTACCAGCTAGCGGCCCCCGCATCGCTCCAGTGCAGGATGGACGGGCCATTGGGATCGGCGCCGATCGCCCGCCAGCAGGCCGCCGCCAAGCTGAGGGTGCTGGTGGGGCAACCCACCTGGTCGGCCACAACGCCAATCTCGCTGCGCTCGCGATGGAGGCGCAGCATCGTGAGGCAGAAGTTGTGGCCCACCGGGCCGTACACCCAGCTACTGCGCAACACCCGTGCCCCCGGCAGTTGCAGCGCCGCCGCCTCACCCGCTGCCTTGCTGGCGCCATACACCCCCAGAGGGTCGAGGCCCTGCTCCGGCCTATAAGGGCAGCCCTGCAGGCCACTGAACACAAAATCGGTGCTCACCTGCAGCAAGCGGCCACCCGTGGCGGCCAGGGCTGCAGCGAAAGCCGCCGGGGCGCCGGCATTCACGGCCTGGGCCAGCTCGGGCTCGCTTTCGGCCTTATCCACAGCCGTGTATGCGCCGGCATTGAGCAACCAATCCGGGCGGTGCGCCAGCACAGCGTCGCAGCAGGCCTGGGGGTTGGCGAGATCCAACTCGGCGCGGCGGCAGGCAATCAACTCAAGGCCCAGTGGCTTGGCGGCGATCAGCGCCTGGCCCAGTTGGCCGGCAGCGCCGGTGAGCAGCACCTTCACGCAAATACCTCCCCAGCCGCCATAACTGCCGCAAGCTCAGGGGCATCCGCATCCTTCTGCGCAAGCAACGGTTCCATGCCTTCCAGAGGCCAGACGATCGCCAGCTCCGGGTCATCCCAGCGGATAGCGCGCTCGCAGTCTCGGCTCCAGAAGTCGGTGGTCTTGTAGAGCACCTCGGCGTGCTCGCTCAGGGTGAGAAAGCCATGGGCGAAGCCCACTGGCACCCAGAGCTGCTTCTGGTTCTCAGCGCTCAGACACGCCCCTACCCATTGGCCAAAGCTGGGCGAACTGCGGCGCATATCCACTGCCACATCAAAAATCTCCCCCAGCACGCAGCGCACCAGCTTGCCCTGGGGATGGGGCGGCAACTGGTAGTGCAGCCCCCGCAGCACCCCGCGGCTGGAGCGGGAGTGGTTGTCTTGCACGAAGCAGGTTTCGCCGGCGGCAGCGTTGAAAGCCTGCTGGTTCCAGCTCTCGAAGAAGAAGCCCCGCTCGTCGCCAAACACCCGTGGCGTCAGCAGCAAGGGGCCCTGCAAAGCAACGCCAGACGCCGTGGTGAGCGCTTCAGCCTGCATCTGGAGTCTCCAGCAATTGCAATAAATAATCGCCGTAGCCGCTCTTGCGCAGCGGCGCTGCCAGGGCGGCGAGCTGGTCGCTGTTGATCCAGCCCAACCGCCAAGCCACCTCCTCCGGGCAGCCCACCTTCAGCCCCTGGCGGTGCTCCAGGGTCCTGATGTAGCTGCCGGCCTCGTGCAGCGAATCGCAGGTGCCCGTATCCAGCCAAGCCATGCCCCGGCCCATCAGCTCCACCCGCAGCAACCCCTCCTCCAGGTATTGGCGGTTGAGGTCGGTGATCTCCAGCTCTCCCCGTGGCGACGGCTGGATGTGGCGCGCCCTCTCCACCACCGAGTCGTCATAGAAATAAAGGCCTGTCACCGCATAGCGCGAGCGGGGCCGCGCCGGCTTCTCTTCCAGGCTCAGCACCTGGCCGTCTGGCGCAAACTCCACCACCCCGTAGCGCTCGGGATCCCGCACCGGATAGGCAAACACCGTGGCTCCGGCTGCGCCGCCATTACTGGCCTGCAGCTGGGGAATCAAATCGTGGCCGTGGAAGAGGTTGTCGCCCAGCACCAGTGCCGCCGGAGCGCCACTTAAAAAATCAGCGCCGATCAAAAAAGCCTGCGCCAAACCATCCGGACTCGGCTGAATGGCGTACTGAATCTCCATGCCCCAAGCGCTGCCATCTCCCAGCAACCGCTCAAAAGATGCCAAATCATGGGGCGTACTGATAACCAGCACCTCCCGAATCCCGGCCAGCATCAAGGTGCTGAGCGGGTAATAGATCATCGGCTTGTCATACACCGGCAGCAGCTGCTTACTCACAGCCTGCGTGATCGGATGCAGCCGAGTGCCACTGCCTCCGGCCAAAATAATTCCCTTACGGGTCATAGGGAACGCTCCGCTGGGAGAATGCTGCCATGGCAGCACTGCGCCTCCTAATCCACGCCCCTGGTGCCCCTGGCCTGCGCTGGTTCGGCCTCGGCCCCGGCCTGCTGCCCAGCCGCGGCCTATGGAAGTTGCAGCGCCTGTTTAACAAGCACGCCTTCTGGGCCCAGAGGCGCAGCTTTGCAGATCTACGCCGCCTGCTCGCCGGCAGCACCGTGGTGGTAAGCCTGTGGCATGGCAAGCGCCTAGTGGGATTCGGCCGGGCCAGCAGCGACGGCATTTATCGCGCCGTGCTCTGGGATGTGGTGGTGGCTGGCGACCTACACGGCCAGGGCCTCGGCCGCCGGGTAGTGGAGGCCCTGCTGGCCGCCCCCGCCCTGCGCGGCGTTGAGCGCGTTTATTTGATGACCACCAACAGTGCTGGCTTTTATGAGCAGCTGGGCTTCCGCGATGCAGCCCCCCAGGCCCTACTGGTGAAACAAGGAGTTTCAGGGGGCTAAGGGGTTTCGACCGGATAGGAAAGCGCGCCAGCAGCCTCAACTAGATCCAGATCGAGGGTCACCGGCAACAGGCCCAGGCGATAGGCAAGCTGGAGCTGAAGCAAAAGGGGCAGGGCTGCAATGCCAGGCCTGTAGCGCTGGCGGTGGCGCACCATCGCAAAGTCGTCCGGCTCAAAGCAAACCACCGGACAACGTTCCGCCAAAAAGCCATCCATCAAACGTTGCGCGGCCCGGCCATCGAGCTCCCCCTCGAGCTCCATCACACTCCAGGCACTCACCCTCAGCAGCCCCTCCCCCACCCGCTCCAACCAATTCAGAGCAGCAGCACTCTTGGGCCCCGGCAGCAGCAATGCCCGCAATAAAGAAACATCGAGCAGCCGGCCATGGCTGCCCATGCGCCGCCACGGTTCAAGCGGCTCCATAGCCTGCCTCCTGGTGCAGACGACGTAAGCGCTCAAGCCAAAGCTCCGCTCCAGCCTGGCCTGACGGCTCAGGAATCAGCCGCGCCACCGGTTTGCCGTAACGACTGATCACCACGTACTCACCGGCCCGTACGCGATCGAGCAAGCCGGACAACTGCTGGCGAGCCTGAGCTAGCGGAACCGTGGTCATGGCGGCGGCGGGGGCGAAGGAAGGGTTGCGCTGATGGGCACTGTCAAAGAAGTTGTACAGCTGTACAACCTCCCAGATAGCTTCGAAACAGCACCACCAGCATTCCCACAAGCAGCGGAAACGCCGTCGGCCGAAACACAGCCAGCAAAAACCATTGGCCCGGCGCTTTTATTCGGGAATTGCCGCCATCAAGCTGCCCATCTCCAGCGCCTGCAGGCCGTAGTTCCAGCCCAGGTTGCTCTTGATGCCGGCCCGCTCCAGGGCCTGCTGCAGGGTGTCGGTGGTGAGCACCCCGAAGATCACCGGCACGCCGGTGTTGCGCGCCACGGCAGCCACGCCTTTGCTCACCTCGGCCACCACCACATCGAAATGGGGGGTGTCGCCGCGAATCACGGCCCCCAGGGTGATCACCACCTGATAGCGACCACTGGCCGCCAGACGCTGGGCCACCAGGGGGATCTCAAAGCTGCCGGGCACCCAGGCCACATCCAGCTGGGCACTGGCATCACTGGTGTCGACGCCGTGGCGCGCGAGGCAGTCGAGGCAGCCGCTCAGCAGCTTGCCGGTCACCAGGTCATTGAAACGGGCAACCACCACCGCGATACGCAGACCAGCCGTATCGGTGAACCGGCCTTCAAAAATCGCCACGCTTCAGACCACAAAGATGCTCATGCCCCAGTTGAGCAGCACCAGGGCCACCCAAGCGATGCCGCCAAGCAGGATCAGGCGGTTGGAGCGACCTGAATCTTCACTGCTGGCGTACAGCACCGGCACCGCCACAATCAAGGCGAACGACAGCACCACCAGAGCCAAAACGGTGAGGGTGTTGAGGATCTGCATGGATTAGCAGCGGCTACACGCCGATCGGTTGCGAGATTCTCACACGCAGACCCAGGTCAGCCGGGGCCCCGCTTCACAACATGAAGCCCACCGGCAAGTCGACCTACGATCAAATCTCAGTAAGAAAGGGCCGTGGGCGCGGAAGCCGAACAACAGCTTTCGCTCACCGCCGCCCTGGGCCTGGCCGAAGAGCCGCAGGCCGCACCCGAGCCCAGCCCCTCCCGGCCCCGCAGCCGTCAGCGCCAAGCCGCCCCAACAGCTCCTCCGGCCGCAACCACAGCAACCTCAAGCCCCGATTCCGACCTGCCCCCCTGGCACCACCACAGCCTGGTGGCAGCCGAGCAGCTGACACCGATGCTGCGTCACTACGTGGAGCTCAAGGCCGCCCATCCCGACCGGGTGCTGCTTTACCGCCTCGGCGATTTCTTTGAGTGCTTCTTCGAAGACGCCATCACCCTCTCGCGCCTGCTGGAGCTCACCCTCACAGGCAAGGAGGGCGGCAAAGCTGTCGGTCGGGTGCCGATGGCGGGCATCCCCCACCATGCCGCCGAGCGCTACTGCGCTGAATTGGTGCGCCGCGGCCTCAGCGTCGCCCTATGCGACCAGCTGGAAAGCACCGCGGCCAAAGGCGAACTGCTCAAGCGCGGCATCACACGGGTGCTCACCCCCGGCACGGTGCTTGAAGAGGGCCTGCTGGCAGCCCGCCTCAACAACTGGCTTTGCGCCGTGGTGACGGAGGGCCCGTGCTGGGGCCTGGCGGTGGCCGATGTCAGCACCGGTGAATTCCGGGTCACAGAGCGGACCGGCAGCGCCGGCTTGCACCAGGAGCTGCTGCAGGTGGAGGCCGCCGAGGTGCTCTGGCCCGGCGCCACCGCCAGTGCCAGCGCCACCCCCACTTGGTGCCCGGAGGCCCTGCGGCTCACGCCCCTGCCCCGCACCCCCTTTGAGGCGCCGGAAGCCTCCGCCACCCTCAAGCAGCGCTTCGGCCTGGCCAGCCTTGATGGCCTGGGGCTCGGCGAAGCGCCGCTGGCCCTACGCGCGGCGGGCGGCCTGGTGGGCTACCTCGACGACACCAGCCAGGCCCGGGTGCCCCTGGAGCCACCCACCACCTGGCACGCCGGCGACCAGCTGGTGCTCGACGCCGCCACCCGCCGCAACCTGGAGCTCACCAAAACCCAGCTGGGCGGCAGCGTGCACGGCTCCCTGCTCTGGGCGCTCGACCGCACCCACACCGCCATGGGCGGCCGCTGCCTACGCCGCTGGCTGCTGGCGCCACTGGTGGAGCGCCCCGCGATCCTGGAGCGTCAGGGGGGGGTGGGTGAGCTGGTGGCCCAGCGCTCCCTGCGGCTGGCGATCCGCCGGCTGCTGCGGCCCATGGGCGACCTGGAGCGCCTGGCGGGCCGCGCCGGTGCGGGCAGCGCCTCGGCTCGGGATCTAGTGGCCCTGGCCGATGGTCTCGAGCGCCTGCCCCAGCTCGCCGCCCAGCTCGACCAAGCCAGCAGCGCCCCCCTGCAGGCCCTGGCCCGCCCCTGGCCCGAGCTCGAAAGCCTGGCCGGCGAGCTACGCCACACCCTGCTCGACACCCCACCCCTATCGCTCACTGAAGGCGGCCTGATCCACGACGGCGTCGATCCAAGCCTCGACGACCTACGCAACCAGCTCGACGACCAGGACGCCTGGCTAGCCCAGCAGGAATCCGAAGAGCGCCGGCTCAGCGGCCTCACCAGCCTCAAACTCCAGTACCACCGCACCTTCGGCTACTTCCTAGCGGTGTCCAAGGCCAAGGCGGCTGCAGTGCCACAGCACTGGATCCGCCGCCAAACCCTGGCCAACGAGGAGCGCTTCGTCACCCCAGCCCTGCGCAACCGCGAGGGCGCCATCCAGCAGCTCAAGGCCCGCGCTGCCCAGCGCGAATACGAACTGTTCTGCGGACTACGCGCCCAGGTCGGCGAGCAGGCTGCCGCTATCCGCACAGCTGCGCGCCTGGTGGCCGAGCTCGACGCCCTCGGGGCCCTAGCCGAGGTGGCCGCCACCAGCGGCTACTGCTGCCCCGAAATAACCGACCCCGCCGGTCCCGATGCCCGCCTGCTGCAGATCGAAGCCGGCCGCCACCCGGTGGTGGAGCAGCTGCTAGTGGAGGAGCCCTTCACCGCCAACAGCGTGGTGCTAGGCGGCACTCCCGACCTGATCATCCTCACCGGCCCCAACGCCAGCGGCAAGAGCTGCTACCTGCGCCAGAGCGGCCTGCTGCAGCTGATGGCCCAGATGGGCAGCTGGATTCCAGCGGCTTCGGCGCGCCTGGGCATCGCCGATCGCATCTTCACCCGCGTCGGCGCCGGCGACGACCTGGCGAGCGGCCAATCCACCTTCATGGTGGAGATGGCCGAAACCGCCAACATCCTTCACCACGCCAGCGAGCGCTCCCTGGTGCTACTCGACGAGATCGGCCGCGGCACCGCCACCTTCGACGGCCTCTCGATCGCCTGGGCCGTGGCCGAGCACCTGGCCACCCCGGCCGAGCGCGGCGGCATCGGCGCCCGCAGCATCTTCGCCACCCACTACCACGAACTCAACGCCCTAGCGGGCCAGCTACCCAATGTGGCCAATGCCCAGGTGCTAGTGCAAGAAACCGGCGACGCCCTGGTGTTCCTGCACCGGGTGGCCCCCGGCGGCGCCAGCCGCAGCTACGGCATCGAGGCCGCCCGCCTGGCCGGGGTGCCGGCAGCGGTGGTGCTGCGGGCCCGCCAGGTGCTGGGCCGCATCGAAGCCAACAGCGTCGTGCAGGTGGGTCAAGGAGACGGAGCGCTCGCCGCCTGAAGCCAGGCAGA
This sequence comes from Synechococcus sp. CS-1330, assembly GCA_025128025.1. GTDB lineage: Bacteria > Cyanobacteriota > Cyanobacteriia > PCC-6307 > Cyanobiaceae > Cyanobium_A. Next base: position 24,563 of record JAHLYR010000018.1, read on the forward strand.
GCGCAGCAGGGCGTTGCAGGCCGCGGCCACCAATCCGGCTCCGCCCTTGGAGCCCTCGAGCCGGATATGAACCAGACCACTCTGAGCCAGGTGACGCTTGCTCTGGGCCACCCCCACAAACCCCACCGGCATACCGATCACCAGAGCTGGCGCCGGCACCGCGTTTGATGCCACCAAATCCAGCAGCACCTCTAGGGCCGTGGGGGCACTGCCAATCAGCACCACACCCGGGCGTAACGCTGCCAGCGCCGCCGCCATCCCGGCAGCCGTGCGCGTGGAGCCCGACGGCGCCTGCTCAGGCGCCCAATCGAGCACGCTGCACACCTGATTAGCGAAGGTACGCCGCGCCATCGGCGCCACCGCCGTGGCCGCCATTGCCGTGTCAGTGAGGATCGGTGCCCCAGCTGCTAAAGCCACCAAGCCGTCGCCGCAGGCGTTAGCGGGGCAAACCAGATTGGCCGCCAGGCCCGGATCGCCGCTGCTGTGAATCAGCCGCAACAACACTTCCTGCTGCAGGGGGCTGAGCGGTGCCAGCGCCGCCTCCGTGCCAGGGAGCCCACGGATCAACCGCAAACTCTCACTAAAGATCGGATGATCGAGTTGAGCCTCTAAGTCAGCTCTGGCGGGGGGCATTAGGCAATGTTGGGCGACAGCCACACTGACGCCCTGTAGCAGCACTGAACAATTAGCCCGCAAGCCAGACGCACAAAACTTGACTTAACCGATCCAAATGACGCTACTTTGAAGCTCCGCGGGTGTAATTCCAATGACTGCGGTAGATCCAAAGGCATGGTTGATCACCGTGCCATCCGGTGTGGCGACGAATTCGGCAGATCCAAAGATGGCCCGATTGATTTGAATAACATCACCTTGGATGGTGGAAAAATCTCGAATTAAATCCTTGCCACGGGAAATAACGAAAAGATCGCGACCATCGCCTCCGCTCATACTATCGGAGCCCCTGCCGCCGTTGCAAATATCATCCCCTTGACCACCGTAAAGGTCATCCGATCCCTGGCCGCCCAGCAAGTAGTCATCCCCTTGGCCACCGTAAAGATCATCCGATCCCTGGCCGCCCTTGCAAACATCCGAACCTTGCCGGCCTCTCAATATGTCTCTTCCGCCTTTGCCCTCCAAAAGGTCATCGAGGCTGCCACCGCTTAGATCGTCGTCGAAATCGTCTCCGTAGATATCCGAACCGCTGTTGTCATCCACGCTGCCATCGCCCCGAAGATTGATTCCATTAACAAAATCGTCAAAACTGTTAGTCACTAGCTTCGCTTGCCAATTTAATCTCCAATAAGAGCAGATTTGCTCCAGGAATGCTACAAAAAAGCCGAAAGCCTTTATGATTCCTCGCGCTGTTGGTTCCGGTCCATCCGGCCCTGGCTCAGACTGGCCAGTACCCACTGCTCTGCACCCTGCGGATCTAAGCCCCGCACTCCAGCCATGCCCATTCACCTGCTCTGGGGCGACGACGAGGCTGCCCGCAACCGAGCCGTAGAAGCGCTGGTGCAGGCGCAGGTGGATCCCAGCTGGGCCACCATCAACCTCAGCCGCCTCGATGGCAACGACGCCGGCCAGGCAGCCCAGGCCCTCGAGGAGGCCCGCACGCCGCCCTTTGGCGCTGGCAGCCGCATGGTGCTGCTGCAACGCAGTCCCTTTTGCAGCCAGTGCCCAGCTGAGCTGGCCGAGCGTTTCGAAGCGGCCCTGGCCCAGGTGGCGGATGGCTGCCATCTGGTGCTGATCAGTTCCGGCAAGCCGGATGCCCGGCTGCGCACCACCAAGGCCCTGCAAAAGCTGGTGAAGGCTGGCCAGGCCAGCGAGCAAAGTTTTGCCCTACCAGCCATCTGGGACGGCGCCGGCCAGGTGGAGCTGGTGAGTCGCACGGCCCGGGAGTTGGGGCTGAAGCTGGAGCCAGCCGCAGCTGCAGCCCTCTCCGATGCCATCGGCAGCGACAGCGCCCGCCTCGCCAGCGAGCTTGAAAAGCTCAGCCTTTACGCCAATCCCATCACCCTCACCGCCGTGCAAGCCCTGGTGGGCGGTCAAGCCACCAGCTCCCTCGCCGTCGGCGATGCCCTGCTGGCTGGCTGGCCAGCCGACGCCATTGCCCGGCTCGATGCCCTGCTGGAGGCCAACGAACCGGCCCTGCGCATCGTTGCTGCCCTCAGCAGCCAGATCCGCGGCTGGCTTTGGGTCACCCTGCTCGACCAGCAAGGTGAAAGCGACGTAGCAGTGATCGCTAAAGCGGCCGGCATCGGCAATCCCAAACGCATCTACGTGATGCGTAAGCAGATCCGCGGCCGCCAGCCCGCCGTATTCCTGCGCCTGCTCAGCCAGCTGCTCTCAGTGGAGGCTGCCCTCAAGCGGGGCAGTGATGCCGGCGACGCCTTCCGCGACGGCTTCCTGCTCAACCCCTAAGGGACCAAGACGGATAATTAGCCGTTCTTTCATTGACGCCCACCGCCGCACCCCGCCATGGCCCTGCTGGTTCAGAAGTTTGGCGGCACCTCGGTGGCCGATGTGGAGCGCATTCAGGCAGTGGCCCGCCGCATCTCCCGCAGCCGTGAGCAGGGCCACGAGCTGGTGATTGTGGTGTCAGCGATGGGCCACACCACCGACCAGCTCAGCGGCCTAGCCCGGGCCATCAGCAGCAACCCACCCCAGCGGGAGCTGGACATGCTGCTAGCCACCGGCGAGCAAGTGTCGATCGCTCTGCTGTCGATGGCGCTGCACGCAGAAGGCGTACCGGCGGTTTCGATGACAGGCACCCAGGCGGGCATCGTCACCGAATCGGCCCACGGCCGCGCCCGCATCCTGGAGATCCGCACCGAACGGCTGCGGCGCCTGCTCGCTGATGGCCAGGTAGTTGTGGTGGCTGGTTTCCAGGGCACCAGCAGCGGCGCCGGCGGCACCCCTGAGATCACCACCTTGGGTCGCGGCGGCTCCGACACCTCGGCGGTGGCCCTGGCAGCAGCGCTGGGCGCTGATACCTGCGAGATCTATACCGACGTTCCTGGGGTTCTAACCACCGACCCCCGCAAGGTGGCCGACGCCCAGCTGATGGCACAGGTGAGCTGCGATGAAATGCTCGAGCTAGCCAGCCTGGGGGCTTCGGTGCTGCACCCGCGGGCAGTGGAGATCGCCCGCAACTACGGCGTGCCCCTAGTGGTGCGCTCCAGCTGGAGCGAGCAGGCCGGCACCCTGCTCACCAGCGGCGCCCCCAGGCCGATTCGCCATGAGGGTCTGGAGCTGGGTAAACCAGTTGATGGCGCCGAACTCGAAACAGACCAGGCGGTACTGGCCCTAGCCCACGTACCCGACCGGCCCGGAGTGGCAGCCCAGCTGTTCGAGGCCCTCGGTGCCGCTGGCCTCAACGTAGATCTGATCGTGCAAGCCACCCACGAGGGCAGCTCCAACGACATCGCCTTCACCCTGGCCGCCGCTGAATGCGACCGGGCCCAGCTGGTGTGCCGGGAGGTGCTGGCCGCCATGGGCGCGACCCTCAACGATGGCGGCGCCCAGCTAAGCGCTGAGGCCGGTTTGGCCAAGCTGAGCATCTCGGGCGCCGGGATCATGGGCAGGCCAGGGGTAGCTGCCCGGCTGTTCGACACCCTGGCCCGCTCAGGCATCAACCTGCGCCTGATTGCTACCAGCGAGGTGAAGGTGAGCTGCCTGGTGGCTGGAGACCAGGCGGATCGGGCCCTGCGGGCCGCCGCCGAAGCCTTTGAGCTGCCTGATCAGCAGCTGCGCCGCAATCCCAGGCCCTGCCATCAGGGGGATCCGGCTGTTCGCGGCGTTGCCCTCGACCGCGATCAGGCCCAGGTGGCAGTGAGGCGCCTGCCCGATCGCCCCGGCACCGCCGCGGCCGTCTGCCGCACCCTGGCCGACGCCAGCATCAGCCTCGATGCGATCGTGCAATCCGAGCGCACCCATGCCGGGCCAAGCCGCGACATGAGCTTCGTGCTTAAACGCGACGATCTGGTGCGTGCGCAGCAGACCCTGGCCCCCCTACTGCGCCAATGGCCCGGCTCCAGCTTCGAAGAGGGGCCGGCCATAGCCCGAATCAGCGCAGTAGGGGCCGGTATGCCATTCACCCCGGGCACCGCGGCCCGCATGTTCCGCTGCCTGGCCGACGCAGGCATCAACATCGAACTGATCGCCACCAGCGAGATCCGCACCAGCTGCGTCGTAGCCGAAACCGATGGGATAGCAGCCCTACAAGCAGTGCACGCCGCATTTGCACTTGGTGGAATCGCCCAACATCGGGCCGAGGGCACTGAGTCACCTGGCGAAACCGGGTCGCCTGGCAAGACCGAGTCGCCTGATTAAGCCCTCCCCACCAGCTTCTGGCGCAGATTTTTGATCTTGTCGCGCAGGTTGGCGGCCTCCTCAAATTCGAGATTCTTGGCGGCGCCCTTCATCTTCTCTTCAAGCTGCTGGATTAGCTCCGGCAGGGCATCCAGCGGCACGTTGTTGTGCTCGGCTTGCTCGGTGGCCTCCTCCAGCTGGTCGTCGTTGAGCCGCCGTGACATCTCCAGAGAGGAGAGAATCGAATTGCCGGCCCGCTTGCCCGCAGGGGTAGGGGTGATGCCGTGCTCAACGTTGTAGGCGTGCTGAATGGCGCGGCGGCGCTCGGTTTCAGAGATGGCCCTAGCCATGGAATCGGTGAGATTGTCGGCATAGAGGATGGCCTTGCCCTCGATGTGGCGGGCAGCCCGGCCAATGGTCTGAACCAAGGAGCGCTCGGCCCGCAGAAAACCCTCCTTATCGGCATCAAGAATCGCCACTAGCGATACCTCGGGCAGGTCCAATCCTTCCCTCAGCAGGTTCACGCCAACCAGCACGTCGTATTCACCATTCCTGAGATCTTGAATGATCTCAATCCGCTCAATCGAATGAATCTCCGAGTGCAAATAGCGCACTCGCACCCCATTTTCGGCCAAGTAATCGGTGAGATCTTCGGCCATGCGCTTAGTGAGCGTGGTTACAAGCACTCGCTCGTTTTTCTCCGCCCGCACCCGGATCTCGCCGAGCAGGTCGTCTACCTGACCCTCACTAGGGCGCACCTCCACGATCGGGTCGAGTACCCCGGTGGGGCGGATCACCTGCTGCACAATCTGGCCCGTGCTCTGCTCCATCTCCCAGTTGCCTGGGGTGGCACTCACAAAGATCGTCTGCTGGGCCTTCTCCCAGAACTCCGAACCCTTGAGCGGCCTGTTGTCGGCAGCACTGGGCAGGCGGAAGCCGTGCTCAATCAGCACCTGCTTACGCGACTGGTCGCCGTTGTACATCGCCTGCAGCTGGGAGCAGGTGACGTGGCTTTCATCCACCACCAGCAGCCAGTCTTTGGGGAAATAGTCGATCAGGCATTCCGGCGGCGTGCCCGCCTCTCGCCCGGCCAAATGGCGGGCGTAGTTCTCAACGCCGTTGCAGTAGCCCACCTGCTCGAGCATCTCCAGGTCGTAGGTGGTGCGCTGCTCCAACCGTTGCGCCTCCAGCAGCCGCCCCTGACCGTTGAGTACATCGAGCCGCTCGCGCATCTCGTTGCGGATGGCCGAAATCGCATCCGCCAGCCTCTCCTTTGGCGTCACAAAGTGCTTAGCCGGATAAATATTGATTGTGTCGAGGCTTTGCAGGATCTCGCCGGTGGTGGGATCCACGTAGCGGATCGCCTCCACCTCATCACCAAAAAGCTCAATCCGCACCAGCCGGTCTTCATAGGCTGGACCGATCTCCAGCACATCCCCCCGCACCCGAAAACGACCGCGGGAAATCTCCAGGTCGTTGCGGGAATACTGGTTGTTTACCAACTCCCGCAAGGAGCCTCGCAAATTAAGGGTCTCTCCCACCTTGAACTTGACGGCAGCCTTTAGATATTCACTGGGAATACCTAAACCATAAATACAACTGATAGAGGCCACAACGATCACATCGTTGCGCTCAAATAGCGAACGGGTCGCCGAATGGCGCAGCATGTCGATCTCTTCGTTGATCGAAGCTGTTTTGGCTATGTAGGTATCGGAGACAGCAACGTAGGCTTCCGGCTGGTAATAGTCGTAGTAGCTGATGAAATATTCAACAGCATTATTTGGAAAGAACTCCCGCAGCTCGTTGCAGAGCTGGGCCGCCAAGGTTTTGTTGTGGGCCAGCACCAAAGCCGGGCGCCCGGTCTGGGCGATCACATTGGCGATCGTGAAGGTCTTGCCGGTGCCGGTGGCACCTAGCAGGGTCTGGTAGCGCTCGCCCCCATCAACGCCCTGCACCAGCCCGGCAATGGCCGTGGGCTGGTCACCCTTGGGCTCGTAGGGGGCGTGGAGTTCAAACGGAACCATGCCCCCATTCTCGGGGTCAAACCACCGGAGCCGTGGTGATCAGGGCAGCTGCGCGAGTGAAGTCGACATCAAGGCCAAGGATCCGCAGGATCACAGCCGACAACACGGCGTAGACGACCCCACCAAGAATCGCGCTCACCACTCCGTTTTTGAGCCGGAATCCCTTGATCAACCAGGCCGCCAGGCCAAACAGCACCACCGTGATCGCCCAGTTGAACAGCAGGCTCACCGGACTGATCAAGCCCCCCAAGCTGGTGACCGCCCACACCGGCCCCAGCAGCAGCTTCAGCGGCCAGATCAACAGGGTGCCCAGCAGGCCGATCACCACAGCCGAAAGCATGGCGATCGGGAAACTGCTCACCTCCACTCCCAAGGGAAGCCAGGCCACAATCAACAACACAACGGCCCGAATCGGCCACTGCAATAGCCAGATCAGAGAACCCACTTGGCGTTAACCAACAACGATTGCGCCGGCGGTCGCGCCTAGGGCCTCGCGTAGGCCGCGCACGACGGCCACCATGGCCAGGGGGTCGTTGAGCTTGTTGATCGCCGAACCAACCCCCACCCCGGCGGCACCGGCGGCGATGGCCATCGGCACGGTGACAGCGGAGAGGCCAGAGGCACACAGCACCGGTGCAACATTACCCGCTTCAACACTGCCCGCCGCAATCAAGGCCCGGCTGATGCTGTGGGCAGCGGCCAGGGTTGGAGCCGCCTTCTCAATTAGGCCGAGGCTGCCGGCACTGAAGGGCTTAGCGCTGGTGCCGCCCTCGGTTTGGATGATGTCGGCACCGGCGGCCACCAGATCTACCGCCAGCTGCTCCTGCTGATCGAGGGGCAGCACATGGGGCACGGTTACGCTCAACACCACCTCAGGCAGCAACTCGCGAGTGCGGCGGGTGAGCTCAAGCACTTCAGCGGCATCGAAGATGCGACCGAGGGGATAGAAGGCGTCGTAGTTGCCAATTTCAACCATTGCCGCCCCAGCAGCCACTGCAGCGGCAAACAGCTCGGGATCGACTGCGCTCACGCAAATCGGCAAGCCGCTCACGGCCGCGGCCAGCTGCACCAACTCCGGATCGCAGGCCACATCGATCAGATCGGCACCGCCTTGGCCAGCGGCCCGGCTGATCCGCTCCACACTGGCAGCATCAAAATTGGTGAGGCCAGCGATCACCTTGAGCAGGCGGCGATCAGCAAGCGCGGCTTGCAGGGCGGAGGGCAGCTGCTCAAGACGCGACTTCGCAACCATGGAAACGCAAGATTTGAATAGTGAATCGATTCTCCCACCCGGGCCGCGCTGGAGCCCGGACCACCTGCGGCTGCATCGCCACCTGCGTCACCATCCCGAGCTGTTGCCAGCAGGAGCGCCGCTGCTGCTGGCCATCTCGGGTGGTCAAGATTCCATGACCCTGCTGGCCCTGCTGCGCGACCTGCAGCGCCTGCACCACTGGCCGCTGCACCTCTGGCACGGCGACCACCGCTGGCGACCAGATTCGGGCAGCGTTGCCTCGGAGCTGGCCGGCTGGTGCAGCGACCAGGGGCTCAAGCTGCACGTTTCCTCCTGGCTGAGGCCGCTGGAAGCAAGCAGCGAAGCTGACGCCCGCCACTGGCGCTACGGCCAGTTGGCTGAGCAGGCCAGATGTCTGGGGGTGGGCCATGTGGTGACCGCCCACACCGCCAGCGATCGAGCCGAAACCGTATTGCTGCACCTAGCCCGAGGCAGCCATCGCCGCGGCCTCGCCAGCCTACGCAGCCTGCGCCCCCTCAGCAACCCATCGAGCCCAACCAACGATCCATGCGAGCAAATCTCACTGGCGCGGCCGCTACTGCAGTTCTCCCGGACCGACACCGCTCGGCTTTGCGAGCAAATGAAGCTGCCCGTATGGCACGACCCGAGCAACACCGACCGCCGCTACAGCCGTAACCGAATCCGGGCCGAGGTCGTGCCCGTACTCGAAGAGCTCCATCCCGGCGCTGCCCAGAGGATCAGCGACCAAGCCGAAAGGCTGGTGGAGGAGGTGGAGAGCAGCAACGAATTGGTGAATCTGGCCCTGCAAACTCTAAAAACAGTCGCAAGCCACGATGGGGCACCAGGACTGCAGCGCCAGGAGTTGGGCGACCTAGCCCTAGCCAACCAGCGCCAACTGCTGCATCACTGGCTTGAGCAAGGCACAAGTCTTTCCCTGCCAGCCCGGCAACTCGAAGAACTATTGCTGCGAGTGCAAGCCGGCCATCCCCCAGGCCAAGCCGACCTCGCGGCAGGTTGGCAACTGCGCTGGGATCGCTGCACACTTTGGCTGCATCCTCCCGCCGCTCCCCTGCCGCAATGACAACCTCGCCGAACCCGCTGCAACAGCGCTATGAGGCCATTGAGCGGGTTTACAGCGAACGCAAATGGGATGTCGTGATCCGGTTGAGCGAGGAGCTGATACTCGAGCTGCCAGGCGACCCCGCCGATCCCCTGCGCCAAAGACTGCAGCTTTTACTAGGCCACACCTATCTCTACGGCTACGAAGACAGCGCTACCGCAACCGGTTTTTACAGCCGCGTTCGAGCAGCCACGCAAGAAGCAGTACTGCGAGATATCGCCGACCAGGGTCTGGAGCAATGCGCCAGCCAGGAAGCACCTCCAGCCACAACCCTTGAAGTTGGACCAGGCCAACCCCCTGTTGCTGCAAGCACTGGAGGCCAAGCTTTCCCCTTCGGCAACGAGCCAGTAGCGGTCGGAACCGCAATTGCCAGCGCTGGCTCAGCCATGCCCTGGCTGGAGCAGCTTGGCGGCATCGTGCCTGTGGAGGTGGTCGATGAACCAGAGCTGATCGAGGTGGCCCAGGCAGATGCTGCGACTGCTCAAGAGCTGGACGTCGCCGTGAGCAAAGAGAGCCTGACTGGGCCTCAAGATCGTTCTGCCGAGCCAGTCGGCGGACCCAGCCCCGGGGAGTTGGCCGAACTCTCCAAGGGGCTGCTGCGAGTGGTGATCCGCTGAGCTGGGGCTGGGGCTGGGGCCACTCAGCCCGCGATAGCGGCTGAGCGGCGGCGGCGGGTGCGGCCGGCGAGTTCTGGCTCGAGCTCTGCTGGAGCTGGGGCCGGGGCCGGGGCTGGAACCTCAGCAACAGCAGCCACAGGCGTGGCGGCGGCATAGTCGGCGGCTCCAACGGCAACCAGCTGACGCTGGGGTGCCGGCACGGAGCCATCACGGCCACGACCAACTCCATCTCGGCCGCCTCCATCACGAGCACCGCGACCCCGGGGAGCGGGACGGCTGTCGGGTTCGGCGTCGGCGCGGCCCTTGTAAGCCGGCGTACCGGCAGGGGCCGGCTGCACTAGGCAAATGATCAGCGGCTCCACCTGCAGCTCACGGCGCAGGCGGCGTTGCAGACCCACCTCAACCTCTCGCTGCACACCCACCCAATCCACCTCAGGGGCCTTACCACCGGTGTTGCGGCAGAGCTGATTCCAACGATTTTCCAGCACCCAGCCGATTTCGCGCTCAGCCCACATCGAAAGCCTGCGGGCATCAGCAGTGGTGACCACTCCCCGGATGTTGGCCCGGGGTGGAGCCGCCATCACACCATCGGTACTGATCACCGCAAGCAGGGTGATCACCCCATCCTCTGCGAGCTGTTGGCGCTCCTTCAGCACCCGGGCATCGACGATGCCATTGCGGGAGGCATCGAGCAATTCAATGCCTGCCTTCACCGGATCACCGGTGCGGATGGAGTCGGGGCTGAGCTCGACCACGTCGCCGTTGTCGATGATCAGGATGTTGTCGGCAGGCACGCCCATCGACTGGGCAGTTTTGCTGTGGGCAATGAGCATGCGGTGCTCACCATGCACCGGCACAAAATATTTGGGCTTGGTGAGGGCCAGCATCAGCTTCTGGTCTTCCTGGAAGCCATGGCCAGAGACGTGAATACCCTCGCCCTTGCCATAAACCACCTTGGCACCGAGCATCATCAGCCGGTCAATGGTGTTCACCACCGAGATGGTGTTACCAGGGATCGGGCTGGCCGAGAAAATAATCGTGTCAGTGCTTTTCACCTGCACCTGGGGATGCTCGCCACGGGAGATGCGGCTTAGGGCCGCCAGGGGCTCACCCTGACTACCTGTCATCAGCAGCAGGGTTTCGCGGTCGGGCAGATCGCGGATCTGCTTAATCGGCACAAACAGATCATCGGGGGCGCGCATGTAACCCAACTCCCGCGCCTTGGCAATCACGTTGAGCATGGAGCGGCCCAGCAGGCCCACCTTGCGACCGTTCTTGAGGGCCAGCTCCAGGATCATCGAGACCCGGTGAATCGAGCTGGCAAAGGTGGTGATGATCACCCGGCCTTCAGCCTGGGAGATGTGGCGATCTAGGCAAGGGAACACCGAGCGCTCGGGGGGGCAGAAGCCCGGCACCTCAGCGTTGGTGGAGTCGCTGAACAGGCAAAGCACGCCCTTGTCGCCGTAATGGGCCAAGCGAGCCATATCAAAGGTCTCGCCATCCACCGGCGTGTGGTCAAACTTAAAGTCACCGGTGAAGATCACCGTGCCCACAGGGGTAGTGATGGCCAGCGAAAAGCTGTCTGCCATCGAGTGGGTGTTGCGGATGAACTCCACTGAAAAGTGTTGGCCCACCTTCACCACATCGCGAGGCGCGACGGTTTGAAGGATGGTGCGATCCATCACACCGGCCTCCTCCATCTTGCCGGTGAGCATGGCCAGCGCCAGGCGCGGCCCATGGATCACGGGAATGGTGAAGTTCTTGAGGTGGTGGGCAATGCCACCGATGTGATCCTCGTGACCGTGGGTCACGATCATGCCGCGAATCCGCTTCTGGTTTTCCTTCAGATAGCTGGTATCCGGCATCACCACATTGACGCCATGCATGCCATCGCTGGGGAAGGCCAATCCGGCATCCACCAACATGATGTCGTCGCCGTACTCGAACACGCAGGTGTTCTTGCCGATCTCGTGCAGGCCGCCCAGGGGGATCACCCTCAGGTGGGGCGGCTTGGTGGGGCTCTGACTGGTGCCCTGGGCTCTGCCGTTGGAACTGGTCATGGAGAAGGAGTTTTAGGGAAAAGAAACAAACTGAATCGATCTGGTCTCAAGCCTTGGCGTCAGGTAGGACGCAGGGCGGCCAGGGTTTCGGAGAGGCGTTGTCGCACGTCGGTGGTGGCTGAAAGCAAGGGAAGACGGGGTGCACCCACGGGCCAGCCGCTGAGCTCCAAGGCGGCTTTGACGGGGATCGGATTGGTGCTGCAGAAAAGGGACTTGCACAGCGGCAGCAGCTGGTCGTGCAGAGCCAGGGCCTGGGCCAAATCCCCGGCGTAGAAGGCGCGCACCATGGCGCTGATCTCAGCGCCTGCGAGGTGGCTGGCCACACTCACCACTCCCACCGCGCCCACCGCCAGCATCGGCAGGGTGAGGGCGTCGTCACCGCTGTAAATCGCCAGACGGTTGCCGCACAGGGCCCGCAGGGCGCTCACCTCTTCGGTGCTGCCGCTGGCAGCTTTGAAACTCACCACGTTGGTGCAGTCGAGCAGCCGGGCCACGGTGGCTGGCTCCAGGCTGGTGCCTGTACGGCCAGGGATGTTGTAGAGCATCAAGGGCAGCTGGGGTGCCGCCGCTGCCACAGCGCGGAAATGGGCCTCAAGACCGTCCTGGGGGGGCTTGTTGTAGTAGGGCACTACCACTAGGGCGCCATCAGCACCGAGGGCCGCCGCCTGCCGCGTGGCCTCCACCGCTTCGGCGGTGCAATTGCTGCCGCTTCCAGCCAGCACGCTGGCCCGATGCCCAACCGCTTGCTTCACCGCAACTAAAAGCTCGTGCTGTTCGTCCCAGCTGAGCGTCGGTGATTCGCCAGTGGTGCCACACACCACGATTCCATCGGAGCCCTGGTTAATCAGGTGCTCTGCCAGCTGGGCCGCAAGGCCCAGATCCACAGAACCATCGGCAGCAAAGGGGGTCACCATCGCCGTCAGTACGCGGCCAAATGGGGGAGTGGCTGGCTGGATAGGGATCAAGCAGCACCTCCGGATAAAACCGCTCCAGTTCCAGCCGCCGGACCCTGGATCAACAGCTCGGCAATCTGGATCGCATTGAGAGCCGCACCCTTGCGAATCTGATCACCGCAGAGCCACAGCTCCAGGGCATTGGCGTCACTGAGGTCCTGGCGAATACGTCCCACCGCCACCGGATCGCGGCCCGTCACATCGGTGGGCATCGGGAAACGGTTGGTCTCAAAGTTTTCCAGCAGCTCCACTCCGGAGGCCTCAGCCAGCAGGGCTCTGGCCTCCTGCACCGGGAAGGGCTCATGAAATTCAATATTTACGGCCTCTGAATGGGCCCGCAGCACCGGCACCCGCACACAGGTAGCCGAAAGTCGCAGCTCGGGCGTGCCCATGATCTTGCGAGTTTCGTTGAGCATCTTCAGCTCCTCCTCGCAATAACCATTTTCCTGCAGCGGCGAGTTGTGCAGAAAAAGGTTGAAGGCCAGGGAGTGGGGCAGCACCTCACTCACGGGCTCACCACCATCGAGCACGGTGCGGCTGAGCTGGCGCAGCTCCTCCATCGCCCGGGCACCGGCGCCGCTGGCGCTCTGATAGGTGCTCACCAGCACACGCCGAATTGCCCGCCGCGCCGCCAAGGGGGCCAAAACCAGGGTGAGCAGGATTGTTGTGCAGTTGGGGTTGGCAATGATGCCCCGATGGGCAAAAGCAGCCTCGGGGTTCACTTCTGGAACCACCAACGGCACCTCCGGATCCATTCGGAAGGCGCTGGAGTTGTCGATAACCACCGCACCTGCCCGGGCCGCCACCGGAGCCCACTGGCGCGACACCGAGCCGCCGGCTGAGGCCAGCACCACGTCCACCCCTTCAAAAGCTGAGGCATCCACGGGCCGGATCGCCAGCGATGTGCCCTGCCAGGTAAGGCTTTGACCCGCGGAGCGGGGTGACGCCAAAGGAATCAGCTCAGCCACAGGAAAATTGCGCTCAGTGAGCAACTCGAGCAATTCCTGGCCAACTGCGCCCGTCGCACCGAGCACCGCAACCCGCAAGGGGCGGCTGGGCAGGCAGGGAGATGGCGGGGCGGGGACGGTCTGGGCGGCGGTCAAGGGAGCGGGAAAGGAATCAAAAATTGGTGGCGGAGCTGGAGGTCAAACGTCAACTCAGCTAGGGGCGGAAAGCTGCAACAAAGAGGCCGGCCGTCGTCGAAGCCGTTCTTTGCTGATTTGGGAGCTATCGCCTTCGTCGTGCGCCGTTAGGACAATACGCGCTGAGAGCTCGGAACGGCCGCTTTCTAGGATCGGGGTCTGCAACTGTTTTCCATGAGCTCTGCCGCCGCCCCAGCCGCCAGCCCGCTGTCGATAAAGGCCAGTCCCCGTCCGGGCAGCCGCGTGGCCCTCGAGGTGGCCATCCCCGGCGGCCGCAGCCAGGCCAGCTATGACGCCGCCGTGGACAAGCTGAGTCGCAGCATCAAGCTTCCCGGCTTTCGCAAGGGCAAGGTGCCCCGGCCCGTGCTGCTCCAGCAGATCGGCCCCCTACGCATCCGGGCCACCGCCCTAGAGGATCTGGTGGAGGCAGCTTTCCGGGATGCTGTTAGCCAAGAAATGGTGGCAGCTATCGGCCGGCCCGAGCTCACCGAAGGCTTCGAGGTCGTGCTGGAACGCTTCGAGCCCGGCAACGCACTCACCATCACCCTGGAGCTCGACGTCGAGCCCACACCAAAACTCAAGTCCACCAAAGGGCTAAAGGCTGAAGCCGAGGCAATCAGCTTCGATCCGGCCCGCATCGATGAACTGATCGAGCAGTCGCGCAAGCAGCTGGCCACCCTGGTGCCCGTAGAGGGCCGCCCTGCGGCCAGCGGCGATGTAGCGGTGCTCAGCTTCAGCGGCATCTACGTGGATAGCGGCGAGGCCATCAGTGGTGGCAGCAGCGATGCCATGGAAGTCGAGCTGGAGGAGGGCCGGATGATCCCAGGCTTCGTCGAGGGCGTAATCGGCATGGCTATCGGCGCTAGCAAGACCATCGACTGCCAGTTCCCCGATACCTACCCCCAAGAAGATGCCGCTGGCCGCCAGTCGCGCTTCGAGATCAGCCTGAAAGACCTCAAGTGCCGGGAACTACCCGCCCTCGACGACGCCTTTGCCCAGCAGGCCAGCGACAAAGCCACCCTGGCCGAACTGCGCAGCGATCTGGAAACCCGCCTCAAGGAAGACGCCGAGCGCCGGGCTAAGGCCAGCCGCCACGACGCCCTGCTCGCCGCCCTGGTGCAACAGCTTGAAGTGGAGTTGCCCGAAACCCTGGTTCAACAGGAAATCCGCAACCTGGTGGAGCAGACAGCAGGACAGATCGCCCAGCAGGGCATGGACGTCAAAAAGCTGTTCACCCCCGACCTAGTGCGCTCATTGATGGACACCTCCCGGCCCGAGGCAGAGGAGCGCCTGCGCCGCAGCCTGGCCCTCAAGGCCCTCGCCGCCGCCGAGGCGATCGAGGTGGAAGCCAAGGAGCTTGAAGCCAAGATCAAAGAGATCAGCCGCGGCCTGAGCCAGCAGGGCAACATCGATCCTGAAAGGTTGCGTCTGGCCGTTGCTGACGACCTGCTGCGCGACAAGCTGCTGGAGTGGCTTGAGGCCAATAGCACCATCACCGAAAAGGCTGCCACCCCAGCCGACGCCGACCCTGATGCTGCAGGCGAGGAGCAGGCAAAGGCCAAAGCGAAAGCCAAGGCCAAACCGGCCAAGGCCCAATAGCCACGGCCAGGACCAATAGATTGGTCCCCCGAGAGCTTCCCCGCGCGTGATCGACGCCACCCTTCGCCATCCCGTCCACAGCAGCTGGAGCCCCAGTGGCTCCCCCGGGGTGCTGCCCACCGTGGTGGAGCAGTCGGGCAAGGGCGACCGCGCCTTCGATATCTATTCGCGACTGCTGCGCGAGCGGATCATCTTTCTGGGCACCGGCATCGACGATCAGGTGGCCGATTCCCTAGTCGCCCAGCTGCTGTTCCTCGAAGCCGAGGATCCGGAGAAAGACATCCAGATTTACGTGAACTCCCCAGGCGGCTCGGTGACCGCCGGCTTGGCGATCTACGACACGATGCAGCAGGTGTCCCCAGACGTGGTGACCATCTGCTACGGCCTAGCCGCCTCCATGGGTGCCTTTCTGCTCTCGGGTGGCACCAAGGGCAAGCGGCTGGCCCTGCCCAATGCTCGGATCATGATTCACCAACCCCTCGGCGGCGCCCAGGGCCAGGCGGTGGACATTGAAATCCAAGCCAAGGAGATCCTTTTCCTCAAGGACACCCTCAACGGTCTGATGGCTGAACACACCGGTCAGCCCCTCGAAAAAATCACCGAAGACACCGACCGCGACTACTTCCTTTCCCCCGCAGAGGCGGTTGAATACGGCCTGATTGATCGGGTCGTGACCGAATCCCCTGTGGCCACCGCTGCTGAGTGATTCCTTCCGGTTTGATCCTTAAGGTCAGCTGACAATCCGTTACTTCCTGTCGATCCTGGAATCAGGACTCCACTGCCCATGGCCAAGTTCGACGCCCACCTGAAGTGCTCGTTCTGCGGCAAGTCGCAGGAACAGGTGCGCAAGCTGATCGCCGGCCCGGGTGTTTACATCTGCGATGAATGTATTGATCTCTGCAACGAGATCCTGGATGAGGAACTGGTAGACGGCCATACCGGCACAGCCAGCGGCGGCGGCGGCGGCCGCCATGCCGCGGACTCCAGCCGCGGTAAGGCCCCCAGCAAAAAAACAACCAAACCCGCTCCAACTCTGGCGGAGGTGCCCAAACCCCAAGAGATCAAGGCCTTTCTCGACCGCCAGGTGGTGGGCCAGAACGAAGCCAAGAAAAATCTTTCCGTAGCTGTTTACAACCACTACAAACGCCTGGCCTGGCAGGGCGATGGCAAAGGCGAAACCGACCAGACAGCAACCAAGCTGCACAAGAGCAACATCCTGCTGATCGGTCCCACCGGCTGCGGCAAAACGCTCCTGGCCCAGACCCTGGCCGAAATGCTCGATGTGCCCTTTGCGGTGGCTGACGCCACCACCCTCACCGAGGCTGGCTACGTCGGTGAAGACGTGGAAAACATCCTGCTGCGGCTGCTGCAGAAGGCGGATCAAGATGTGGAACAGGCCCAGCGGGGCATCATCTATATCGATGAAATCGACAAGATCGCCCGCAAGAGCGAAAACCCCTCTATCACCCGGGACGTCTCCGGAGAAGGGGTACAGCAGGCATTACTGAAAATGCTCGAAGGCACCGTGGCCAACGTGCCGCCGCAGGGAGGCAGAAAGCATCCCTACCAAGAATGCATTCAGATCGACACCAGTCAGATCCTGTTCATCTGCGGTGGTGCCTTTGTGGGCCTCGAAGACGTGGTTCAGAAGCGGCTGGGCCGCAACTCCATCGGTTTCCTCAGTGCCGATGGCAGCAACCGGCCCCGCAGCGGCAAGGATCGCCATGCGGCCGAGGTGCTGCGCCATCTGGAACCCCAAGACCTAGTGCGCTACGGCCTGATCCCCGAATTCATTGGTCGGCTGCCGGTTAGTGCTGTGCTTGAGCCCCTAGATACGCCGGCCCTGCAAGCCATTCTCACAGAGCCACGGGATGCCCTGATCAAGCAGTTCCAGACCCTGCTGAGCATGGACAACGTGCAGCTCGATTTCGAAGCCGGCGCTGTTGAAGCGATTGCCATCGAAGCCCATCGCCGCAAGACCGGCGCCCGGGCCCTGCGCGGCATCGTCGAAGAGCTAATGCTCGACCTGATGTATGACCTGCCCTCCCGCAACGACGTCAAGAGCTTCACCGTGACCCGGGAGCTGGTGGAGCAGCGCAGCAAGGGCAAGGTGGTGCCCCTCGGCAGCGCCAACCTGGAATCGCCACAGCAGGCCAGTGCCTGATCGGGCCCGCAACGATGTCGGCAGCTGACCACCTGCAGGTGCCGCGCCAGCACGGTCTGTTCCTGCATCACGGCATCGATCTAGGCGACGGCAGCGTGGCCCATTACCTGGAAGGGCGCGAAATCCTGCGCAGCCACCTGGCCGATTTCAGCCGCGGCGAACCTGTGGCGGTGGTTCCCTATTCCGCGGGCGACTGCTCCCCGGCCGGCGTGACCCTGCGGCGGGCCATGGGGCGCCTGGGGGAACAGAATTACAACCTGCTGTTCAACAACTGCGAACACTTCGCCCATTGGTGCAAGACCGGCCGGCATCGCAGCGCCCAGGTCGAGGATTTGCTGCACACCGGCAGCCTCGGGGCCCTGGCCATCGGTCAATGGGTGCCAGCGGCCATGCTCAGTGCGGCCAGAATGCTGCTGCGCCAGGGCAACCTGGCCGAACTCGACAAGCTGCGCCAAGGCCTGCAGCAGAAATTGGAGCAGGAGCTGGGCCGGGCTGAAGCGCGCTGGGGCCAGGACCGCTTCGAAAGCCTGAGGCTGGCGGCCCAGAAACTGGCCGACCAACTCACGGCCGTGGAAGAACTGGAAGAGCGGCTAAGGCGCCAGCTCGAACCGGACCAGGGCCACTAATCTCAAGCCTCAGCTTCATGAGCCCAACGGCGATCTCCAGCTACCAACCCCTCCACCACAAATACCGTCCGCAGCGCTTCGACCAGCTGGTGGGGCAGGAGGCGATCGCCGCCACCCTGAGCAACGCCCTCCGCACCGGCCGGATTGCGCCGGCCTATCTGTTTTGCGGCCCCCGCGGCACGGGTAAAACCTCCAGCGCCCGCATCCTGGCCCGCTCGCTCAACTGCATCGGCAGCGATGGGCCCACCCCCGAGCCCTGTGGCGTCTGCGAGCTCTGCACCTCCATCGCCGCCGGCAATGCCCTCGATGTAATCGAAATCGACGCCGCCTCCAACACGGGCGTTGACAACATCCGCGAGCTAATTGAGCGCTCCCGCTTCGCTCCGGTGCAGGCCCGCTGGAAGGTGTATGTGGTGGACGAGTGCCACATGCTCTCGACCGCCGCCTTCAACGCCCTGCTCAAAACCTTGGAGGAGCCACCGCCGCGGGTGGTGTTCGTGCTGGCCACCACCGACCCGCAGCGGGTACTCGCCACGATCCTGAGCCGCTGTCAGCGCTTCGATTTCCGCCGCATCCCCCTGCAGGCCCTCGAGCAACACCTCAGCTGGATCGCTGAGCAGGAACAGATCGGCATCACTCCAGAAGCCCTGCACGTGGTGGCCCAGCGAGCCCAGGGGGGCCTGCGGGATGCGGAGAGCCTGCTTGATCAGCTCAGCCTGCTGCCGGCGCCGATCGAGGCCACGGCGGTATGGGAGCTGCTGGGGGCGGTGCCCGAGCAGGAGCTACTGGCCCTGGCCGGTGCCCTGGCCAGCTGCGATCCCCTCGGCCTGCTGGAGGGTTGCCGCGAGCTGCTGGAGCGGGGTCGGGAGCCCGCCGCCGTGCTGCAGGGGTTGGTGAGCCTGCTGCGGGATCTAGTGCTAGCTGGCACAGCGCCCGACCGCCTAGAGCTCACCAGCGTGTCGCCCCAGTTCCGCCAATCCCTACCCGATCTGGCCCGCTCGATCGGCAAAGCCCGCCTGCTGCAGTGGCAGGCCCAGCTAAGGGGCAGCGAGCAGCAGCTGCGCCACAGCGTCAACCCGCGCCTGTGGCTAGAGGTGCTGCTGTTGGGCCTGCTGGCCGAGCCGGTAGCTGCCGCCCAGCCAATCTCTGCCGCAGCCCCCGCCGCAGCTGCACCGGTGGTTGCACCTCCAATCGCACCGGCGGTCGCGCCAGTCGCCCCCCCAGCAGCCGCCCCAATCCCGGCTCCAGCTCCAGCCCCAGCTCCTCCGGTCAGCGTCGAGCCCAACAGCTCCGCCAACCTGCCGGAGCTCTGGCAGCAAATCCTGGCGGGCCTGGAGCTGCCCTCTACGCGCATGCTGCTGTCCCAACAGGCCCGGCTGGTGCGCCTCGATGAACGCCGCGCCGTGGTGCAGGTGGCCGGCAACTGGATGGCCATGGTGCAGAGCCGCCTGCCCCTGCTGGAAGGAGCTATAGCTAAGGCCCTAGGCAGCCCGCGCCAGCTCACATTGGAAGGGGGTGGGGAGAGCGCCGCAGCAACGGTCACCACCCCCAGTGCCGCCACCCCCAAACCGGCACCACCACCGCCAACGCCAGCACCACTACCAAGCCCATCACCCCCAGCACCCCTACCAACACCAGCAGCCCCAGCCGCAACTGCGCCCCCCTTAGCCGCGCCCCTCGATGACAAGGCCAGAAGGCTGGCTGAGTTCTTCAATGGCGAAGTAGTTGAACTTGATGGGCCGCTCGATGAATTAACTGGCGATGCATTGACTTGCGATGCAGAGGAGGCAGCTGCCTGAGTGGGGCCAGCACAATTGTGGAACGGGTAATCAGGCGGTGGCCGGATCTTCGATTTGGGACTCTTCCTCCTCGCCGAGGTGCATGGTCTTGGCCCAAACCAGGCTCTTGGGAAGCAGGGCCATGCGGAGAGTGGTCCAGGGAATCACCACAAACCAGTGGCTCAAATAGGCAATGCCCAGGAGCAGGTTCCAAAGGTTCATGGCCGGCAGGGCCGGGCCCTCGCTAGGGCGACGACAACCGGCCAGGATCGCTCCTCCAGAGAGCCCAAAGGCAACAAAGGAAAGGGGCCAGATGGTTGGGCGGGTGCCCGTAATCACGGCGCCGAGCAAATCGGCAATCGCCACCACCGGCAAAAAGTATTGGAGCAGGAAGAAGCTGGTTAAATCAAGCTTCTGACTAGCGCTGAGACGCTCCGAAATCAGGCCGGGCCAGTAATCGAAGAAGCGCTGCAAACCGCCTTCAGCCCAACGCTGACGCTGGCGCCACAGGGCAGCCACACTCAGCACGGCCTCTTCCTGCACCGGCGGATCCCAGAGGATGCCAATCGGCTGGCCGTCGAGCAGCAGCCTGAAACTGAGGTCTAGGTCGTCGGTGACCGTGTCCTCGTTGAAACCACCGCTACTGAGCAGGGCGTCCCGGCGCAGCAGCTGGCCATTACCGCGCAATTCAGCTATTCCTCCCACAGCTAAGCGACCCTGCTGGATCACGGCATCGAGGGCCATCTCCATGGACTGGGCCCGGGTCAACCAATTGGCGGTGGCATTCACCTCAGCTTTGCGCAGCTGCACCGCCGACCAGCCACCAGCTTCTGCGAAGGGAATCAGGCGCTCCAGCGTGTCGCTCTGAAGGTCGGCATCAGCGTCGAGCACAAACATCCAGCGGCCCTGAAGCTGCTGCAGCACCAAATTAAGAGCGCCCGATTTGCCGCCACCGGCATCAGGCTCCCGCCGCAATACCTGCAGAAAAGGATGACGGTCCTGCAGCTCAGCCAGAACCTGGGGAGTGCGATCGCTGCTGGCATCGTCAATCACCCAGAGCCGCATCTGCCCCTGCGGGTAGCTCAACTGAGCAATGCACTCCACCAGGCGGCCGATCACTGCCTGCTCATCGCGGGCCGCCACCACCACGTCCACTGCGGGCAGGGGTTCAGCCCCTTGAGGGGCGGAGTCTTGAGCTGGTTCTGAGCTGCCTAGCGAACCAAAAACCTGGCGCAACACGGTGCGCAGGCTGTAGCCCCCAAGCAGCACGGCCAGGGTGAGGGCCGGGATCAGACGCAGCGAGTCATGGAGCCAATGGGGAGCCATTCCCGCCCAGCCGCAGCCGATCAGGAACAGGGCCGACTTGCCGCGACGGTGATCGGTGGTACGGCCACCCGCAGCCATGGCGATCCCGAAAGTCGCCGAACTCTAAGGGGAACTGGCGGCCGAGCCGGGCTGAGACAGGGGGCTAATGCCTGGCAACGCCCTGAGGGATTGGAGGCTGGTGCCGGGATAGTAGTGATCGAGGATGCGAGCCAGGCTCCAGCCACGCCGGGCTAAGTCGATAGCTCCAGCTTGGGACAGGCCGGCGCCGTGGCCAAATCCTCCCCCCTCGAAAATCCAGCGACCCGGGCCGTCGGGCCGCAACAGAAACAGGGTGCTGGGCAACTGCCGCAAGGCGCGGCGAATCGCATCACGGCGCAGCACCACGCTCTGCCGCACTCCGCCGGCTCCCTGCGCCTGGATTTCCAGCGCCAATACCCGTCCACTAGGGCCCCGCTCCAGCACCGCCAGGCGGGTGGGCGGCAGGCCCAAGGGCAGGGCAGCGCGGCTCAAGGCCTGCTGAATCTGGGCCGAATTGAGCTGGCGAGACCAGCGGAAGCGGGGATGGTCGAAGCCGTAGGCGCGGTCGGTAGCCGCCAGGGCCGCTCCGAGCCGGTCCGGCTGCAACGGCAAAACCACAGCGGCTGCAACGGCCGGCGGACCATCCACCCGCGGCCTCAGGTAGGGCAGGGCATCCCCACTCCAAACCTCCTCAAACCCGGCCGCAATCCCCCCATTTGTGGCGTGATACACGCCATGGATCGGCGCACCCTGCCAGCTCAAAACTTGATATTGGGTGGCGGCAATCGCCCGGCGTACGGCTGCTCCGGCCTGGCGGGGGTCTGCGTACACCTGGCATTGGGTATCGGCGCACAGGTGGTAGCCATCCACCACGAATCTTTCCTGGTTGCGCAGGGCCCAGGTGCGGGCCAACACCGCCTGGGCAGCCAGGGCCGCCGCGGGGGAGCCTGCCCCGATCTCATGGGGCACAACCCCAAGTAGGTAGCGCTCTAAGGGCACCTCCTCCACCAATGACCAGCTGCCGTAGGCATCTCCCTGGAGCCGGAACAGACCTGCAAACACCCCCCCTTGCCAGCGCAGCCCCCCCGGTGCCTCCAAGCGCAAGGGGCCCTCGAGGCGAATCGGACCATCCGGGCGCCGCAGCTCCAAAACCAGGCGATCGCGCTGCAGCTGCTCCACCAGCCGCGGCCTAACTCCAGCGGGCGCTGGGGCCTCGGGCGAGGCCCACACTTCCCACTCGGCCGGGTGGGCAATCACAGGCGTAGCACCGGCCAGTCGCCAGCGGCCAGCGGCCTCCTGGGCGCTCTCGTAGCTGGCAAAGGGCCCCCACACCTGACGGCGCAGCGCCAGGGGCTGGGCCAAAGGCAGCCTGCGCCAGTGCAACTGCAACCGGGGCGCCTGAAACCTCTGGCCCGTCGCACTCAGCAGGGTGAGCTTTCCAGCCGCGCTGCGTAGCTCCAAGGGAGTAGGCGGACCCAAATGGGCCGCCAGGGCCACCCAGAGCACCGGCGCTGTGGCCGCCACTGCCGGCGGAGGCTGCACGGGCCAATGCAGCGCAGAAGCAGGGCCGGATCCAGATGAAATGGGAGGTGCGGCGGCCCGACATCCCCCCGCGAGCAGCAGCGTGCTGGCCCAAACGGCTAACGGCAACAACGATTGGGCCGAAGAGGACCGGACTGAAAACATTGCTTGAAAGAAGGGGGCTTGGAGGAGGGCACTGCCACGTCGTACTCTGCTTGTTTGTGCCCGCCGCAACCCGAGAAATGCCGAAGCTCAAGACCCGCAAAGCAGCCGCCAAGCGGTTCAAGGCCACCGGCACCGGCAAGTTTCTGCGGCGCCGGGCCTTCCTCAACCACCTGCTCGATCACAAGAGCCCGAAGCGCAAGCGTCATCTGGGCACAATGGCTGTTGTTGATGAGCGCGATGCGGACAACGTGAGGGCGATGCTCCCCTACGCCTGAGAGCAACCTCGGCCGATTTTCACTTCTATCTTTCTGATTTACTGCCATGTCACGCGTCAAGAGGGGCAATGTTGCCCGCAAACGCCGTAACAAGATTCTTCGCCTAGCCCGTGGCTTCCGCGGCGGCAATGGCTCCCTCTTCCGCACCGCCAACCAGCGGGTGATGAAGGCGCTTTGCAATGCCTACCGGGACCGCCGCCGTCGCAAGCGCGACTTCCGCCGTCTCTGGATCGCCCGGATCAACGCAGCAGCTCGTCTCAATGGCCTGAGCTACAGCCGCTTCATGGGTGGCTTAAAGAAAGCAGACGTGCGCATCAACCGCAAAATGCTGGCCCAGCTTGCCGTGGTCGACCCCGGCAGCTTCACCAGCGTCGTGGGTGCCGCTTCAAACTGAGTTCCACCGGTAGGTCTTTTTGGACGCCCTCCTTCCTCAGGCCTACCTAATTGGGCTGATCGTTCTGCTGGGGGTCGCTGCTGTTGTGGTGGCCCGACAAATCTGGCGCGTGCGCTCAGATGAAGTCACCCTGGCCAAGCTAGAGCGGAGTGAAGGCCCTAAGCCCTCAGACGCGGCCACGTTGTACGAGCTTGGCTCAGTCCAATTACGCAAGCGGTTGTACGGCCAAGCCGCAGAATCACTCAAGCAAGCTCTAAAGAAAGCTGAAGCAGCTAAAGAACCGTCTGAAGCCCAAGCCGTGATTCAAAACGCCTTGGGCTTCGCCTTGGCCGCTCAAAACAACTACAAAACGGCAATTCGCCATTATCGGCTGGCATTGGAAGCCAAGCC
Organism: Synechococcus sp. CS-1330; assembly: GCA_025128025.1. Classification (GTDB taxonomy): domain Bacteria; phylum Cyanobacteriota; class Cyanobacteriia; order PCC-6307; family Cyanobiaceae; genus Cyanobium_A. Next base: position 48,298 of record JAHLYR010000018.1, read on the forward strand.
CGCGTACCCGGTTGCACTGAATAATCTTGCCTTCGCCCTGGAAAAGCAGCTGAAGCTGGAAGAGGCCAAGCAGACCTATGAGCAGGTGATTGCGCTTGATGCCAACAACAAAACCGCCCGCAAACGGCTAAAGCTTCTCGATCGCAAGGCCGGCCTGAATCAGGCGGTCTAAGTGATTATCTAGTCAACCTTCACCAAAGCCCGCGCACAGCAGAGCCGCTGCTTGTATTTGTTGTGCTGACAGGAGTTGCTACCCGGCTGGCGCTTGATAGGGGGCGCAGATCCAAGCGTCCGCCTGGGTTGGTGAGACGGGGGGCTTGCCAGCCTGATAACTGCAGGCCCTGTAGACCCGTAAATACCCCTCCCATCTCCAGACCCGCCACCTCGCACTGGCAGAGCATCAGCAGGTCGAGCTGGTCTGATTCGGCGTTGAGGTTGCCCTGCACGGGAGTGGTAACCCCTCCCACCGTGAGTTGACCGCGCAGGTCGATCATCTGGCCCATCGGCTTAACCGAGGCAAGCCGCAGCTCAGCACTCACAACCTGGGAATTGTCAAAGGGTTGATAAGTACCCCTCCATACGAGCGGCATCTCCCCGGCCAGCAGCAGGGCCCGGCCAACTGGATCAAAGGTCTCCGCACCACCCAGGCCACTGAGCGACTCACCACCGACGCTGGCAGCCGAGGGAGGGGTGAAAGGCACAAATGCCTCACTGGCCAGGGGTGTAGCCGCCTGCGCCGGGAACAAACCCATTGGCAACAGCGCCAGCGGCACTGCAGCTAATGGCAGGGCAGCACGAAGAACGGCGAAAGACACAACAACCAAAACCGACTAGTGGGAGGCTAGGACCGTTGCCGAGATTTGGCCCTGCCCCTTGGTCACCACCGCTCCCACCAGCGAACCGCACAGCCACCGGGATCCACTTGTGATCGGTGGGCGCAGCTTCCGCAGCCGCCTGATGACCGGCACCGGCAAATATCCGAGCCTGGCGGCCATGCAGGCCAGCCTGACGGCCAGCGACTGCGAAATCGTGACCGTTGCCGTGCGTCGGGTCCAAAGCCAGGCTGCTGGCCATGCAGGCCTGCTGGAGGCCATCGACTGGCAGCGCATCTGGATGTTGCCCAACACGGCCGGCTGCGCCACCGCCGAAGAAGCGATCCGGGTGGCCCGCCTGGGACGGGAGCTGGCAAAGCTGGCAGGCCAGGAGGACAACTGCTTCGTGAAGCTGGAGGTGATTCCAGACACTCGTCATTTGCTGCCCGATCCATTCGGCACCCTGGCGGCCGCTGAGCAACTGGTGAAGGAGGGCTTCACGGTGCTGCCCTACATCAATGCCGATCCACTCCTGGCCAAGCGACTCGAAGAGGCTGGCTGCGCCACCGTGATGCCCCTGGGCTCGCCGATCGGTTCGGGCCAGGGCATCCGCAACGCCGCCAACATCGCCCTGATCATCGAAAACGCCAAGGTGCCCGTGGTGGTAGACGCCGGTATCGGCGTGCCCAGCGAGGCCGCCCAGGCCATGGAAATGGGCGCAGACGCCCTGCTGATCAACAGCGCTATTGCCCTGGCAGGCGACCCCCCGGCGATGGCGCGGGCCATGGCCATGGCCTGCGAGGCCGGCCGCAGCGCCTTCCACGCCGGTCGGCTGCCCATACGTGCAAACGCCAATCCCAGTTCGCCCGCGGTTGGCCGGGTAGGGAGCTGAAGCCGAACGCCTGTAGTAGTTTGCGAAGCGGAGCATCCGCTCGTCCTGCAGGGGTCTGGGGTTTTCGGAATGGGCGTTGCAATGAAGATCTTCGTTCTCGGTGGCGACGGCTTCTGCGGTTGGCCCTGCGCGGTGAACCTGGCAGATGCGGGCCATGAGGTGGTGGTTATTGACAACCTCAGCCGGCGCAAGATCGACGTCGACCTGGAGGTTGAGTCGCTGACCCCGATCTCCACCATGGGCGACCGCCTTAAGGCTTGGGAACAGGTGGGCGGCAAGCCGATGAGGTTTGTCCATCTGGACATCGCCAGGGAATACGACCGGCTTCTGGAGCTACTACGCCACGAGCGGCCCGATGCGGTGGTGCATTTCGCCGAGCAGCGCGCAGCTCCCTACTCGATGAAAAGCAGCGCCACCAAGCGCTACACCGTCGACAACAACGTCAACGGTACCCACAACCTGCTGGCCGCGATCGTGGAGAGCGGCCTCGATATCCACATCGTGCACCTGGGCACGATGGGTGTGTACGGCTACGGCTCCCACCGCGGCGCCACCATCCCCGAGGGCTACCTCAAGGTGGAAGTGCCCCAACCCGACGGCAGCCGCTTCGAGGAGGAGATCCTGCACCCCGCCAGCCCGGGCAGCGTCTATCACATGACCAAGACGCTGGACCAGCTGCTCTTCCTCTACTACAACAAAAACGACCAGATCCGCATCACCGACCTGCACCAGGGGATCGTCTGGGGCACCAACACCGAAGCCACCGAGCGCGACCCACGCCTCACCAACCGCTTCGACTACGACGGCGACTACGGCACCGTGCTCAACCGCTTTTTGATGCAGGCAGCTATTGGCTACCCGCTCACGGTGCACGGCACCGGCGGCCAGACCCGCGCCTTCATCCACATCCGCGATTCGGTGAAGTGCGTGCAGCTGGCCCTGGAAAATCCGCCGGCCAGGGGCGAGCGGGTGAAGATCTTCAACCAGATGACTGAAAGCCACCAGGTGGGTGAACTGGCCCGCAAGGTGGCGGCTCTCACCGACGCCCAGATCAATTACCTACCCAATCCGCGCAACGAAGCCGTCGAAAACGATCTGATCGTGGACAACCGCTGCTTCATCGAGCTGGGTCTCAACCCCACCACCCTCGATGACGGCCTGCTGGCTGAAGTGGTGGATGTGGCCCGCCGCTGGGCTGATCGCTGCGACCGCAGTCGCATCCCCTGCCAATCCGCCTGGACCCAAACCCAGGCTCAGGCCATCCAGACGGCCTGAGGCGCGACTCCAGACCCTTGAAGATCGCCTTTTTCACCGAAACTTTTCTGCCCAAGGTGGACGGCATCGTCACCCGGCTCACCAAGACGGTGCAGCATCTTGTGGCGGCTGGCGATGAGGTGCTGATCTTCTGCCCGGAAGGCGCCCCGGAGACCTACATGGGAGCCCAGGTGGTGGGGGTGCCAGCAATGCCCCTACCCCTCTACCCCGAGCTCAAGCTGGCCCTGCCGCGGCCGGCGGTGGCCGAAGCCCTGGATCGCTTCAAGCCAGATCTTGTCCACGTTGTGAACCCGGCCGTCCTGGGGCTCGGCGGCATCTGGCTGGCCAAAACCAAGTCCTATCCCTTGGTAGCCAGCTACCACACCCACCTGCCCAAATACCTGGAGCACTACGGCATGGGCATGCTCGAGCCGCTGCTGTGGGAACTGCTCAAAGCTGCCCACAACCAGGCCCGCCTCAACCTCTGCACCTCCACCGCCATGGTGCAAGAGCTAAGTGAGAAAGGAATCCAGCACACCGATTTGTGGCAGCGCGGCGTAGACACTGAGCTGTTCCAGCCTTCGCTGCGCTCCGATGCCATGCGCCAGCGGCTGCTAAACGGCCAGAGCGACACCGGCAAGCTGCTGCTCTACATCGGCCGGCTATCTGCCGAAAAACAAATCGAACGGATCCGGCCCGTGCTTGAAGCAATGCCCGATGCCCGGCTGGCCCTAGTGGGAGATGGTCCCTACCGCCTGCAACTCGAGAAGATTTTTGCCGGCACACCTACCCACTTCGTGGGCTACCTAGCCGGGCAAGAGCTGGCGGCGGCCTATGCCAGCGGCGACGCCTTTCTGTTCCCCTCCAGCACCGAAACCCTGGGCCTGGTGCTGCTGGAGGCCATGGCGGCCGGCTGCCCGGTGGTGGGTGCCAACCGCGGTGGCATTCCGGACATCGTCAGCGATGGGGTCAATGGCTGCCTTTACGAACCAGACCAGGAAGGCAGCCTGGCTGCAGCGGTGCAGCGCCTGCTTGGCGATGCCAGTCAGCGGGCCGAGCTGCGCACCAACGCCCGCGAGGAAGCCGAGCGCTGGGGTTGGGCTGGAGCTACCGAACAACTGCGCGGCTACTACCAGCGCCTGCTGGCCAAGCCCGACCTGCAACTGGTGGCCTGAATCAAGACTGGGGCGGTTGCCCCGGCAAGCTGCCCCGGAACCAGGTATTCATCAAGGCCTTCACCATCGGAGCTGCAACCGTGCCGCCATAGCCGCCGGAGTTTTCCCCGAAGGCGATGATCACCAAGGTGGGCTTATCAGCAGGGGCATAACCGCCAAACCAGGCGTGATCCGGCCTAGGTGGATCCTCGCCAGTGCCGGTTTTGCCAGCCACCGGAGGCAGGTTGGGATCATTGAGGAGTTTGGCGGTGCCGATGGTCACCACCTGGCGCAGCCCATCCCGCAGCACCTGCAGGGTGGCAGGCTTAAGGCCGATCCAGGTACGTTTCGTGGAGCGCTCCACCAGGTGGGGCATCACCAGCCAACCACCGTTGGCCACCGCGGCGTAAAGCCGCGCCATCTGGATCGGGGTCACCTGCAGGGCCCCCTGGCCAATGGCCGAGGTGATGGTGTCCACGGGTGTCCAGCCCTCACCCAGCACCTCCTGTTTCCAGGCCTGATCGCCCAGCAAGCCCGGGGTCTCCTCCTCCACCAGCTCAATGCCGGTGACCTGGCCGTAGCCCATGCGCCGGGCTGCTTTGAACAGCTCATCGGGGCCCACCTTCAGCCCCACCTGGTAATAGAAGGTGTTGCTGCTCACGGCCAGGGCGAAGGGAAAACCAATGGCCCCATGGGCGCCATGGTCGCCATAACAAAGACCCGCGTAGCAGAACGAATTCATCGTCATCACCTTCGAGTCGGCCGTGTAGCGGCCCGACTCCAGGCCCGCCACAGAGGTGACAATCTTGAAGGTGCTGGCCGGTGGAAAGCCCTGGAAGGCGCGATTCAGCAGGGGAGCATCGGGGGAATTGAGGCTGCTCCACTGGCTTGAACTTGGAGCTGGCGAAAAAACATTGGGGTCAAAGGTGGGCCGGCTGGCCAGGGCCCGAATTGCTCCTGTTTGGGGATCGAGCGCCACGATCGCCCCCTTGCGCACCCCATCGAGGGCCCGCTCTGCCGCCTGCTGCAGGGCCAGGTCCAGGGTGAGCCGCAGGTCCTGGCCAGCCTTAGCAGACTTCTCCCCAATGATGCGCTGCACCTGGCCGGCGGCGTTCACCTCCACCTGCTGGCCGCCCCACTCGCCGCGCAGGTGTCCCTCAAACTGCTTCTCGACCCCACTGCGGCCCACCCGATCCTGGATCCGGTAGCCCTTGGGCTGGAGCTGGGTGTATTCCTCTTCCGTGATCCCGCTGGTGTAACCGAGCACGTGGGCTGCCAGCCGGCCATGGGGATAGCTGCGCAGGATGTCCACGTCCACCTCGGCGCCCAGGAGCCCGGCGGCCTGCTCCCGGAAGCGCAGCACCTGCTCAGACTTCAGGCCACTGGCCAGAGCTATCCGAAATCCCTCCGCATTGGCACCACTGCGTCGGCGCGCCTCCAGCTGGGCCGCAGGCAACCCAACCACCGTCGCCAAGCGATCTCGCAGGGCCGGCCACTGGACATCACCCACCTCTCGCGGCTGGATGTAGAGGTTGTAGGTGAGACGGCTGGTGGCCAGCACCTGGCCATGACGATCCAAAATGCGACCCCGGATCGGGTTGCGGGGCAGCAGCCGAATTCGGTTTTCATCTGCCCTGGCACGGTTCTCAGCGCCATGCAGCAACTGCAACCAGGCCAAGCGCGCCACCATGGCACCGCTGAACAGCAACACCACAGCCAGCAGCAGGGCCGACTGACGGCCCATGCCGGTGTGACGGGAGGTGGCTGGACCAAATGCCATGGTCAGGCGTTGGGCTCGAGTCGCTGCTCCAGCTGCTCCAGTCGAGCAGCAATGCGGGCCAGACCCTGCTGCAGCTCTAAGGCGTCCTGGGGATCGGCCATCTCGGTGGCCACATCGTGGACCTCGACCTTCATCACCGGGTTGCCCAGGCCGGGGCTGACCCGATCCAAACCCTGTCGCAGCTGACTAGCGGCGGGCTCGCCCTCCTGCCGCAGGCTGCCGAGGGGATCGGCCTCCTGGCCGTCAAAGGCTGCCATCACCTCGCGAGCCCCGCCCTTACGGGCCCGTTCCACCACCGCCAAACCCACGGGCAGGACGTCCTGCATCAAGGTGAGCCGGAGAGCATCAAAGGGGTCGGTGGCCATGGCGGCGTTCCTGGCTCAGGAACCACAGTCTGACCTGCCTGCAGCCCGGTGCTCAGGGAGCCAGCCGCTGAATCCCTGGATCAACGATCACCTGGCGGCAGTTCTGCTGGCTACCCCACCACCAGCCCGCCGCTACGGCGATCACCAGCAGCGAGGCCAGCGGCACTAGGGCCTGGCGGGTGACGTCAAGGGCCAGCCATTCGCCCCAGCCCCGCAGGGTGCGCTCCCGGTCGAAGCGTCGCCGCGCCTTCTCCTCCTCCTGCTGGCGCCGGCGCAGGGAGCGGGTCACCCAGCGCTCAAATGATTTCTTCTTGGTGACCGCCATCTTGCGCTCGACCTCTAGCAGATGGCCGGCCGAGAGCTCAGGGTTGAAGGTGCTGATCAGCTCCAGGCTCTTGAGGAACATCTCCACTGCGCCATCTTTGGCGGCCCGCTCGCTCTCCTCCAGCAGCTCCCAGTCCACCTCGGGATAGAAGCGCAGCCGGTTGCTGGCGATCTGCTCTTCCATCAACTGGCCTGGCTCCCGCAGCCAGCGGTCCGTATTGGCATCGAAACGGCGCCAATACAGAAAAGGATTGAGATAAATGGTTTTGCCGGCCAGGACGATGCTGTCCTGCTGCAGCCGTCGCTGCATGTCGGGATCGGGGGGTGTCGAGCTGGGGGGCGCGGAGGCGGCAGTCACGACGTATAGGCTGGGAGCCGATGGTATCGAAGGTCGGCGTCCCGGGCTACTCCCATTCGATGGTGCCCGGCGGTTTGCTGGTGATATCGAGCACCACCCGGTTCACGCCCTTGACCTCATTGACGATGCGGTTGGAGATTTTCTCGAGTAGGTCGTAGGGAAGGCGAGACCAATCGGCCGTCATGCCGTCTTCCGAGGAGACGCAGCGCAGCACGATCGGGAAGGCATAGGTGCGTTTATCGCCCATCACCCCAACGCTGCGCACAGGCAGCAACACGGCAAAAGCCTGCCAGATCTCGTTGTAGAGGCCCGCCTCCTTCACCTCCTCGCGCACAACCAGGTCGGCGTCACGAAGGATATTGAGCTTCTCGCTGGTGACCTCACCGAGGATGCGAATCGCCAGACCAGGACCGGGGAAGGGGTGCCGGCCAACGATTTCCTGGGGCAGGCCCAGGCTGCGGCCCACCTTGCGCACCTCGTCTTTAAACAAACGACGCAGGGGTTCCACCAGCTTGAACTGCAGATCCTTGGGCAGGCCACCAACGTTATGGTGGCTTTTGATCTTCACCGCCACCCGCTCACCGGTTTTGGGATCAATACCCGTGCCGGCGCTCTCGATGACATCGGGATAGAGGGTGCCCTGGGCCAGGTAGTCGAAGGGGCCGAGGCGCTTGCTCTCCTCTTCAAACACCCGGATGAATTCCGTGCCGATCAGCTTGCGCTTCTCCTCCGGGTCGGTGATGCCATCGAGCTTGCTGATGAAGCGCTCGCGGGCATTGATGTATTCCACATTGATGTGGAAGCGCTTGTCGAAAAACTCCACCAGAAACTCAGGCTCGCCTTTGCGCATGAAGCCTTGATCGATGAACATGCAGGTGAGCTGGTCGCCAATCGCCTTGTGCAGCAAAAAGGCGAGGGTGGAGGAATCAACGCCTCCCGAGAGCGCCAGCAACACCTTCTTATCGCCGACTTGCGCGCGCACATCAGCCACCGCTTCATCAATGAAAGCTGCTGTGGTCCAATCGGCCTCACAACCACAAATGTGGTAAACGAAATTGCGCAGCATTGCCATGCCGCCGGTGGAGTGCACCACCTCGGGGTGAAACTGCACGCCGTATAGGCGCCGCTGGTGATCAGCGACGGCGGCCTCTGGGGTGTTGTCGGTGTGAGCCAGCCGCAAGAAGCCCTCGGGTAGCCGTTCCACCGAGTCGCCGTGGCTCATCCACATCGTCGAGCCGTCTTCGACGTTGGTGAGCAAATCGATCGGGTCATCAACGTGCAGCGGAGCCTTGCCGTATTCCGCCCGACCGGCGGCCACCACCGAGCCACCCAGCTGCTGCACCATCAGCTGCATGCCGTAGCAAACTCCCAGCACCGGAATTCCTAGCTCCCAGATAGCCGGGTCGCACACGGGAGCCCCCGGCTCATACACCGAACTGGGACCGCCGCTGAGAATGATGCCCCGGGGGGCAATCGCCCGCAGCTCCTCGGCCGTGGTGGTGTAGCCCATCACCAGGGAGAAGACTTCCGTTTCCCTCACCCGCCTGGCGATCAGCTCCGAATACTGGGAGCCGAAATCAAGAATCACAATCGCCGGATAGCGCGTCGACTGGGAGGTGGCGTCGAGCTGGGGCACTGGGGCGGTAGGGGAAGCGGTGGAAGACATCGACAACGCTGGGCCCTGGAGCATTCGAACCAGCCTAGGCGTCGCTCCGGGCAGGGCTGCGTAAAGCCGTGAGCAACTCCAAGCCAACCGGGCCCTGGCCGCAGATCTGGCGGGAGCGATCGAACAGCACGGCCCCCACCGCCATCGACTCCTGGCCATAGCGGGCCAGGTAGCGCAGGCTGCGCTGCTCCACCGCCGCAGCAATGGCCTGACGCAGCTGCTCGGCCCGCGGAGCGTCCCGCTGGGCCAGCTCTGCGAGGGCCGCCTCCACGGTGGGGGCGTCGTGGAGGGCTTGCAGGGCCTCCCCCCCCAGTCCGGCCAAGGCCGCCAGGGCCGTGAGCACCTCCGCGCGGCCATCGGCCAGATGGTGGTGGGTGTGGAAGATGCCGCCGGCCAACTTGATCAATTTGCCCTGATAACCCAGCAGCAGCAGGCGGCGCACGCCGACCTCGGCCGCCGCCACGAGCAGCGGTCCGAGCCAGTTGCCCGCCTTGAGCAGCAGCTCAGGCGGCAAACCCAGCCTGGGCGCCAGATCGAGCCCGTTCTCACCGATCACCAGCACCAGATCAGCGCAGAAAGCAGGCGCTGCGGCGCGTTCGCGCAAAGCCGCAAGGGCCTGGGCCAGCTGGTCGGGGCCGGCGCTGCGCTGCACCTCAGCCTGGGTGCCGATCAAGGCCAAGCCATCCACCACGCCAAAGGCGGCATTGCTGGTGCGCTCGGCCAGACGCCTGCCCTCTGGAATCACCACCTGCAGCTCCAAACGCCGTCCCGGCGGCAGCAGGGGCCGCAGGTTGCACTCGAGCAGCTGTTCGGCATAGGCCGACACGCACGCCTCACCACTGGCATGGAGCACCCCAACCCCCTCGCCAGCCCGCAACTCGAGCCACTTACCTGGCCCCTCCAGCCAGCGCAATTGCACCCATAGCTGCAGGCCACGGGTGAGGTCGAGCACCTCCGGCCCCGGATCGCAGCTGGCCATGGCCAGCACCCAGCCATCGGCCAAGGGCGCGGCCACTTGCACCGGCACCCGGGCGGGCAGCTCGCCGGCTGCCTCCGCTTCGGGATGGAGCCAAAGGGGCTGGTAACGCTGCCAGGGCTGGCCGAGCAGGGTCACCAGGGCCGCCCGGGCTGCGGCCGTGAGCCACACCGGCACCGTGTATCCGGCAGTGGCATCCGCCGAAGAAGCCTCGATTTGGGTCAGCTCACGCAACGGGCAAAAGAACACTGGTTTTTTATGGTGGTTGATTGTGCGGTCCGCCGCCGCCCGCTGTACCCCCTAGCCATGCAGGACAAACTCAGCCTGATGATCCCCGGCCCCACCCCGGTGCCGGAGCGCGTCCTGCTTGCCATGGGCCGCCATCCGATCGGCCACCGCAGCGCCGACTTTCAGAAAATCGTTAAACGCACCACCCAACAGCTGCAGTGGCTGCATCAGACAAAGGGCGACGTGCTGGTGATCACGGGCAGCGGCACCGCTGCCATGGAGGCGGGAATTATCAACGTGCTGAGCAAGGGCGACACGGTGCTCTGCGGCGACAACGGCAAGTTTGGCGAGCGCTGGGTGAAGCTGGCCAAGGCCTATGGCCTGAACGTGCAGGTGGTCCAGGCCGAATGGGGCCAGCCCCTAGATCCCGAGGCCTTCCGCGCCGCCCTTGAAGCCGACACTGCCAAAGCGATCAAGGCCGTGATCCTCACCCACTCGGAAACCTCCACTGGGGTGATCAACGATCTGCAGACCATCGCCTCGCACGTAAAGGACCACGGCACCGCCCTCTGCATCGCCGACTGCGTCACAAGCCTGGGTGCCTGCAATGTGCCCATGGAGGACTGGGGCATCGACGTGATCGGTTCCGGCTCCCAGAAGGGCTACATGATGCCGCCGGGGTTGGCTTTCGTGGCCATGAGCGACCGGGCCTGGGAAGCCTGCAAGCACTCAGATCTGCCGAAGTTTTATCTGGATCTGGCCAAATACCGCAAATCGGCCCATGCCGACAGCAACCCCTTCACCCCTGCCATCAACCTCTACTTCGCCCTCGAAGCAGCCTTGGAAATGATGCAGGCAGAGGGTCTTGAAAAGATCTTCGCCCGCCATGCCCGTCACCGGGCGGCGGCCCAGGCAGGCATGAAGGCGATTGGTCTGCCCCTCTATGCCGCGGAGGGCTGTGGCAGCCCGGCCATCACCGCTGTGGCACCAGAAGGCATCGACGCCGAAGCGATGCGCAAAGCCGTGAAAGAAAAGTTCGACATCCTGCTGGCTGGTGGCCAAGATCACCTCAAGGGCAAGGTGTTCCGCATCGGCCACCTGGGCTTTGTTTGTGATCGCGACGTGCTCACCGCCGTAGCTGCCATCGAAGCAACCCTGCAGGATCTGGGCTTACACAAAGGCAGCGCCGGTGCAGGTGTAGCCGCCTGCGCAGCAGCCCTGGCCCAAGGCTGAGCAAACGTCCGGGGAGGGCGGGCTTTGCGCCGTTCTCCCCAAGACTCTGCTAATTTAATTTATACACCTTGCGGGTGTAATTCAGTGGTAGAATGTCAGCTTCCCAAGCTGAACGTCGCCGGTTCGAATCCGGTCACCCGCTTTATTCTCAGGCCCTGGATTTAGGGCAGAGGCGTATTCGGTCAGAGCCGAATTGGTCCAGAGAAATTAGCCTGATTCAGCCACGAGGCTTAATCAGCTGCAAAACCTGGGGGCCGGTAGCCGCCATCCGGCGCTCCCCATCCAAAGCCGCAATGATGAAGCGCGCGGCCTGGGACAAATCTCCTTGTTCAGCAGCATGGCGCGCCCGAGCCTCATCAGCCCGAATCGAAACAAGAAATCGTTCGCGCCCGTCAGGGGAGGGTGCGGCCAACGAAGAAGTACGCGCAGGACTAGTAAAAAAGGCGGTCATCTCAACGGTATCTGAACGGGAATGGCTCACGCAAAATCGGTTTTTGCCATCCTGGCAAGGGTTGATATATCCCCTTCAAGATCAAAGCATTCATTTTCATCATACGCCAGGCTGAACATGACCAGTGAAAACATCACCCAGCGCACCCACGCTCCCCCCGGCTTCAGGTTCCTGGCTCTTCCCGGTTGCCACCCAATGCGGCAATTTGATCACGCAAAGCTTGGGATCGCTGCTCATCCCCCCGGGTGAGGGCCACTGCAAGTGCAAACTCCAGCTTCTCCAACTGGTGCTCCCCCTCTCCAGAGGTAGGTGGGTAGCCGCTGCGGCCGGCAGAAGCCTGGTTGGCAACCGACTGACCTAAGCCCGAGGCTTGCGAACAGCGATTGTTGGAGCCGTTTTGGGAGGGTGTGGGGTATGCCATAACTTCTTTCTTCCTATTCTGACACCGCTGGCCAGCCCCCGGGATCAGGCCGCTGACGCCATTTCATTGTTTTGATCGGTGATCTTATCTTGATTGGTGAGCTCGTCTTGATAAGTGACCTCGTTGTTGTCGGTGAGCTCGAGCAAGGCGCGACAGTCGACCAGCAGTCTTTCAACGTTGTCGAGACTGGTGATCTCCTGGGGATCACGCTCCCCCTGGCGATCAAGTTGCAGCTCCGTGGCTTCCAAACGCTGCTCAAGCCTCACAAGCCGCTGGGAGAGGGCATGCACGGTTTGGGCCAAATCCTCAGCATTACGGCTGATGCGGAAGGAAACCGACTCGAAAGCCATGGCAATCAGGGCATGGGAGCCGATCACAACACACAAACCAGCCTCAGCCAAGCCCAGAGCGCTTCCCTGCCCCAGACTCGACTTAGGCCAAAGAGCTCGATACGTTGGGCCCCGGTATCCCTGTTGACGCCCCAGGCCATGGCACTAAAAATGACTTTCGGGCAGATTCCCGGACTGCGCCGTGCCCTGCTCGTCTTGCTTGGCAGCGCTGCTGGATTCGGCCTCGCCCTACCCGGCCAGGCCCAGACTGCTGAGGCCAACACAGCCGCCGCCAACGCGGGCTCAGGGGGCAAGGGGGCTCAGATTTATTGCTTTATGCGCAACAGCGGCAACAGCCATCAAGTGAGCTGGGATGCCGCCTACGCGGTGATCAAACGCCAAAACGACAAACTGTTCAAGACCTCCCCGGAGCACGCCGCGGTGATGATCACGGAAGCTGTGGTGCAGAACCCCAGCGTGTTTCCCGACTGTGGCCGCTACCTAGGTGACCTGTTCGCAAAGCCCGAAGCCAAGCCAGAAGCCAGCACCAGCCCAGCGCCTGGCGGCACCTCCCGCAATGAGCGCCTGGGTCAATAAGGCGCGCGAATATTTGTGCCGAGACGAATGCCGAAGCGGATGCCGAGGGGGGGGCAGCTTGGCCGCCCTGGCCGGGCTGCTCCTGCTTGCCGGTGGCTGCGCTGAAGCGCCCCTCCCCCAGCGCCAGGTACGCAGCGACGACTGCCTGCAAACCGTGCAGCTCGACCAACTAACGGAGCAGATCCGCCGCTGCGATGCCGTGGTGGCGGCATTTCCAACCAACCCAGGCCCTCTCAACGATCGCTACTTGCTGCACAGCCTGGCGGGCAACGAGGCGGCAGCTTGCGCTGATATCAACCGGGCTGCAGCCCTTGCCCGCTCTAAAGCGCCAGCCAGCCTGGATCCCCAACTGCGCACCGATCTGAACCTGCGTCAACAGCTCTGTAGGGAAGGCGGTAGCAAAGCCCGGCCCCAACCCTGAGCAGCATCACCAGCGACCCATCAGATCTCGCATCATGGCCGGCAAACTGCGGCGCTCCAGCAGCTGGGAGCGGCGCTGCAACAACACGGCGATGCGCTCAGCCTTACTGGCCAGCAAGCCGTCCACCAACTGGTCGGCAACCCCCAACTGCAGCCAATGGCTGGTGAGGCAGGCCCCCATGCCAATGCGGTGACAGCGATCTTCTGCCTGTTCCGCATCCCCTGGTGTCCAGGGGCGCTCAATTAGCACCACATGCCGCGCCCGGTGCAGGGTGAAGCCCAAGCCCCCGGTGCCATAGGTAGCGATCAGGAGGGAATGCTCACCGCGCTGAAACGCATCAACCTGGGCCTGGCGCTGGGCCGGCGGCAGGGCGCCGGTGAGGACACAACTGGCTTCAAAACTGCGGTGCAACATCTCAGCCGTGGCCACGAAGGCCGTAAACACCACCACCGCCTCGCCCTTGGCCAGCAACTGAGCCACCAGGGCCCGGGTGGCTGGAAGTTTGTAATCGGAGCCGATCTGGCGCAGGGCAGTGAGCACGGCCAGCAGCTCGGCATCGCGGCGCACCTCACCGAGGGCAGCCCGACGGCGGTAGTCGTCAACCTTGGCCTGCAAGCGGTGCTGAAAGCCGCGGGCCGAAGGCTCATCCAGCTCCACGGGCCACAGCTGGCGCAGCTTGGGGGGCAGGTCGAGGCAATCCTGCTTTCGGCGATGCAGCACCAGGGGCCGCACTAGCCGCTGCAGGTCTTCCAAGTGGCTGGCCCCATTCGCCTGCCAGAGGCGCCGTCCGCCCTGCTCGCGCCAGTGGCCCTGGCAGAAGAGTTCCTCAAAGGCCCGTTGGTCTCGGGCGAGGGGGTGGCCGATCGCCGCCAGCAGGGGAAATAACTGGGCTGGGCGGCCATTTTTCATCGGCGTGCCGGTCAGTAGCCAGATGGCTCGCAGCCGGGGGTGGCGGGCCAGGCGCAGCAGCCCCTGGCTGCGGCGGGTATGGCCGTTTTGGGCGAAGTGGGCCTCATCGGCGATCAGCACGGTGCCGGCGGGTGGCAAGGCGTCGGGAAGCCGGGCCCAGCTGTGCAGCTCCAGATGCAGGCCAAGGCTGGCCGCCTCGCCCTGCCAATGGTCGTGCAGACCAACCGGGGCAATCACCAGGATGCGGCAATCGGCTTGGCGCACCATGGCCCGGGCCGCCATCAGGGCCGTGAGCGTCTTACCCAAGCCCATGGCATCCGCCAGCACGGCGCCGCGACGGGCCAGCAGCCAGCGCACCGCGGCCCGCTGATGGGCAAAGAGGAGCCGGCCATCCAGCAGGGGCTGCTCCAAATCTGCCGACGCCACCAACTGCCGATGGGGCGGCAGGGGGGGCAGGGGCTGCTCCAGCCAGGCGAGCCACTGGGCCAGCTCGGGCTGCACAGGAAACCGACCCGCCAGGGCGTGCTGCAAGGCGGCGGCAGCTTCTAGGGGAAACGACCAGCAACGCTGCCGACCCGACCAACTCCCCCGGGGGCGGATCGCCCGCAACTGGGCCTGGGTGACCGCGTCGTAGGGGCTAACCACCTCAATCAAACCCGTCGCCCCCAGCCGCAGCAGACAGCGCATCCGCGGAAGTGCAATCGTCGACACATTGACACCCCAGGTGGTGGGGGCAAACTTTGCTCAACCGAGTCGCGCTGATGCAGGCCAGGGATGGGGTGTTCCTTGAGGATCTCTGTCCCAAATTGCGCGTCAGACGCTGGCGCCAATCCCTACATCGAATCACCGACCAACACTGCATTTATTGCGGTGAGCGCTCGGAATCAATCGACCACGTGCACCCCCAGAGTCGGGGCGGGCTCAGTGTCACCGAGAACTGCGTGCCAGCCTGTCTGGCCTGTAATGGCGATAAGGGAGATACGGATGCCTTTGCCTGGTACCGGCGGCAGCCCTTCTACGACCCCCGCCGCTCCATGGCGATTCGTGCCTGGACCGATGGAGACCTGCGCCTAGCGATGCGGCTGCTGCAGTGGGTACATCCCGGCCAATTGGAAGAACTGGTGGAACCTCACCAGACCCGGCAGGCCTCGGCGCCGTTGTGGCGCTGGCAGATGGCCTCCTGAACCTGGGGTCCCTCGGGGGCAACCACCAAAGCCAGCAGCAGCAGCACCCCCGCCAACACCGCCGGCACGGTGATCTCACGACCACTGGAGCGGGACCGTTGCCTTGGGGAGACCGGCGTCTTAGAGATTGGTGCCGGGAAGTCAAGAGCAGCCCGCAAGCCCGGCGCAATTGAGCTTGCAGTAAGGCAACCAGTAACAGGAAAGGCTGAGACCGGAAAAGCTGAGACCGTCATGGCGATCACTTCAGGAATAATACAGGTGTACTCATGATCCAGGCACTTGTCAAGCCAGCCCGCCAGCTGCTGGTTATCGGCGGCGGATTCACGGGCCTGCGGCTCGCCCAGGCCGCCCGCCGCAGCGGCATGGCGGTTCGCCTGACCAGCCGCCAACCACGCTCCAGCGGCGGCGGCCTGGAGTGGCTCCCCTTCAACAGCTCTCCAGAGGGCGCCTCCCTGCCAGCCCCTGGCGCCCTGGCCGGCATCACGGATGTGGTGGTGTGCGTGCCCCCAGATCCAAGCCAGGGAGATCCGGCGCTGCGCTTGCTGGGGCCAAGCCTGCAAGAGCTGCCCCTGCAATGGCTGGGCTATCTCTCCACCACTGGCGTCTATGGCGACACTGCTGGGGCCTGGGTTGACGAAACCGCCCCAACCCCAGCCCGCGCCGGCCGCAGCCAGGCCCGGGTTGCGGCGGAGCAGGCGTGGCTGGCTACAGGACTACCCGTGCAAATTTTCCGGCTGCCAGCCATCTACGGACCCAACCGCTCGCCATTTGCGGCCCTGCAAGCGGGGCAGAGCCGTCTCATCCACAAGCACGGTCAGGTGTTCTGCCGGGTGCATGTCGACGACATCGTCGGCTGCCTGCTGCACTGCCTGGCCCGGCCGCAGCGGGAGCGCCCGACCGTGGTCAATGTGACCGACAACTGCCCCTGCCCCTCCAGCGAGACCCTGGGCTATGCGGCCCACCTGCTAGGGCACAAACTGCCAGCAATGGAGCACTACGCAGAGATCGCCGGCAGCATGAGCCCCATGGCCCGCAGCTTCTGGAGCGAAAACCGGCGAGTCAGCAACCAGCTGCTGACCCAACAGCTGGGCTACGAGCTGCGCTATCCCAACTACCGGGAGGGCTACCGGGCCTGCTTAGTGGAGGAGCTAGGTGGCGAGCAGTCCCGCAGATCCCCAGGATCAATCACGTAGGGCAGGCCCAAATCAGCCAGCAACCGCCCCCAACGCAGCTCGATCCAGCCCTTGCTGAGCCCCGTGCCCAGACCCAGCAACAGACCCCCCAGCAACAACCAGCGCAGCATGGGCTCCACCACAAGCGGCCAGGCCCCATCCAACCCCACCCCAGCCCGGCTTGCCATTGCCCTAGGGGATCCTGCCGGCATCGGCGCTGAGGTAACTCTCAAGGCCCTAGCCAGAGAGGAATGGCGCTCCCAACAGCCCCTGCTGGTGGGTTGCCGCCGCTGGCTGGAAACCAGCTACCAGCTGCTCAATCCCAGCAGCAGCGAACCGCTGCGGGATCCGGCAGAGCTGGAAATTGTCGATCTGCCCCTACTGGAGAGCTGCCAGCAAGGACGCAGCACCCCGGCCTGCGGAGCAGCGAGCTTCAACTGGCTCACCGCCGCCGTCGAGCTGGTGCAAAGCGGCCGCTGCCGGACCCTGGTGACAGCGCCAATCGCCAAGGCCAGCTGGCACGCTGCCGGCCACCCCTACCCGGGCCAAACCGAGCGGCTGGCGGAACTCAGCGGCAGCCCCGAAGCCTCGATGCTGTTTACCGCGCTAGCACCCGCGGGCCACTGGCGCCTCAACACCCTGCTGGCCACCACCCACATTCCCCTGGCCGCCGTACCCCAACATCTCAATGGAGCCTTGGTGCAACGCAAACTGGATAAGCTCCTGGCCTTCTGCCAGCGCTTCAACCCAGCCCCCCACCTAGTGGTGGCAGGACTCAATCCCCATGCCGGCGAGGCGGGGCGCCTGGGGCAGGAGGAGAGCACCTGGTTGGAAGCAGCCCTGGACGCCTGGCGCCAGCAGCATCCAGAGGTGCAGCTCGAAGGGCCGTTACCACCAGACACCTGCTGGCTTAGCGCGGCCGCCGCCTGGCAGGGCCCTAGACCAGGCCCCGATGGCTACCTGGCGCTGTATCACGACCAGGGACTGATCCCGGTGAAATTGCTGGCCTTTGATGCCGCCGTCAACACCACCTTGGGTTTGCCGTTTATGCGCACCTCACCAGATCACGGCACAGGCTTCGCGATCGCTGGCCAAGGCCTAGCCAGGGCCGACAGCATGGCTGCTGCCCTCATTACGGCAAGGGATCTGGGCTGAGGATTCCAGCCCAACCGATCAGGCCGGCCGCACCCGCATCAACACCTGACCGAATTCCACGGGGGTGCCGTTTTCCACCAGGATTTCAACCACCTCACCGCCCACCTCAGACTCCAGCTCATTCATCAGCTTCATTGCCTCAAGTATGCAGACGGTCTGGCCGACTTTGATGCGGGCACCAACTTCCACAAAGGGGGCTTCGCCAGGAGCGGCAGCTCTATAGAAGGTGGCCACCATCGGTGCTGTGACCTCAAGCAGGTCGCCGCGGCTGGCAGCAGCCGGTGGCGGTGGAGCCGAGGGTGCAACGGGCAGGGGGGTCGCTGCCTGCAGCACCTGGGCCGGAGCGGCACTGGCTTGAAAAACAGTTGTGGGAGCGGCACTGGGAAGGTTGCGACGCACCTCCAAGCGGAAGTCGTCTCCTTCGAGCTTCAACTCCTGGATATCGCTCTCGCCAAGCAGGGCGAGAAGGTGCTGAAGCTGGTCGTGGTTGAGCTGCATGGCGATCAGTTCTCCCTGCCCAGATAGCTGTCGGTACGAGTATCGATCTTGATTTTCTCCCCGATCGACAGGAACAGGGGCACCATCACTTGGGCTCCCGTTTCAACGATCGCAGGCTTGGTGCCGCCCGTGGCCGTATCGCCCTTGACACCCGGATCGGTCTGGGTGATCGCCAGCACCACCGAGTTGGGTAGTTCCACCTCCAAGGGTTTGCCGTTCCAGGCCACCACGTTCACCTCCATGCCCTCCTTGAGGTATTTGCGGCTGTCACCAATCTGTTTGGCGGTCAGCCGGGTTTCCTCGTAGCTGCCCATATCCATGAACACGTAGTCGTCGCCCTCCATGTAGGTGTGTTGGAGGGTGCTCTTTTCGAGAATGGCTTGGGGCAGCATCTCGCCGGCGCGAAAGGTCTTCTCCACGACGTTGCCGCTCTGCACCGCCTTGAGCTTGGTGCGCACGAACGCCGATCCCTTACCGGGCTTGACGTGCAAAAACTCAACGACCCTCCAGACCTGGCCATCGAGCTCAATTGAGGTACCGGTTCGAAAGTCGTTGCTGGAGATCATTCCGGCGGTTCAGATCTGGGGGATTGTAAGGCTGGCTACCGGAACGGGCCTCTGCGGAGCCATTCCGGAGGCCCTGAAGTTGTGCCAAAGTCCGCTCAACGACAGGGTGTTGCCATGGCACGGGGCCAATCCAGCTGGGCTAATGGCTCAACGTGGGCGCGCTGGTTTGCTGGCGTGGCCAGCTTGATGCTGGTTGTGCTGCTCACTGCCCCCACCGCCTGGGCTGCCCTGCCCCAAGGCAACGCCGTAACCGACCCGGCAGCGCTGCTGCGCAATGCCTTGCCAATCAAGGCCCCCGACCTGCAGGAACTTCAGCATCGCCTCGAGGCCACCAGCGACGACCTGCGCGCTAAGCGCTGGCCAGCCCTAGCCAGCTCCGTGCGGCGCTGCATATCCCTACTGGGCAGCCGCAAGGCAGCCATGCTCGAAGGCTTCGATGCCCCAGCGAAAACCGAGGCCGCAGCTCTGCTGGAGCAGGTCGGAGAGCAACTGCAAGTGCTCGCCGCCGCCACCGAAGACCAGGAGCGCGACCCCTTCCTGGCAGCCCGCCGTGAAGCCCTCAACAGCATCGGCAAAGCCGAAGACCTGCTGGTGGGGCCGTTCCCTTATCAAATCCCAGCCGAATTTGCAGATTTGCCCAGGCTGCTGGGCCGGTCAACCGTGCAGCTCACCACCACTAAGGGCGACCTAATCGCGGTTGTAGACGGTTACAACGCGCCCCTCACCGCCGGCGCCTTTGTTGATCTGGTGCAACGCGGCTTCTACGACGGACTGCCATTCATTCGCGCCGAAGATTTTTACGTGCTCCAAACCGGCGATCCGGAAGGCCCAAATGATGGCTACATCGACCCGAAAACCAAAACGGAGCGCAAGGTGCCTCTAGAAATCAAGGTGCCAGGCCAGAGCGAGCCCTTCTACAACCAAACCTTCGAGGACCTCGGCATGTTCAAGGCCGCACCAGAACTACCCTTCTCCACCAAGGGCACCCTGGGCTGGGCCCACTCCGATGAAGTGCTAGACGACGGCTCCTCCCAGTTCTTCCTCTTCCTGTTCGAACCTGAACTGACCCCTGCCGGCCTAAATTTGATCGACGGCCGCTATGCCGCTTTCGGTTATGTGGTGGATGGTTTTGATGTTCTCGAAGAGCTCACCGCTGACGACGGCATCGTCAAAGCACGAGTGCTATCAGGATCCGAGAATCTCCAGCCCCACAGCTGAGTTTCTGATCTCAGCATTAAAAAAGCCGCCCACCAGGGCGGCTAATATTTTGATGCTTAACTCAGCTCACTTCCATTGCTTGGCAACAATTTCGGCCAGATCAACAACGCGCTGGCTGTAGCCCCACTCGTTGTCGTACCAAGCAATTACCTTCAACATGTTGCCGCCCATGACCAGTGTGAGCTCTGAGTCGATGATCGCCGATTCATCGGTGCCGGCATGGTCGCTGGAAACCAATGGCAGGTCGCAATACTTGATGATGCCCTTCATGCCATTTTCCGATGAAGCCTTGAGCAGGGCATTCACCTCCTCCTTGGTGGTGTTACGACTGATATCGAGCACCATGTCAACCACCGACACGTTCGGGGTGGGCACGCGCATAGCGATGCCGCTGAGCTTGCCCTTCATCGGCGGATAGACCAAAGCCACAGCCTGGGCAGCCCCAGTGCTGGTAGGCACGATGTTCACCGCAGCGGCCCGGGCACGACGCAAGTCGCGGTGAGCCGCGTCCAAGATGCGCTGGTCACCGGTGTAGCTGTGGGTGGTCGTCATCGTGCCCTTGACGATGCCGAACTCCTGATCCAGCACCTTGATCACCGGGGCCATGCAGTTGGTGGTGCAGCTGGCGTTGCTGAGGATGTCCCAATCTTCGTGGCGGTATTGATCAGCGTTTACGCCCACCACAAAGGTGCCAACTTTTGCCCCCTTGCCGGGTGCCGTGAGAATTACCTTTTTGGCACCAGCTTCGAAGTGCTTACTGGCGCCAACATCGTCGTTGAAGACGCCGGTGGACTCAATCACCAGATCAACGCCCCACTCCTTCCAGGGCAAGTTGGCTGGATTGCGGTCGTAAAAGGTTTTGATTGTCTTGCCGTTAACAACAATCGTGTCCGATGTGGTCGTCACCTCCACATTCCGGAGCGGGCCCAACATTGAGTCGTACTTGAGCAGGTGGGCGTTGGTATTGGTATCGCCGGAGCCATTGATGCCCACCAATTCGATGCCAGTATTCGCTCCGCGGCTGAGCCAGCAGCGGGTGAAGTTGCGACCAATTCGGCCAAATCCATTGATCGCAACGCGCAGAGTCATGGCCGATTGCGGCAAAAGCCGCTAGCGAAGGTGGTTTTGGCTGCCGATCATACAGAAATTGGTCCGCGGGCTCCCCTTGCCGGCAGGCGCAAGGCCATGGACCATGCGCAAACGCGCAGCAACTCGTAAAGGTTTTCGGGCTGTTGTCAGCTTAATTTTGTACTCACCTGAACCTTGATTTGGAGTTGCCCTTGGCGCCCCTGCTCGATCGTCACCAACCGCTCCATTTCATTGGGGTTGGCGGCATCGGCATGTCTGCCCTGGCAGGGATCCTGGCGGAACGGGGCTACGCGGTAAGTGGCTCCGACCCCCGGGACAACGCCGTGCTCGACCGCTTGCGGCGGCTGGGTGTGCGGGTGTTCTTAGAGCAGAACGCCGCCACGGTTGCTGCTATCCGCAGTGGCACCTCGGTCTCTCCTCAAGTGGTGATCAGCTCCGCCGTGCCAGAGACCAACCCGGAGCTGCTGGAGGCCCGTCGCCTGGGTCTGGCGATCTGCCACCGCTCCGACGTTCTGGCCGCCCTGATCAATAGCCAGGACTCCATCGCCGTAGCTGGGAGCCATGGCAAAACCACCACCAGCACCCTGATCGCCACCCTGCTGGCGGCCACCCAACACGACCCCACCGCAGTGATAGGCGGCATCGTGCCCGCCTTCGGTAGCAACGGTCGCCATGGCAAGGGACGGCTGCTGGTCGCGGAGGCGGATGAATCGGACGGCTCCTTGGTGAAGTTCTGCTCATCCCTCGGCGTGCTCACCAACATCGAACTCGACCACACGGACCACTACCCCGACCTCGAAGCCCTGATCACCACCCTGCAGAGGTTTGCCGGCAACACATCAAGGCTCCTGGCAAACCACGACGACCCGGTGCTGCGCGAGCGGTTCAAAGCCAGCCACTGGTGGTCGATCGAAAGCGCTGCAGGCGTCTCCTTTGCGGCGATTGCCATTGAGCAGAGGGGTGATGGTACCGTCGCCGACTTCTTTGAAGACGGTGAGCTGGTAGGACGCTTTGAACTGCCCCTGCCCGGTCGTCACAACCTCAGCAACGCGGTTGCGGCCATGGCCGCCTGCCGGCTGGAAGGAGTTTCATTTGCCGAGCTGGGCGAGGCGGTAGCCGCCCTCCAGGCCCCAGGACGGCGCTTTGATTTCCGCGGCTTATGGCAGGGCCGACTGGTGGTCGATGACTACGCCCACCACCCCAGCGAGGTTGCCGCAACCTTAGCCATGGCCAGGCTGATGGTTGACAGCGGCCGCTGCGCCCTACCCGTGGCGCCACGGCGTTTGGTGGCAGTGTTTCAGCCCCATCGCTACAGCCGCACAGCTCAGTTTCTTGACGGCTTTGCAGCGGCACTGTCGGAAGCCGATTCAGTACTGATCGCGCCCCTCTACGCCGCTGGTGAAGCACCGATTCCAGGCATCTCCAGCGCCGCCATGGCCGAGGCGGTGCGGCAGCTAGCACCCAACCTGCCGGTGGCGGTGGCCCACACTCTCGACGAACTCACCGCCCAGGTGGCCGCCAAGAGTCAAGAGGGTGATCTGGTGATCGCCATGGGGGCTGGGGACGTCAACAGCCTTTGGGAACGCCTCGAACATCACCAGCAAGCAGTTGACAGCGCCATCGCTGCCTCTGCCGCGCCCCTGGCGGCCTGAGCCTGATGATTGCGGCCCCCAGCTGCCACCCCGCCCTACGCCAAGGGGTGGGACTTCAGCAGTTCACCACCTGGAAGGTGGGAGGTCCGGCGGAATGGTTTGCCGAGCCTGGAGAGCGCGATGAGCTGGTTTCTCTGGCGGCCTGGGCCCAAGCCCAGGGCCTGTCCTTGCGCTGCATCGGTGCAGGCTCCAACCTGCTGATCGCAGATAGCGGCCTGCCCGGCCTCACCATCTGCAACCGACGGCTGCAGGGGAGCCGGCTCGACGCCGCCAGCGGGCTGGTGGAAGCGGAAGCCGGAGAACCGATCCCCAGCCTGGCCCGCAAAGCGGCCCGGCTTGGCCTCAGCGGGCTGGAGTGGGCCGTGGGCATCCCAGGCACCGTAGGGGGCGCGGTGGTGATGAATGCGGGCGCTCAGGGCGGCTGCACGGCCGAATGCTTGCACTCGGTGCGGCTGCTGGACCCGGCCAATCCCGCAAAGCCCTTCGAGCTGGAGGCAAGGGAACTGGACTTCGCCTATCGCCACAGCCGCCTCCAGGCGGAGGCCTGGATCGTGCTGGCAGCCACCTTCCAGCTGGAGGCCGGCCACGACCCAGCAGCCATCACCTCGCGCACAAGCGCCAATCTGCACAGCCGCACGAGCAACCAGCCATACCAACAACCCAGCTGCGGCAGTGTTTTTCGCAACCCAGAACCACAAAAAGCGGGGCAGCTGATCGAGGCGCTAGGCCTAAAAGGACTGCAGATCGGTGATGCCCAAGTCTCGCCAATCCACGCCAATTTCATAGTCAACATCGGCCAGGCCAGCGCCAGCGACATCGATGCCCTGATCGCTGAAGTACAACGCCTGGTGCTGGCCAGCCACGGCCTGACCCTCCACCCTGAGGTAAAGCGGCTGGGCTTCGGGCTGGAGCACTAGCTGACCCTTAGCCTGAGCCGAGCAACTTCCAGGGCATGGCTGGCTTCGGACTCCCCAACTTCGGTCAGCTCACCGAGGCCTTCAAGAAGGCCCAGGAGCTGCAGCAAAACGCCCAGAAGCTCCAGGAAGAACTTGATGCAATGGAACTGGAGGGCCGCAGCGCCGACGGCCGAGCCAGCATCTGGCTCACGGGCAACCAGCAACCGCTGCGAGTGCAGCTGGCCCCCGAACTGATAGCCGAAGGGGCTGCCGCCAGCGAGGCCGCCGTGCTTGAAGCATTGCAAGCCGCCTATGAGCTATCCACCGGCACGATGAAAGGCCGCATGGAAGAGCTCACCGGAGGCCTAAATCTCAATCTTCCGGGTCTGGGCGGCTGAAATCCGTCGCTTTTCCAGTGCCAGCCTGGCCGTCCTCTTCCCCATCCAGTAGCTGCTGACGCTGGCGACGCCGGGAGAGCTGCCGCAATCCGGGCGCCAGGCGGGGCTCTAGACCCTGACCGCGGCGCCGCAGCCCCGACCCGTCAAGGGAGTCCGCAACCCGGCCCGTTCGCTCACCATCCAGCAGCAGGTCGGTCAGGCACTGGGCATAAAGGGGGTAACGCTCCCAGTCGGAGCCAACGGCGCAGCCGGGATCGCCCTGGTGCAAGCAGTTGCTGAAGCGGCAGCAGCCCAAGCCCAGGCGTTGCCGAATCTCCGGGAACAGGGGGCCTAGGGCAAAGGGGTCGGAAGGCAGCCGCGGCCTATTGAAGCCAGGCGTGTCGGCCAGCAGGGCTCCGGGTGCCAAGGGGAAAAGCTCCACGTGGCGGGTGGTGTGGCGGCCCCGCTGCAGCCGCCCTGACACCGCCGCCACCCGCAGGCCCAGCTCCGGGCACAGGCCATTGAGCACGCTGCTCTTCCCCACCCCAGAAGGTCCACAAAGCACGGCGATGCCTGGCTGGACGAGCCGCTGCAGCAAAGGCTCCATACCTGCGCCACTGCTGGTAGATACCGCCAGGGCGTCGTAACCCCAGCCTGCAGCTCGCTTGCACCAACTAGCCACCTCGTCAGGGGAAACCAGATCCGCCTTAGAGAACACCAACTGGACAGGCCGCTCCGTCGCCTCGGCCGTCAATAAAAAGCGTGTGAGCTGGAGCAGGTCCAGCTCTGGCTCCGCCAGGGCCACCACCACGACCACCAGGGCAACATTGGCCACGGCGGGCCTCTCCAGCAGGCTCTGACGCGGCTCCAGCGCCGCCACAGCCGCCCGGCCAGCAGGCCAGTCGATGCCATCCACCCAGACGCGATCCCCCACCGCAATTGTTTGGCCGCTTTTACCAAGGCGGGTGCGCCGGGTGCACAAAAGTCGACTCAAGCCGGTAGGCCCTACCTGATCCAGTTCCACCCAGCAGTAATTGGCCAGCAGAGCCACCACCTGCCCCACTAGGCGCAATCGCCCAGGCTCAACCCTCATGACAACGAACCAACAGCCGCACAGCCCCTTGTTGCTCCGGGTGATCGCAGCAGCTAACGCCATGACCTGCGCTCTCCAGACCCTGGCTCACCTGCTGCTGGGGCTCTCCCCGATCTAAATCCACCTGCAGGATCTGACCAGGAACCAAACGCTCCAGGGCCAGCTTGGTGCGAATGAAGTTGAGCGGACAAGCAATACCGCGTAGATCAAGCTGGGCATCTGGATTGCCGTCTGCCCAACCGGCGCTCAACCGAAGAGGCCCCCAAACAAGCCGCTCTTGTGGGGATGCTTGTGGCCCTTGTTGGTGTGGTGGCCCGCCAGTTGCTCCAGCAACTCCCGCTCCTCAGCATTGAGCTTGGTGGGCAACTGCACCTTGATGCTGACCAGGTGGTTGCCTCGAGCCACCGGATTGCCCAGCTTGGGCACCCCCTTGCTTTGCAGGGTGAGCACGGCTCCCGGCTGGGTACCGGCTGGAATCTCCAACGACTCCTGGCCGTCCACCGTGTCTACCTCAATGGTGTCGCCCAAAATGGCCTGGAGGTAATTGAGGGTTACCTCCGAGTGGATGTGGATGCCATCGCGGCGCAAGCCGGCAGCCGATTGAACGCTCAGAAACACATAGAGATCGCCGGCGGGACCACCCCGCTGGCCGGCATTGCCCTCATTTGCCACCCGCAGCCGGGTGCCGGAATCAACCCCAGCTGGGATGTTGATCCGCAGTTTCTTACGGACCTGCTGCAAACCCTGGCCACCGCAGGCGCCGCAGGGGTCGGCAATCACCTGACCGCTGCCCTCGCAAGTGGGACAAGCCGCCACCTGGGTAAAACTGCCAAATGGGGTGCGGGTGGCCCGACGCACCTGGCCGGCGCCGCCACAGGTGCCGCAGCTTGTGGGTCCACTGCCCGCCTTGGCACCGGACCCCTGGCAGGTGCTGCAGGTTTCTAGGTGGCGAATCTGCACCTCCTTCTCGATACCAAACACCGCTTCTTGGAAGTTGATGGTGAGGTCGAGGCGCAGGTCATCGCCTTGGCGGGGACCACGCCGCCGCGGTCCTGCGCCAGCACCCGCCCCGCCAAAGCCACTGAAGAAGGTCTCAAACAGGTCGGCAAAGCCGCCCATGTCGCCCATATCAGGGGCGCCGCCACCTCCTAGACCCGCCTCACCAAACTGGTCGTAACGGGCGCGAGTTTGGGGATCGCTGAGCACCTCGTAGGCACGGCCGATCTCCTTGAATTTGTCTTCAGCGCCAGGATCCTTGTTGACATCCGGGTGGTACTGACGGGCCATCCTCCGGTAGGCCCGCTTCAAAGTGTCTTGATCGGCGTCGCGGGCAGTGCCCAGCAGGTCGTAGTAGTCGGCCATCAGCCGTCCTGCCCCTCAGCCTGGCCATTGTCAGCTTCCTGGGAACCAGCAGCGGGGGCACCAGAACCAGGCCCCATCGACACCTTGACCAGGGCGTGGCGCAGCACCCGACCGTTTAGGTGGTAGCCGCGCTGCAACTCCTCGATCACCACATCTTCGGCATGGGCATCGCTGGGTTCACGCAAAACAGCCTCATGCAGGCTGGGATCGAACGGTTCACCCTCTACCCGCATCGGTGAAACCCCCAGCTGCTTGAACACATCCACCAGCTGCTTGTAGAGGCCCTGATAGCTGCGATGCAGCGCCTGGGCTTCCTCATGCTGGGGATTCAACTGCTGCCGCGCCCGGTCGAAGTTATCGACCACCGGCAAAATCTCACCCAAGGTGGAGCAGGTGATCTGGAGGCGTAGGTCTTCGCTATCGCGGCTCTGGCGTTTGCGGAAGTTGTCGAAGTCGGCAGCCAGGCGCATGTATTGGCCATTGAGGCCCTCATGCTCTGCCTTAAGTGCCGCCAGCTGGCCAGCCAGATCCGAAACCTGATCAGAAATCTGGTCAGAGCCGGACTCCTGCGGGGGATCTAGTGCAGGGGTGGCTGAAATCTCGGTGGGATCAACGACCTTGGAAGGCATGGCTTCCAGGTTGCTGTCACCGCTCATCGAGGTGTCACCGCTCATGGCTGACAAGGTCGGGCATTGGTTCTAGACATGTTGAAGCTCCAGGCCGACCTCCCACAAGCGGCGGAAGCCCGCACCTTCTGGCTTCATGACCCTCACCCCAACCCGTCCCGTCCCTGAAGCGAGCAGCGAAAAGCAGCAGCGTCTTGAAGTGGAGCTACTGGTTGGCGAGCCGGTGCTGCAAGCATTCGAGTTGCAGGGCCTAGGTCAGGAGCTACTTCTGGCGGGCAAAGGCCTGCCAACGGCAAGATGGCTCGAACTGGGCGCCTTACCCCTCCAAGAAGTTAATGGTCGACTGGTCATCGCCGTACCAAGCAACTGGGGAGACCAACAACGCCAGGGTTTAAATGAGGAGTTGCAACGTGCTGGATTCGAGGCCGAGCTGAAAATTGCATTGGCGACAAATCTCACAGCAGCGCTCACGGGTAAACCTCCAACTTCCCCAGCTCCATCCACCAGACCAGCCCAACTGCAACCGCCTGGAAGCTTCAACGCCCCCCGATCTCTAACCAAAGATCTGGACATCCCGGTCAACTCAGAAGGGCGGCCGCAGGAAGTCACCGATATCGAAGATCTGGAGATCAATGCGGCGGCAGCCAGCAACAGTAGAAATGCCTCACCAGTCGTCAGCCTGGTGGACCGAATCCTGATCGAGGCGCTCAGCTCGGGGGCAAGTGATATTCACGTGGAACCCCAGGAAAACACCCTAGAAATCCGCTTTCGCCAAGACGGTGTACTGCAAAAGCACTTCGAGGACCTGCCGAAGAGCCTGACACCGGCAGTCACTTCACGCATCAAAATCATGGCCGAACTAGACATCGCCGAAAGACGCCTACCTCAGGACGGCCGAGTACGACGCATGTTCCGAGGGCGGATGATGGACATCCGAGTAAGCACACTTCCCAATCGCAATGGCGAAAAAATCTGCCTACGGTTGCTCGATAGTGGCGCCACCCAACTCGGATTAGAAACGCTAATTACCGACGAAAATACACGAATAACACTGCGGGAGTTGGGATCGAAACCCTACGGCATGATTTTGGTCACCGGTCCAACCGGCTCGGGTAAATCGACAACACTCTACGCCCTACTAGCGGAGCGCAACGACCCCAGCATCAACATTTCAACTGTTGAAGACCCGATCGAGTACACCCTCCCCGGCATCACTCAGACCCAGGTCAATCGTGAAAAAGGTCTTGATTTTAGTACAGCCTTGCGAGCCTTCATGCGTCAAGACCCTGACGTACTGTTGGTAGGAGAAACTCGCGATTTAGAGACTGCGAAAACAGCAATTGAGGCCGCGCTTACCGGTCACTTATTGATGACGACCCTGCACTGCAACGACACAGCCAGTGCTATAGCCAGGCTTGATGAGATGGGCGTAGAGCCG
This sequence comes from Synechococcus sp. CS-1330, assembly GCA_025128025.1. GTDB lineage: Bacteria > Cyanobacteriota > Cyanobacteriia > PCC-6307 > Cyanobiaceae > Cyanobium_A. The sequence goes on from JAHLYR010000018.1 coordinate 76,794, forward strand.
TTCATGGTGAGCGCCTCCCTCTTAGGCATCATTTCCCAACGGCTGGTGCGACGGGTCTGCACAAATTGCCGAATTAGTTACAAGCCCAGTCATGAGGAGCTTGGCCGGTTTGGCCTTTTAAGCAGCCATGAAACAGATGTAACCTTCTTCAGAGCTAATGCTCAGCACAAAAATGAAGATGGGTGCTGCCAAGCCTGTAACGGTTCTGGTTACAAGGGACGGGTAGGCGTATACGAAATTCTAAGGATGAACGACACCATTGCTGCGGCTGTTGCCAAAAGAGCCTCTACCGACGTGATCCGCCGTATGGCCCTTGAAGGTGGCATGAAAACCCTTTTAGGCTATGGGCTCCAGCTGGTTCGAGAGGGACTCACAACTCTGGCAGAGGTAGAACGCATGTTGCTTACCGACTCCGGGTTGGAATCGGAACGGAGGTCGCGATCGCTGAGCACGCTCACCTGCAGCTGTTGCGGTGGAGGACTACAAGACGAATGGCTTGAATGTCCCTACTGTCTAACAAGCCGCTGAGCATCCCATGGCCGTACTTATCGAAGACCTGATGACCCAGCTGGTTACAGATGGCGGCAGCGATCTTCACATCAGCGCCGGGCTGCCGCCCTTCGGACGCTTCAACGGCCAACTAAGACCGCTTCAGGACGAAGCCCTTACGGAAGAAGCTTGCAACAAGCTGATATTCTCGATGCTAAACAATTCACAGCGCAAACAACTTGAACAAACATGGGAGCTTGACTGCGCCTACGGGCTTAAAGGAATCGCTCGGTTCAGAGTAAACGTTTATCGCCAGCGTGGCACTTATGCAGCCTGCCTTAGAGCCCTAGGAAATAATATACCCACCCTACAAGAACTCGGACTACCTCCAATAGTGGAGGAGATAAGCCACATGCCGAAGGGCCTAGTCCTGGTCACCGGCCCCACCGGCTCAGGCAAAACAACGACCCTTGCTGCCATACTGGAGCACATCAACCAAACCCGAAATGAACATATCCTTACGATCGAAGACCCAATCGAGTTCGCCTACAAATCACTCAAAAGCATAATTCATCAGCGACAGCTCAATGATGATACCCGCAGCTTTGCCAACGCCCTAAGAGCTGCATTACGCGAAGATCCAGATGTGATTCTTGTAGGAGAGTTGCGCGATCTTGAAACCATCCAGTTGGCGATTACTGCGGCGGAAACTGGTCATCTAGTGTTCGGCACCCTACACACCAGTTCCGCAGCTCAGACGGTGGACCGCATGGTCGATGTCTTCCCCCCAAGCCAGCAGACACAAATTCGTGTGCAGCTAAGCAGCAGTCTTGTAGCAGTTTTCGCCCAGACCCTATGCAAACGCCGCAATCCAAGTCCGGGACAATTTGGCAGAGTGATGGCTCAGGAAATCATGATCAACACGCCGGCTACCGCCAATTTAATTCGGGAAGGAAAAACAGCTCAGCTTTACTCCCAGATCCAGACCGGTGGCCAACTCTCCATGCAAACCCTGGAGAAGGCGCTAGGCGATCTGGTACTCAGCAATCAGGTGAGTATGGACGAGGCCCTACTGAAAACATCCCGGCCAGAGGAACTAAAACGCCTTGTATCGCAACTGAGCTGAGTTCCGGCCACCCCCTGAGCCATGGCAAATTTCGTAGCAACTTATATCAATCGTCAGGGTGCTTCAGCGCTGATCGACATTGAGGCAGCCGATCTGATCCAGGCTAGACGCAGTCTACGTCTGCGGGGAATCAGAGCCACTGAAATCAAAGTCAAGCAAAAAGCAACAGCAACTAGCTCAAGTGCGGCGACCCAACTGCACGACAAGCTGAAGCTCTCCAGGCTGAACGAACTGCTGGAAGCCAAACCGGGCATTAAGGAGAAAGCTATATTTGCCAGCAAAATGGCAGCTCTAATCAATGCCGGCGTACCTATTGTCCGCAGCATCGACTTGATGGCATCTCAGCAAAAAATGCCCCTATTCAAACGTGCTCTGGAATCGGTAAGCCTAGAAGTAAACCAAGGAATTTCCTTGGGTGAAGCACTGCGCCGCTGGCCCAAGGTATTTGACAAGCTGAGTATCGCCATGGTGGAAGCCGGCGAGGCCGGCGGCGTACTCGATGAATCCCTTAGGCGACTAGCCAAACTACTAGAAGACAATGCCAAGTTGCAAAACCAAATCAAAGGCGCTCTGGGCTATCCAGTGGCAGTGCTTGTCATCGCTGTTACTGTTTTTCTGGGAATGACCATTTTTCTCATTCCAACCTTTGCTGAAATATTTGACAGCTTGGGGGCCGAACTACCCTGGTTTACCCAAATGATGGTGGATCTAAGCAGTCTGCTTCGTTCAAGTTTTTCGCTTTTTCTGCTTCTAGGATTAATTATTTTTGCATATTTATTTGGCAAGCTCTATGCAACTCCAATCGGTCGTCGTCGAGTGGATGGCCTAATCCTAAAACTTCCCCTATTTGGTGAATTGATTCAGAAAACGGCTATAGCCCAGTTTTGTCGAACATTCAGCTCGCTAACAAGAGCTGGGGTACCAATCCTGATGTCGCTGGACATTGTGCGAGAGATTACCAACAACTCCATCATTTCAGACGCCATAAGCAACAGCCGCGAAGACGTCCTCCAAGGCATCCCCCTAAGCATAGCGCTTGGCCAAAAGAATGTCTTTCCTGATATGTCAATAAGCATGATATCAATCGGCGAGGAAACTGGTGAAATGGACGCCATGATGTCCAAAGTTGCCGATTTCTACGAGGATGAGGTTGAAGCGATCGTCAAGGCACTTACCTCCATGCTGGAACCAGCCATGATCGTATTAGTGGGGGGAATAGTGGGGTCAATCCTTCTTGCAATGTATATGCCTATGTTTGCTGTTTTTGAAAATATTAAATAGTTTTTTGGGGTGCTTTTAAGTAGCCAGAGCCTGGCCAGCCAGCCAGCCGCTGCTCCAACAGTGCTGGAAGTTGAACCCCCCCGTCACCCCGTCCACATCCAAGAGTTCACCCACCAAATAAAGACCAGGCTGCTGGCGGCTCTCCATTGTGGCGAGGTTCACCTCACCTAGAGGAATGCCCCCTGCCGTCACGAATTCTTCGCCGAAGGGGCCCCGCCCGGTAATGACCAGCCGAGTATCACGCAAAGCCGATACCAACAGCTGCTGGTGCCGCTTAGCAAGGTCAGCCCAGCGCTGCTGAGGGTCTACCCCGTGACGCTGCAACAGGGCCAGCCACAGGCGCCGGCTGAGGGCGGGCCAGGGGCGCCAGTTGGCTAGTTGCCGCTTGGCCTGGTCTCGCTTGGCCTGGGCAAACAAGCCCTCAAGATCCTGCTGGGACAGGCCGCCACTCCAATCAAGGCGCAGCTCGCCCCGATAGCCGCTGGCCTTGAGGGCGCGGGCAGCAAAAGCCGTGAGCCTCAGGGTGGCTGGACCGGACAGACCCCAATGGGTGATCAGCACCGGGCCCCGCTGGCGAAAAGGCTGGCCAGCCCGAGCGGCCTGGGGCTCCTGGGGTAGGTGCAAAGCCAGCTCCACCGGATCCATCACCACTCCGGCCAGCTCCAGCAGGGGATCGCCGGCCAAAGCCAACGTGAATAGGGACGGCACAGGCGCCACCAGACCATGACCTAGAGCGGCCGCCAGCTGACGGCCGCTGGGATGGCTGCCGGTGGCAAGCACCAACCGATCAGCTCTGATCGCCCCGCCGCCCCGTACCAGCAGGTCAAAACCACCGGCAGCAGCTGCCGCGGCCCGCTGCAAGCTCACCCCCGTGTGCAGCTGCACCCCGGCCTGGAGGGCCGCTCGGCGCAGGGTGGCTGCCACCGATTCGGAACGGTTTGAACGGGGAAACAGGCGGCCGTCCGGCTCCTCCACCAGCTCGAGGCCATGGTCAGCAAACCAGGCGACGGTATCGCCGGGAGCAAAGCGCGAAAAGGGACCCCGCAGGGCTTGGCCGCCCCGGGGATAGTGCCCCACCAACGCCCGAGGATCCCAGCAGGCATGGGTGACATTGCAGCGCCCACCGCCACTGATCAACACCTTGTGCAACGGCTCGGTGGTGGCTTCCAGCAGGGCGATATCGCCAAGGCCGGCCTCAGCAGCACAGATGGCGGCCATAAAGCCGGCGGCACCGCCACCGGCCACGACAACGGCAGCATGAATTGGCAGCATGGGGAGATGGGCCAGATCGATCCAGCCAGTTATCGCTTCAGTGTGGCCCCGATGATGGACTACACCGATCGGCACTTCCGGGTGCTGATGCGGCAGATCAGCCGGCGCAGCCTGCTTTACACCGAAATGGTGGTTGCCCAGGCTCTGCACCACGCCAGGCGAGCACCTGATGCCAGCGCACCGGGGGGACGGCTGGAGCGGCTATTGGGCTTCGATCCGATCGAAAAACCACTAGCTCTGCAAGTGGGCGGCGACGATCCCACCTTGCTGGCTGAGGCCGCCGCCCTGGCGGCTGAATGGGGGTACGACGAAATCAACCTGAATGTGGGGTGCCCCAGCGAGAAGGTGCAAAAAGGCCGCTTTGGAGCCTGTCTGATGGCCGATCCCCACCAGGTGGCCCGCTGCGTTGCCGCAATGGCCGCCGCCTGCCCCCTGCCGGTAACGGTGAAACACCGCATCGGCATAGATGAGCGCGACTCCTACGCCGAGTTGCTGGCCTTCGTGGATGCGGTGGCGGCAGCGGGGGCCCAGCGCTTTGCAGTACACGCGCGCAAAGCCTGGCTGGAGGGGCTCGATCCCAAACAGAACCGCACGATCCCGCCCTTGCGCTACGACGTGGTGCACGCCCTCAAGCGCGATCGACCGCATCTGAGCATCGAATTAAACGGCGGTCTGGAAAGCCTGGACGCCTGCGTGCAGCAGCTCGAATTGGTGGACGGGGCCATGGTGGGTCGGGCTGCTTATGCCCATCCCCTCCAATGGAGGCAGGTGGACCAGCAGATCTACGCCGACGACAGCCAGCCGCTGGCCACAGCCGCCAGCGTGGTGGGGGGTTTGGTTGCCTACGCCGAGCAATGGCGCAGTCGGGGCGGGCGGCTGTGGCCAATCGCCCGCCACCTAGTGCATGTGGTGGAGGGGGTAAGCGGCGCCAAACGCTGGCGCCAGCGACTCACCGAAAAAGCGGGGGCAAGGGACGCGGATGCTGGCGTGCTGGCAGCCGCGGCCCAGGCCCTAGTGGAGCAGGGCTACTAGCCCTCGGCGCCACCGTAGAAGTCGCCGCCACCGCTATCGCCACCGCCACTGCGGCGGCGGCGGGTGCGCCCAGCGTCGAAGCTGTCGCCACCAGCAGGATTGCCGGCGCCATAGCTGCGATCTTCCCAGCCGCGAGCACCGGATCCCCGATCGCCGCCACCTGCGTAACCACCACCACCGCCTGCTCCGCCACCACTGCCGCGGTTGTAGCCACCGGCGCCGCCGCCACCTGCATAGCCACCTCCACCACCTCCTCCTCCGTAACCACCACCGCCCGCGCCATAACCACGGCGGGGACCACCACCACCAGCTCCGCCACCGCCACCGGTGCGGGGCTCGGCTTTGTTGATGCGCAGGGGGCGACCCATCAGCTCAGCACCCTGCAATGCCTCAACGGCCTTTGCCTCTGCTGCTTCATCGCCCATCTCAACAAAGGCGAAACCGCGCTTGCGCCCGGTATCCCGTTCGAGGGGTAGGGAACAGCTAGACACCTCACCGAAGGGTGCAAACAATTCCGCCACGTCTTCCTGCTCAGCGCGGAAGGGAAGGTTGCCGACAAAAATACTCACGAACTGAAGATCGGCCGCGGGACCGATGCATGTGGGCCAGTGGGCCACTAACCGATCCACCCTAAGACGACTAACGAAAGCTGGCTGCTCTCAGCAGGCAAGTCGCGTCCGAATTCGCTGCAACTGCTGCTCAACCTGATCAAAGCCCGTGCCCCCCTCGCTGCGCCTGGCCGCCACCACCTGCTGGGGAGTGATGGCCTCATAAATGTCAGCTTCAAAGGCAGGGTGCAGCTGCTGCCAGCGCCCCAGGGGCAGATCGCGCAGCAGGATTCCCTCTGCTAGGCAGCCCTTCACTAAGCCGCCCACCAACTGGTAGGCCTCGCGGAAGGGCACCCCCTTAGCCACCAGGTAGTCGGCCACATCGGTGGCGTTGGAGAAATCAGCAGCCACTGCCGCCTCCAGGCGCTGGGGCCGAAACTCGAGCCCCTCTTCAAACAGGATCGCCATGGCCTCGAGGCAATCAAGGCAGGTGCGCACCCCGTCAAACAGGGCCTCCTTGTCTTCCTGAAAGTCCTTGTTGTAAGCGAGGGGCAGGCCCTTGATCATGGTTAGCAAGCCCATCAGGTGGCCAAACACCCGGCCGCTCTTGCCCCGCACCAGCTCGGGCACATCCGGGTTCTTTTTCTGGGGCATCAGGCTGCTGCCCGTCGCACAGCGATCGGTGAGGCCGATAAAGCCAAACTCTTCGCTGGCCCAGAGGATCACCTCCTCGCTGAGCCGGCTTAGGTGCACCAGCACCAAGCTGGCGGCAGCCATGAACTCGACCGCAAAGTCCCGGTCACTGACCGCATCGAGGCTGTTGGCGTAGATGGTGTCAAAGCCCAGCTCGGCGGCGGTCTGGCGCCGATCGATGGGCACCGGCGTGCCCGCCAGGGCCGCGGCCCCCAGGGGACAGATATTCACCCGGCCGCGCACATCGGCCAAACGGGCCCGATCCCGCTCGGCCATCTCGATGTAAGCCAGTAGGTGGTGGGCCAGACACACCGGCTGGGCCCGCTGCAGGTGGGTGTAGCCGGGGATTAAGACCGTGCTGTGCAGCTCAGCCTGAGCCAGCAGGGCCCGCTCGAAGCGCAGCAAGCCTGCGTCAATGGCATCAATTTGGCCGCGTAGCCACAGACGCAGGTCGGTGCCCACCTGGTCGTTGCGACTGCGGCCGGTATGCAGTTTCTTGCCCAGGGGGCCGAGCAACTCAATCAGACGCCGCTCAACGGCGAAGTGCACATCTTCAGCCTCCAGGCCGGGGTTGAACTCGCCCCTGGCTGCCTCGGCTCTGACATTCTCCAGGCCCTCGATCAACTGGGCCGCCTCGCTCTCGCTGATCACAGCGCAACTGCCCAACATGCGGGCATGGGCGATGGAGCCGTCCAGGTCTTGCTGCAGCAGGGTGATGTCAAAACCGATCGAAGCGTTGAAGCGCTCGATAGCCGGATGCAGGCCCTGCTCGAAGCGCTGGCTCCAGGTAGACGCGGTGGAATCAACAGCCATTCGGGGCTCGGCGGGCGGCGCTAGGCAGGGAATCAGCTTGGCAGGGAGGGCAGCATCAGCTCCTCCTTCACCTTGAGCACCACCATCGAAGCGTCATCGTCGAGCTGCCGGTCTGCCCCCACGAAGCGATCCAGCCGGGCAAACAGCTTGTCGAGAATCCCCTGAGCGCCGATGCCGGAGCGGCAGGCCGCCTGCAACTGGCGCACCAACCGCTCCTCGTCGAAGCGCTCGCCGCTAAAGCCGGTGGCCTCGGTCACCCCGTCTGTGTAATAGAGCAGCACATCGCCTGGATCCAGCACGATCTGCTCAAGGCCGTAATCGGCTTCGCTCTGCAAACCAATCAGCAGACCTGGGGCATCAAGGCGCTCCACCTGGTTGCGCTGGCGCCGCCAGATCAAGGGCGGATTGTGGGCCGCATTGGCGTAGCGCAGCAGGTGGGTGCGGGGGTCGTAATCGGAATAAAAGAGGGTCACAAACCGGTGCGACTGGGCCAGATCTTCCTGGGCCAGCTGGTTGAGGTCGTGAAGGATGCGCTCAGGGGAATGGCCGCTCAGCACCTCGGCCCGCAACATGCCGCGCAGCATCGTCATCAGCAGACTTGCCGGCACGCCCTTGCCCATCACATCGCCCATCACCAGCGCCCAGCGGGCCTGTTCGCGGCGGCGGCCCAGCAGCTGGGGGCGGGTGGGGATGAAATCGTAATAGTCCCCGCCCACCTGAAAGGCAGGGCGGCAACGGGCTGCCAGCTCAACGCCAGCGATCACCGGGCAGTGGTCGGGCAGCAGCTGGGCCTGAATTTCAGCACCGATGCTGAGCTGGCGATCGAGCCGCTCATGGCGCCGCATGGTCTGGAGCAGGGTCTCGTTTTCCAGAGCCACGGCACTGAGATCAGCCACCAGCTGCAGGTGGCGGCGATGCACCTCGCTCCAGGCAAAGCCCTGCCGATTGCTGAAGATATAGAGGCGGCCTCGCTGCAGGCTGCGGGAAACCACCGATGTGGCCACCACCTGGGCTCCGCCAAGCAACCGGCCCACCCGCTGATCAAGCAAGGCCGCCACAGCCGCATCACCGCTGAGAGCGGCCAAATCCCCATCCGCCAACGCCGCCAACTGGCGCACCAGCTCGGCGCAGGGCTCCGCCGGCGTGGCCTGTAGATACTCGCGCCAGAGGCGGCCATCTTCGTGGAACACCACCAGCAGAGCCCCCTCGGCTTCCACCAGCCGGGCCGCCACCAGCGGCACCAGCTCAAGAAAGCGGCCCAGATTGGTGAAACTGCGCAGGGCAAAAGCCAAGGAAGCCAGCAGCTCCTGGTTGCGCCGCTGCTCCCGGCTGAGGCTGTCGAGCAGCTGCCTCAGCGAGGCTGCAGCCGACAACAGGGCCGGACCCTGGGGAGAAACCGAATGGGGGGGCGGCTTGTTGCTCACCGATTGGGCACGGTGCGGCCGCGGCGGTTTCGCAAGATAGCGGTACCTGCCTGGGCAAGCAGGACCTCAGCGAGCCAGCAAGGCCTCAACAAACTCAAAGCTGTTAAAGGGCCGCAGGTCGCGAATACCCTCACCGGCGCCAATGAAACGGATTGGCAGCCTGGCTTCAGAGGCAACGGCCAGGGCCACACCACCGCGGGCGCTGCCATCGAGCTTGGTGAGCACCACGCCAGTTAGGCCGGCGGCCTTGGCAAAAGCCATCGCCTGACGCAGGCCGTTCTGACCCTGGCTGGCATCCAGCACCAACAGCGACTCCACCACCGCCTCCGGCGCCAGCTTGTCGACAATCCTGCGCACCTTGCTGAGCTCCTCCATCAAGTTGTGCTTGGTCTGCAGCCGGCCAGCCGTATCCACCAGCACCAGCTCAGTGCCCTTGGCCTGGGCAGCACCGATAGCGTCATAGACGACGGCCGCTGGATCGGCATTGGCGCTGGGATTGGAGATCACCGGCACCTTGCTGCGCTCACCCCACACCTGCACTTGCTGCACCGCCGCGGCCCGGAAGGTGTCAGCAGCAGCGATCAGGCAGCTGTAGCCGCTGCGCACCGCCAAGTTGGCCAGCTTGCCGAGCGTGGTCGTCTTACCAACGCCGTTTACCCCCACCAACAGCCACACGTTGAGCTGCTCGCGGCGGGGGGCTAGCAGGGGCTGGCCACTAGCCTCGATCGGTTGGTCGAGGATGGCGCGCAGCTGCTCCTTGAGGAAGCGCAGGCCCTCGGCGGGATCCACCACCTCCTGGTTGAGCCGCTGGCGCAGGGCGCCCAGGGCCCGTTCGGTGGCCTCCACCCCAACATCTGCCCGCAGCAGGGTGGTTTCCAGACCATCAACCACCTCAGGCGTGAGCGGGTCATCACCGAGGTTGTCGAGCAGCTGGGTGACCAAGCCCTGGCGGGTTTTCTCGAGGCCCTGGCGCAAACGAGCCAGCCAGTCGATCTCCTCAAGCGAGACCTGATCAACCCGCTTGCCCTGGGCGGCGAGCACCTCAGCCGACCAGGTGAAGGTGGTGTCAAAAGCGCCCAGGCTGGGCTCAGCTATTTCTGGCGCTGCAGGAGCAGGAGCCTCTGGCGCCGTGATCGCCTGTTGGCGTTCGGCCCGCTGGGCCGCTGCCTGCTCCAGCAGGGAAAGGGGCGCGGCCACTGGAGTGGCCGCTTGGGCAGCCTGCTGAGAATCCCGCTCAAGGCCCTGTTCGGGCTGCTGAGTATTGATCTCTACAGGCTGTACGGAATCCGGGAGAGGGGGCCTAGTGGCAGATTCGGCCTCAAGCTGCAGCCGCTTTTGCTCCTCCTGCTGGGCCTTGAGGCGGGCATAGGCCTGGCGGGCCCATTCCAGGGCCTCAGCGTTTGGATCGGACGAACCCTCAACCGGCTGTTCTGGAGCCTGTTCAGAAGCTGGCGGCGGGGTTGCTGATGGGTCGGCTGGGGAGGGGCCGGTGCGATTAAACCAGTCGTAGACCATGGCTTGCTCAGGCCTCCGCCACGGAACGAGCAGCCGTGAAGCGCCGCAGCACCCCGTTGATCATGCGGCGGCCCTGCTCATCGCTATAGCGATTAGCTAGCTCCACAGCTTCGTTACAGGCCACGGCAGGAGGGGTGCGGAAGCTCTCGAGGTCTACGGCGGCTAGCCGCAGGATGTCCCGATCGATGCGGGGCAGGCGAGTAAGACGCCACCCCTCCATCACACGATCGAGCCGCACATCGATCGCCTGACGGTCGCGCAGCACGGCCTCAACCCGGGCAATTGCGCCGAGGCGCACCTCTTCTTGGTCGGCCAGCATCAGCAGCCGGGGCAACTCCAGGCTTGCAGAGAGGCGGTTAAGGGCCTGTTCAGCCGCGACTAGGCCGGCGTTGAGGTGCTGGCGCACCCGGGGCAACTGCTGCTCACCCTGCTCCTGCAACTCGCTATCAAGCAGTTGCTGCTGGGCGGCCTGCAGGTCCTCGGCGGAGCGATCCAGAGACTCACGCACATCCTGGCTGAGGGTGGCGAGCACCTGCTGCAGCAAGCCCTCCATACCTGTTGGCAGGGCCGGGGCAGACGAGCCGCGATCACTGGTCTGACCAAGCATCAGCAGGGCCAGTTCACGGGAGAGGGTGCGGCTCTGCATCAGATGGGTTCTGCCTCAGGAAAGTTGGGGAGTGCGCAGCTGGGCCAGCAGGCTGGAGAAGCTGCGATTGGGGGTGGAGCGCTCGTCGGGGTTGACGATGCCGGCGGAAATGATTGTGCGGAAAGCATCCTCCACCGAGATCTCGAGATCCTTAACGGAACCCTCTGGCACAACGGTGTACCAGCCGGTGGTGGGATTCGGCGCGGTGGGAATGAACACACTCAGCATGGGCTCGGTGAAGCCTGCCTGCAGGGCAGAGCCGATAGCTCCAGTCACAAAACCCAGGGCGTAGAGACCCTCGCGGGGATACTCCACCAGCACGACCCGACGAAACTTGCTGGAGTTGCCCTGGAGGAAAGTTTCCAGCAGCTGCTTGAGGGTTTTGTAAACCGACCCAGCTAGGGGGATGCGCAGCAGGGTTCCTTCGCCAAACTCAAGCAGCCAGCGACCAACAATGTTGCGGGCCATCAGGCCGATCAACAGGATGCCGAGCAGGGGCACCAGTAGACCAACACCCAGGTTGATCAGCTCCTGCAACACCGGATTGAGGGTATTGAAGGGATTGAACTGCTTAGGGATAGAGGTGAGAAACGCCAGCACAAAACGGCTCACCGTGGTGCCCAGCCAGATCGTGGTCGCCAGTGGAATAACCACCAGCAAACCAGCGATCAAATCATTCTTGAGATCGGATTGAAGCCGATCCCCTAGGGGCTGATCCGATCTGGGGCTGGATTGAACCAAGTGACAATCCGGAGATCCGGCCTGCAGCAATCTGCTTTCAACTTAGCCAGCCGGCCTCACAGCAGGGCCACTAAGGCCAAAACCACGAAGCCGATGGCAAGCACCACTGCCGTGCCGGTGCCGCCGTAGCGACGCTGGTTGACCGTGAGATCGCGAGCCCGCTGCTGCTGCTGCAGCTGACCTTCAGCCTGCTGCAACTGGCGCTGCATGAAGGCCTTGGCGGCCGCCTGCTGCTGCTCCGGAGTGGCATCAGCGGGGATCTGACCAGCCTGGGCCGCCTGGGCAATCAATTGGTCGATGACCTGGGGATTATCCATTTGGGCGCGGGCCATTTCCAGCTGACCCTTGCGCGCAGCCAGCTGCTGGTCTGCCTGTTCGGAAAGGCTGCGGTCGCCACTGATTGAAACCGGCACCGCCACTACCAAGGCAAGGGCCAGCAGGATGCTCACTACAGCCACAAGCCAACGCAGCGGGGTGCGGCCAGCGGCGGGATGGTCGAGGCGACTGCCAAATAGCATCAGCAGCAAACCAACCAAGGCCATCGGCGACTGGTTGACCAGTCGATCCATCAGCAGCTGGCGATATCCCTCCTCAGCCCAGTTCCAAGAGCCCAAAAGCACCAGCAACTGCAGGGCCAGCAACACAACCAGCGTCAGACCGAGCCAACGCAACAGGTGGCCCAGGCGGCCGAAGGAAGCAGTGCTCACAGAATGGTCTCGCGGCAGATTTAGACAACGGCGCAACTGTACGGGCGATGACGCTGCACGCCCACCACGACCTTGCACTCCGTTTAAAACAGCAGGCCCAGCAGCTTGGCTTTGACCCTGTGGGCCTCGCCGCCGTACCAGCCGGAGAGCGCCTAGGCCTGCGAACGGCGGCCCTGGAGCGCTGGCTGGCAGCGGGCTATCAAGCCGACATGGCCTGGATGGCCGACCCGCGCCGGCGCGCGGTGGAGCAACTGCTGCCCGGGGTGCGCAGCCTGCTGGCGGTGGGCCTCAACTACTACGTAGAGGCCGATCGTGCACCGGGGGCGCTCAAGGTGGCCCGCTACGGCTGGGGGCGGGACTACCACCGGGTGATCGATGGCCGCCTGCGCCAGCTGGGTCGCTGGTTGGAGCAGCAGGTGCCTGGGGTGGGTTGGCGGGCCTGCGTCGACAGCGCACCGCTGATGGATAAGGCCTGGGCCGAGCAGGCCGGCTTGGGCTGGATCGGCAAAAACGGCAACCTGATCAATCGCGAGCGTGGCTCCTGGCTACTGCTGGGCCACCTGCTCACCACCTTGGAGCTGCCTGCCGATGCAGCTGCCACACCCCTTTGCGGCAGCTGCAGCCGCTGCCTGCCTGCCTGTCCCACCGGCGCCATCAGCGAGCCCTTCGTGGTGGACAGCCGCCGCTGCCTGGCCTTTCACACCATCGAAAACCGCGATCCCGAATTGCCGCAAGCGATCAGCAGTAAATTGGAGAGCTGGGTCGCCGGCTGCGACATCTGCCAGGACGTGTGTCCCTGGAATCAACAGCCGCTGCGAAGCAGTGAAGATGCGGATCTGCAGCCGCGGCCCTGGCTGCTGAACCTGCAGGCCGAGGAAGCCCTGGGCTGGAGCGACGCCGACTGGGATACCAAGCTGCGGGCCTCGGCCTTGCGCCGACTCAAACCCTGGATGTGGCGGCGCAACCTGCGGGCCAGCCGGAGCGGCACTGCCTAGGCTGGCCAAACCCGTCTGCCCGTAATGGCTCCGCGCTGGTCGCGCCCTGATTTCAGAACTGTCCTGCTGCCCGTTGCCCTCGGGCTGCTGCTGACATTGGGGCTGCCCGCCCGGGCGTTAGTTCCCTACGTGTACGTGCCCCAACGGCAGGAACTCGAAGCTGCCGGTCTGGGCATCGCCCAGGCGGCGGCCCGGCTGCTGCGACTTGGTCAAGCCAGGGACGCCGCCAGGCTGGCGGCCCTGACGGTGCAGCTGCTGCCAGAAGATCCCCGCGGCTGGGTGTTGCTGGCCGAGGCCCAGCTGCGCAGCAACCAGCTGGAACAGGCCGGCATATCTTTGGCCAAGGCCAAGCAACTCGATCCACGCAACCCTGGGATCTGGTTTGCCGAGGGTTCCTTAGCCCTACGAGCCAGCAAACCCAACGAGGCCATCGGCCTGCTGGAGCAGGGCCTGAAACTGGATAAGCGCAACGCCGGCGCCTATTTCGACCTGGGTAACGCCCGCATCCTGCTAGGCCAGAGCGGCCAAGCCTTGGCGGCCTTTGAGCGGGCCTCTTCCCTGCGCAAAGGCTTCTGGGAAGCCCTCAACAACCAGGGGCTGGTGTTGTTCGAGCAGGGCAACTCAAAGGCGGCCATCAGCCGCTGGCGCGAGGTGTTGAAGATCAAGCCAGATGCGGCTGAACCAACCCTGGCCCTGGCAGCCAGCCTGTTTGCCAACGGTCCGGAAAATCGCAGCGAAGCTGTCGAATTGGTTGGCAAGGCCCTCGACACCGAACCCAACTACGTGCTCGATAGCCACCAGAAGGAGCAGCTCTGGGGACCGAAGCTGCGCAACACCACAGCCGAACTCTTAAAGCTGGCCGAACTCAAACCCGTGGTGGATCGGGCCCTTGCCAATGCCAGCCCGGAGGGCGAAAGCAGCGACGAGGAGTAAACGGGGAGGCCTGGACAGCATCTGTAGGCTGAGCCCCAGCTTGCTGCCCCAGACCCCAACACCGGATGGCCGAGGAGCGATCAGGCGAATCCATCGAACCGGGCAACGACGCCCGCATCGAACCGATTGCGCTGCACCTGGAGATGCAGCGCTCCTACCTCGAATACGCCATGAGCGTGATCGTTGGTAGGGCCCTGCCAGACGCACGCGACGGCCTCAAGCCAGTGCAGCGCCGCATCCTGTTTGCGATGCACGAGCTGGGGCTCACCCCGGATCGTCCCTACCGGAAATGCGCCCGGGTCGTCGGCGACGTGCTCGGCAAGTACCACCCCCATGGTGATCAGGCCGTCTACGACGCCCTGGTGCGCCAGGTGCAAACCTTCGCCAGCCGCCATCCCCTGCTGGATGGCCACGGCAACTTCGGCTCCGTCGACGACGACCCGCCGGCGGCGATGCGCTACACCGAAACCCGCCTGGCTCCGATCGCCAACGAAGCGCTGCTCGATGAAATCGGCGCCGACACCGTTGACTTCGCGGCCAACTTCGATGGCTCCCAGCAGGAGCCGACGGTGCTGCCAGCCCAACTGCCCTTCCTGCTGCTAAATGGCTGCACCGGCATCGCCGTGGGCATGGCCACGAACATCCCGCCCCACAACCTGGGCGAGGTGGTGGATGCCCTGATCGCCTTGGTGCGCAAACCGGAGCTGAGCGACGAAAAGCTGCTGGAGCTAGTGCCAGGCCCCGACTTTCCCACCGGCGGCGAAGTGCTGGTGGGGCAAGGGGTCCGCGATACCTACCTCGTGGGACGCGGCAGCATTCCGATGCGGGGCGTCGCCCACATCGAGGAGGTACAGCCAGGGAAAGGACGCCATCGCCGCGGCGCGGTGGTGATCACCGAGCTGCCCTACCAGCTCAGCAAAGCCGGCTGGATCGAGAAACTGGCTGAACAGGTAAATGACGGCAAGATCGGCGGCATTGCCGATATCCGCGACGAAAGCGACCGGGAAGGCATGCGGGTGGTAGTTGAACTCCGCCGCGACGCCAACGCCGAAACCGTGCTGGCTGACCTGCAGCGCCGCACCGCCCTGCAAAGCAACTTCGGCGCCATCATGCTGGCCCTGGTAAATGGCCAGCCGGTGCAGCTGAACCTGCGGCGCCTGCTGCAGGAATTCCTGGATTACCGGGAACTGACCCTGATCCGCCGCACCCGCCACGCCCTCAAGCGCTGCGAAGACCGCCTGGAGGTATTGGAGGGCCTGCTCAAGGCGCTCCACGCCCTGCAGCAGGTGATCGCCCTGATCACCGCGGCGCCCGATGCCGCCAGTGCCCGAGCGGCCCTACAGGTGCAACTCGACCTGAGCGAGCGTCAGGCCGATGCGGTGTTGTCGATGCCACTGCGGCGCCTCACGGGCCTTGAACAGGAAAGCCTGCGCAAGGAAGCTGCCGAACTGGCCGTGGAGCGGGAGCGACTGCGCCACCTGCTGGACGACCGCACCGTGATGCTCGACACCCTGGTGGCCGAACTCAAAGCCCTGCGCAAGCGCTTTGCCACGCCCCGGCGCACCCGGCTGGTGGAGGGCGGCGATGCCCTGGTGGCCCAGCGAGCCGCAGCCATCCGCCCCAACGCCGAACTGCAGCGCCAGCAAGCCTTTGGTGCCCTAGCCCCCGAAAGCCGGCTGCTGATCCAGGCCGATGGAGCCGTAAAAATCATTAGCTCCCAAATGCTGGGGCGCCTGCACCTGGATGAGGCCATAGAACTAGGGGATCACCCCTCGCCAGCACGCTTAATCCTGCCGATCGCCGAGCAACCGCTGCTGCTGGCCTTCACGGGTAGTGGCCGGGTGGCCTTACTGCGCTGGGAATTCGCCGGTCAACAACCGGGGAAGCTGGAGCGCTTCCTGCCCGACAGCATCGAAGGCGAAGCGGTTGTACAGGTGCTTCCCCTACCCAGCCAAGGCAGCCTGGGACTGCTAAGCAGCGACGGGCGCTTCAAACGGCTGCCGATTGAGGAGTTTCAGGAACTTTCTGGCCGGGCCACCACCGTGCTCAAGCTCAAGGAGGGCGTGACCCTGCGGCGGGTGGTGGCCGGCCAGGAAGGAGACACCCTGGTGGTGGCGAGCAGCACCGGCCGCTTGCTGCGGCTAAGCCTCGATGAAACCCAGCTGCCCCTGATGGGACGCGCTGCCCAAGGCCCCCTATTGATGCGCCTGTTGCCGGGTGAGCAGCTGGTGGGTGCCGCCTGCCTACCTGCAAAGGAAGCGGAAACCAACGACGCAAACCAAAGCTCGGTGGTGCTGGCAACTGCCAGTGGTCAACTGAAGCGGCTGCTGGTATCAAGCCTGCGGCCCTGTCAACGGGGCGACATGGGTCAAATCGGCCTGCGGCTGCAACAGCGGGGCGATTATCTAGTCGACCTGCAAACCCCAACCAGTGCCGTACTGGGACTACTGACCGATAAGGGCTGGAGCTGCCGCATCGGCTTAAACGAGCTGGAAAGAGAAGACACCAGCGGCACTGGCATCAGCCTGAAGCTGCCCTTAGGCCAGCAAATTCAAGAACTGGTACCCCTGATCAACTAACTGCCAAGGGCACCAGGCAGCCCTTAGAGCTCTTGCAGCACCTTGGCGGCGATGCCAGCCGGCTCAAGCATCAGCTTGCTGGAGCGCACCTGCTCGGCCATTTCGATCGGATAGGCGCCGTCAAAGCAAGCGGTGCAGAAGTGGGCGGAATTGGCATGGGCCGCATCCACCATGCCTTGCTTGCTCAGGTAGGCGAGCGAATCGACGCCAAGGTGGGCGGCAATTTCTTCCAGGGTGAGGCGAGCAGCAATCAACTGGTCCTGGGTATCGGTATCGATGCCGTAGAAGCAGGGATGGGTTACTGGCGGCGAACTAATCCGCATATGCACCTCGGTGGCACCGGCGTCCCGCAGGGCTTGCACCAACTTGCGACTGGTGGTGCCCCGCACGATTGAGTCGTCGATCACCACAACGCGCTTGCCGGCGAGCACATCTGGCAGGGGGTTGAGCTTCACCCTGATGCCGGCCTCCCGCATCGCCTGGGTGGGCTGGATGAAGGTGCGGCCCACATAGCGGTTCTTGATCAAGCCGTCAGCAAACGGAATACCGCTGAGCTGGGAATAGCCAATCGCCGCCGGAATACCGGAATCGGGAACGCCGATCACGATGTCGGCTTCAACCGGTGTTTCCCGGGCCAGGGCCTCGCCAATTCGCACCCTGTAGCTGTAGAGAGATTCGCCGAAAAAGCGGCTATCAGGCCGGGCGAAATAGATCATCTCGAAGACGCACAGCTTGGTGGGCTGCTCGCACCAACGGCTGCGGCTGGGTTCGGCTTCGCCTGGACGGAAATGGATGATTTCGCCGGGCGCCACATCGCCATCAAAGGCGGCGCCAATGATGTCGAGCCCGCACGACTCACTGCTCACCACCCACTGGGCTTGCTCCGTTTCACCGATATGACCAAACACCAAAGGCCTGATGCCATGGCCATCCCGGAGGGCGAAAAGCCCATCAGGCGTGCCGATCACCAGGCTGAAGGCACCGCGGCAGCAATCGGCCGCGGCCCGAATCGCCCCATCCCAATCCAGGCCCCGGTTCACGGCCTGCTGAATCGCAAAAGCGATCAGTTCAGAGTCGGTGGTGGAGGTGAGCTCACTGGCAATGGACGCCAGGTCGTGTCGAAGCTCGGCTGCATTGACCAAATTGCCGTTGTGGGCAAGGGCGAAAGGGCCAATGCGGGTGTTGAGCACCACCGGCTGGGCGTTACAAACCTTGCTGCTGCCGGTGGTGGAATAGCGGTTGTGGCCGATGGCTAGATCGCCAGTGAGGCGCTCCAGCACGGCCTGATCAAATACCTGGCTCACCAGGCCCATGTCCTTGTGCAGGCGCACCTTGCGCTCTGCATCAAACACGGCAATACCGGCCGATTCCTGGCCGCGATGCTGCAGGGCGTATAGGCCGAAGTAGGTGAGGTTGGCCACCGGTTGCCCCGGCGCCAGCACGGCATAGACGCCGCAGGCTTCCTCGGGCTTGTCCGGACGCATCACCAGCACAGGCCCATCAACAATCACGGTGAAATTTCATTCTGCACGAGCGCCCTCGCCCATTCGCCGCGGGATGGCCTGCTCGTAGCAGGCCTCCATTGCCGCCAGGCTCTGCTCAAGCAAAGGCTGGCCTGCTTGGCGAATTACCAGGCTGGCAGCGGCCGTAACCACACCAAGCCGCTCAGCTGGCACCGCTTCCGCCGCCAGAGTCTGCTGCCAGGCAGCATCCTGGTCGGCGGGCACGCTCACCAGGATGCGGGCACCACCCTCGGCAAACAGCAACCGATCCAGCCTGGCGCTACTGGCCGGGATCTCCAACTCAGCACCCAGAGGTATTAAAGCCATGGTGGCGATGCAGCCCTCGGCGGCAGCCACCGCCAGGCCGCCATCGCTGAGGTCGTGGGCGGAGGCCACCAGGCCATGGGCAATGGCCTGGCGCAGGAAGGCCTGCACCGAGCGCTCCAGCACCAAATCAATCTCGGGTGGGCGCCCCGTGACGGCTCCATGCAGCCGCTCCAGATAGCTGCTGCCGGCCAGGCTCAGGCGGGGATCGGCTGGAGCTTCGCCCGTTTCCAGCGGCACCCCCAGCAGCCAGATGGCATCGCCGGCCGCGCACCAGGCCTGACCGCGCACCTGGGCCAGATCGTGCACCAGGCCCACCATGCCCACCACCGGGGTGGGGTGAATCGGCTGCATGCGGCCATCGGGCAGGCGGGTCTCGTTGTAGAGAGAGACGTTGCCGCCAGTGACAGGGGTATCCAAGGCGCTGCAGGCGGCCGAGAGGCCTCGGCAGGCCAGCGCCAGCTGCCAGTAGCCGGTGGGGGTTTCCGGCGAGGGGAAGTTGAGGTTGTCGGTGATCGCCAGGGGCTCAGCGCCGACGCAGCTGAGGTTGCGGGCCGCCTCAGCCACCGCCGCCATGGCGCCGCGCTCGGGGTCGAGGGCCACCCAGCGGTTGGGGCAATCCACCACCGCGGCCACGCCACGGCTAGCGGCCGCCATGGCGCCCTCGCCCTGCTGGGGCCTCAGCCGCACCACGGCCGCATCAGCGCCGCCAGGGGGCACCACGGTGTTGGCCTGCACCTGGTGGTCGTACTGGCGGTACACCCAGCGCTTGGAGGCGATGGTGGGATCATCCAGGAGCGCCAGCAAAGCGTCATTCCAGCTGAAGGGCAGATCGGCAGGCAGCTGGGCCTCGCTCCAGCGCCAGTGGGCCTGGATCTCGGCCGGGGGTTCGCTAATCAGGTCGTGGTGATTAATGGGGGTGTCGTCGGCCAGGGCGCTGGCGGGCACCTCGGCCGCCACCTGGCCGTGCTGCAGCACCCGCACGATGTTGTCCTCCAACACCCGGCCCACCACGGCTGCCTGCAGGCCCCAGCGGCTGAAGCGCGCCATCAGCGCCTCTTCCCGGCCGGGCTTGACCACAAACAGCATCCGCTCCTGGGATTCGCTCAGCAAAAACTCATAAGCGGTCATGCCGGCCTCGCGTGCTGGCACCTTGTCGAGGTCGAGCTCGATGCCCAGGCCGCCCTTAGCGGCCATCTCCGAGCAACTGCAGGTGAGGCCGGCAGCGCCCATGTCTTGGGCGGCCACCACATCACCGCTCTGGAAAGCCTCCAGGCAAGCCTCGATCAGGCCTTTTTCGAGGAAGGGATCTCCCACCTGCACGGCGGGGCGATCGTCGAGAGAAGCCTCGGTGAGCTCGGCGGAGGCAAAGCTGGCACCGCCCATACCATCGCGGCCGGTCGTGCTGCCCACGTAGATCACCGGGTAGCCCACCCCCTCGGCGCCGGAGCAGACGATCTCCTCGGTTTCCATCAACCCCAGGGCCATGGCATTCACCAGGGGGTTGCCGGAGTAGCTGGGGTCAAACGCCACCTCACCACCCACGGTTGGCACGCCCACGCAGTTGCCGTAGTGGGCGATGCCGGCCACCACGCCCTCCATCAGGCCCACGTTGCGCTCATCCTCCAAGGGCCCGAAGCGCAGGGCATTGAGCAGGGCGATGGGGCGCGCGCCCATGGTGAAAATGTCGCGCAGGATGCCGCCCACCCCCGTGGCCGCCCCCTGGAACGGCTCCACCGCCGAAGGGTGGTTGTGGCTCTCGATTTTGAAGGCCAGGCGCTGGCCCTCGCCAAGATCCACCACGCCGGCGTTCTCGCCCGGGCCCACCAGGATGCGCGGGCCGGTGGTGGGGAAGCCCTGCAGCAGCGGCCGCGAGTTGCGGTAGCAGCAGTGCTCAGACCACATCACCCCAAACATGCCCAGCTCGGCGCGATTGGGAGCGCGGCAGAGGCGGCGGCAGATCTCGTCGTAGTCGGCCTGGCTGAGGTTCTCCTTCTTGAGGGCATCGGGCACCGAATAGGCCGGTGCTTCGAAAGAGGCGGCAACCACGCGCAGCTGGGCAAGATCTCTGCAGTCTCGCCGAGCGGGCCTCAAAGCAACCGGAACTGATCTAGGCGTGGTTCAAATCCAGGGATCTTCCTCTTCAGCAGGAGGACCAGAACGGCGGCGGCGAGGGGGGGCATCGGTTTCGTAGGGCTGATCTAACTCCTCTGGCTCCTGCCAGGGCGGCTCCTCAAGCCAACCCTCCAGCCTCTCCTCAAATCGGTTGCCCGCCTCCTGCACCTGATCGCGCCACCGCCTTGAACGACGCAAAAACTCTTGCCGCACACTTGCCCGGGCTAGGGGCAAGTCGTCGATGCTCTCTAGGGCGGTGAGCACCTGGCCGGGCTGCTGATCCAGCAGGCGATCCAAGCTCAATCGCCAACGGCTACTGCCCGGCAGGCGTGGATCACTGCGACTCACCAGGTAGTGGCGAATACGGCCGCTACGCAACTCGATGGCGGCATCGGCCAAGGTACCGATCGGTTGCTGGCGGCGATCCAGCACAGCCGCATCGATCAAGGTCGGCAGCTTCTCCAACACACCAAGCTCCGCTTCAGCTGGTTCGCCCTGCACAAGTACTTCCAGCTCGGCAATGCCCCGCAACTGGTTGAGACGCCACACCTCCCGGCGATTGCCAAAAGCTGACGGCTTTGAAACCCAACCCAGCACCCGATGAACAGGGGGATGCATCCAAACCTGCATGCCCGCACCGTGATCGAGCCCCTGATCGCAGCGGACATGACGGCGCAGCAACTCACTCAGCAGCACCTGCTCCGGAAGGGGAGCCACCGTCAGCTGCGGATCTGAACGGGCATCACCAGGTAGGTGAATTGATCCCCTTCCGCAGGAGTCAAAATCGCCGGCGTGGTGGGGGCGTTGCACTGCAGCAGCACCCGATCACAGGCCATGGCCTTGAGGCCATCGAGCAGGTAACGCACGTTGAAGGCAATCTGAATCGCTTCACCCTCGATTGTGGCTGCGAGTCCTTCAGAACCACTGCCCACGTCCTGGGCATCGGCCTGAATCAATATTTGACCGGTGGCAGGCTCGGCGCTGAGCTTGACGACATTGTTGTGCTGATCAGCAAGCACCGCTACCCGCTCAAGAGCTGAAACCAAAGCTCGGCGCTCGAGGTTGATCGTGCGAGTGAAGCTCTCTGGAATCAGCTGGCGGTAGTTTGGGTAGGTGCCATCCAGGCTGCGGCTGGTGAGCACCTGGTCGGCCCACAGGAAGACCACCTGGCCGCGATCGCAAAACAGGCTCAAGGGCTCTTCAGATTGACGTCCTGAGAGCAGACGCTCCAGCTCCCGCAAGGAGCGAGCTGGCACGGTGACGGCAAAAGGTTCCTCAGCTTCGTTTTGGCCAGAGGCTGTTGCATGGGCTAGCCGGAGCACGGCCAGGCGATGGCCATCGGTTGCCGCACATTCCAGTCCGGCCGGATCAAGGCCCAGGTGCACACCAGTGAGCAGTTGCTTGGCTTCGTCGCCACTGCTGGCAAAAAGGGTGGCGCGCAAACCCTTAACAAGGGCTTCCGCTTCCAAACGGATCGGCGTACCGCTCTGCACTAGGGGCAGATCGGGAAAATCATCGGCAGGCATACCCCGCATCTGGTAGCTGCCCGAAAGGCTGGTGAGCTCCACCTGCTCGGAACCCTCAGTGCAATTGAGTGTGATCGGGCTATCACTCGAGAGGCGCGAAACAATTTCACCAAACAACCGGGCTGGCAGGGTGATGGCGCCGCTGGTCTCAACGCTGGCGCTGATGCTGGTCTGAATGCCCAGGCTGAGGTCAAAACCGGTGAGGCTGAGTCGACCCGTGCCCGCATCAGCGGTGAGCAACACGTTGGCCAGCACCGGATGGGTGGGGCGACTGGCCACGGCCCGGCTCACCAGCTGCAGGCTGGAGCTGAGTTCAGACTGGGAGCAGACCAGCTTCATGGCGTTTGTGCTGGGGAGCCTGACGGCTTGATCAAGGGCGACCCCACGCTTCCACAGGGCGGCTGATTCCGCAACGCCGGTGATCCGTCTTGCGGCGCTCTTCTAAAGGTTTGATTGATCAAGTTCAAGAAAGAAATTAAAACCGTTGTAGTAGGGGGTGAGGAAACCGGGGAAAACCGAAAACCTCTTTGCTGCATCTGGGTTTGATCTGGATCAGGGCTGGGGTTTGGCCTGGGACATCTGGGGTAAAAATCAGCTTTTCCGCCGTTTCCAGTGGCTGGGGAAAACTTTGAAGCCGAGGAGCTTGGCTAAGGCGAGAGCTTCTCCGCGATTTTTATCCCCTTTTCCCCAGCTGTTCAGCAGACGCTTTGCTGATTGGTTGAAGCTTTTGGCTATGCCCGGGCTTGGGCTAAGCCTGGGCTTGTTTAAAAACCCATCACTTCGGCCACCTTGGCGGTGTCCGCCTCCAGTCCGGTATAGAAGCGGGCGTCATTGTTTTCGATGGCGGTGGTTGGATCTTTGAGGCCATTGCCGGTGAGCACACAAACCACCGTGGCTCCCTGGGGCACCTCTTGGTGGTGCTTGAGCAGGCCTGCAACCGAGGCAGCACTAGCTGGCTCGCAGAACACGCCCTCGCCGCTGCCCAGCAGCTTGTAGGCGTCGATGATTTCAGCGTCGGTGACGGCCATGAAGCTGCCTCCGCTTTCGCTGCGCACGTTCAGGGCCTTTTCGCGATTCACCGGGTTGCCGATACGGATCGCCGTGGCGATGGTGTCTGGCTGCTCAACCGTGTGGCCCAGCACCAAAGGAGCAGAACCAGCAGCTTGAAAGCCCATCATTCGGGGCAGCTTGCGGCAATGGCCCTCTTTTAAGTACTCGTTGAATCCCATCCAGTAGGCGCTGATGTTGCCGGCGTTGCCAACTGGGATGCATAGCCAGTCCGGCGCTTCACCAAGGGAATCCACCACCTCGAAGGCGGCGGTTTTTTGCCCCTGCAATCGGTAGGGGTTCACCGAATTCACCAGGGTGACCGGATATTTGTTGGCAACTTCCTGCACTATCGCTAGGGCCCGGTCGAAGTTGCCCTGGATGGCGATTACCTCGGCGCCGTAGAGCAGGGCTTGGGCCAGTTTCCCCTGGGCTACATAGCCATCTGGGATCAGTACAAAGGCCCGCATGCCGCCGCGGCGGGCGTAGGCGGCCGCAGCAGCAGAGGTGTTGCCGGTGCTGGCGCAGATCACTGCTTCAGAACCGGCTTCCTTGGCTTTGGAAATCGCCATGGTCATGCCCCGGTCTTTAAAGGATCCGGTGGGGTTGAGGCCGTCGTATTTCAGGTAGACCTTGACGCCGCGGCCGATCCTCTCGGCAATCACCGGGGCTGGGATCAGGGGTGTGGAACCCTCCCGCAGGGTGATTACGGGTGTGCGCTCTGAAACAGGCAGCCAGCGCCGATAGGCCTCGATCAGCCCAGGCCAGTCCTGCATGGTGGGACGGGCAGCAAATGGGCCCTTGCTCAAACGCTGCAGAGAACGGAGCAAGGACACGATCTAGACAGTGGCTTCAGTGAATCTACGGCGCAGCAGCAGGGGCGTCGCCGCGCAACCCATCAAGCGGTGATTCGGAGAAGAAGCGCACCAGCTCGGTGATCGAGCTGGCTTTGCTGAGCAGGTTCATCAAGGCTGGGATGCTCACTTCCATCTCCTGGACGGGGTAAGCGCGCAAGAAAGAAAGGGCAGATATCGAACCGTTGCCTTCAACGACCCCCAGAACCATGGCGGACCGCATGGCTGGAATCCCGGCCTGGGATGCCTTGAGCGGAAACACGATTACAGCTAGACGCTGCAGGATTGCCTCGCCGATTCGGGTGTTGATCAGCCTGCTCACCAGGGTTACCGGCAGGCTCACCGATTGATTCAGCAGCTTGGCGATCTCCTGGGGATTTTGGCGGCTGAAGCTCAATACATCGGCTAGCAGGCCCCGGGCCTGGCCGGTCTTGGCCAGATGCTCCAGGTCGGCAACGGCGATGGAGCGGCGAAAGGCACCGCTAACAAACACCAGATTTTCCGCAGCAACAGCTGGCGGCAGGCTGACCGCAGGCAAGGGAATGACAAGGCTTAGGCCCAGGGCGATGCCAACAAGGGCCTGACGGTGACGGCCTATCGACGCTTTTTGCATGGCTCTAAGCCTAAGGCGATTGCTTTGAAATTCAGGCGGCGACGAGCACATCTCGCACCAGGCGCACCATGCTGCGCTCGGCCAGCCCCTTGGCTAATTGAACTCCCATCTGTCGTAATTCCGGCTCCCCCACAAGGCGTGGCAGGCGGCGCAGCAGCATCTGGGGCTCGAAGCCGGGCAGGGCTTTGAGTATGCCCATCAACTGCCGTACCGGCTCGAGGTCGAGGAGGGGTTCACCCGCCTCGCTCAAACGGTGACGGCGCAGACCTGGAGGTTGGAACCGCTCAGGTAGGCGTTTGCCGATACGCAGGGTGGTTTGCCAGGCCATGGCATCCATGCGGCCCACCATGGCGTCTACCAGCTGTTGGCGCAGCAGCCCGCCGTTGACTGAGAAAAGAAAGCTCAGCACCTGATCGAGCAGGCCTTCGAGATCGAGCTGGGCTCCTTGGGAGGCGCTAGCGATCAGGTTGTCGAGCCGTTGCCAGCGGAAGATGTCGCCGTCGAAGAGCATTTCCTTAAGGCTCTGGCGCAGGGTGGGATCGGGGTCTTCCATCAGCCGCCTGGCGAAGTAGGGGTAGGCGGCGCCAAGGATCTTGAACTCGGGATCAACGCTGAGGGCGATGCCCTCCAGGGTCACCAGGGAGCGGATGATTAGGGCGTAGTAGGGCGGCACCTGGAAGGGGAAGCGATACATCACGCCGGAAAGGTCATCTGTGACTGCCTTGAAATCCATGCGGCTGACTCCCTGTTCGATCGCTTGCCCGAACACCTTTTCAAAAGCCGGCACTATCGGCTCGAGATTTACGTCTTCGGCCAGGAAGCCCAGGCTGACGAAATCCTTACTCAGCTTGCCGAAACTGCGATTTACCAGGTGTACAACCGCCTGAATCAGGCCGGTGCGTGACTCGCGGCTCACCTCGCTCATCATGCCGAAGTCGAGGTAGGCGAGCCGGCCATCTGCCATAGCCAAGAGGTTGCCGGGGTGGGGGTCGGCGTGGAAAAAGCCGTGCTCCAGTAATTGCTGCAGGCTGCAGTTAACACCGACGTTCACCATGTCGTCGGGGTCTACGCCGATACCGCGCACCGCTTCGAGATTGGTGAGTTTCACCCCCTCCATCCATTCCATGGTGAGCACCCGGCGGCTGGTGGCCTGGTGGTAGATGCGTGGAACGGTGATCCGGGGATTGTGGGCGTGTAATTCGGCGAAGCGCTCGGCGTTGGCGGCTTCGTTGAAGTAGTCCATCTCCTCAAACACCCGCTTGCCCAGTTCATCGATCAGGGCCACCAGGTCGGAGCGGATTAGGCCGACGTTTTGGTTAAGCCAGGAAGCGATGTTGCGCACGATGTAGAGGTCGAGCGTGATCTGCTCCCGCAGGCCCGGGCGCTGCACCTTTACGGCCACCGTCTGACCCCCCTTGAGCACGCCCTTATGCACCTGGCCTAGCGAAGCGGCCGAGATCGGCTCGGTGTCCAGTTGCTCGTAGATATCTAGTACTGCAGCGCCCAGGTCCTCTTCGATGCAGGCCATCGCCAGGGCGGAGTCGAAACCCGGCAGCTGGTCTTGCAGCTGGGCAAGTTCCTCCAGCAGCAGCGGCGGCACGATGTCGGGCCGGGTGGAGAGGGCCTGGCCGGCCTTGATGAAAGCGGGGCCGAGCGAAGCCACTAGATCCGCTGCCTCCTTGGCTCGGGACCTGGCTACCTCCGAAGCCTTTAGGCGCCCGGTAAGCCAGTCAAATCCCACTCCAAGTAGGTAGAGCCCAATTGGCACCAGGGTTTGCCACAGGCGCCGGAATAGCCGTTGCGGGTGGCCTGTGTAAATCCGGGTGATGGCGGCCGGGTCGTAGCTCAGCAGGCCAGCGGCCTCCAGAAAGTCACCCAACTCGGCTTGGTTGTTGTCGGGATCCATGGGAGTTGGGCGGGCTAAGCACCGCTAAGGCGCACCGCCCCCCTTCTAAACGAATCCCACTGCCGCTACGGTCTGGCCGTTACCCCAGTCCGGTTAGCGGAGACCGACGTGCTCACGGGACTGCGCCTCATCAACATCGCCCTGATTGAGCGGCTGGAGCTCAGCTTCAGCGAGGGCTTCACGGTGCTGACCGGTGAGACGGGAGCAGGTAAATCGATCCTGCTTGATGCCCTCGATGCCCTTTTAGGTGGTGCCCAGGGCAGCGCCGGCGCCCGGCTGCTGCGCCGCGGCGCTGAGCGCGGCACGATCGAGGCCAGCTTCAGCCTTTCGCCCCCTTTGCAGGCCTGGTTGCACCAGCAGGAGCTGGAGGTTGAGGAGGGCGAACTGCTGCTTTCGCGCGAGTGGCGTCTCACGGAAGAGCGCTTTAGCAGCCGCAATCGGCTTAATGGCGTGGTGGTGAGCCGGGCCCAGATCCAGGAGCTGCGCCCTCTGCTTCTCGATCTCACCGTTCAGGGCCAAACCCAGCAGCTGGCGCGGCCCGGTCAGCAGCGCCGCTGGCTGGATCGCTTTGGGGGCGAAAGCCTTCCGCCTCTGCTGGAGCCGGTGGCGGCGGCCTGGCGCCATTGGAAACAGGCGGCGGCGGCGTTGGAGAAGGCCCGCAGCGACTGGGATCAGCTACAGCAGCAGCGCGCTGCCCAGGAGCAATTGCTGGCCGACCTGGAGGCGGCCCAGCTGCAAGATCCCCAAGAGCGTCAGCAGCTCCAAAACGAGGAGAACCGCCTCGCCCATGGGGTGCGGCTGCAGGAGGGGGTGATGGTTTTGCTGGGCCGCTTGCTGGAGGGTGCAGAGCAGGCGCCATCGGTGCTGGATCACTTGGCAGCTTGCGAACAGGAGCTGCTGCAGATGGAGGCCTTAGATGGCGGTGTCAGTGAGCTGCGCAGTTGCTGCAGCGATGGTTTGGCGGCTTTGCAGGATCTGGCCCGAGATCTGGATCGCTACGGATCTGGTCTTGATAGTGACCCAGAAAGCTTGGCGGAGCTGCAGGAGCGCATGGCCCAGCTCAAGTCCCTGGAGCGTCGCCATGGCCAGGAGTTGGCTGGCTTGATCGCCCTACGCGATCGCCTGCGCCAGCAACTGGCCCCAGGCGGTGGCGAAGCTTCCCTGGAGGCCCTGGAGCTGGCGGAGCAGCGTGCCCGCCAGCTTCGCGATCATGCCAATGCCTCGCTCAGCGCTGCCCGCCGCCAGGCCGCCTCTGCCCTGGAGCAGCAACTGATGCAGGCTTTGCGACCCATGGGATTGGCCAATGTGCGCTTCGCGGTGGCGATTGCACCGGCGCCAGCAGGGGAGGAGGGAGCCGATGCCGTGCAGTTTCAGTTTTCCGCCAACCCGGGTGTGCCCCTGGCGCCCCTGGCTGAGGTGGCTTCAGGCGGTGAGATGTCGCGCTTTCTGCTGGCTCTGAAAACCTGTCTGGCCGCGGCAGACCAGCACGTCACCCTGCTTTTCGATGAGATCGATACGGGCGTGAGCGGTCGGGTGAGCGGCGCCATGGCCGAGTTGCTGGCCCGCCTGGCTAAGCAGCGCCAGGTGTTTTGCGTCACCCACCAACCCCTGGTGGCTGCGGCGGCAGACCACCACTTCCGCGTCTCCAAGCAGGTGTTTGAGGGTGTCACCCATACGCGGGTGTCCCAGCTGCGGGACACCCAGGCCCGTCAGGCGGAGCTGGCTGAACTGGCGGGTGGCGATTCCGGCGAGGCCCGCAGCTATGCCGCCAGCCTGCTGGATCAACACGGTCGCTAAAACATCTCCAGCACTGGTCCATGCCCATGGCAAGGGGGAGCATCCGTAGACTTGCTAGTTCATGAGCCGTCTGGATGCCCCGCGCCAAGAGCTCTGCAGCCTCTAGCTCTGCCACCAACGGTGCAGCCGCTAGCAGAACCCTCGCCCAGACCGTTCACGAAAAGGCCCTTGACCCGAGCCGTGTGCTCAACGGCGGCTCTTTTGAGGATGTGATTCGGGTGCGGGGCGCCCGTCAGCACAATCTCAAAAACGTCGACCTCACCATCCCGCGCAATCGCCTGGTGGTGTTTACCGGTGTGAGTGGCAGCGGTAAGAGCTCGCTGGCTTTTGACACGATCTTTGCCGAGGGTCAGCGCCGCTACGTCGAGAGCCTGTCGGCCTATGCGCGCCAGTTTCTGGGCCAGGTTGATAAGCCTGATGTGGATGCGATCGAGGGGCTCTCACCGGCTATTTCGATCGATCAGAAATCCACCAGCCACAACCCCCGCTCCACCGTTGGCACGGTGACGGAAATCCAGGATTACTTGCGTCTGTTGTTCGGCCGGGCTGGCGAACCCCATTGCCCCCAGTGCGATCGCTCGATTCGGCCCCAAACCATCGACGAGATGGTGGATCAGATCCTGGCCCTGCCCGAGGGCACCCGCTACCAATTGCTGGCGCCGGTGGTGCGGGGCAAGAAGGGCAGCCACGTGAAGCTGCTGGGCGGCCTGGTGGCCGAGGGCTTTGCGCGGGTGCGCATCAATGGCGAAGTGCGTGAGCTCGCCGACAACATTGAGCTAGATAAAAACCACGCCCACAACATTGAGGTGGTGGTGGACCGGCTTGTGGCCCGCGAGGGGGTGCAGGAGCGGCTCACCGATTCGCTGCGCACCGCCCTTAAAAGGGGCGATGGTCTGGCGCTGGTGGAGGTGGTGCCCAAGGCGGATGAGGAGCTGCCCGAGGGGGTGGAGCGGGAGCGGCTTTATTCGGAAAATTTCGCCTGCCCGGTGCACGGCGCCGTGATGGAAGAGCTGTCGCCCCGGCTGTTCTCCTTCAACAGCCCCTACGGCGCCTGCCCCGACTGCCACGGCATCGGCCACCTGCGCAAGTTCACCGCCGAGCGGGTGTTGCCAGATCCCTCCCTGCCCGTTTATGCGGCGATTGCGCCTTGGGCTGATAAGGACAATTCCTATTACTTCTCCCTGCTTTATTCGGTTGGGGAGGCGTACAAGTTTGAGATTAAGACGCCTTGGAATCAGCTCAGCGCTGAGCAGCAGGAGGTGCTGCTGCATGGCAGCCAGGAGCCGATCACCATTCAGGCCGACAGTCGCTATCGCAAGAGCGCCGGCTACGAGCGGCCGTTTGAAGGCATCTTGCCGATCCTGGAGCGCCAGTTGCGCGACGCCAGCGGCGAATCGGTGCGCCAAAAGCTGGAGAAGTTTCTCGAGCTGGTGCCCTGCGCCACCTGCCACGGCCTGCGACTACGGCCGGAAGCGCTGGCGGTGCGGGTGGGCCCCTATGCCATCCACGAACTCACGGCGGTGAGCGTGGGCGAAACCCTGCGCCGGATTGAGTCGCTGATGGGGGTGGGTGAGAGCGATGGTACTGATCCGTTGCTGAGTCCTCGCCAGATCCAGATCGGTGATCTGGTGTTGCGGGAGATCAGGCTGCGCTTGAAGTTTCTGCTGGATGTGGGGCTCGATTATCTGAGCCTGGATCGGCCCGCCATGACCCTCAGCGGTGGTGAAGCCCAGCGGATTCGGTTGGCAACCCAGATCGGCGCGGGCCTCACCGGAGTGCTCTACGTGCTGGATGAGCCCAGCATCGGTTTGCACCAGCGTGACAACGACCGGCTGCTTAATACCCTGCTGAAGTTGCGGGATCTAGGCAACACCTTGATCGTGGTGGAGCACGACGAAGACACGATTCGTGCTGCCGACTACGTGGTGGACATCGGCCCGGGGGCGGGGGTGCACGGCGGCCACATTGTGGCTGAGGGCAGCTTTGAGGATCTACTTGCCGCAGAGGATTCCCTTACCGGGGCCTACCTCAGTGGCCGCCGCTCGATTCCAACTCCAGCCGAGCGGCGCAGTACCGGTAGCCGCAGGCTCACGATGGTGGACTGCGAGCGCAACAACCTTGCCGGCTTCGATGTGGAGATTCCACTGGGGCGGCTGGTGTGCGTCACCGGGGTGAGTGGCAGTGGCAAGAGCACCTTGGTGAATGAGCTGCTGCATCCGGCCCTGGAGCACCAGCTGGGCATGAAGGTGCCATTTCCACCTGGCTTAGGCGAGCTGCGCGGTATCAAGGCGATCGACAAGGTGATCGTGATCGATCAATCACCGATTGGTCGTACGCCCCGCTCCAACCCCGCCACCTATACGGGCGCTTTTGACCCGATCCGTCAGGTGTTTGCGGCCACGGTGGAGGCCAAGGCTCGCGGCTATCAGGTGGGTCAGTTCAGTTTCAATGTGAAGGGTGGCCGCTGTGAGGCCTGCAGTGGCCAGGGCGTCAATGTGATCGAGATGAACTTCCTGCCAGATGTGTATGTGCAGTGTGATGTATGTAAGGGAGCCCGCTACAACCGCGAAACGTTGCAGGTGACCTACAAGGGTCACACGATTGCTGATGTGCTGGAAATGACGGTGGAGCAGGCCGCCGATGTGTTTTCAGCTATCCCGCAGGCTGCCGATCGATTGCGCACCTTGGTGGATGTGGGCCTGGGCTACGTGAAGCTCGGCCAGCCAGCCCCCACCCTCTCAGGCGGTGAAGCCCAGCGGGTGAAATTGGCCACCGAACTTTCCAAGCGCGCCACTGGTAAAACCCTCTATCTGATCGACGAACCAACCACCGGTCTCAGCTTCTTTGATGTGCACAAGTTGATGGATGTGATGCAACGGCTGGTGGATAAGGGCAACTCGATCCTGGTGATCGAGCACAACCTCGATGTGATCCGCTGTGCCGATTGGATCGTTGACCTTGGCCCAGAAGGGGGAGACAAGGGAGGAGAGATCGTCGTGACGGGCACCCCTGAGGAGGTGGCTGAGCATCCCACCAGTCACACGGGCAGGTATCTCAAGCAGGTGCTGGAGCAGCATCCGCCTGAGGTGGTGTTTGGTTGAATCCTTACCAGTTTTAGGGTTGGGGCTGGCTGCTGCCAACCCCGGCGTAGTGGCTATTGCCGTTGGGCATCCAGTAGCTGAGGTCGTTGTGCCAGAACAGGCGACCCGGAAGTTGCTGGGTGCTCAGTTTGGTGCTGGCCATCGCCGAGATCAGTTGGCCCATCTCGACTGGCGAAAGATCGGTTTTGACGTCTTCGCCGGCGACTTTCAGCAGTTCCGGTAGCTGGGCCAGGGTGGATGGCTGGGCCAGTTTGCGAAATACTTGCGAGAGCACTAGCTTTTGACGTTCCATACGACCCAGATCGCCCATCTCGTCATGGCGGAAGCGCAGGAAGCCCTCGAGTTGCTCCCCTTTCAGCACCTGGATGCCTGGATATAGGTCGATGTAAAGGTTCTGGGCATTATCGACGTAATACATCCGCTTAGGCACATCAACTTCCACGCCACCAATGGCATCGGCTAAGTGCTCCACAGCGCGCATATTCACCCGCACATAGCGATCAACCGGTGCATTCAGCAGGCTGGTCAGCTCCTGTTTCAGGGCACTTATGCCACCAAATGCATAGAGGGCATTGGCTTTAACTACGCCGAACTCGACCGATTCCACGAAGGTGTCTCGCGGCACCTGTGTGAGCTGGGTGACCCCATCTTTGAGCTGCACCGTGAACATCACATCGGTGTTTTCGCCCACCTTGTCTGTGCCGATCACAACAACGCGCCGGTTGCCGCCCCCGAATGGGTTGATCAGGCTGGTGAGCTGGCTGGGTCCGCGCAACATGGCCGCCCAAGCCCCTGAGGCTATTTGCGGCAGGGGCCCGGCTAGTCCATAGCCCAGGCTGATGCCCAGTAAGAAAGCCAGAACAGGCGGTTTGCGTCGTCGAGGGTTTGGAGCTGTTTGAGGTTTGGCGTTGGTGGTTGGCTCTGCTTGACGCAGCTCGCGACGGTTGCGCAGGTCGGTGACCACAGCCCCGCGGCTGCTTTCGCGTCGGCTGCGACGCGGGCGGGGCTGGGCTTGGCTCATATCTTCTCCTATTCAACGCACCCTAAGGGCCGGATCCCTGCTGCACCAGGGGGTGAGCGCCGCTTATTCAGCTGGAGGTTCGCACCTGGATGTGGGCTGCGGCCGTGTCTGCCTTGCGGCGCGCTTCCGCCTCACTACTGCCGCGGGCCAGGGCTACGCCCATGCGTCGCTGGGGCCGGGCGTGCTGCTTGCCGAAAAGCAGTACCTCGATATCGGTTTCGCTCAGGGCCTGCGCCATGCCGTCATAGGAGACCGCCGCTCCCTCGCTGTTGGCCAGAATTACCCGGCTGGCAGCGGCTCCCAGGCTGTGGATCGACGGGATCGGCAGGCCCAGCACCGCCCGCAGGTGCAGTTCGAATTCGCTCAGGTTCTGGCCAACCATCGTCACCAGGCCGGTGTCATGGGGGCGCGGTGAGAGCTCGGAGAAAATCACCTCAAGCTGATCTGGCTGAACGGAGCTACTGCCGGGCTTCTTGCATAGGAAAAATTCAACGCCAAATAGGCCAGCGCCGCCCAGGTTGTCCGTGAGGCTGCGGGCCATGGCTTCTGCCTCCGCCAGAGCGGCGGCTGGCATCTGGGCAGGCTGCCAGCTGCACTGGTAGTCGCCGCGCTCCTGGATGTGGCCGATCGGCGGGCAGAAGAGTGTTGGCCCTTGCCATTGCTTCACGGTGAGCAGGGTGATTTCGAGCTCGAAGTGCAGGAACTCCTCCACGATCACCAGCTCGCCGGCACCTCGGGCACCCGCCAGTGCTGCCTCCCAGGCAGCGGCAATTTCTTCTGGACCCCGCACCACGCTTTGGCCCTTACCCGAGGAGCTCATCACCGGCTTGACCACCACGGGCCAGCCCAGGCCGGCAGCAGCGCTTGCCAGTTCACTGGCGCTGCTGGCGTAGGCAAAGCGGGCGGTGCGCAGCCCCAGCTCGGTGGCCGCCAGGTCGCGGATGCGGTCGCGATTCATGGTCACGGCCGTGGCCCGAGCGGTGGGAATCACGCAGATGCCTTCCGCCTCCAGCTCCGCCAGGGCATCCACCGCGAAGGCTTCTATCTCTGGAATCACCAGATCGGGCCGATGCTGGCGCACCACCGCCTTGAGGGCTTCTGGGTCGGTCATGGCGACCACCTCAGCGACATCAGCCACCTGCATGGCCGGGGCGTTGGCGTAGCGATCCACTGCGATCACTCGGCAGCCGAGGCGCTGGGCTGCGATGGCAACCTCCTTACCCAGCTCGCCGCTGCCGAGCAGCATCAAGGTGGCGGGAAGAGTGGCAGGGGTGGGAAAGGTCATGGTGGTCGCCCGTATCGCGGGCAGGACAGCAAGATGGAACTGATGTTTTTTGCACACCGGGGCGCGTTGATGGTTTGGCTGTTGGGATTGCCCTTGGGTTTCAGTACGGCTGGGGACGCTGCCAATGGCCTGTTATTCGGCTGGGATATCGCCACCTTGCAGAAATGGGCCCTGATCTACCTAGGTCTTTCCTCCCTGGCTTTTGTGGTGGTGTGGCTGGTGGGCTATCTGCGTCGCAACTGATTAGTTCAGCAACGTCAGCTGCCGCACCGGCGATTCCTCGTTGATGAAGCCATAGGCCTCAAATACGTTGGGATCTGGGTGGGTGATGTGCTGGCCATCGCTGTGGCGCTCTAGCTGAAAGCCCTCGCTGGCCATCCGGCGCATCAGGGCAGCGGCCTCCTCGAAGCGGGCAGCCATGGCGGCCAGGCTGGCGCAGTCGGAGCTGAGGCCGGTGTCCTTCCAGGTGAAGTAAGCCATGGGTGTGAGTCGAGGGCAGGGCTTAGGGCAGCAGCACTAAACCCAATCCCACCAGTAGCAGGCTGGCGAGCCAAAAGCGGATCACGACCACCTGTTCGTTTAGCCCACCAAGCTCGAAGTGGTGGTGCAGCGGCGCCATCTTGAACAGGCGCCGGCCCTGGCCCGTGGCTGGGTTTTTGGTGGCCTTGAACACCCACACCTGCAGGATCACCGAGAGCGATTCCGCTAGGAACACCCCACCCATAAGCAGCAGGGGCCAGAGGCTATTGGAGAGCAGGGCGACGGCGCTGAGGGCTGCGCCCATGGCCAGCGAGCCGGTGTCGCCCATGAACAGCCGGGCCGGGTGGCGGTTGTGGACCAGAAAGCCCAGCCAGCAGCCAGCCATCGCGGCGCAGAAACCGGCCATAGCCGCATCGCCTTCATGGCCGCGCAGCATCAGCTGCAGCCCCATGCCTGTGAACACCACGGCGCCGCAGCCTGCGGCCAGGCCGTCGAGGCCATCGGTGAGGTTGGTGGCGTTGCTTTCGGCCATAAACACAAACAACCCCAGCGGCCAGATCAGCAAGCCGATCGGCAGCACCCAGCCCAGGGGCAGGGCGATGTCGCCGGGGGAGGCCCCACCCAGCCACTGGCCTGCTGCGGCCCAGATCAGAAACAACAGGGCGGCCCCGGCCTGGAGCAGCAATTTGCCCCGGGGCATGAGGCCCGTGTTGGTGCGGCGGGTGAGGCTGCGCCAGTCATCGATGGCGCCGATCGCCATGTAGGCCAGGGTTACGGCGGCAACAGCAAGCAGGCGGGGATCGCTTGGGCTCAGCAGGCCGCCCACCAGCACCCCCACGGGCACCACGAGCAGGCCGCCCATGGTGGGAGTGCCGGCCTTGCTGAGGTGGCCCTGGGGCCCCTCTGCGCGAATCACCTGGCCGAGCTTGAGCTGGCGCAGTCGCGGCACCCCCCAACCGGTGACGGCCGCGCTGATCAGGCCGGCAACTAGCAGCGGCACGGTGAGCTGGGGAGCGCCGGTAAGCCAGTCGCACAGCAGACAGGCCAGCAACAACAAACCGCTGAGTAGGGCAGCCGGGGTCGAAACAAGCAAGGGAAAGGGACGGCGACCGCCCCAGTTTCCCCTGCGGAACTCAGTCTTCCCAGTCTTCGTCCTGTTGTTCGTCGTCCTTGTTGTAGTCCTCCTTCTCGCCCATCAGGGCGGAAAGCTCCTCCTCTTCCACCGTGCTCACTTCGGTGCTGGCGGTTTCTTCATCCGCTACCAGGCGGCCAGTGCTCTCCAGCCAGCTCAGCAGATCGGGTTCATCGCGCAGGGGCAGAACCGGGGCTGGATCGCTGCGCCGGTAGCGGGTCAGCGAGGGATTGATCGTGTCAAGTCGACTGCTGTCACTGGTTGCGAGTGTGCTCATGCGTGCGCCTACCGGTAGCTAGGTCTGGGGCTAGGCCCATACAGACCAATCAGTCACCATAGCTGCAAAGCAAATGCACCCCTCCAGCCCATGACCACCAGCAGCCAAAAGGCCAGCCCCCTAGCCGGGGTGCTGAAG
Source organism: Synechococcus sp. CS-1330 (assembly GCA_025128025.1). Taxonomy (GTDB): domain Bacteria; phylum Cyanobacteriota; class Cyanobacteriia; order PCC-6307; family Cyanobiaceae; genus Cyanobium_A. The sequence continues at coordinate 112,706 of JAHLYR010000018.1, forward strand.
GTCTGGGCCCTGGCCCTGGCCATCAGTGCCGCACTGGCCGCAGCGGGCGAGCGCTGGCCCCAGCCGTTGCCCCTGCAGCAGGGGGTGGTGTGGCTGCTGGTGGGCCTGCCACCCCTGCTAGTGGGGTTGTGGTTGCTGACCCACTGGTCCCTGCCACACCCCGACAGGGGAGAATCGAGCAACTAAACGCATGGAGAGGCGTTGATGGGTCGGGCGAAGAAGGCGGTGCTGGCCTACTCCGGTGGCGTAGACACCAGCGTCTGCATTCCCTACTTGATGCAGGAGTGGGGCGTGGAGGAGGTGATCACCTTCGCCGCCGACCTAGGCCAGGGCGACGAGCTGGAGCCAATCCGCCAGAAGGCGCTCGATTCGGGGGCCAGCCAGTCGATCGTGGGCGACCTGATTCATCCCTTCATCATCGAATTCGCCTTCCCGGCGATCCGGGCTAACGCCCTCTATGAAGGCCGCTATCCCCTCTCCACCGCCCTGGCCCGGCCCCTGATCGCGCGGCGACTGGTGGAGATTGCCCGTGAGGTGGGCGCCGATGCGGTGGCCCACGGCTGCACCGGCAAGGGCAACGATCAGGTGCGCTTCGATGTGGCCATCGGCGCCCTCGCCCCCGACCTCAAGGTGCTCACCCCGGCGCGGGAGTGGGGCATGAGCCGCGAGCAAACCATCGCCTACGGCGAGCGTTGCGGCATTCCTTCGCCGGTGAGCAAGAAATCGCCCTATTCGATCGACCTCAACCTGCTGGGCCGCTCGATCGAAGCCGGCCCCCTGGAGGATCCCAACGTGGAGCCGCCCGAGGAGATCTACGCCATGACCGTGTCGGTGGATGCGGCGCCGGATCAGGCTCAGATCGTTGAGATCGGCTTTGAGCAGGGCAATCCGGTGAGCATCGACGGCCTGCGCCTCGATCCGGTGAGCTTGATCCGCCAGGCCAATGCCCTGGCCGGCAGCCACGGCTTCGGTCGCCTCGACATGGTCGAAAACCGGGTGGTGGGCATCAAGAGCCGAGAGATCTACGAAACTCCTGGACTACTTCTGTTGATCAAGGCCCACCAAGAGCTGGAGAGCCTCACCCTGGCGGCCGATGTGCTGCGGACCAAACGCCAGCTCGAGCAGCAGTGGGCGGATCTGGTGTATCAGGGCCTTTGGTACGGCCCGCTCAAGGATGCGCTTGATGGCTTCATGGATCGCACCCAGCAAACCGTGAACGGCACGGTGCGGCTGAAGTTGCACAAGGGCAATGCCACCGTGGTGGGCCGCAGTAGTGCTAGCCACAGCCTCTATGTGCCCGATATGGCCACCTACGGCGCCGAAGATCAGTTCGACCACAAGGCTGCCGAGGGCTTTATCTACGTGTGGGGTCTGCCCACCCGTCTCTGGGCGGCCAACCAGCGCCGGTGTTAGGGCTCCTGGCTAGGGCTGAAGCCGAAGGCATGGAGTAGGGCTTGGCGCAGTCGTGGTCTGGTGGGCTCTTGCTGGGGCAGGAGGAGTAGTTGGGCACTGGCGTCACTGCCAGAGCGCATCTGCAGCAGGTGCTGGCGCAGGTTGGCGTTGTCGCTGAGCAGCCGCTGTTGCTGGTCGAGCATGGGCTGCAATCGCTGTCGAAATTTGTCTTCAAAAAGGCCGGGTAGGTCTTCGAGCAGGGCCTGCATGGCCTGAAGTTCCTCCCGAGTTTTGGCAAGTTCCTGTTCCAGCTCGTTTTGGCGCTCTTGCTGCTGGTGCCACGAAAAAACCGAAGTAACAGAGGGCTGCCACTTCGGTGCTGGTGGTATGGCGTCAGGCTCCATGGGCGGAGATTACGAGTGGGCCCGATTTTTTACAAGCCAGGCCTGTATTAGCTCCGCAGCTATATGCAGGCCCTAGATCAAGCTGAGTCTTTGGGTCAAGCTGAGTCCTTGAGTCAAGCGGTGGCCGGTTCCATGGGAGCGGCTTCAGTGCTGGCGCCGGGCAGGGTGCGTGGTGCCGGCATCGGACCGTCTTGCTTGACGGTGAGATAGCGAATTACATCTTCTGAGAGACGCATGGCCCGCTCCAGCGGACCTACCTGCTGGCCGTCGCCGTTGTGGTTGAGCTGCACATAGATGCCCTCGCGGTGCTTGGCGATCGAATAGGCCAGGCGGCGTTTGCCGCGCATCTGGCAATCCAGCACTTCACCACCAGATTCAGTGACCAGATCGCGGTACTTGGCGACATGGGTTTCGACCTCTTCTTCCGGAATATCCGGACGAAGGATGTACATGGTCTCGTAATAGGGCTGCGTCATGGTCGCTTCGGGTTTGTCGCCTCAGGAATTGGGGCAGCGGCCGGCGGGCTGATGCCCACCAGCGACGGATCAAACACCTTACAGCTGCATCCGAACGGCTTCCGAGAGGCTGGGAATATCGGCTTCCTTACCCCGCAGGTTTTGCACCACCGCAAACAGCACCAGCACCAAAATGCCGATAAAAACTGTGTTGCTGAGGGTTTTGCCGACGAAGTCCAGGGCGCCCAGCTGCAGCACCTGGAAGGCCAGGCTCACCAGCACCACCACGATGTCGATCAGGATCGCCTGCAGCACGTTGAAGCGGATCACGTAGGGCACCTTGCTGTTGCGCACCACCGCCAGGAACAGCACTAGGAACAGCACCAGCCCGCCAAAGGGCACCGCCTGCTCCAGCAGGGCGATCGGCAGGATCGGCACCCCAAGCCACTGCAGTGCCGGGAACAGGCCGAACAGCCCCCGACCGAAGGAGAAGGCGTCGCTCCAGGGCAACAGGTAGGCCAGGGCCGCCAGCACTCGCTGCCAGATCGGGGGATCCTGCATGGATGGATAAACTTCCAGAGCCTTCAGGCTAGGGGCCCAGCTGGGCTAGGGCTGCCGCGCGCATTGCCGCCACCGGCACCTGCTCAAGCCCGCTCCAGCGCCGCAGGGAGGCCGCCCCCTGCTGCACCAGCATCTCCAGCCCATCCAGGGCCCGGCAGCCCCGCTGGCTCGCCGCCAGCAGCAGGGCGGTGGGCCTGGGTGTGTAAATCAGGTCGTACATGGTGGCGCCGGGTTGCAGGACTTCCAGTTCGCCGGGGCTGAGTGGGCAGTGTCGGGCCGCATCCGGATTGCCGGCGCCAGCCATGCCCACGGGTGTGGTGTTGACCACGAGGTCTGCCAGGGCCAGGGCCTCGGCTAGGGCCGCGCTGCCCTCAGCCCATGCGAGTCCTCGCAGTTGGGGCGCCCAGCTGTGGCAGGTGGCCAGCAGGGCTGCAAGGCGCTCGCTGCTGCGGCCTGCCATGGCGATCGAGCTGCAGCCCAGTTCCACCAGGGCGGCCACCACCGCCCGGGCACTGCCGCCACAGCCCAGCAGCACCGCTCGCCGCCCCTTCCAGTTCTGCTCAGTGCTGCGTAGGGGCGCCAAGAAGCCCTCCACGTCTGTGTTTTCCCCCAGCCAGCCCCCCTGCTGGTGCCGCACCAGGGTGTTCACCGCACCCACCCGTTGCGCCAGGGGCGAGAGGCTGCGGCAGAGACCAGCCACTGCCTGCTTGTGGGGCAGGGTCACATTGAGGCCTCGGCAGTCAATGGCCTCAAGCCCTTGCAGCACCACCGCCAGCTGGTCGGCCCTGGTGGGTATGGCCAAGTACACCCAGTTGAGCCCCAGCTCCGCCAGGGCCGCGTTGTGCATTGCCGGCGATAGGGAGTGGCGCACCGGATCCCCGAGAACCCCAGCTAGGGCAGTGCTTCCGGAGATCGGCTGGGGCATGAAGGTGGGCTGGCTGGCTGGACCTGTTCGGGAACCACCCCTCGCCTGGGAAGGCCCCAGCTGCTGAAGATGCTTCCAGTCAGATCCACTCACCGTAAGGAGTTAGTAACCCATGGGCAAGGTCGTTGGCATTGATTTAGGCACCACAAACAGCTGTGTCGCCGTTATGGAGGGCGGCAAGCCCACCGTGATTGCCAACGCCGAAGGGTTTCGAACCACACCCTCCGTGGTGGCATACACCAAAAACCAGGATCAACTGGTGGGCCAAATCGCCAAGCGTCAGGCGGTGATGAACACCGAAAATACCTTTTATTCGGTGAAGCGGTTTATCGGTCGTCGCGTTGATGAGGTCACTGAAGAGTCGAAGGAAGTCAGCTATGGCGTTGAGAAGTCTGGCGCCAATGTGAAGGTGAAGTGCCCGGTGCTGGGCAAGCAATTTGCGCCTGAGGAAGTGAGTGCCCAGGTGCTCCGCAAGCTGGCCGAAGACGCTGGCAAGTATCTCGGTGAGACGGTGACCCAAGCGGTGATCACCGTTCCCGCCTATTTCAACGACTCCCAGCGTCAAGCCACCAAGGACGCCGGCAAGATCGCTGGCCTTGAGGTGCTCCGCATCATCAACGAGCCGACTGCGGCTGCCCTGGCCTACGGCCTCGATCGCAAGAGCAATGAGCGCATCCTGGTGTTCGACCTGGGCGGCGGCACCTTCGACGTGTCCGTGCTCGAGGTGGGCGACGGTGTGTTCGAGGTGCTCTCCACTTCTGGTGACACCCACCTAGGCGGTGATGACTTTGACAAGGTGATCGTTGATTACCTGGCCGCCAGCTTCAAAGCCAATGAGGGCATTGATCTGCGCCAGGACAAGCAGGCGCTGCAGCGTCTCACCGAAGCTGCAGAGAAGGCAAAAATCGAGCTCTCCAGCGCTACCCAGAGCGAAATCAATCTGCCTTTTATTACGGCCACCCCGGAGGGCCCTAAGCACCTCGACCTCACCCTCACCCGGGCCAAGTTTGAGGAGTTGGCATCCACACTGATCGACCGTTGCCGCGTGCCGGTGGAGCAGGCCCTCAAGGACGCCAAGCTCTCCTCTGCTGAGCTCGATGAAATCGTGATGGTGGGTGGCTCCACCCGCATCCCGGCGGTGCTTGAGCTGGTTAAGCGCGTTACCGGTAAGGATCCCAACCAAACCGTCAACCCTGATGAAGTGGTTGCCGTTGGTGCCGCGATCCAGGGCGGTGTGTTGGCCGGTGAGGTCAAGGACATCCTGCTGCTGGACGTCACCCCCCTGTCTCTTGGCGTTGAGACCCTCGGCGGCGTGATGACCAAGATGATCACCCGCAACACCACCATCCCCACCAAGAAAACCGAGGTGTATTCCACGGCGGTTGATGGTCAGACCAACGTGGAGATCCACGTGCTTCAAGGTGAGCGCGAGATGGCCAGCGATAACAAGTCGCTCGGAACCTTCCGTCTCGACGGCATTCCTCCTTCACCCCGCGGCGTGCCCCAGATCGAGGTCACCTTCGATATCGATGCCAATGGCATCCTCAGCGTCACCGCTAAGGACAAGGGCAGCGGTAAGGAGCAGAGCATCTCGATCACCGGAGCCTCCACCCTCAGTGATAACGAGGTGGAGAAGATGGTCAAGGATGCCGAGACCAATGCTGTTACCGACAAGGAGAAGCGCGAGAAGATCGACCTGAAGAACCAGGCTGAAACCCTCGTATATCAGTCGGAGAAGCAGCTCGGCGAGCTCGGCGACAAGGTGGGCGCTGAGGACAAGGCCAAGGTGGAATCCTCCTCAGCCAAGCTCAAGGAGGCGATCGCTAAGGAAGACTTCGACACCATGAAGTCTGAGCTCGAGACCCTGCAGCAGGCCTTGTATGCCGCTGGTGCCGCCGTGTATCAGCAGGCTGCAGGGGCTGAGGCCGGCGGCGCTGCCCCTGGTGGCAATGGTGCCGATGCGGCTAGCTCGGCCTCCAGTGACGACGTGATCGACGCTGAATTCACCGAGAGCAAGTGATCAGATTTATTGAGCGCCTTTAGGTGATCTTTAGCCCCCCGTTAGGGGGGCTTTTTAATGGCTCATGGGCCAACGCTGGCCAGGGCATCCTTCGCTTTGGCCAAGACAGGAGCGGGCAGGGGGATGTAGCCCAGAGATGGAGCCTGCTTTTGGGCTGCCTCGCTGAGGGCGTAGTTGAAGGTGCGCTGCAGGGCGGGCAGCTTGGCTGCATTGCCATTTTTGTAGAGCAGCACCCAGGTGAAGGTGACGATTGGATAGCCAGCGCTGGGATTGGGATCGCTGCCGGTGAGATCGTCTCCCAAGTTGATCGTGGCCAGGGCCTGGCTGGCGTTGGCGGCATCGGGCAGGCTGAAGCTGCCGGTGCGATTGGCGATGGCGGCGGCCTGGAGGATGCCCCGCACATAGGCCGCTTCCACGTAGCCAATGCTGCCTTTGGTTTGCAGCAGGCTGGCGGCGACGCCCTCATTGCCTTTGGCGCCCACTCCCGTGGGCCAGTTCACCGACTTACCAACGCCGGGCCCTTTCTTCCAGCTGGGGCTGAAGGTGGCCAGTGAATTGGTGAAGTTGTAGGTGGTGCCGGAGCCATCTGAGCGCACCACCACCTGGATCGGCTGGTCGGCGCAGCCCTGCTGCTTGAAGTTCCTGATTTTGCCCTCGAAGATCTTCACCAGCTGCTCCTGGCTGAGCTTGAGCTTGCAACCAGGCAGGTTATAGGCCACGGCGATGGCGCCAGCGGTGAGGGGTAGTTGCACTACACCGCGTTTGATCGCTGCAGCATCTTGTCCGTCCAGGGGTTTGTCGCTGGCGGCGAAATCCACCGTGCCGGCTTGGAACTGGCGGACGCCGGCACCGGAGCCCACCGACTGGTAGTTGACCCGAATCTTGTCCTTGCTTGCCAGGTCTGCAAACCAGCGTTGGTAAAGGCCCGCCGGGAAGCTGGCGCCGGCGGCTTGCAAGGTCTGGCCGTTGCTGCAGCTGCTCAGGCTGATTAGGGCAGCCAAGCCGAGGGCGCTCCTCAACAGGCTGTTGGGGCGAAAGCGGCTGACGGCCATGGAGGTAGCTGGTGAAGGGTGGCGTCCCGGCAGGTTAGGGCTTGATTAAGAAGGTGTTTGCAGGCTGGTTTGTAAGCCTTGATCCAGTTGGTCGGCCACCCATTCCGCTGTCGCCGGTGCCAGCAGCACGCCATTGCGGTAGTGGCCACTGGCCACCACTAGGCCCGGCTCCAGCTGCTCGAGCAGGGGCGCTGGGCGGCCGATCGGATGGGGCCGGTGGCCCTGCCACTTTCTCACTACGGTGGCCTGTTGCAGCCAGGCTGGCGCGGCACCACACAGCTGTTGCAGGTTGGCAAGGGCGGCGGGATCGGCTTGATCGCCAGGCTCCAGGGTGGCCCCCAGCCAAAGCTTGCTGCTGGCACGCGGCACCAGGTTGAGCCCCTGCCACACCACTGCCCCTGGCCAGGGGCAGGCGCTGCGCCAGTTTGTGGGGAGTGGCAACTCCAGTTCCAGGGCCTGGCCTAACACCGGCTCCATGGGTATTTGGTGGCCTAGGTCCGCCAGCAGAGCGCTACTGGCTACCCCGGCGCTCAGCACCACCGCTTCCACCTCCAGATTTTCGCCGCAGCGAGTGTGCACGCTCCAGCCACCTGGGCGTTGCTCGAGGTGCTCAACCTGATCGCAGCAGGTCTGCAGACCCAGCCGCAGGCCATCGGCTAGCAGGGCTGCGAGGGCGGGGCCGGGATCCTGCTGCCCGTCGGCCGGGGAGTAGAGCCCGCCCAGGGCTCCGATCGGCAGGGCTGGTGCCAGGGCGTCAAGCCGGGGCTGCTCCCAGAGCTCCAGGGCAAAGCCCTGCTGCCGCCGGCTTGTCACCAACTGGCGCTGGCGCTCCAGTTCCTCAGGCGTGCTGGCCAGCAGCAGCAAGCCATGCCGCCAGGGCAGAGCTGAGCCCTGGGCCTGCAACTGCTGACGCCATTGGCCCCAGAGCTCCAGGCTGCGTTGGCGCAAGCGCCAGGCCCGGCCGCTGTTGCGGTGAAACACCTGGGCCATCAGCACCCCCAGGGCCGCCTTGCTGCCTGAGCTGGGGTCGCGCTGGCCGTCCAGGCCTGGATCGATCAGCAAAACGCTGTGGCCACGCTGCAGCAGTAGCCAGGCGCAGGCACGGCCCACTAAGCCGGCTCCGATTACAGCGATCGAAAGGCGCCTAACGGCTGATCCGACGGGGTTGCTCAGCTGGATCAGATCTGCTTGAGGTCTTCTTGCACTTGGGTGGGCAACACCTGGGCATAGAGACCAAAACCGCTCGCCACCTTGATGTAGCCCTTACGCAGCTTGTCGCCGTCTTGAAGGCGGGATGCTTCATCGAGCTGGGCTAGGGCCGTTTTTAGGGCGGTGGCGCGCTTCTCGGCCTCGGGACGGTCGGCGGGCAGCAGCCTTTGGTTGATGTAGCTCATTTCCCGGCCCACCTCCTGCATGGGGCCGTGGATCAAGTTGGCAGTGAATACCCAGTTGCGGTCATTTACTAGGGCGGCCAACTCGGGTAGGCGGTTGCGAGCTGCCAGGAAGCCCTCCGCTTGGCGCTCGATCAGGGCCATGTCCTCTGGGCTGATGGTCGGCGGCTTCTTGCCCTGGCTGCCGTCACAGGCGCTCAGGCCGAGGCAGAGCACGGTGGCAAGGCAGAGCACCAGTAAACGGCGCAGCTGCTGGCTGAAAGTGGTTTGGCCAAAAGCAGTGAAAACCTCAGGAATCCGCGCAGAAGCCATCAGCAGGTACCAAAACCTTTTCGTGGGGGTGAGTTTATCGGGGCGGGCTGGCTCTTCCGGCCTGTCTGTTGCCCCTCGCAACCTGGCCCTAAATGCCGCCGAGGTGCTACGTCTGAACTGACGTTGACCATGGCCATGACTACCGCCACCGCCATCCTGCAGATGATCTGCCCGGATCAACCCGGACTGGTGCGGGAATTGTCTGGCTGGGTGGCAGCTAACGGCGGCAACATCGTGCACGCCGACCACCACAGCGATCAAGGCGCCGGCTTGTTTTTGAGCCGGATTGAGTGGCAGCTTGAGGGTTTCGGGCTGCCGCGGCAGGCGATCTGTCCCACGGCCAGCGCCCTGGCGGAGCGTTTGGGCGGCCAATACAAGGTGAACTTCTCAGATGTGCGCCCGCCGGTGGCGATCTTCGTGAGCAAGCAGGACCACTGCCTGCTGGATTTGCTGTGGCGCACGCGCACGGGCGAGTTGCCGATGCAGGTCCCGCTGGTGATTTCCAACCATCCCGACCTTGGTCCCATGGCCGAGGAATTTGGGGCCCGCTTTGCCCATGTGCCCATCTCAGCCGCCAACCGGGAGGAGGCTGAAGCCCGGCACCTGGAGCTGCTTGCCGAGCACGGCATCGAGCTGGTGATCCTGGCCAAATACATGCAGGTGCTGACGCCGGCATTTTTGGAGAGCTTTGATCCACCGGATGCTTTCCATCGAGTGATCAACATCCACCACTCTTTCCTGCCTGCCTTCCAGGGCGCCCAGCCCTATCACCGGGCCTGGGAGCGGGGCGTGAAGCTGATCGGTGCCACCGGTCACTACGTGACTGAGCAGCTGGATGGGGGGCCGATCATTGCCCAGTCCACCGTGCCCGTGGGCCATCGCGACGAGGTCGCTGACCTGATCCGCCTCGGCCGCGACTGCGAACGCCTGGCCCTAGCCCGGGCCGTGCGCCTGCACCTCAAGCGCCAGGTGATGGTCTACCGGGGGCGGACGGCGGTGTTTGCTTGAGCTTCAGGCAGCTTCGCCGAGAGCATCAAGCCTGTGTTTGGTGAGAGTTGCCGCAGGCAGCGGCCCCTCCAAGTGGGCCCAGGGCAACACCCGCTCCGGGCTCCAGGTTGCGTGGATCACTTCCTCCCAGGCTGGTGGGCTTTGGGGGCCTGAGGTTTGCTCCCGCACCGCCCGATGGGCCTGCTTCCAGCCCCCCAGGCTCTCGTGCTTGCCGCGGGCGGCAGCGATCACCGGGGCTAGGCGCCGGTCACTGCGCGACAGCAGCGCCTGGATCACGCTCCAGCCGTAGCTCTCGGGGCGCAGCTCGATGCCCTTGGGCTTGAGGCGTTTGGCCAGCTGCTTCAGGCGTTTTTCCGCTTCCGGGCGCACCCCCTGCCATTGGAACGGGGTATGGGCCTTGGGCACGAAGCTACTCACTCCCAGGGTGAGCCTCAGGCCGGGAGTGGCTTTTTTCAGGGCCAGCAGCAGCTCGGCGGTGGCTTCCACATCGACGTCTTCTTCGGTCGGCAGGCCCACCATGCCGTAGAGCTTCAGGCCCGTGAGCCCGCCCTCCTTGGCATAGCGGGCTGCTGAGTAGATCTCTTCGGTGGCCAGTTTCTTGTTCACCACCCGGCGCATGCGCTCGCTGCCGCTTTCAATCGCAATCGTGAGCGATTTGCTGCCGCGCTTGGCCAGGATGCGGCTCAGCTCCGGCGTCACGGTGGCGGCCCGCACCGAGCTCACGCTCACGCGGGTGCCGTCGAAGCGGTCCTGGTCGAGCCAGGCCAGCAGGTCGGCGAACTGGGGGTGCTGGGTCACCGAGGCTCCCAGCAGCCCCAGGCGCTGGGTGGCGCCGAGCCCTTTCTCCACGGCCGGGATCAGGCCATCGTCGAGGCTGGGGGTGCGGAAGGGCAGGGTGAGGTAGCTCGCCAGGCAGAAGCGGCACAGCTCCGGACAGCTGCGCACCACTTCCACCATGTGGATGGAGGGCCAGGCCGCTTCTGGGGTGATCACAGCCGAATGGCTCAAGGTGTTGCCGCGCCAGGTCTGCTTGGCAACCGTGGCCGGGATACCCGCTTCTGTTGGCTCCACCGCGAGCAGATCGCCTTCGGGGCTGTAGCGGGGGGCATAGAGACAGGGCACATACACGCCGGGCACCTGGGCTAGTTGGCGTAGCCGTTCTGCCCGGGGAGCGTCCCGGCCTGCCTGCAGGGCATCGATGAAGGCTGGCAGCAACAGTTCGCCATCGCCCAGCAACACCACATCAAAAAATGGCGCCAGCGGCTCGGGGTTGGCCGTGAGCACCGGCCCACCGCCGAAAACGATTGGATCGTCGTCGCCGCGCTCATGGGCCCAAATGGGGATGCGCTGCTGCTCGAGCAGATCCAACAGCACGGGGCCATCGAGCTCCCAGCTCAGCGACAGGCCAAACAGGTCGCAGTGGCGATGCGGTGGGTCGCCCTGGTCGGTGAATAGGCGCCGCACATCTACATCGGCCCGCTGGGCCAGGGTGGCCCACACCACCTGGTAGCCCAGGCTGGTGATGCCCACCGTGTAAGTGCTGGGGAAGGCCAGCACGGCACGCAGGGCACCGGCCTCAGCTGGGGCGGGCTCGAACAGCAGGATTTCCTGGTTCAGATGAGACGACGGCTGTAGGCCTCCAGCGTCTCACCACGGCAGGCTCACACCCCCGCCAGCACCTTCGCCTCTTCTTCGGTGCTCAGCACCCGGCCGCTGTGTTCGAAGCCCTCGATCTGATCGAAGTTGAGGTAGCGGTAGAGCTCGGCGCCGTAGGGATCGATCTTTTCGGCGGCGACTTTTAGGTATTCGTTTCTGGAGGGGATTCGGCCCAGCTGGGCGCACACCGCCGCTAGTTCGGCGCTACCTAGGTAGACCTGGGCGCCGTTTCCGAGGCGGTTGTTGAAGTTGCGGGTGCTGGTGGAAAACACCGTGGTGTCGTTTTCCACCCGGGCTTGATTGCCCATGCACAGGGAGCAGCCCGGCATCTCCATGCGCGAGCCGGCCGCTTCGAAGATGGCGTAGTAGCCCTCTTCTTTAAGCATCTCCTCGTCCATACGGGTGGGGGGACATACCCAGAGCCGCGCGGCATTTTCGCCCTGGCCTTTGAGCACGTTGGCTGCGGCGCGGTAGTGGCCGATGTTGGTCATGCAGCTGCCGATGAACACCTCATCGATGGCTGCGCCGGCTACTTCGGAGAGGGTTTTGACGTTGTCGGGGTCGTTGGGGCAGGCCAGGATCGGCTCTGTGATCTGATCGAGATCGATTTCGATCACGGCCGCATATTCGGCATTGGTATCGGCCTCCAGCAGCACCGGGTTGGCCAGCCAGGCCTCCATCGCCTTGATGCGGCGGGCCAGGGTGCGCCCATCGCCGTAGCCGCGGGCAATCATGTTTTTGAGCAGCGCCACGTTGCTGCTTAGGTATTCGCTCACCGTCTCGACGCTGAGTTTGATCGTGCTGCCGGCACAGGAGCGCTCGGCGGTGGAGTCCGTCAGTTCAAAAGCCTGTTCCAGCTTGAGGTCGGGTAGGCCTTCGATCTCCATGATCCGGCCGTTGAATACGTTTTTTTTGCCTTCTTTGGCCACCGTCAGCAGGCCCTCCTGGATCGCCACGTAGGGGATGGCGTTCACCACATCGCGCAGGGTCACGCCTGGCTGCAGCGAGCCGGTGAACTTCACCAACACCGATTCGGGCATATCGAGCGGCATGGCGCCGATGGCGGCAGCGAAGGCCACCAGGCCTGATCCGGCCGGGAAGGAGATGCCGAGCGGGAAGCGGGTGTGACTGTCGCCGCCGGTGCCCACGGTGTCGGGCAGGAGCATGCGATTGAGCCAGCTGTGGATGATGCCGTCGCCGGGGCGCAGGGCCACGCCGCCGCGCGACGCCATGAAATCCGGCAGCTCGGCGTGGGTTTTCAGATCCACCGGCTTGGGATAGGCGGCGGTGTGGCAGAAGCTCTGCATCACCAGATCGGCGGAAAATCCCAGGCAGGCCAGCTCCTTCATCTCATCGCGGGTCATGGGCCCGGTGGTGTCCTGGGAACCCACGGTGGTCATCAGCGGCTCGCAGCTGCTGCCGGGGCGCACGCCCGCCAGGCCGCAGGCCTTGCCCACCATTTTCTGGGCCAGGGTGTAGCCCTTGCCGGTGTCGGCCGGGGCCACTGGGCGGATGAACAGCTCGCTGGCGGCCAGCCCCAGCTGGGCGCGCAACTTATCGGTGAGCGAACGGCCAATCAGCAGCGGAATGCGGCCGCCGGCGCGTACCTCATCGGTGATCGTGCTGGGCTTGAGCTCGAAGCGGGCCACGATCTCGCCGGCATTCGCTTCGCCGCTGGCCCGCTCGATCGTGCCGGCGTAAGGGCGGATCGTGATCACATCGCCGGAGTTGAGCGCCGTTACGTCGCACTCGATCGGTAGGGCGCCGGAATCCTCGGCGGTGTTGAAGAAGATCGGCGCGATCTTGCCGCCCAGGATTACACCGCCGCCGCGCTTGTTGGGCACGTGGGGGATGTCGCTGCCGGTGTGCCAGAGCACCGAGTTGATGGCGGATTTGCGCGAGCTGCCCGTGCCCACTACATCGCCCACGTAGGCCACCGGGTGGCCCTTGGTTTTGAGCTGGCTGATCAGCTCCAGGCCTCCGGGCATGCGGGTTTCCAGCATCGCCATGGCGTGCAGGGGGATGTCGGGCCGGGTGGTGGCGTGGGTGGCGGGGGAGAGGTCGTCGGTGTTGGTTTCACCCTCCACCTTGAACACCGTCACGGTGATTTCTGCGGGTAGCTCGGCTTTGGCGGTGAACCACTCGGCGGCGGTCCAGCTGTCGATTACCTGCTGGGCATAGGGGTTGCCTGCCGCCAGCTCGAGCACATCGTTGTAGGCGTCGTAGACGAGCAGCGTGGTGCTCAGCCCCTCGGCGGCGGCGCTGGCGATGGCCAGGTTGGAGTTGCTGAGCAGCTCGATCAGGGCGCTGACGTTGTAGCCGCCGATCATGGTGGCCAGCAGCTTTACGGCCGCCACGGGGTTCACCAGAGGGCTGCTGGCCGTGCCCTGGGCCACAGCCGAGAGCCAGCCGGCCTTCACGTAGGCCGCCTCATCCACGCCGGGGGGGATGCGCTCACTCAGCAGGTGCAGCAGGAAGGCTTCCTCGCCGGCGGGCGGTGCGCTCAGCAGCTCCGTGAGTGCACTGGCTTGCGCGGCGCTCAGGGGCAGGGCCGGCACTCCCAGGGCTTCGCGCTCGGCCGCGGCGGCGCGGTAGCTGGGGAGGAAGGTGGCTGCAGACATGCCCGGTCGCTTCGATCTACAACCCATTGTTCTTCGCAGCCGGTCCCTTTAATGGTCGCAATCGCTGCTGACTAGGGTGGAAGGCGACTCCGCAGCGCCGTTCTGACGGCCTCAGGCCCATGACCACCACCACCGCCGACTTGCATGTGGTGGAAACCCGGCCGCTGGTGCCTCCTGCCCTGTTGCACCGCGAACTGCCGATCAGCGATCGTTCAACGGCAACGGTCCAGCAGGCCAGAGAACGTATTAAGGCGATCCTGCATGGCCGCGATTCCCGCTTGCTGGTGATTGTGGGGCCCTGCTCGGTGCACGATGTGGCCGCGGCCCACGAATACGCTGCGGCAATCGCCCAGGCCCAGGAGCGCTATCAGGACTCGCTCGAGATCGTGATGCGGGTTTATTTCGAGAAGCCCCGCACCACCGTGGGTTGGAAGGGCCTGATCAATGACCCCCACCTCGATGGCAGTTACGACATCAATACGGGACTACGTGTGGCCCGCGGCCTGCTGCTGCACCTAGCCGAGATGGGCCTGCCGGCGGCTACCGAGCTGCTCGATCCGGTTGTGCCCCAATACATCGCCGATCTAATCAGCTGGACCGCCATCGGCGCCCGCACCACCGAAAGCCAGACCCACCGGGAGATGGCCTCGGGTTTGTCGATGCCGATCGGCTTCAAAAATGGCACCGACGGCAGTGCCATCACCGCCATCAATGCCATGGAAGCGGCGGCGCGGCCCCATCATTTCCTTGGCATCAATGGGGAGGGCCAGGCGGCGATCGTGACCACCACGGGCAACCCCGATGGCCATCTGGTCTTGCGGGGTGGTAATCGCGGCACCAACTACCACCCGGAGGCGGTGCAGGAAGCCGCTGCTGAGCTGGCCAAAGCCGGCCTGCCGCCTCGGGTGATGGTGGATTGCAGCCATGGCAACTCCAACAAGGACTATCGCCGCCAGGGCGAGGTGGCAGCGCAGGTGGCCGCCCAGCTGCGCGCCGGCTCTGGCCACGTGATGGGCGTAATGCTGGAGAGCCATCTGGTGGCTGGCAGCCAGAAGATTCCGTCAGACCTAAGCCAGCTCACCTACGGCCAGAGCATTACCGACGCCTGCATCGATCTGGCCACCACCTCGGAGGTGCTCGAAACTCTGGCTGAGGCGATGCGCTAGCTGAGCCGTTGCCAGAGCCAGCCGGCTGCCAGCGGCACCGTGAAGTTGTCCAGGCCCCCCACCGCCAGCTGCTCCAGCACCACTGCACTAGTGCTGATGGCCAGCAGGGCCGGCAGCTCCGGATGGGGCAGGCCAGCTGCGATCGCAAGCTGGCGCACCAGCACCAGCATGGCCAGGCTGCCAGCGGCCATGGCGCCGGTGCCAACGACGGATTTGCGCTGGCCCCACACCAGCCAGCAAGGGGAGCTCACCAGGGGACCCAGCAGTCCGGCAAGGCCATCACCCACGGCCATCACCAGCACGCCAGCGGCGACGGCAGCGGGTTGCTGCGGCCAAAACTGCAGCAGCAGCAGGGTGATTGAGGCCCCATAGGCGATGGTGCCGTAGCTGGCCCGGCCCACATCTTCGATGGCGGGTAGCAGGCGGAAGCGATGGTTCATTGCCGCCAGCAGCGTGATCAGGCCGGCGACGGGGATGGCGATCAGGCGATCGATGCCGGTGGCCCAGGCGATCGGCACCACGGCGCCGGTGCCGATGTGCACCAACTTGCGACTCCATTCCCGTTGACCATTCCAGCGCCGCCGCACCTGCAGCGCCGTTAGTGCCAACAGGGCCAGCCAGCCAGCAACGGCCGCCACACCCAGCAGCTGCTGCGACCATCCAGCGGCCATGGGCTCAAGCGGCCTGCTGGTAGTTGCTCATCAGGCGCAGCTTCATGATTGCCTTTGCCTCCAGCTGCCGCACCCGCTCCCGAGACACATTGATCAGCCGCCCAATCTCCGCCAGGGTGAGAGGTTCGGCCCCTTCCAGGCCGAAGCGCAGCTTGAGGATCTGCTGTTCCCGGTCGTTCAGCTGGGAGAGCCAGGTGCCCAGGTGCTCTTTTTGGATGTGCCGGTCCATCGAGTCCAGGTGCTCGTTGCTGGCCGGATCGGCGATCAGTTCGCCCAGGGTGCTGCGATCTTCTTCGCCGCGGGCATGGGCATCGAGGGAGGCGCAGGGAGCGCTTTGGGCCATCAGCTCTTCGAGGTCCCGCGGGGCCATGTCCATGGCGTGGGAGAGCTCAAGGCGATTGGGCTGGCGGCCGAGGCGATGGGAAAGCTCCCTGCTGATCCGCCGCATCTTCGACAGCTTTTCGCTGATGTGAATTGGCAGACGAATTGTGCGGGCGCTGTTGTCGATGGCCCGGGTCATCCCCTGACGGATCCACCAATAGGCGTAGGTCGAAAATTTGTAACCCATTGCTGGGTCGAACTTGTCAACAGCTCGCTCTAGGCCGATCGCCCCTTCTTGCACCAGATCCAGCAGCTCCAGCCCCTGGTTTTGGTACTTCTTGGCGACGCTCACCACCAGGCGCAGGTTGGCGGCCATCATGCGATCGCGGGCCCGCTGGGCCATGCGCAGCTGGCGCTTGTGCTTGGGGGTGTGCTCCCCTGCAGGAATCTCTAGCAGGCGTTTGCCAGCCTGCACGTGGTGGGCCAGTTCAATTTCTTCGGCGGCTGTCAGCAGCGGCACCCGGCCAATGGTGCCTAGATACCAGCCGATTGAATCGGCACTAAGCCGGCCCCCGGCTTTCGGGCCTGTGGCGCGTGCCTTTGCCGATGCAGATTTGCTTGCAGCAGCATTTGGCGCAATCAAAGATAAGGCCTGCTTCGAGGCGTTGCCGTCAACAACGTCTGAAGCGGATTGCAAAGGCGTCCCCACACCCCAGCCTCCGTATTGAATTTCGCCGGAATATAGCACTGTTGAGTTGGTTGTATCTCCTTGATTTGGAAGATTTCCTGTATGGATTGCTGCCGATCAAGCCACCAAACCGCCTCGCCAGCGACGCATCATCTCCCGTTGAACCAGATGTTGTTCGCTTTCGAGCTGTCGTTGACTGAACTTTCCTTGGTTGTCCATGTGCCACGCACCGGTGTCATTCAGGTAGAGATCGATGACCTGCTCAAGCTGATGGCGCAGTTTTGGATCTTCGATCGGTGCTACCGCTTCAACTCGTCTGTCCAGGTTGCGTGACATCCAGTCGGCGCTGCCGAAGAAAAGTTCGGGCTCGCCGCCATTGCCAAACCAAAACAGCCGCGAGTGTTCAAGGAAACGACCGATCACACTCACAACCTGGATGTTGTCGCTGACGCCCTCCAGTTGGGGCCGCAGGCTGCACATGCCACGCACCACCAGATCGATCGTGACGCCGGCCTGGGAGGCCTCGTAGAGCAGGGCGATGATCGCCGGATCCACCAGGGCATTCATCTTTGCCCGGATATGGCCGCCCCTGCCGGCTTGGGCATGTTCGATTTCGCGGCGGATCAAGCCTTCCATGCGGCTGCGCAGCGTCACTGGAGCCACCAGTAAGCGGCGGAAGCTTTGCTGCTTGGAGAAGCCGGTGAGGTAGTTGAACAACTCCACTAGGTCGGCACCGAATTCAGGCCTTGCCGTGAGTAGGCCGATATCGGTGTAGAGGCTGGAGGTTTTGGAATTATAATTGCCTGTCCCTATGTGCACGTAGCTGTTGAGGCGCTCCTTCTCCTTGCGTACTACGAGCAGGATTTTTGTGTGGGTCTTAAGGCCCAGCACGCCGTAGACGACGTGCACCCCAGATGCCTCCAACTGCTTAGCCCACTGGATGTTGTTGTCTTCATCGAAGCGGGCTTTTAATTCAACGAGGGCCATCACCTGCTTGCCGTTTTCTGCGGCCCGGATCAGTGCTGCCACCACCGCTGAATCCTTAGAGGTGCGGTAAAGGGTCATCTTGATGGCCAATACCGAGGGGTCATCGGCGGCTTGGTTGAGGAATTCCTCTACCGATGTGGAAAACAGGTCGTAGGGGTGATGCAGCAGCACATCTCCCCGGCGGATCACAGAGAAGATGCTTTCAAACTCCTCCGCCTTGATAGAGCCGTCTTCCAGCTGGCTTTTCTGGGTGCGGGCCAGGGCTGGTGTGGTTCGGCCCTTGTGGGGCTTCTCCTTGAGCTGGGGCAGGGGAATGGCCAGCAGGCTCATCAGATCGTCGAGACCTAGGGGGCCATTGACCCGGTAAACGTCTTCCGCCTCGACGGCGGTGCCTTCCATCAGCAGCTGCACCACCGCTTCTGGCATCTCATCGGCCACCTCCAGCCGCACCACCTCGCCGCCGCGGCGGCGTTTGCGCAGGCCCTCCTCAAGGGCCTCCATCAGATCGTCGGCCTCCAGGTCGCGCAATTCCAGGTCGGCGTCGCGGGTGACGCGGAAGAAGTAGTGCCCCTCCACGTGCATGCCTGGGAATAGCAGGCCGAGGTTGAAGGCCACCACCTGCTCCAGAGGCACGGCTGTGTAGACGGCTTCGGGTTGCTTGCCGCTCAGGTGGGGGGGGATCTGGACGAAGCGGGGCAGGTTTTTCTGCGGCACCTTCACCCGGGCGAATTCCTGCTGACCCGTATCGGGGTCGCGCACCAGGGCGGCCACGTTGAGGCTCAGGTTGCTGATGAAGGGAAAGGGGTGGGAGGGATCCACCGCCAGGGGGGTGAGAACCGGGAAAATGGCGTCTTGGAAGTAGGCGTTGAGCCAATCGCGTTGGGCTGCGTTGAGGTTGGCGTAGTCGGTGAGGTGAACGCCGTAGTCGCAGAGATGGCTCTTAAGGGAGTGGCGGTAGTGCTGCTGCTGCATCTCCAGCAGGGGGCGCAGCTTGGTGCGAATCGCCTGCAGCTGTTGCTGGGCGGTGAGTCCGTCATCACTGAGAGTGCTTACCCCCGCATCGATCTGGGACTTCAGCGAGGCCACCCTCACCATGAAGAACTCATCGAGGTTATTGCTGAAGATGGCGCTGAATTTCGCCTGCTCAAGTAGCGGTGTGCGCTCGTCTAGGGCTTGTGCCAGCACCCGGTAGTTGAACTCCAGCCAGCTCAGTTCACGGTTGATATAAAGCTCGGGAGCTAGCTGGGTTTCAGCCGTTGATTCCGCCATGCCGCACCCTGGCTGTGATTAGCGGCAACGTAGCAATCTCAACTGTCCGATCCGTGTAGTCCTGCTGCCATCCCGGCGTTTTGGCCAGGCAGACCACCGGCCACCAGCAGGGCTACCCCCACCAGCAAGGCGATGCCAAGCCAGAAGGGGCTTTGGCGCCCGGTGGTTTCGTAGGCCAAGCCCGCCAGCGGTGGGCCCAGGAAGCTGCCCAGGCTCTGCAACCCCTGGAGGCTGCCCAGGGCGGCGCCCTGGCCTTCGCTGTCGAGTCGGCGCGATACCAGGCTGCGCAGGCAGGGGGTGACCAGGCCGGTGCCGAGCGCCAGGATCGCCACAGCGCTAAATACCACCGGTTGGGCGTTGGCCCGGGTTGCCAGGGGAATCAGGAGGCAGCCGGCGATCACAAAGCCCAGGCCGGCCAGGGTGAGGCGCCATTCGCCGAAGCGCTTCACCAGCGGGCCGATCAGGCCGCCCTGCACCACCGTTGCCACCACGCCCACCACCAGGAAAGCTGAGGCCGCTAGGCCGGGGCCCCAGTTGAAGGCCTGCTTGAAATAGAGCACCAGCACGGCGGTGAAGCCGTTGAAGGCAAGGAAAAACAGAAAAAAAGCCACGCAAAGCCGCCGGACTTGGGGGTTGGTGAACACCCGTTGCAGGGCGGCAAATGGGTTGAGATCCCTTTTGCGCGGCATGGCCCGGCGTGCTTCTGGCGGGTGGGTTTCTGGCAGCACGGTGAGCACTAGCACCAGGTTGAGCACGGCGATCGCTACGGCAACGAGCAGCGGCAGGGTGACGTTCATCTGGCCGAGCAGCCCGCCTAGGGCTGGGCCAAGAATGAAGCCCAGGCCAAAGGCCACTCCGATCAGTCCGAAGGCCTTGGCCCGTTTTTCCGGCGGCGAGATGTCGGCCAGCACGGCGCTGGCTGTAGCGGCGGTGCCGCCGCTCACCCCATCGATCAACCGAGCCCCGAACAGCAGGGCTAGGGGCAACCCGGCGGCCTGGGCGGCGGGCCAGAGACTGGCCCAGGGCATGCTGATGGTGAGGGCAAACAGGGCCAGGCCCAGCACCGAACCCGCCACACAGACACTGATCACCGGTTTGCGGCCGTAGCGATCGCTGAGGGCACCGATCAGGGGCGTGAAGGCGAACTGAGCAACCGCATAACTACCTGCCAGTAGTCCCAGCACCCGGCCATCGTTGGTGAAACCGGCCAGCAGAAATGGCAGCAGCGGAAACACGATGCTTTCCCCCAGCCGGTCGTTTAGCAGGGTGAGGAAGGCGCAGAAGAAGGTGGAGGGGCGGGAGAGTGACAAGGGGGGTGCGCTCAGGGTTTGGGCACGTTGGGGCAGGGATTGGGGCCGAACATGCCGCTCAGTTTCTGGCTGCCCATTGCATAGATCTGCTGGGCTTGGGCAGGGTTGCCCTGGGCGCCCTGCAGCTTGCTCGCAAACTCCTGGCATGCCTGAGCCTGCTGGGGGTTGGCGGGCTTGGCGGTGACTGGCGCGGTGACTGGTGCAGGTGCCGGGGTCGCTGGAGCAGTTGCGGTGGGCGCAGGAATGTCGCCACAGGGGTTTTCGCCGAAGGTTTCGACCAGCTTCAGCACTCCCTGCTGGTACACCAGTTGGGCCTGCTGGGGATTGCTGGATGCGGCCTGGAGTTTGCCGGCGAATTTTTGGCAGGCCTTGCGTTCCTGGGCGCGGCGCAGTAGCGGGCCGGCCTGGGCGTTGGGTGGGGCCAGGGGGGCGAGGCCGGCGGCCAGGAGTAGCAGGACCGGGATGGTGCGGCGAGCGGTCATCACGAGGGGGAAGCGACCCTCACGTTATGGGGCGAGCCACTGCTGCAGCTGCCGTCTGCGGTTCATGCTTGGGTGTCGGTTGCAAGGCGGCCATGGCTGCACCGGAGTTGACTCCCCTCCATCTCAGCCATCTCAACAGCCGTGGCGAGGTGCACATGGTGGACGTGGGTGCCAAGGCGGCCACGGTTCGCCAGGCCGTTGCCGAAGGTTTTCTCGCCCTGGCGCCCGAGGCCCTGGCGCTGGTGCACGAGGGGCGAGCCGGCAAGGGCGACGTCCTGGCGGTGGCGCGGGTGGCGGCGATCCAGGCGGCTAAGCGCACCGCCGAGTTGATCCCCCTCTGCCACCCGCTGCCCCTCAGTTCCCTGGAGGTGGTGATCGCCGAGGCGCCGTTGCCGGACGGCTCGGGTGTGGGCCTGCGCTGTGAGGCCACGGCCGGCACCACCGGCCCCACCGGCGTGGAGATGGAAGCCCTCACCGCCGTGCAGGTGGGTCTGCTCACCCTCTACGACATGCTCAAGAGCGCCGATCGGGCGATGACGATCGGGCCGGTGCGGCTACTGCGTAAATCCGGAGGGCGTGGGGGGGATTGGGTGCGCCCTGGGGGGCAGGACGATGGCTGACGGGCCTGCCACGGAGCCCTATGGCCGCGAGGGCTTGCCGCTGGATCAGGCCCGCGCCTTGATCCTCGAGCAGCTCCAGCCCCTCGCCGCGAGCGAATCCCTCGCCCTGAGCCACGCCCTGGGCCGCACCACGGCGGCGGCGGTGATCGCCCCTGCTGCGGTGCCTGGGTTTCGCGCTTCGATCATGGATGGCTACGCCATTGCCGGTGCGGTGGCACCGGAGCCGGGGACGCGCTGGCGCCTGGTGGGCGTTTCGGCCGCTGGGGCGCCGTTTGGTGGCGTGCTCCAGCCCGGCTGCGCGGTGCGCATCCTGACCGGGGCCGTGGTGCCGGCGGGCAGCGCGTGGGTGCTGCCCCAGGAGCTGGTGCGAGCAGAGCAGGGCTCAGTTGGCAGCGACGGTTGGATTGAGCTGGAGGTTGCCTGCGGCGCCAATCCCTGGATTCGCGGACCGGAGGAGGAGGCAGCGGCGCGGCAGGAGCTTGTGGCGGCTGGTTGTCGACTAGGGGTGGCGGAGCTGGGCCGGCTGGCCAGCTGCGGCATCCAGCAGCTATCGGTGGCTGTCCGGCCGCGGATCGGCCTGTTGATCAGTGGTGATGAACTGCTGCCGCCCGGTAGCGGGCGGGGGCCTGGCCAGATCTGGGAGAGCAATTCGGCCCTGCTCACGGGGTTGCTGGAGCGGCTGGGCTACGGGGTGGCGGAGTGGCGGGTGGTGGCCGATCAGCCCGAAGCGTTGCGCCAGGCCCTGCAGGAACTGGCTGGTTGTTGCGATGTGGTGGTGAGCACTGGGGGCGTGTCCGCCGGCGACAGCGACTGGCTGCGGTCGCTGGTGGCGCAGTTGGGGGAGGTGAGCTTCTGGAAGCTGTTCCTCAAGCCCGGCCGGCCGTTCGCCTGGGGCACGCTGTGCCGCCAGGGCGGTGCCGCGGTGCCCTTCTTTGGGCTGCCGGGCAATCCGGTGGCGGCGGCGATCACGGCCCTGCAGCTGCTATGGCCTGCGTTGCAGCGGCTGGAGGGGGCGGAGATTCAGCAGCTGCCCCGCCTGAAGGTGCGGCTGGAGAGCGTGCTGCGGCGCGGCGCCGGCCGGCCGGAACTGGCCAGGGCCCAGCTGCTGGTGGCTGCCGATGGGGCGCTGCTGGCGCGGCTGGGCGGCTCCCAGGCTTCCTCCCGCATCGGTTCGCTGCAGGGGGCCGATCTGCTGTTGGAGATCCCGGCGGAGCTGGGCAATCTTGAGGCGGGAACGCAGCTCTGGGCGCAGCTGCTGCGGTTGTCGATTTTCTGAGCCGCGTGCCGGCCGCGGCCCCAACTGCTCAGCTGGCTGGCAGCACCGAGTAGTGATCCACCACCGGTCCTTTGCGTTGTTCCGGGCGACCTTCCATGCCCCCTGGAAGATCGATCTGGGGCAAGAGGGTGGCTTCAGCCCAGCTGTCGTATTGAGTTTGTCCCTGCCAAAGGGACACGATCATCAGACCCCCCTTCCTCCTCCGCCACCGTGCGCAGCAGCTGGGCTTGAGGTTGCTCCTTGCCCTCCAGCTGGGCCAGTTCCACCTGGAATTGCTCCAGCGTCGCCCCGGGCCAAAAATTCGCCACCAAGTACACGGCAAGCTCTCCATGTTTTTATGCCCATGGATGTGGCACAGACAACTGGGGTCTGCTGAGTCGCGGACTTCTTTCTAGGCCCGTGCTTCATAGGGGCGTATTGCCCGTGATCCATCTGCCCACCCCCAGGCTCCACTCCCGCTTCCAGAAGGGGGCTTCGTGCTTGAGGGACTCCAGTAGCTCCTGGCAGCAGCGCTGGGCCGGGCCGCGGTGATCGGCCGTTACCGCCACCAGCACGATTGCGTCTCCCGGCAACACCAGACCGATCCGATGTCTCACCAGCACTGCATTCGCCCCGTGCCGGCCAGTGGCGGCAGCTGCCAGGGAGGCGATGCAGGCCTCGGTCATGCCGGGGTAATGCTCCAGCTCCAGAGCTTCCAGGGGCGCGTCATTGGCGCCGCTGGGGCGCACTCGGCCCACGAAATGACTCTCGGCCGCTGGCCGTATTCCCAGCCCTGCAGCCAGAAATTGATGCCACTCGGCTAGGGCCGACAGCGGCTCGAACGGGTCCGCTTCCAGTTGGATTGGCAACATCGCGTTAGCCACCACTGATCGGCGGCAGGAAGGCCAGCTCATCGCCAGCGAAAAGGCTTGAGTCCCAGGCGGCGAACTGCTGATTGACTGCCACCCGCACGCCGGCGGGGGGATAGGCGGGCTGCAGGTTTAGCTGCCGCCAGAGCTGTTCAGGTGTTGTGCCAGCAGGGTTAGATCCCCCAGCGGCTGGGGCCAGCTCGACCAGTTGCTCGCTCCAGCCCATCGCTTCTCGCAAGCCGGCGAAAAGGCGCACCTGCACTTGTGATGCCGGATCAGCGGAGACGGCCATGGCTCGTAGCAGCAGGGTTCGGGCTAAGTGATCGCTAGGGAGCGCCTAGCTGCGCCACTCAGAATGCCCCAAACGCCTGAGCCCTGCCCGTGAGCCTTGCCATTGCCCTGCTCACGGTGTCGGACACGCGCACATTGGCTGAGGACTGCAGCGGTGATGCCCTGCAGCAGCGCTTGGAGGCGGCTGGCCACCGGCTGGTGGAGCGCCTGCTGGTGCCAGACGACCGCTACCAGATCCGATCCGAAGTGAGCCGCTGGATTGTCGATGCAGGCGTGCAGGTTGTGATCAGCTCTGGCGGCACTGGGCTCACCGGCCGCGATGGCACCCCGGAGGCGGTGGCGCCCCTGCTCGATAAGACGATCGATGGGTTTGGTGAGTTGTTTCGGGTGCTCTCCTTTGAATCAATCGGCACCAGCAGCTTGCAGAGCCGTTGCCTGGCGGGGGTGGCTAATGGCACCGTGATTTTTGTGCTGCCGGGTTCCCTCGATGCGGTGCAGACAGCCTGGGACCGGCTGATTGCTGCCCAGCTAAATGCCGATACCCGGCCTTGCAATCTGGTGCAGCTGCTGCCGCGGTTGCGGGAGGTATAAGTCCTGCCCTTACGTGTCAGACAAGACGGGTGTTTTTACTCACCTCTGAACTGAATAAGGCTTCTTAGCCTGGGTACAGATAGTTGAGGAAAGTGAGATGACTACCTGCCAAGCCCAATCCACCGTTGCTCTGCACGATCTCAAAGAGCTGGCCCGGCGCGATCCTGCATTCACTGCCGCTTTGCTGGCCACCCGCTCTACCCAAGAGGCCGCCAAGCTGGCAGCCGCCAACCACATCACTGTGACTCCGGAGGCGCTATGGCGTCATCGGGGCACCTTCATGGCAGGCGGTATGCCCACTTGGCGAGGCTGATCCTGTCCGGTTAACCATTTAGCCCCCTAGGTAGGCCATCTCGGCGCGTGTGCTGTTGGCAGGCTTTGCAGTATTTCGCTCCTCGCTATAGCGGTCGCTTCGTTGATTCCAGAGGTCGGCCATGGCTAGCTCGAGTTCTGCGGCGCCTGACTCCTCCTGCAGCCATGGTTTGAGATCCAAGCCGCTGCCTGGGGCGGCAAAAAGGCAGGTGTAGGCGACGCCATCTGCGGTAACCCGCAGACGGTTGCAGTCGCCGCAGAAAGGTGCACTCACCGATGCCACCACCGCCAGGCTGCCGCCCCCATCCAGGTAGCGCCAGCGGCTTGCGGTGCCGTGGGCGGTGCGGCCCAGCGGCTCAAGCGGCCAGCTGCTGCCGATTTGCTCCAGCATCTCGGCGGCGCTCAGCACCGCCTCGGACTGCCAGCCGTTGCGGCTGCCCACGTCCATGAACTCAATCAGCCGCAGCTCCAGCCCCCGCTCCCGGGCCAGAGCCGCCAGGGGCAGCACCTGATCGTCGTTGGCGCCGCGCTGAATCACAGCGTTGAGTTTGAGGGCGCCCCGGGCGGGATCAAAGCCGGCGGCGCGGGCGTGCTCGATCGCAGCCAGTACCGCCGCCAAGACCCGTTCGCCGGCGGCGGCATCGGCCAGGCCAGCCATGCGGGCAACCGACCCAGCTGTGGTGCCGTCGAGGCTGAGGGTGATGCGGTCGAGGCCGGCGGCGCGTAGTTGCTGGGCTCGCTCAGCGGTTAGCAGTAGGCCATTGCTGGTGAGAGCGATCTCGCCCAAGCCCCTGGCGCGCAGGGGCTGAACGGCCCTGATCAACTCCTCAAGCTGGGGGTGCAGCAGGGGCTCGCCGCCGGTGAGCCGCAGGCTGCGGACCCCCAGAGCCACCGCTGCTTCGATCACCCGCAATCGCTGCGCCAGCGTCAGCAGGCCCGGCGGCTCCACCCCATCGGGCAGGCAGTAGGGACAGGCCAGGTTGCAGCGCGCCGTCAGCGATAGGCGCAGCACCCCCAGCGGCCGGCCCAGTCGGTCGCTGGGGTGGGCAAGGGTGGCGACGGTTTCGGGGTGGGGGGCGGCGCTTGCCATGGCTGCAACGCTAGAGCTCCTGCCCAGGCGTTAACCCCCAGCCTCTCTGTTCAGCCTCTGCGCCCAGCATCAGCGGCGCAAATTTGGCCAATTTCACGGGCCGTGGCTGAATGATGGAGGCCCCACGCCCGTGCGCCTCTTGCACCGGGTGAGTGGGTTGAGTTGGTAGCTCTCATGAGTTCACCACTCCAGGCCTTATTGGTCGTTGCCTTCTTAACGGCTGGAGTGCCCTTTGCGGCCAGGCCCCTGCGCGGGCGCGTGCCCACCATCATCCTTTATTTGATCAGCGGAATCGTGGTGGGCACCGCTGCCCTCACCGCAGGGATTATCGGCCAGGTGGATCCGGTATTGGCCCTAACACTCCTATTCAGTACCCAGCTGCCGCAGTTCACCCTCTTCAGGCTTGCCCTGTTAGCCGTGATTGCGATTGTGCTTAGTGCCCTGCCTAGGGTGTTGCGTCTCCGCCCAGGAATCATTTCAACTGGTGCTGCTGCTGAGCGTGGGTTTGTTGAGCCTGTGTGTGGTTCGCGGTGTCGATATCCTCCTTGGTGGATTGCTAGTTGGCTTCGTGCTGAGGCGTTATTTGCCTGATCCCGACCAGGCGCCTGTGATCGGCCATTTCAATGCTGTTATCGATGGATTTTTGGCTCCGCTCTTTTTGATTCTCGCCGGCAGTCGTATCAATATTAATGCTGTTATTGCGACTCCTTTTTGGCCCTTTGTATGGATGCTTGCCTTTTTTCTGGTGCGCGGTCTTCCCCAGTGTCTACTTTATTGGAAGCAGCTACCATTTGACCGCCAGCGCTTTCGCTTCTCCCTGCTCGTCTCCCAGTCCCTGTCGATTCCGATAGCAGTGACCCAGATGGAGGTTGAAGCCGGCCTGATGACGTCTCAAGTTTCCGCTTTGATCATCGGCGGCAGCGTACTTGCCACATTGGTATATCCGAGCCTGGCTATGGCAATTAAACCTTCAATGCCTTCGGCCGCCTCTTGAAAGTTTGCGGAAAAACCAACAGGCGGATTTCAGTCCGCTATTGGGTGGCAAGCTCAAGCAATTTGGGATAGATGATATCAGTGCGCTGATCTGCTTGGCTTGGATCAATGAGGTCGTGCCCCACGCCTAGGGAGACTCTGGAAAACCGAGGCCGTTTGCGGGACAATAACCCTGTGATCGCAGGCCAGGACTGGGTTGATGGGCGGCAAGCAGCTTGGCTTCTCTGATTACGAGCTCACCACAGCCAAGAAGCAGACCAAACGGG
>JAHLYR010000019.1 GCA_025128025.1 Synechococcus sp. CS-1330
ACGCAAGTTCGACCGGGGTACCGATCTGCACACGCAGAGCAACCCGCTGCCGATGTGCCATCGCCCTGGCGTGCTGATCAAGCTCGTTGCTGCCTGATGGATGTCGCGACGTTGTACGAGGCGGCCCGCAGTGCCGGACTGCTAACCGCCGTCACGGTGGCGGGTACCACAGTCCACTGTGCCTTCCGTGCCCCGGACGAAACCGTGCTGGATGGTTTTGCGCTATCGCGGGACTACCAGATCGTCTACCCGGCGTCCTGGCTGACGCTGGCTGCCGGGGACACGGTCGAGGTGGCAGGCAAAACCTATCAGGTGCGCGACGTGCGCGCCATCGGCGACGGCACCGAGCGTCGCGCCTCGCTCTCCCAACTCTAAGGAACACCCCATGAACTCCGTTCGCGAGCGCGTCTTGCGGGAGATCTTCACGCGCCTGGCATCTGCGATTGCCCCGACACCGGTGCTGCGCATGCCTACCGTGCCGGTCACCCGCGAGGCCAGTCCAGCGCTGCTGCTGTTCGTTGATGGCGACAGCATCACCGCCCACGCCAACCACCTGGTCGACCGGCTGCTGATCGTCCGGCTTGCCGTGGTGGCACGCGGTGCGGATGCCTTCGACGTCGCCGACCAAGCGCTGGTCGCGGCCCACGCGGCAATGCTCGCCGACCCGAATCTCTCCGGGCTGGCCATCGCCGTGCGCGAGATCGACTGCGAATGGGAGTTCGACGACGCTGACGCCGGGGCCGTCGCGCTGCCCGCCCGCTACGAGATCCGTTACCGCACCCACGCCATCGACCTCACCCAAACAGGATGAACACCTTATGCAAACCCTCTCCATCGAACTGCTGAAACCCCATACCCACGCAGGCAAGCGCCGCGCCGTGGGTGATCGCCTTGATCTGAATGACGCCAGCGCCCGCTGGCTGATCGCACAAGGCACGGCCAAAGCGGCC
The DNA here is from genome assembly GCA_025128025.1 of Synechococcus sp. CS-1330. Classification (GTDB taxonomy): domain Bacteria; phylum Cyanobacteriota; class Cyanobacteriia; order PCC-6307; family Cyanobiaceae; genus Cyanobium_A. Next base: position 951 of record JAHLYR010000019.1, read on the forward strand.
ACCCCCGCCACCGATTCCAAACCCACCCGCCGTGATGCCACGTCTGGTGTTTCCACAACTGCAGCCACCCAAGGAGACTGAACATGGCTTACTTTTCTGGACAAGGCCGCGTCTACATCGGCGCACGCGATGAACTCGGCAACCCGGCCGGACTGACCTTCGTCGGCAACGTGCCCGAGCTGAAGGTGTCGCTGTCGGTGGACACCATCGAACACCAGGAAGCGCAGTCGGGTCAGCGCCTGACCGACCTGCAACTCATCAAGACCAAGAAAGGCGAGTTCGCCTGCACGTTGGAAGAGCTGATCGCCACCAACCTGGCGCTCGCGCTCTACGGCACCACGACCACGATCACCCCCGGCACGGTGACTGGCGAGCTGCTGCCCAACCCTGTCACGCCGGGCAGTCTGTATCCGTTGGCCATGCAAAACGTGTCCGCCGTGCAGATCCAAGACTCGGATGCCACGCCCAAGACGCTCCCGGTCAGCCAGTACAGCGTCAATGCCAAGCACGGTTCACTGGTGTTGCTCGATGCCACGTCGGGCGGCCCGTACACCGAGCCGTTCACCGTCGATTACGCCTATGGCGCGGTGCAGAGCACGGCGATGTTCACCCAGCCCTTGCCCGAGCGCTGGATTCGCTTCGAGGGGCTCAACACCGCCGACGGCAACCGCGAGGTGGTGATCGACCTGTACCGCGTGGCCATCAACCCGGCGAAGGAACTCTCGATCATCACGGACGAACTGCTGAAGTTCGAGCTGTCGGGCCAGGTACTGGCGGATCTGACCAAGCCGGTCGGTGGTGATCTCGGTCAGTTCGGACGTCTGGTGCTGCTGTGATGGACGGCTTCAAGACCTTCCCACCTTCACCAGTGGTCGTGACGCTGTCCGGTACCGCGCTGGAACTGACGCCGATCCGGCTGGGTGAGCTGCCACGGCTGCTGGCCGTGGTGCGCCCGCTGGCCGAGGAAATCACCAGTGATCCGGACTGGATGGCGCTGCTGGGACGGCATGGCGATGCCGTGCTCGATCTGCTGGCCTTCACCACCCGACGCGAACGCGCGTGGATCAACGACTTGTCGCTGGAGGACGCCGTACAACTGGCCGCCGCCGTGTTCGAGGTCAACGCGGATTTTTTCGTGGCGCACGTCGTCCCGGCGATTCAGGGCGCGGCCCAGCGACTCGCGCCGACGCTGCGCTCGCTGACGACCTCGGCTGGGACGCTGCCGTCGCCCGCCTGATCCGCGCCGGGCACCGCCTTGGCGACGTGATGGCCTACACGCTCACGCAGGCGCAAGCCTTTCTGGATGCCGACGGACAGATCGAACGCCAGCAGCTTGCCAAGCTGCTCGGCATTCATGCCGTGGCAGCCCAGGGCGAGAAGCGTGGCATTGAACAACTGCAACGCGATCTGCTCAAGGACTGACCCATGCGTCTCTCGCTCACCACCACCGGCTTGTTGGACCCGCGCCAGTTGGCGGCGTGGAGCACCGAGCGGCGTCGTGCCATCCACACCGCTGTCGCCAAGGGCATGCAATCGGGCGGGCGTGAAGTGCGTGATGCGGCGCGATCCGAGATGCGCAGTGCCTTCACCGTCAAGCGCAACAGCTTTATCTCCTCGATGGGCGTGAAGGTGTTCGACAAGAAACCGGCGCAACTGCCCGCCTTGCTGGTGGGCAGCAAGATTCCCTGGCTCGGCCTGCACGAAAGAGGCGGCACGGTCAGCGGCAACCTGCTGATCCCGCTGCTACCCGGGCGCATCGGCCCCAAGCGCTTCAAGGCAGTTATCGACGGCTTGATGCGTTCGGGCAATGCCTGGTTCATCGAGAAGAACGGTCGGGTGCTGCTGATGGCCGAGAACATCAAAGAGAACGCCGGGCAGCTGGGCCGCTTCAAGCGCGCCGAGCGTGCCCGTACCGGCGCAAAACAGATCAAACGCGGCCAGGAAATTCCCATCGCCGTACTGGTCAAGCGTGTCGATCTCAAGCGGCGACTGAATCTGGCAGGCGGGGTACAGCGTGCCTTGCCAGCCTTGGCGCGGGCGATTCAACAAGAACTGGACAAAGTCTGATGGCAAGCAATCGTGCCCAAATCCTGATCAGTGCCGTCGACCAGACCAAGACCGCTTTCGACTCGATCAAGCGCGGGCTGGGCGGCCTCACCGATACGGCCAAGAGCGTCAACGGCGTGCTGGCCAACCTTGGTGTGGCTGTCTCCGTGGCCGGTCTGACTGCGATGGTCAAATCGGCCATCGACACAGGTGATGCGCTGGACGAGATGTCGCAACGTGTCGGTGTCAGCGTCGAGACCCTGTCGGTATGGAAACCGGCAGCCGAGCAGTCAGGTGTGTCCGGCGAATCGTTCGAGAAGGGGCTGCGCAAGCTGTCCACCACGATGCTGGAAGCCGCGACCGGGTCGGAAGATGCCGCGCGCGGATTCTCCGCCGTAGGTGTCGAGTTCAAGAACCAGGACGGCACCCTGCGCGCCACCGATCAGGTGCTACTCGATCTGGCCGAGCGCTTCAAGGCCATGCCCGATGGCGCGGAAAAAACCGCGCTGGCCGTGCAACTGTTCGGCAAGTCAGGAGCCGAGCTGATCCCGTTCCTGAATCAGGGGCGCGACGGCATCAATGAGCTCGCCGCTGAGATGCAGGCGCTCGGCGTGCAGATGAGTAGTGAGACTGCGGCGCAGGCGGGCAACTTCAATGATGCGCTCGACAAGCTGAAACTGGCCACCACCAGCATCGGCAACCAGATCATCGCGTCCTTGCTGCCCGCCCTGAACGATATGGCCGGTGGCATGGTCGAGTCAGCCAAGCAAGGCGGCACACTGCGCGCGATCCTGGATGGCGTGGTGC
>JAHLYR010000020.1 GCA_025128025.1 Synechococcus sp. CS-1330
ACAAGTCAATCGTCTGGATTCATGGTGGTGGAAAGAGGTGCAACTGCACCTCATGAATGACAACTCGTCATTCCACCCTGTTCACTCTCGGAGCAGGGAAATCGGGCCTCAGCTTTTACACCACGCAAAGGGACGCGGCCCCGGAGTTCGGCCCACCGCGCTGCTCTGCCATAGCTGGCACACCAGAAACAGACAGAAGGAGTAGTCCAATGATCCCAAAGAATGGGCTTTTCATGACAGTTTCGGCAAGGGACCTGAGGAGCGGGAACTTTGCCCCAACCTCACGCTGAACACCTAATCCATCCATAGATTTGGAGAGGTGCACTTTTGCATCTAATCAGCTTCTTGTTCTCGCCACAGCTTTATTGGGCGTGTCCAAGGCTGGCCCCGCGGCAGCGCTCGGCGTGGATCAAGCAATGGAAAAACATCTTTCTGCTGCCCCAGAGGCCGGTCCTCCAATCGTTCGCCCGTGGCCGGCATCAGCCAGCAGATGCCACTTCCACTGACTCACCTGGACCCCAGTGGTTCCGATGCCACTGCCGAGTAGTGGAGCAGACAATGGCCCTTGGTTCTCATTCAGGCAGCCATGGCCAGCGGCATCACGGTCACCTCCAACCCGGATCCAGCGCAGCTGCAGAGCTTGGGTGTGACCAGCTGGCCCACTTGGAGCTGTGGGGTTAGCACCTTTCCCTGGACCTACGACGAACAGGAAACCTGCCTGCTGCTGGAGGGCGATGTCACCGTTACCCCCGATGGTGGGGAGCCTGTGCGGTTTGGAGCCGGTGATCTGGTGGTGTTTGACACCGGGCTCAGCTGCACTTGGGAGGTGCATGCCCTAGTGCTCAAGCACTACCGCTTTGGTTGAGAGGACGGGGCAGAGTGGAGCCGATGCAATTTCCTCTCCGGCCCAGCCCCCGCGAGACCACAGAAGCGATGGTGCGCAACATCGCTCGTGAGCTGTCCGAGATCGAGCAGGCCATCAGCCATTGCAGGGGCGATCGGGTCGCTGAACCCCGATTGACGGGTACCTGGCTGGCCCACTTGCTGATCAGCAGCAGCGAGCTACTCCAGAACCTGCTGATCGAGTCGGCCCGCAGGCCGCCATCCGGGGCCTAGACCCCGCCCTGCACCCAGGTGCCAGGAAGGAGAAGACAGTTGAGCCCATCAAAAAACCCCGGGGTTGCCGGGGGTTAGTGGGTGCTTGAGCCGAGCAGGGGCTCAGAAGCAGAAGGGCAGGAACTGGGTGCGGCAGGCGGCATAACCATCAACTAGAGAACCGAGACCAATTTGGTGGGCGATACCAAAGCCGGTGAGGCCTTCCACCACGATGCCGATGACGATGCCGAGCATGGCGGCACGGCCGTTAAACAGTTCAGCTCGCTTGAGCTGGGCCACGAGGGTCAGCTGTTCGGGGCTGTTGTTAACCAGCTGTTCATTGGCGGGAGTGTTGGTCATGGAGATCTCCTGAGTGGTGTTAAACGAAGAGGAAGCGGGCTGGTATCAATCGGCGATATTGGGCTGCAGCAATAGGGCACTGATTAACCAGGCGCAAAAGAGCACAACGCAGAGGGTTGCGATCATCGAGTCCTTGGGGTCAGGTCACTGGGGCGGCTGAGCACGAACGTCGTCATGCCACCGAGCACGGCGATAAGGGCGATGACGGTTGCAATGGCGGCGGTGTAATCGGTGCCCATGAGATCAGCCCAGACCCAGTTGGCCGAGGATGCTCTGGCCGGTGAGCAGCTCGGTGCCCAGGCCGATCACGAAGCCGAGCATGGCCAAACGGCCATTCCAGGTTTCAGCGAAGGCAACGAAACCAAAGCGGGGGGTGGGCTCAGCCATGAGTGTTGCGGTTTGTTACGAGAACTGTAACGCAATGTGACTGGTTTGGGCGCGCTCGCGGGTCACGGCCGCGAATCCTTAAGCGGCAGCCCTTCTCTTGCAGCTCAATCGGCCTGGCGGAAGACCTTCACTGGGATGGTCGCCGTAGTGAGGGTGCCAAAGCCACCGGGTTGATCCGTTTCAAGGGCAGCACCGCCTTGATCCAGCCCGGAGATCAGCTCGCTCCCCATGCCTGCATCAAAGGAATAGTGACCCGGCCCGTTGAAGAGCAGGGCAAGGCTTCCTCCCAGGTGGAGCAACACCAGTTCCAGCGTGTAAATGTTCAGTCCAGCCGTGAGTATGTGCTGGTAGAGCCAGGGTGCCCAGAGGGGTAAGGAGCCCAAGGATCACCAGCCAGTTGACGATCAGCTCCAAGAAGCCGATCACCCCAGCGCTACGGGCCAGCACCGCCAGCAGCAGAACCTGCTGGGGAATGCCGATGGTCGATTAGGGCGGTGGGCCTTTGCATCGACCACCGGCTAGGGCGTGATTAGCCGGGCTTATCGGTGCCATCAGCTCTGCTGTCGTCCAATCGCGCCTCCGGGTTGGACGGAGAATGTGAACTGGTGTTACGTTTAGATGAGCGAGCGGTTTTCCGCACCGCATCTACCTACTGCTTCCAGCCAAGGCTTCCGGGCTGAGCTCTGGCAAGCCCTTCCCCAACCGTTCTCATGACAACCACTATTCAGCAGCGCCAAGGCGCTTCTGCGTGGAACCAGTTTTGCGACTGGGTCACCTCCACCAACAACCGCCTCTATGTGGGCTGGTTCGGTGTGCTGATGATCCCCTGCCTGCTGGCTGCCACCATCTGCTTCATCGTGGCCTTCATCGCCGCACCCCCTGTCGACATCGACGGCATCCGTGAGCCCGTAGCTGGCTCCCTGATGTACGGCAAC
>JAHLYR010000021.1 GCA_025128025.1 Synechococcus sp. CS-1330
CCCGTTTGGTCTGCTTCTTGGCTGTGGTGAGCTCGTAATCAGAGAAGCCAAGCTGCTTGCCGCCCATCAACCCAGTCCTGGCCTGCGATCACAGGGTTATTGTCCCGCAAACGGCCTCGGTTTTCCAGAGTCTCCCTAAGGAGCCATTCCCAATATTTAAGTCACAGAAGCTGCTTAAAATTGCTGGATTAAACTTTAGGTCACTAGGAGTTCCAATTGTGCCTGCAAAAGCAGGTGTTGTCAGGTACATTCCAGCGCCAAGAGAAACGGTGGTGGCGAATGCTGGAAAGAAAAACTTGTTTTTCAAAGAATTGGAAATTTAATTTGTACACTATCAACATAACCTCGATCGTTATCTTTCCTTGTCATTGCTGCAGATAGGAGCAGGATATGCGCCGATCTGTGCCTGGAAGTGAGTTTTATATGGTTTCATGCAGAGATAGGTGCTCACCAGCGGTTGTGCCCTCCCATCCCGTTGAGCCTGACCCTGAAGACCCTTGATCGCATCACGAACTTCTGAGTGGTATTCCCAACTGGTTCGTGACCGCTGCTTGAGAACCCAACCACCAGGGGCACGAACACCAAAGCGCAGTTCAGCATCGCCAAAGGCGGTAAGCAGTTCGGCGTCAATTACCTGCCTTTCCTGCTCCAGGGTCTTGATGGTGCTTGTGACCTCCACCCTCCGCTGAATTAGTTGGTCGGCATTGAGGTCTGCCAGATGCGGGAATGGGTCTGGGCGTTCAGGTGGCAGTGCCTTGAGAACCCGCTGAAGATCAGACGGAGAGATCGGTGGTGCCATCAGTCATTTCTGATTGCACCCTCATTCACCAATCGGTTGTAGTGACACTGAATGGCGCCTTCCACGATTGAAGCGAGGGTGATGGGTTGATTGGTGCGCTGCCGGAAATGCTGGATATGGGAGACCAGTTTCATCGTGTCCTCACTGAGGCGAATACCGAACTGCTTAGGAGCATCGGGATGGTCGTATGCCATTTCTGCTGGGATGAATGGGTGGAGTGTGGCAGGGGATTCCGCCAGCACCAGCAGGAACAAGAAAGCGCATCGGATGGAACCTCTGTGGGTTTCAGGGAAAAGGGTTGGAGGGGCGAACTGCTTTGAGTTTCTTGCCCCTCAACACTGAAATCATAGCACTAAATCAGGTAGGTGTGGTGCTTAGTGCTCAAAACTCATCAGGCGGCAACCAGTTCGGGCACCTCCTGCGATGCCGCCACCTCCAGGGCAACCGCATCCAGCACCTGATCGGCAACTGAGCGGTGAGTATTGGGGGTCAGGTCACCAAAACGAGCAGTGAGTGCCTGTGAGAACAGATTCGTGAATTCAGTGCTGATCGTGGTGGAAAGCAGGTCAGCAGCAAACGCCCAGTGCTGAATCATTGAGGCAGCACTGAGGTTTCCGCCCGCAGCAGCATCAGCAGAATCCTGTTCCCACTGGCAGCAGCGGTCACGAAGAGCAGCAACCATTACGCCCTGGGCGGCATTGAGGGTCGCAAGGTCAATGGTGGAGAAATCGGTTGGCATTGGTCTGAACCTCTGTGGGTTGCTGGTGAGTGGGTTGAGAGGGCGGGTTTCTAATGAACCTCTTGCCCTCAACGCAGTAATCATAGCACAAGGAACTGGGTCTGCTCTCTTGAAAACTGCTTTGCCCTGCTATGGGACTTGAGTTACTGTGCTCCTTATGGCAAAGCAAGTTCGTCTAACACTCGCCAAGGCACTCGCCAAGGCAAATCTGCGCCGTGCTGAGGCGGGTGAGAAGGCAATCACGATGAATGGTCTGGCAGTGGCGGCAGGAGTGGCGGCAACGACCATCACCCGACTGGCACGGAACGATCAGAAAGCGGCATCAGCACTGTCTCTTGATCTGGCGGGGAAGATCGTGACGGTGCTGGAGTGTGGGATTGAGGATTTGCTAGAAGTAACTGATGTGATTGGGTAGGCGCTCGCTATTTTCAATATGACCGACCTAACACTGCGATTCCAGCAATGGGCTGAGAAGCGATTGCCGAGAAACTGGAGCGTCTGGAGGCAGCCAAGTGAAGACCATCACCATTCTGCTACCTGATATGGAAGCGGCGATCCCGGTTGAGGAGCAGATGGTCAATAAGGCTTTTAGAGACCTTCAGGGTCTTCTCATCAATCAAATCCAAACTGAATACCAGAAGACGCCAAAGGGTAGGGCATCAAGGTAAAAACCTCACTCTTCAATCAAATCCCCGAAGAGTGGCATCAGATTGCGGTGAAATTCAGAAGAGCCAATGGCATCCGTGATGGCGATAGGGAGCGAAGTATTTGGTAGAAGCGTTGGAGAAATAAATGTATCAGTAGAGGCAGAGAATAGAGGTGCCTGGCTTTGCTGCGGTTGGAATTATTTGGGATTTATTTTGGAGCGGAAAAGTGGCTCAAGATTGGCGGTGGAGGTAGGCGAAGGTGCCAGGTATCGGATGGCGTTTTTGGTGCTTTGGGCGTCATTGAAGAAATAAAAAGCCCCTGTGGGTGCAGGGGCTTTTAGCGGTAGGGTGCTCCAACAATTAGCACTCATTGCACTCCTAAGGCCTGGCACAGCAGTCCACACCGCAGGCGATGTCGTGCACCCGCACATCCCGATTGGCAGGCGTTGTTGATAGCGCCTGAATGACAGGCATCACTACAGGCTGCTGCTTTCTAATGCTTGGTGCTCCATAACCATTAGCACCAAAGCGATATTTGATGTCTGCCGAAACCCTGGTCTCAAATGCCTCGTCGTAGGAGAGGTTGCCGCCAACGGTGAGACCATTGGTGAGGTTGTAAGCAATCCTGCCCCGAACGCCAGAACCATCAGCAGCTCCCAGGTCACCGCTTTGGTAGTAATAACCAACAGAAGCCCGCAAATCAGGAGTAATGCTATAGCCGACATCAAGTCCATAGGTATCCAGTGCCCCG
>JAHLYR010000022.1 GCA_025128025.1 Synechococcus sp. CS-1330
GCCTAAAAAACCAGCCCAAAGTGGCTGAACATGAGACCAAAAGTCCTCAGAAAATGGCCTCAGAGGCAATTCTCGGTCAAAGGCACTCTTTCCTGCTCACTGCCTCCGCTCAAGCCCCGTTTGTCCAGAGATTCCTTAGGCCCTTGGGAGGTGCTTTGTTATCTGGTGCCTAGGGGATGATTTTGATTCTAAAACTGGGTTATAGAAATGGACTCCGCAATGGCTGTCAGCATCAAGAGCCCTCGGGTTGACGCCCTGCTCGAGCAGCTGCGCCAGCTCACGGGCAGGGGGTCCACGGAGATTGTGCGGGATGCCCTGGAGCTGGAGCTGCAGCGCTGTCTGAGCCGGCGCAGGCGCCTCGCTGCCGAGTTACCCGTTCTGCAGGAAAAGGCCATTGAGACGGCCCAACCTTTCGATCCCGATTCGCTTTACGACGAGCAGGGCTCGCCGTCGTGATTCTGGATACTTCTGTGCTGCTCGCAATTCTTCAGCGAGAACCTGGGTGGGAGAGACATCAGCAGGCGCTCGAGCAAGCTGAAGTCCTACGCATGTCCGCAGGCACCCTGCAGGAGCTGCTGCTGGTTGCTCACTGCCGTCGTGTGCTCGAACCGATGCGGACGTTGCTGGATCTCATTGATCCTGATGTGGTGCCGGTGGATGCGGATCTGGCAGAGCGCGCTCTCGGCATCTTCAAGCGTTTTGGCAAGGGTCAGGGCCATCCCGCCCAGCTGAACTTCGGGGATTGTTTTGCGGCGGCCCTGGCTGAGCGTGACCAATTGCCCCTTGGCTAAATCGGTGATGATTTCACCAAGGCGGGCTTCTGAGCTTGCGCGTCAGCCTCCCGCCTGCTTGGGCCGGTAGCCGGCCTTTTCTAGGGCCGCGAGGGCTGGGGCCACCTGGTCTCCCTGCAGCTCGATCACGCCGTCTTTGACGGTGCCTCCGGTGCCGGCAACGGCCTTGAGTTGTTTGAGCAGCGTTTTCAGATCGGCTTCCGGCGCCTCAAGTCCCGTGATCGCCGTCACCAGTTTTCCGCCCTTGCCTGCCTTGGTGCGCTGGACCCGCACCCGCTGCTGGGTCTTCGGGGTGGGTGCGCCCGCCGGGCCGGATCCAGCCGGGGTGGGCCTGGCCGTGCTTGTGGAGTTGCTGCTGAATTCCTGCCAGCGGCCTTTCCTTGCCATGCAGAACCCTGCGCCTTTGCCCCGAGTTTGATAGGCGCTACTTCCCCAGGATCGCGCCGGTTGCGGCAGGCCCGCCGGCGCACTGCCGCAGCACCGATGAACTCCTGACCCTTTGCCGGGGTGAGGAGCACTAATGCTGTTTGTGGATTCGAGCGTGATCCTCGACGTGATCACGGCAGATCCCCACTGGGCAAGCCGGAGTGCCACCCAGCTCGCTAGGCCCTCGATGCCGGACCGGTGCTGATCAACGCCATGGCCCATGCGGACTACCGCCAGCGCACGATGGGCCTTCCCGATTTCCTGATCGGCGCCCATGCCCTTCTGGAGTCCACGGCACTGATCACCAGGGATGAGCGCCGCTATCGCCAGGCATTTCCCGTTTTGCAATTAATCCTGCCCTGAGGGCCGACTCCATAGATGACCACCACCAGTAGAACGACTTGGTAGACGGCTGCGTGCCGCCGGCAGACATCTTCCAGAGGATGGCGCTCAACTTCCCCTTGCCAGCAGCAGGCGCCAGCCCTCGATCAGCATCACGATCACCCAGGCCCCCATGCATATGCTCACGGCGGCAGCGGCGATGTCCTTGGTGGCCCCGATCTGGGGTGCGCGCTCCGGCTGCACGTAGTCGCACAGCTCCTCGAGGGCGGTGTTGAGCAGTTCGGCTGAAAGCACCAGCGCCGTGGTCACCAGCACCAGACCGAAATCCAGCCAGGCCCGCTGGGCGAAGGCGATCGCCAGGAGCCCCGCTGCCAGCACCACCTTGTAGGCCACTGCCTTGTCGCGCATGGCCAGACGCAGGCCGTGACAGATCACGCGCATTTTGCGCATTGGCTCGTAGGGCCTGGGGGTGGTGGTTGGCATCAGCCCATCATCCACCCGTCAGCTTGAGCAGGCCCGTTAGCTCTCTCACCTCTTTGCGCCCTTGGCCGTGGCAGCTTCTTACGCTGAGTTGATATTGCTCGGCCACCGGTGACAAGCACCGTCCCTCCCATCTCCGCAGCCAGCGGCGTCGATCCAGCGGCCCTGGAGCGCGCAGCGCGCCCTAACAGCCTGGGTCGCTACGGCCAGTTCGGCGGCCAGTATGTGCCGGAAACCCTGATTCCCGCTCTGGCGGAGCTGGAGCAGGCCGCGGCTGAGGCTTGGCAGGATCCTGCTTTTACCGACCGGCTCAACCACCTGCTGCGCACCTATGTGGGGCGGCCCAATCCCCTCTATGAGGCCGAGCGGCTCACGGAGCACTACCGCCGGCCCGAGGGCGGTCCGCGCATCTGGCTGAAGCGCGAAGACCTAAATCACACCGGCGCCCACAAGATCAACAACGCCCTCGGGCAGGCACTGCTGGCCCTGCGCATGGGCAAAAAGCGGATCATTGCCGAAACCGGCGCTGGCCAGCACGGCGTGGCCACGGCCACCGTGTGTGCCCGCTTCGGGCTGGAGTGTGTCGTTTACATGGGCGCGGAAGACATGCGCCGTCAAGCTCTCAATGTTTTCCGCATGCGGTTGCTGGGGGCAACGGTGCAGCCGGTCACCGCTGGTACCGCGACCCTCAAGGACGCCACCAGCGAAGCGATCCGCGACTGGGTGACCAACGTGGAGAGCACCCACTACATCCTTGGCTCGGTGGCCGGGCCCCATCCCTACCCGATGCTGGTGCGCGACTTCCACGCCGTGATCGGTGAGGAAACCAAGCGCCAGTGCCACGAGGCCTTTGGCCGTAATCCCGATGTGCTGGTGGCCTGCGTGGGCGGGGGCTCCAATGCCATGGGCCTGTTCCATCCCTTCGTGCAGGACACGGACGTGCGCCTAGTGGGGGTGGAGGCCGCCGGCGATGGCGTCGCCACCGGCCGCCATGCCGCCACGATCACCGAGGGCCGAGTTGGCGTGCTGCATGGCGCCATGAGCCTGCTGCTGCAGGACGAGGAGGGCCAGGTGCAGGAGGCCCACTCGATCAGCGCCGGCCTCGATTACCCCGGCGTGGGCCCCGAGCACAGCTACCTAAAAACCATCGGCCGGGCTGAATACGGCGCCGTCACCGATTCCGAGGCGCTGGACGCACTGCAGCTTCTGTGTCGCCTGGAGGGCATCATCCCGGCCCTGGAAACGGCCCACGCCTTCGCCTGGCTGGAGAAGCTCTGCCCCACCCTGGCCCCTGGCACCGAGGTGGTGCTCAACCTCTCGGGCCGCGGCGACAAGGATGTCAACACCGTGGCCGAGAAGCTGGGCGACAAGATGGGGGGCTGATCCCAGCCGGCTCTGGCATCAGCCCAGGACCGGGAAGTCGAAACGATTGCCGAAAAGCGAAAACAGCACCTGCCACAGGTTGGGGTGCTCCTCGAGCTCTTGGGCTGCCTCGCTCTCAATCGTTTGCAGCTGATCGGGGCTCAGCTCGAGGCCGGTGGCAAGACGAGAAAGGATCTCGCGCTCTTGCTCGCAGATGAATTCATCATCCTGCTGGTGCCTTGATGCGGAAGCCACCATCACGGCGGTTTTCATGGCCAGTTCCCGTTGCTCCGGATTAATCAAGGCAGCCAGCTCCTCGATACAGGCTGGATCAGATAATTGAGATTCCCAATTAATAATTTTGGCCTGAAGTTTGTATTGTTTGCTCAGAGAATCCAGGAGGTTTTCCTCTTCAAGAGATACCCCGCCATCGGCAAGGGCAACCAGATTGAGAATTCTCAGGATCACTCCTGCTGATTGGAGGTCCATTAACTGGTTGAGCTGATACTTGAGATCAGTTTACCCGCTTTGGCTGTGGAAATATTTGGCACTGCAATTGATCACTAAGGGCCTGATCTAGCGCAAGAGCCTCTCCAGTGCCTGGGCCACCGAGCCCACGGTGGCTCGGGCCGTGGCGTAGGCCATGCGCATTGGCCCCACCAGGGCCACCTGGCCCACGCCGCCGTCGCCGCTGCGGTAATTGGCCTGCACCACGGCGCACTGGTGCAGGGCCCGGTGGGGATGCTCGGCGCCGATCCAAATGCCCGGCTGTGGTAGGAGCTGTTGGGGTGCATCCTCCACCAGCTCCACTAAGGGGCGCAGGCTGAGGGTCTGGCTGAATTCCGGCTGGGCCAGCAGACCAGCGAGGCCCATGGCTACAGCGCCTTCGCCCTCCAGCTGTCGCGACTGCCCATGGCTAGCCAGCGCTTGGCGCAGTACCGCGCCGCTGCTGGTCAGGTGGGAGGGCAGGGCGGTCCAGTCGATGCTGCCGCCATCCAGCTGGGCCGCGACCCAGCGCTCCAGGGACGCCAGTTCCGCTACTGCAAGGCAGGGCAGCCGCAGGTTGAGGCTGCTGGCAGTGGAGCCCCCCTCCACCAGGAACACCAGCAGGCGTTCACCACTGGCCACCAGTCGTAGGGCCTGCAGCTGGGACTGCTGGCGTTGGGGCCTGGTGATCAAGCTGAGCAGGCCTGTGAGATCTGCCAGGCGCCGGCTCAGATGCAGCAGCAGATCGTCGAGGGCTGCCCACTGCAGGCTGAGTCCGGTGAGTTCGCGCTCCAGCTGCAGGGCGGCCGCGCCTGGCGCGGGCAGGAGCTGATCCACGTAGGTGCGGTAGCCCTGCTGGCTGGGGATTCGGCCAGCGGAGGGGTGGGGCTGGGTGAGCAGGCCACGCTGCTCCAGGGCCCCCATGGCTGAGCGCACCGTCGCCGGGCTGGCCTGCAGGCCAAAACGGCGCACCAGGGTCTGGCTGCCCACCGGCTCCATCGTGTCGACGTAGTGGCGCACGGCGAGCTGCAGTACTTCCTGCTGCCTGGCGGGCAAGGGCCTGGGTGAGGCGGACTGCAAGCGGGCGCCGCAGGAGTGAGGCGATCGTACGCAGCCCAGCTGGTGTTAGTAGCGGGGTACGGCCGGATCCACCTCCACACTCCAGGCGTCGATGCCCCCTTGCACGTTCCAGACGGCACCAAAGCCGTGTTCCTGCATCAGCCAGCAGCCCAGATGCCAGCTGCGCACGCCGGCGTGGCACAGCACGGCCACGGGGCGGTCGCGGTCGAGCAGCTGGTTGAGCTGGCCAATCCACTCGTTAGATCGGCCCAGGGGCAGATGCACCACGGCATGGGGCAGGCGGGCCAATTCCAGTTCGGTGTCTTCGCGCACGTCCACCAGCTGGATCGCCTCGCCCCGCTCCAGCCGCTCTTGCAGGTCGCGAGCCCGGATTGTCTGCGGTGTCGTCTCGATAGGTGCCATGGCGGGCAGACGGGGTGGCTTGGGGTCAAGATGGACCCATCCTGCGTGGGGCGCATGAAGGCCCGCCCGTTTTTGGCGGTCGTGCTGGCGGTGGCATTGCTGTTGCTGAGCCTGGCGGCGGGTGGCTGGTGGCTGGTGCTGCAGCACTCTCCCCTGCAGCTGCAGCACCAGCAGCTGGTGTCGCCCCGGGCGGCCCGTTTTGTGCCCCGCCAAGCCGCCCTGAGCCTTTATTTGCTCAGCGATGGCGAGCAGCCGGTGGGCTACGCCCGGGCGGTGGCGCCCCCCCGCCAGCGGCGCCAGGCGGCTGAGGCGGTCGCTGGCCTTAGGGATGGTGCTTTCGCTGCCGCCGGCCTCGACTATCCCGGTGAGCTGGCCCCCTGGTTGGGCCGCGAACTTGGCTTTGCCCTACTGGCATCAGAGCCCGGGGCGGCGCCCGATGGCTGGTTGCTGGCCCTACGCAGTCGAGATGCCGATGGTGCCCGCCGCTTTCTGCAGCGCTTCTGGCAGACCCGCAGTTTGGCGGGCACCGACCTGCAGATCAGCAGCTATCGCGGCATGGGCTTGATCAGTGGCCGTGGTGCCCTGGTGGGCACCACCCCGGTGCCAATCGCTACGGCGCTGATTGACGACGACCTGGTGTTGATCGCGTCGGGCCGGGGGGTGCTTGAGCAGGCCCTCGACGTCTCCCAGATCGATGAGCTCAACCAGGCGGCCAGCCCCCGCTTTAAGCAGGCGGTGCAGCGCCTTGATCAGGGGGCGCTGCTGCTAACAGCCCGGCCAGAAACCCTGGGGCCCTGGTTGGGGTTGCCGGGTGAGTTCACGGCGCCTGGGGTCGTGCAGGAGCTGGTGGCCAGCCTGCGCCCTGATAACCGCTCCTTGGAGCTGGATGCCCTGCTGCAGTTTGCTGCAGATGCCGCAGTGCCAGCTCCCTCGGCTGATGCCACTGGGGAAATTGACCCCACAGGAGCAGCTTTACTGGCGGCCCTACAGGGCCCCTCAGAGAGCTTGGTCTTAATCCAGCGCCCCGCCGCTTGGCCGGCCTACTGGCAGCCCCTGCTGGCGGCAGTGCTGCAGGCTGAGCCGGGATCGTTCCCGGCCTTGGTGACCGCCGCCGCCGATGGCCCGCTGCTGCGCAGTGAGGCAAGTCAGGGCTGGCTGCTGGGGACTAGCGCCGACCAACCGCCGCCGGAGGCCCTCGCAGGGGTGCTGGCCGCCGAGGGATTGATCGCCGCGCCGCTGCCGGTGGAAGGGGATCCCGATCTGCGGGTTTGGACCAGGCTGGAGGCTGGCCAGGCTGGACGCCGATTCGCCCGCGGCGATGCCAACCAGCTGCAGGCGAGCCTTGAGGGCGCCCGCTCCAGCCAGGGCCGCCTGGCCTGGTGGGGCCAGACCCTCGCGGTGCTGCAGGAGCAGCGTGACTCCCGCAAGCCGCCACGGCTGCGGCTGGAGCAGCTCGCCGGCCTCGATCTACCCCAGGCTCCCCTGCAGTGGGCTATGGCGGCGGGCCGGGCCCAGCCCCTGCTGCAGCGCTGGAGCACCTGGCAGCTGTTGTCGGCCCTGGCCGGCCAGCCGCTGGCCCCGGCCGTGCAGAGCCTGAGCCTGGGCTGGGAAGCGCAGCCTGACGCCAACCTGCACCTCAAGGCCCGCCTTGAATTCGGTTGATAGCTATGGCAAAACTTGAACCGGCTGAGCGTGAACTGCTGCTCTGGCGCCATGGCATCGCCGAAGATCGCCACCCTGATCGCGCTGATCAGGAGCGGGCCCTTACGGCTGAAGGCCGTCAGCGCACTGCGGCCGTGGCGGCGGAGTTGTGCCGCTTGCAGCTTCACTGTGATCGCCTGCTGAGCAGCCCCCTGCGGCGGGCGCTGCAGACCGCTGAAATTGGTGTGGCGGCTGGTCTGGCGCCGGCGCTGGAGTTGGAGGATCGCCTGGCGCCGGGCGGTGATCCGCGGCCGCTGCTGCAGGCGGGCCCTTGGCAGCGCCTTGGCCTGGTGGGCCATGAGCCAGACCTGGGCGAGCTGGCCTCGAGCCTGCTGGGGCTGCCGGTGGGCTCGATTTTGGTGCGTAAGGCCGGCATCGTGCTGCTGCGCCTGGGCCCAAGCGGGGCCAGCTTGGAGGCCCTAATTGGCCCACGGTTGCTGCGGCTACGGCGGGATGGCTAGCGGCAGCCGTAAGTTCGCCTTAGTTGAGTGCGGTGGAGAAGCTTGGTAGTAACAGGAGCGGCGACCCCAGCCCCATTTCGGCCGGGTTTGGAAGGGGTGCCGGCTACCCAGTCGTCGATCTGCGACATCGATGGCCAGCGGGGGGTGCTCACCTATCGCGGCTACCCCGTAGACCAGCTGGCATCCAGCAGCTCCTTTTTGGAGACGGCCTACCTGCTGATCTGGGGCGAGCTGCCCACCGCTGAGCAGCTGCAGGAGTTTGAGCAGGAGGTGCAGATGCACCGCCGGGTCAGCTTCCGCATTCGGGACATGATGAAGTGCTTCCCCTCCGGGGGGCATCCGATGGATGCGCTGCAGAGCAGCGCCGCCTCCTTGGGCCTGTTTTATTCCCGTCGAGCCCTCGACAACCCCGAATACATCGTTTCGGCGGTGGTGCGGCTGATCGCCAAGATCCCCACGATGGTGGCGGCCTTCCAGCTGATCAGGAAGGGTCAAGATCCGATCCAGCCCCGCGACGACCTGGCCTACGGCGCCAATTTTCTCTACATGCTCACGGAGCGGGAGCCCGATCCGCTGGCGGCCCGCATCTTTGACGCCTGTCTGATCCTGCACGCCGAGCACAGCCTCAACGCCAGCACCTTCAGCGCCAGGGTGACGGCCAGCACCCTCACCGACCCTTATGCCGTGGTGGCGTCAGCTGTTGGCACCCTGGCGGGCCCCCTGCACGGCGGTGCCAATGAAGATGTGCTGGAGATGCTCGGCCAGATCGGCAGCCCAGATCAGGTGGCGACCTGGCTGGATCGGGCGATTGCCGGTAAGCAAAAAATCATGGGTTTTGGCCACCGGGAATACAAGGTCAAGGACCCCAGGGCTGTGATTCTCCAAAGTTTGGCGGAGCAGCTCTTCGACCAGTTCGGTCACGATCCGATGTACGACCTGGCGCGCAAGCTGGAGGAGGTGGCGGCCGAGCGCCTGGGGCCTAAGGGAATTTTCCCCAACGTCGACTTCTATTCAGGCCTGGTGTACCGCAAGCTCGGCATCACTGAAGACCTCTTCACGCCCATTTTTGCTATCGCCCGCACGGCTGGCTGGCTGGCCCATTGGAAGGAGCAGCTTGGGGCTAATCGCATCTACCGGCCCTCTCAGATCTATACCGGCCAGCCCGTCCGTGACTGGCAGCCCGTGGGGGCCCGCTAAGTTGCCCCCATCTGAGCTGCCGCCATGCTGACCACCACGGCTCCGGGCCTGGATCTAGAGGCCAGTTTTGAGCAGGCCCTCCAGGGCTTCGGCCTGAGTCCTGCCGCGGCCCACCTGTTGTGGCTGCCCCTGCCCATGGTGCTGGTGCTGGTGGCGGCCGTGGTGGGCGTGCTGGTCAACGTCTGGCTGGAGCGCAAGATCTCAGCAGCGGTGCAGCAGCGCATTGGTCCTGAATACGCCGGCGCTTTAGGGGTGCTGCAGCCGATGGCCGATGGCCTCAAGCTGGTGTTCAAGGAAGACATAATTCCGGCCCGGGCTGATGGCCTGCTGTTCACCCTCGGCCCAGTGCTGGTTCTGATTCCGGTGATTCTCAGCTGGTTGGTGGTGCCCTTCGGCCAGCACCTGCTGATCAGCAACGTTGGCATCGGCATCTTTCTCTGGATCTCCCTGAGCAGCATCCAGCCAATTGGCCTGCTGATGAGCGGCTACGCCTCCAACAACAAGTATTCGCTGCTGGGCGGTCTGCGGGCGGCGGCCCAGTCGATCAGCTACGAGATCCCACTAGCCCTGGCTGTGCTGGCGGTGGTGATGATGAGCAACTCGCTCAGCACCGTTGACATCGTCAACCAGCAGACCGGCGCTGGCATCCTCAGTTGGAACATCTGGCGTCAGCCGGTGGGCTTCGTGATCTTCTGGATCTGCGCCCTGGCCGAATGTGAGCGCCTGCCCTTCGACCTTCCTGAGGCCGAGGAGGAGTTGGTGGCTGGATACCAGACCGAGTATTCGGGCATGAAGTTCGCCCTCTTTTATCTGGGCAGCTACATCAACCTGGTGCTCTCGGCCCTGCTGGTATCGGTGCTTTACCTAGGCGGCTGGGGTTTCCCCATCCCCGTGGAGTGGCTGGCAAGCTGGCTGCACCAGCCGATCGATGCACCCTTGGTGCAACTGATCACCGGCTCTGTAGGCATCGTCATGACGGTGCTTAAGGCCTACCTGCTTGTGTTTCTGGCGATCCTGCTGCGCTGGACCACCCCGCGGGTGCGCATCGACCAGCTGCTCGATCTGGGCTGGAAGTTTCTGCTGCCGATTGCCCTGGTCAACCTGCTGATCACGGCAGCTCTCAAGCTGGCCTTCCCGGCTGTGTTTGGCGGCTGACCGCGCCTGAGCACCAGCTTTTCTCCAGACCAGCCATCATGGGCTGACCCATTCCGACCGCCTCCCCCCAGAGCCAACTCCATGTTCGGGTTTCTCAAGAAAGTCGGTGACTACACCCGCGATGCGGTGGGTGCGGCCAACTACCTGACCCAGGGTCTGGCGGTGACCTTTGATCACCTGCGGCGCCGGCCGATCACCGTTCAGTACCCCTACGAGAAGCTGATCCCCTCCGAGCGCTATCGGGGCCGCATCCACTACGAATTCGACAAGTGCATCGCCTGTGAGGTGTGTGTGCGGGTCTGCCCGATCAACCTGCCGGTGGTGGATTGGGTGATGAACAAAGCCACCAAGAAAAAGGAGCTGCGCAACTACTCGATTGACTTCGGGGTGTGCATCTTCTGTGGCAACTGCGTGGAGTATTGCCCCACCAATTGCCTTTCTATGACCGAGGAATACGAGCTGGCAGCTTTTGATCGCCACAGCCTCAACTTCGACAACATCGCCCTTGGTCGCCTGCCTACCAGTGTTACCAGCGATCCGGCCGTCGTCCCCCTGAAGGAGTTGGTCTACCTGCCCAAGGGGGTACTCGATCCTCACGATGTGCCGGATACAGCGCCGCGGGTGGGCAAACTGCCCGAGCAGGTGCTCGAGTCCCTGCCTAGCGGAGACGCGTCATGACTATCGCCTCCATTACCCAGCTGATCTGCTTTGTGGCTCTCTCAGCCACCTTGGTGCTGGGCGCCCTCGGGGTGGTGTTGCTGCCCAACATTGTTTATTCGGCCTTCCTGCTGGGCGGAGTATTTCTTTCGGTGGCGGGTCTCTACCTTCTGCTGAACGCCAGCTTCGTGGCAGCGGCCCAGGTGCTCGTCTACGTGGGCGCCGTCAACGTGCTGATCCTGTTCGCGATCATGCTCGTCAACAAGAAGGAAAACCTGGCGGCCATTCCCGGGCTGGGTCTACGGCGCCTGCTCTCCGGTGCTGTCTGCGGTGGCCTGTTTCTGCTGTTGATTCGGGTGGCTTTCACCACCCCTTGGGCCCTGCCTGGCCCAGAAGCTGTTGGCGAGGAGGCCACGATTCGCATTGGCGAGCACCTATTCAGCGATTATCTGCTGCCCTTTGAGCTGGCTTCGGTGCTACTGCTGATGTCGATGATCGGCGCCATCGTCTTGGCCCGCCGCGATGTGCTCAGTAGCGATGTGATCACAGGTGAGGCAGTCGATCAGGGCCTGATCGAGAAGGAGCGCACCCCCCTGTTGCTGGAAAACTCTCCTCGCTAGCTGTTGTTTTCGCTCCCCCTGGCTCGCATCAAATCTTTTCCGCACCCTCTCAGCATCACTGCCACTTCCATCATTGCCACGCCATGGAGTTCACGATCCCCACCACCATCCCCCTGCAGGCCTACCTGGCCCTGGCGGCGGTGTTGTTTTGCACCGGTGTCTGGGGATTGATCAATAGCCGCAATGCGGTGCGCGTGCTGATGAGCATCGAGCTGATGCTTAATGCCGTCAACATCAACCTGATGGCTTTCTCCAACTATCTTGATGGCCAGCTGATCCGCGGCCAGGTGTTTGCCATCTTCGTGATCACCGTGGCTGCGGCTGAGGCGGCTGTTGGTCTGGCGATCCTGCTCTCCCTCTACCGCAACCGCGAAACGGTCGATATGGAGCGCTTCAACCTGCTGCGCTGGTAGCCGGTCCTTTAGCGATGCGGCTTGAGCGGGTCTGGCTGATTTCAAGGTCTGGCAGCCAGGCGGCCCACCGCCAGGCCAAGCGCTGCGCAGAAGATCTGGCGGCCCAGGGGGTGCATGTGGTGGTGGCCTCCAGTGGTCTGGCCCGCAATCCCTTTCCCGGCTTGCTGGCCACTGAAGCCGAGCTGCCCGATCTAGCCCTGGTGCTGGGGGGCGATGGCACCGTGCTCGGTGCGGCGCGCCATCTGGCCCCCCTCGATGTGCCGATCCTCAGTTTCAATGTTGGCGGCCACCTCGGTTTTCTCACCCACGATCGCCGCCTGCTGCGCCTGAGCAGCGACGCCCTCAAGAGCGAGGAGCAGAGCCTTTGGGACCGGCTGCGTCAAGACCGCTTTGCCCTAGAGCGGCGGATGATGTTGCAGGCCCATATCGATCGGGGCGACGGCGTTGATGGCTCAGAGACTGCCCACCTGGCTCTCAACGACTTCTATTTCCGGCCCTGCCTCGATGAGGTGTCCCCCACCTGTGTGCTGGAGCTGGAGATCGATGGTGAGGTGGTGGATCAATACCGCGGCGACGGCCTGATCATCGCAACTCCCACCGGCTCCACTGGCTACGCCATGGCTGCCGGTGGGCCGATCCTGCACCCGGGCATCGAAGCAATCGTGGTCAATCCGATCTGCCCCATGAGTCTCTCGAGCCGGGCGGTGGTGGTGCCGCCCAGGGCCCAGCTTTCGGTGTGGCCCCTGGGCGAAACCAGTCGCCGGGTGAAGCTCTGGAAAGATGGCGCCCACGCCACCGTGCTGGAACCCGGCGATCGGGCCTTGGTGGAGCGCAGCCCCCACCCGGCCCTGCAGGTGCTGCTGGAGCAAAGCCCCTCCTACTACCGCACGCTCACCCACAAGCTGCACTGGGCCGGCAGCCTCACCGCCATCGAGCCGTCCCACAACTAAACCCCTGCTGCCCCGCCCGAAATCGCCCCATGGCCCTGGAAATTGAACGCCGCTTTTTGGTCCAGGGGCTGGAATGGCGCCGCCATATCTGCTGGCAAGCCCAGCTGCAGCAGGGCTACCTGGTGGCGAGCGCCGATGGCTTCACCGTGCGGGTGCGCCTTGCCAGCGGTGACGAGGCCGTGGCCGGTGCCTGGCTCACCCTCAAGGCCCGCACCGAGCAATGCCTTGAAGCCCCGGGCCTGCTGCCGGAGGGATTGGTGCGCCAGGAATTCGAATACGCCATTCCAGAGACGGATGCTGCTGCTCTGCTGGCGTTGGCGCCCCAGCGCCTTTGCAAAGTGCGCTACGGCCTTGATCTGCAAGGTGGGGAGTGGGTGCTCGACGTCTTTGAGGGTGCCAACGCACCGCTGGTGGTGGCCGAGGTGGAACTGGAGCAGCAGGGGCTGGAGCAAGGTCTGGCCCTCCAGCCGCCCGCTTGGTGCGGGCGTGAGCTGACTGGGCGCCATGAGCTAAGCAATGCGGCCCTCGCCCGCCGGCCCCTGGCTCTCTGGCCAGAAGCGGAGCGCTTGGCCCTGTTCGAGCCTGCAGCTACCTAAGGCTTGCCGGGTTCAATCGAGCAGCAGTTGAAGCCGTCACGGCAGATTTTGCCGTGGTCCATGGCCCAATTCAGCAGGGCTACCCGGTTCTTGGCGCCTGTTTTGGTGAAGACGTTGCTGACGTGGTTGTCCACGGTGCGCTTGCTGATCGTCAGCGATTCGGCGATCTCCTGGTTGGTTAGGCCCTTGGCAACCAATTCGATGATCTCAATTTCCCGCTCTGAGAGCTCATGGCGCACCTGGCCTAGGGAGCCTCCCGTGGCGTGATCGGAAACCATGGGCCCAAGCCTCACCCTTGTCTTCACTGTAGGCAGGGTGTTGTTCCATGATGCCCATAAGTGGCACGATTGGTTTGTTACTTCAAAAGGCCCTTGCCAGCGGGCAGCCAGCTCTCACTGCAGAGGTGATGCCACCGCGGGGAGGAGACCCCTCCCGTTCTTTGGCGGCGGCAGGGGCCCTACGGGGCTGGGTCCATGCGGTAAATGTCACCGATGGCAGCCGCGCCGTGATGCGGATGAGCAGCCTGGCCCTATGCCGCCTGCTGCTTGACGCCGGCATTGAGCCGGTGCTGCAGCTGGCCTGCCGCGATCGCAACCGCATTGCCCTGCAGGCCGAATTACTCGGTGCCCATGCCCTGGGCGTGCGCAACCTGCTCTGCCTCACAGGCGATCCGGTGCGGGCCGGCGACCAGCCGGGGGCTCGCCCGGTGAATGAGCTGGAGGCGGTGCGGTTGCTGCAGCTGGTGCAGCAGTTCAATGGCGGCCAGGATCCGGTGCAAGGTGAACTGCCCGATGGACCCACCGATCTATTTGCCGGTGCCGCTGCCGATCCCCAGTCGGCTAGTTGGAGTGGTCTCAAGAGCCGGCTGCTGCGCAAGAAGCAGGCAGGTGCCCGCTTCGTTCAAACCCAGATGGTGATGGACGCCGAAGCCCTCAAGCGCTTTGTCGGTGACCTCGCCGCACCGCTTGATTTGCCCGTGCTTGCAGGGGTGTTTCTGCTCAAATCGGCCCGCAATGCCGCCTTCATCAACCGGGTGGTGCCCGGAGCCAACATTCCCCAGGCCGTGATCGACCGGCTGGCTGCGGCGCCAGATCCGGCTGCTGAGGGCGTAGCCATCGCCGCGGAACAGGTGGGCTCCTATCTAGAGATTGCCCAAGGGGTGCATCTGATGGCCATTAAGGCGGAGGAGCGAATTCCGGCGATCCTGCAGCAGGCCGGCCTGAAGCCCTTGGCGCCTGTCTAGTTGACGTTGCTGAGGGCCAGGTCGGTGCCAAGTAGTTCGGCCATCGCCTTCTGCTGCGGCGATGGCGACAACACATCCTGCCGGCGAACATCGGTGATCAGCCAGTCGAGCGCGGCCTCCTGAAGGTCGAAGTGGTCGCCGTTGCGGTCAACGCAGTAGCGGCCAAACACCAGCTTCTCAACCAGACGCACTCCGGCCCCGATGCGGGAGTAGTCAAAGATGATCGAGTTGTCGATTGTGGCCCCTTCGCAGATGTGGCAATTGGGGCCAATCATCGCCGGGCCAATAATTGTGGCGCCATTCTCAATGCGAGTCATGCCGCCCACATAAATTGGGCCGGTGATATTGATCTGATCCCAGTCGGCCGCCACGTTGAGGCCGGCAAATACCCCTGGACGCACTTCCTTGCCAGGGATCTGCACCTGACGCACCTGACCCTGCAAAACACTGCGGATCGCCTGCCAGTAATCCGGCACCTTGCCGATATCAACCCATTCAAACTCCATCGGCAGGGCATAGAAGGCTGC
This sequence comes from Synechococcus sp. CS-1330, assembly GCA_025128025.1. Classification (GTDB taxonomy): domain Bacteria; phylum Cyanobacteriota; class Cyanobacteriia; order PCC-6307; family Cyanobiaceae; genus Cyanobium_A. The sequence goes on from JAHLYR010000022.1 coordinate 14,890, forward strand.
GCCGGCCTCCACCAGCTTGGGAAATAGGTCGGAGCCGATATCGAAGGGCTGGTTGCTTGGCACAAAGTCGAGCACCTCTGGCTCGAAGATATAAATTCCGGTGTTAATCATGTCGCTAGCGGCCTCATCCACCGCCGGCTTTTCCTGGAAGGAGCGCACCCTGCCGTCGTCGTCTGTGACGACCACGCCATAACTGCTCACCTGATCCTTGGGCACTCGCTTGGTGATCATGCTGGCCATGGCGCCCTTGGCCTTATGGCGACGCACCGCTTCACTCAGATCAAGGTCGATCAGGGCATCACCGCAGAGCACCACAAAGGTGTCGTCGAAGAAGCGCTGGAAATTCTGGATCTTCTTTAGCCCTCCCGCCGATCCCATCGCGTCGCCGATCAGCTCACCGTCTTCGATGCGGCCTTCAAAGCTGTAGGCGATTTCAACACCGAAGCGCTGACCATCACGGAAGTAGTTCTCGATCTCCTCAGCCAGGTGGGAGACGTTCACCATGATTTCGGTGAAGCCGTGCTCCCGCAGCAGCTCCAGCAGAAACTCCATCACGGGTTTCTGCAGGATGGGGATCATCGGCTTGGGGATCGTGTGCGTAATGGGCCGCACCCGTGTTCCCTTGCCAGCAGCCAGGATCATCGCCTTCATGGACGTCAGCCTAGACGCACTGCTTAAGCTGCCAGCGCCTGCTCCGCCGCACCGATGGCTGGCACTAGGGGCAGTTGGCGGGTCTCGCCAGGGTGGAGTAGGCGCCGCAGGTGCAGAGGGCCAAACAGCCCGCCCTGCTGGTCGAGTTCCACCTTGCCCTGGTGGCAGAGAAACAACAGGGCCCAGAAAACCCCCACCCGGTCGCGGTCCAGCTCGGCGTCCGCAGCCTTGGCTTCCACGTGGGCAGCCCAGTCCTGCACCAGCTCGTTGAAGCCGGCCCAGGCGTGGGCAGGCTCCCAGCCAAGTAAAAAATGGCTGAGGGCGGCGGTGGTTTCCGGCAACTTCTCGCGGTGCGCCAGGGCCGCCACCTGCTCAATCGCGGCCCTTTCGCTATAGCGCTTGGGGCGGTGGCGCGGCCGAATCCGACCCTCGTCCGCTTCTAGTCGCTCGGCGATGTCCTCGAGCTGGCGGATCAATTCCCCCAGGGTCACCGGTCGTTGCAGGGGTGGCGGTGCTACGGGCCGGCGCCAGAGGTGCCTTTCCGGTCGCGGCGGTAGGGCCTGGGAGGGGTTTGCCAGCCAGCCTTGGCCATCGGCATCGAAATCAAAGCCGATTTCGTCCTGGTCTGGCGTCTCCTGCGCAAAGGTGGCCGCTTCCAGCACCTCGGCTTTGAGGCTCACCAACACCGAGGCTGCCAAAAAGGCCTCACTGGTTTCAGCTAGGTCCTGTTCGTAGCTGCCGCCCCGGCTTGGTGCGTTTGCTATCACCAGGCGGGGCACCTCAATGCGCTGGCGCAGCTGGTCGAGAAAACCATCCACCACGGCGATCACGTCCACATCCCACGGGTCGAGATCGCCCCGCTCCGCCGCATCCTGGAGCAGGCGTATGGCCAACCTTGCGCCTCCTTCAGCCAATCGTGCCCCGCGGCCTCCCCTGAGTCATCAGCTGCACGCTACCGGTGTTGACCGTTCCGCACCAGCACCCCTGCCAAAGCACCACCGCTGGGGTCAGCCAACTGACACGGTCACGGCTTCGGCGGCATCGGGATTGGCGGGAGCCGAGCTTTGCCCGGCCGCTGGCAGCAGCCCCAGCTGGGCATCCACCGTGGCTCGGTAGCGCTGCAGGTCGTTTTCCAGCTCCTGGATGCGCACCTGTTGGGCGGCGAATTCTCCCTGGCTCTGCACCGCTTCCATCTTGCGCACCACCCCGGTCCACACAGCAAAAACCCAGGCAGCGGTGGCGCCGATGCCGCCAACTAGCAGCAGCAGGGCGGCTAGGGGCAGGGTGCCGCTCAGACCTGGCAGGAAGTGGACCGTGGTGGGCGCTGTGTTCTCCAGGGTGAACATCACCATGGCTAGGCCAAAGCTGAAGATCAGCAGAAAGTTCAGCTGTTTCATCTCAGGAGCGTAATTAGGGCAACCCAGGGGTGAACTCACCGTGGGCTATCTGCACAATTTTGTTACCCAGGGCGGCGGATCAGGCCGGCAGGGCTGGCGCCGAAAGCAGCGGTTGGCGAATCAGATCTCCCGGCGGCGGCTGAATCACCTTGGCCAGGGCGGTGGTCTCCCTTTGCACTAGGGCTTCGATCGATGCCCGGTAGGTGTCGGTCATCACCCGGGGATAGAGGCCGATGCCTACGATTGGCACCAGCAGGCAGCTGATCACGTAGATCTCCCGGGGCTCCGCATCCACCAGGTGGGTGTGGGAGGCGAGCTCGGTGTTTTCCTTGCCGAAGAAGATTTCCCGCAGCATCGAGAGCAGGTACACCGGGGTGAGGATCACGCCCACCGCCGCTAGAGCCGCCATCACGATGCGGAAGCTGAGCGAATAGGCCTCGCTGGTCACGAAGCCCGTGAACACCATCAGCTCGGACACGAAGCCGCTCATGCCTGGCAGGGCAAGGGAGGCCAGGGAGCAGATGGTCCACAGGGCAAACATCTTGCGCATCTTCTGGCCAACCCCGCCCATGTCGTCGAGCTGAAGGGTGTGGGTGCGGTCGTAGGTGGCGCCCACCAGGAAGAACAGGCTGGCGCCGATTAGGCCGTGGCTGATCATTTGCAGCATGGCGCCGCTGGTGCCCAGGGCACTGAAGCTGCCGATGCCGATCAGCACGAAGCCCATGTGGCTGATCGAGCTGTAGGCGATCTTGCGCTTGAGGTTGCGCTGGGCAAAAGAGGTGAGGGCGGCGTAGATGATATTCACCACCCCAAGCACCACCAGCAGCGGCGCAAATTGGGCATGCCCCTCTGGTAGTAGCTGCACGTTGAAGCGCAGTAAGGCGTAGCCCCCCATCTTCAGCAAGATGCCGGCCAGCAGCATGTGCACCGGAGCCGTGGCCTCGCCGTGGGCATCGGGCAGCCAGGTGTGCAGGGGCACGATCGGCAGCTTCACCCCAAAAGCGATCAGCAGACCTGCGTAGGCGAATAGCTGGAACTTCGTTGAGAAGTCCTTGGCCATCAGGTCCGTGTACTCAAAGCTGGGGGCGCCACCGCCGTAGAAGGCCATCGCCAAGCCCACCACCAAAATGAACAGGGAGCTACCGGCTGTGTAGAGGATGAATTTGGTGGCTGCGTACTGACGCTTTTTGCCGCCCCAGATTGCCAGTAGCAGATACACCGGCAGCAGTTCCAGCTCCCAGGCCAGGAAGAACAGCAGCATGTCCTGCACGGCGAATACGGCGATCTGGCCGCCATCCATGAGCAGCAGCAGGAAATAAAAGAGCTTGGGCTTGAAGGTCACCGGCCAGGCCGCCAGAGCCGCCAGGGAGGTGATGAAGCTGGTGAGCAGGATCAGGGGCATCGAGATGCCGTCCGCTCCCACCGACCAGGCCAACCCCAGGCTGGGCAGCCACTGCACCCGCTCCACCAGCTGAAGACCTTCGACCGCCGGGTCATAGCCGTTGAGGTATGCCCCCACGGTGATCAAGAAGGTGATCAGGGTGATGCCAAGGGCATACCAGCGAATCCGCTTGCCGTCGCCGGCATCGGGAATGAAAGGAATTACCAGGGCCGCGGCGATCGGGAACAGGATCGACGCGCTCAACCATGGGAAGGGCACGAACCAGGCCTCACCGTTTGTTCGGAGTGTAGAAATGCAGTTGGGCGCGGCACTCTGCTGATGGGGGATGTCACACAGAGTTGTGCGTTCTGCCCCCTGCTTCGCTGATCCGCTGGCACGCGCTTTGCGCTAACGCCAGCGGAACAGCGAAGCAGGGGGCAGGCGTTGTCGCAAGGCAGGGAAGGCACTGTCGCGGCAGGGCATGAGCTCGCGCGCGGGGTGAGGCTCGCTGGACTGAGCGGCCGAGGCCGTGTTGCCCGCTCAGCGGGCGTAACGGCCGAACCGCTCAGCCCAGCGAGCCGAATAAAACCACTAGGGCGATGACGCCGCCGAACACGATCAGGGCATAGAACTGGGCCCGGCCGGTTTCGAAGTATTTGAGACCCTCGCCGCTGCCCAGGGTTACCAGGCCGGTGAGGTTGACGACTCCATCAACAACCTTGGAATCAACCTCCAGCACCTGGCGGGCCAGTTTGCGGCTGCCCTGCACGAACAACTTGTCGTTGATCGCATCGAGATACCACTTGTTGGCTAGGAAGTCATTAAGTGCGGGGAAACGGGCGGCTACGGCTTTGCCCAGATCGATTTTGTGCAGCGCGTAGGCCAGCACGGCCAAGGTGATGCCGGCGATCGAGATGCCCACGGAGGCTCCGGCTAGGGGCAGGAATTCACTCCAGCTGAACTGTTCCGCCACCTCGGCCGCCTCCTTGGGGTCGAGCAGGTTGCCAAAGCGGCTGTTCCAGGGGGTGCCAAGCAGGCCTACCAGCACAGAGGGCACGGCCAGCACGGCCAGGGGCATGGCCATCTGCCAGCCAGATTCGTGCGGATGGCTGGCGTGGCCATGGTCGTCGCCGTGGCTATCGCCCTGGTCGTCGGTAGTTTTCCCTGCTTCGGCCAGCAGCTGGGCCCGCATGGCCTGATCATTGCCGCGAAACTCCCCCTCAAAGGTGAGGAAGTAGAGGCGGAACATATAAAAGGCGGTCATGCCGGCGGTGATGAAGCCAGCCACCCAGAGCACGGGGAATGAACCAAACGCCACACCAAGTATCTCGTCCTTGCTCCAGAAGCCAGCCAGGGGCGGAATACCGGCGATGGCGACGCAGCCAATCAGGAAGGTGGTGCTCGTGATCGGCATGTATTTGCGCAGCCCACCCATCAAGCGCATGTCTTGGGCTAGCACGGGCTCATGGCCCACCACCTCTTCCATGGCGTGGATCACCGAACCCGACCCCAGGAACAGCATGGCCTTGAAGAAGGCGTGGGTCACCAGGTGGAACATGCCGGCCACCGGGGCGCCGCAGCCCATGGCCAGCATCATGTAACCCAGCTGGGAAACGGTGCTGTAGGCCAGACCTTTCTTGAGATCCATCTGGGTGAGGGCAATCGAGGCCCCAAGCACCAGGGTGATGGTCCCCACCACGGCGATCGTTGCCTGCACAGCCGGGAAGGGTTCGTAGACGGGTTGCAACCGGGCCACCAGGAACACACCGGCGGCGACCATGGTTGCCGCGTGGATCAGGGCGGAAATGGGGGTCGGGCCCTCCATGGCATCCGGCAGCCAGACGTGCAGGGGGAATTGGGCCGATTTCGCCATCGGTCCCATGAACACCAGCAGGCACAGCAGGATCGCCGCCGCGTTGGAAACGCTGCCGCCTGCCACGGCCTCCTGCAGCCGGCTGCCAATTTCCTCAAAGCCGAAGCTGCCGGTGGCCCAGAACAGACCCAGGATTCCCAGCAGCAGGCCGAAGTCGCCAACACGGTTCACCACAAAGGCTTTCTGGGCGGCATTGGCGGCGCCATCGCGGTCGTACCAGAAGCCCACAAGCAGGTAGGAGCACATGCCCACCAGCTCCCAGAACACATAAATCTCCAGCAGGTTGGGGCTGATCACCAGGCCCAGCATCGAGCTGCTGAAGAGGGCTAGGTAGGTGAAAAAGCGCACATAGCCCTTGTCATGGGCCATGTAGCCATCGGAATAAACCATCACCAGCACGGCGATGGTGGTCACCAACGACAGCATCACGGCGCCGAGGGCGTCCACCCGGAAGCCCATCTGCAGGTTGAAGGTGCCGGCGCTGGCCCAGTTGAACAGCACTTCGGTGGGTGGGGCACCCGCCAGTTGCTGGGCCAATACGGCATAGCTCAGCACCGCAGCCGCTCCCACGCAGCTGATCAGCAACCAGGCCACTGGTTTGCGCAGCCGATTGACGGTGCGGTTGAAGCTGATTAGCCCCAGCCCGGTAATACAAGCCCCGACCAGGGGCAGCACCGGAATCAACCAGGCGAGTTCGGCGGCTGACGGCATGCGCTGCAAGCTGGTTGGCGCAAGTGTAGGCAGCCAAACAGGTGCTTATCCAGGCCTGTGCGGGCTCGCCCATGGGCGGGGAGCTTCTCGGCTAGCAGCACTCAGCTCAGCAGGTGGGCCAAGCCTGTGCGAGCGAAGCTCGTAGCGCCGAGGCCGATGAAGCGATGGGCCCACCAAAACACCCCTACGGCAATGGCAATGCCCAGCTGGGCTGGCCGTAGAAATTCGCTGGGCACCAGCTGCTGGCGGCCGGTCAATATCGCCCTAAAGGGAAGGATTGAGGTGCTAGCCCGCAGCTCCTCAAAGGCGCTGCCGAAGCGCTTGGCCAGGCGCCGGTCGCCATTCCAGATGGCGAAGAGATGGTGGGCGATCAGGCCGGCGCAGGTGGCCACCATGAAGCTGCTGCCGATCCAGAGCAGGTGGGTGGCGCACCAGAGGACCTGCCCCACCGCCTGGGGATGGCGGCTGATGCGGATGATGCCGGTGGCATAAAGCCGCACCTGGGGCTTGAGCACTGCCGGGATTTCCAGCAGGTTGTAGGTGGCTGGATAAAGAAACAAAAAGCTGATCGCGGTGCCGGCCCACACCACGGGCACGATCCAGGGCTGGTCCTGGAGATTCCAGAGGCGCACGCCGTCGTAGCGATGGGCGAGGAAGTAGCCGATCACCACCACGGCTGAGGGGATGCTCACCGCGGCAAACAGCAGCCGCCAGGCCCGCTCGCCAATTTTTGCTGCGCCCCACACCCGCAAGGAGGCTCCGCCGCTGTGAACTACGGCGAAAGCCAGCAACAGGGCGAGCATTACCCAGCTGCTGTGGTGTGAAGAGCTGGGGGGCACGGGCCGGATGGGGAGTTGTGAAGCTCTCGATTCTCGCTGCCAGGCTTCCCCCCTAGAGTTTTGAACTCGCCAGCTGGCAGGCTCCGGCCGATCCAGGCAACCCAATGGCAGACCTGCCTTTCACTCTTGATCAGCTCCGCATCCTGCGGGCCATCGCCTCTGAGGGGAGCTTCAAGAAGGCCGCAGACAGCCTTTATGTGACTCAGCCGGCGGTGAGCCTGCAGATTCAGAATCTGGAGAAGCAGCTCAGCGTCAGCCTGTTTGATCGGGGCGGGCGCAAGGCCCAGCTCACCGAGGCCGGCCACCTGCTGCTCAGCTACTGCGACCGAATCCTGAGCCAATGCCAGGAGGCCTGCCGGGCTCTAGAAGACCTGCACAACCTGCGGGGCGGCTCGCTCATCGTTGGCGCCAGCCAGACCACCGGCACCTATTTAATGCCGCGAATGATTGGGCTGTTTCGCCAGAAGTACCCCGAAGTGGCGGTGCAGTTGCAGGTTCACAGCACCCGCCGCACCGGCTGGAGCGTTGCCAATGGCCAGGTGGATCTGGCGATCATCGGCGGCGAGCTTCCAACGGAGCTTTGTGAGCTGCTGCAGGTGGTGCCCTATGCCAGCGATGAGCTGGCCCTGGTGCTGCCGGTGAAGCATCCGCTGGCCCGCCTGCCCGAGCTCACCAAAGACGACCTCTACCGGCTGGGCTTTGTCTGCCTTGATGCCCAGTCGACCACCCGCAAGATGGTCGACCAGCTGCTGGCCCGCTCCGGGCTGGATGTGGGCCGGCTCAAGATCGAGATGGAGCTCAATTCCTTTGAGGCGATTAAAAATGCCGTTCAGTCGGGGCTAGGGGCCGCCTTCCTGCCGGTGGTCTCAATTGAGCGGGAGCTTTCGGCTGGCAGCCTGCATCGCCCCCAGGTGGCCGACCTGCTCGTGCGCCGCCAGCTGAAGCTGATCACCCATCCAGCCCGCTACTGCTCACGGGCTGCAGATGCTTTCCGCAAGGAGGTGCTGCCCGTGTTTGCCAGTCCCGATAGCCCCCTGCGCCGGCCCTTGCAGCAGCAGGAGGCTCTCCCTCAGAACTGATCAGCTTCGGGGGTGACGCCCACCGTGTCATCAGCTACGCCCTTGGTAAGGAATTTGTTTTGGCTGGTGTCTGTTTGGTAGACGCAGCGCACGATTGGCTTGTCTTTCACTGAGCCGATGTAGGCGAAGGTATTCATGCGCTGCTTGCACTGGCGCATCTGTTCATTGGTTACGGCGCCTTCCTTCTGCAACACGCTCCAGTTTTCCCGGCGGATAACGCAGCCGGCCTTGAGCTCCGGCTGGGTCACAAAACTCGAGCTCGGGTTCATGGTGGTGTACAGCTCAATGTCCATCACGAAGGCACTGGCGCCCCACTGGCGGCAGAACTCCGGATCGGGCACGGCCATGTCGAGCTGCTGGCTACTGGCGATGTTGCCCTGGTCGCCCTGGGTGGTGCTGGAGATGGCGGTGCCGATGCCGATGCCCACCACCAGCACTCCAGCCAGGATCGCCAGGGTGCCCACGTTGAACTGAAAGGGTCCCGTGCCGCCAGGACCAGTGCCTCCAGGGCCGCCCTTGTTGCCGCCCCCGGCCGGCCGCCTGGGCTCATTGCGGCGACCGCCCCGCTCGTAGGCATCCTCTGAGTAACGCCCTCCGGGAGGACGACCCTCATCCGGGCGCTCACCGGCGTAGCGATCTGAGCTGTAGCGGGAGCGGCTCACAGGCTTTCCGTGCTGCGGGGCAGGCCCATTGAGTAGTTGAGCACCCGGGCATCCGGGTTGTAGCGAAGCTCGCCGGCCTGGAGCAGCTGGCGAATTAGCCCTTCCAGCTGCGAGCCGATCTGGCGCAGGTTGTATTCAGTGAGGTCGGCGCCGGCTTGGGCGGCCACCAGCTCGCGGAAGTGGTCTTGCACCTTTGCCAGCACTGGGGCGTCCCAGAGGAACTCGTTGTCGGGATCCACATCCATGGTGAGCTGGCTGGGATCAGCCAGCAGGTTGCCGTCCTCCACCCGGGCGGTGAACAGCCGCACGTGGCGGGTGGTGGACTTCAGCAAGGTCTCTGCAGGGCGGGATTCGGCAGGTAGTGAGTCGGCCATGGGGAGGGGATTGCGGGCGCCCGATGCATCAACTCTAGAAACCCCCCCCAAGCCGCAGGGGTCAGGCGCCCCCTTTAAGGTTGCATCTGGATTTTGAAAGCGGGTATGCGCGTCGTCATTGCCGGAGCAGGGCTCGCCGGGCTGTCGTGCGCCAAGTACCTCTGTGATGCCGGCCATACGCCGGTGGTGGTGGAAGCCCGCGACGTGCTGGGCGGCAAGGTGGCGGCCTGGCAGGACGAAGACGGCGACTGGTATGAGACCGGCTTGCACATCTTTTTCGGCGCTTACCGCAACATGCGCCAGCTGTTTAAGGAGCTGGATATCGAAGACCGTCTGCAGTGGAAAAGCCACTCGATGATCTTCAACCAAATGGAGACGCCAGGTACCTACAGCCGCTTTGACTTCCCCGACATCCCCGCCCCGTTCAATGGTTTGGCGGCCATCCTCAGCAACAACGACCTGCTCACCTGGCCCGAGAAGATTGCCTTTGGCATGGGCTTGGTGCCGGCAATTTTGCGCGGCCAGCAATATGTAGAAGAATGCGATAAGTATTCCTGGACCGAGTGGCTGAGGCTGCACAACATTCCCGAGCGGGTCAATGACGAGGTATTCATCGCCATGGCCAAGGCGCTGAACTTCATTGATCCCGATGAAATTTCCAGCACGGTGGTGCTCACCGCCCTAAATCGCTTCCTGCAGGAGGGTGATGGCTCCAAGATGGCCTTCCTTGATGGCAACCCACCGCAGCGGTTGTGCCAGCCGATCGTCGATTACGTCGAGGCCCGTGGCGGGGAAGTTCACCTGAATTCCCCGTTGCGCCAGATCGAGCTCAATGCCGATGGCACGGTGAAGGCTTTCCAGATTGGGGGCATCAAGGGCCAGGAGCCCCGCACGCTTACGGCCGACGCCTACGTGAGCGCCATGCCGGTAGATCCCTTCAAGCTGCTGCTGCCTGAGGCTTGGAAGGAGATTCCCTATTTCAAGAAGCTCGACGGCCTCAATGGGGTGCCGGTGATCAATATTCACCTCTGGTTTGATCGCAAGCTCACCGATATCGACCACCTGCTGTTCAGCCGCAGCCCGCTGCTGAGCGTCTATGCAGACATGAGCAATACTTGCAAGGAATACGAGGATCCGGAGCGCTCAATGCTGGAGCTGGTGTTTGCCCCAGCCAAAGACTGGATTGGTCGCTCTGACGAGGACATCGTGGCGGCCACGTTGGAGGAGCTCAAGCGCCTATTCCCGATGCACTTCACCGGCAACGACCAGGCCACGCTGCGCAAGTCGATCGTTGTGAAAACACCGCTGTCGGTTTACAAAACCGTGCCTGGCTGCCAGCAACTGCGACCCGATCAGGCCTCACCGATCCCAAACTTCTTCCTGGCCGGCTGCTACACCATGCAGCGCTACCTGGCCTCAATGGAGGGGGCGGTGCTTAGCGGCAAGCAGTGCGCCCAGGCGATTGGTGCGGCGGTCTAGTCGTGGTGGTGTCCGCGCTCCCAAATTTGGAGGCGGCCTATGAGGCCTGCCGGCAGGAGACGGCCGAGTGGGCTAAGACTTTTTATCTGGGCACCTTGTTGATGCCGCCGGCTAAACGCCGGGCGATTTGGGCAATTTATGTGTGGTGCCGCCGCACAGATGAGCTGATGGATAGTGCGGAGGCCCAGGCCCGTCCTGTGGCCGAGCTTGCAGATCGTCTAGATGCCTGGGAGGCGCGCACTAGGGCCCTGTTTGCTGGAGAGATTTGCGATGGTCTCGACCTAGTTATGCGGGACACGATGGAGCGCTACCCCCAGCCCCTGCAGGCTTACTTAGACATGATCGAGGGCCAGAGGATGGATCTGCGCCTGCACCGTTACCCCACTTTCGAGGATCTAGAGCTCTACTGCTATCGGGTGGCAGGCACCGTTGGCCTGATGACTCAGGAGGTGATGGGACTAGATCCTGCTTATACAAGCGCCCCTTGGAGTGATCGGCCCGATACCTCCCACGCAGCTGTAGCCCTCGGCATCGCCAACCAGCTCACCAACATTCTTCGCGATGTGGGCGAAGATCGATCTAGAGGGCGCATTTACCTTCCCCAGGAAGATCTGGAGCGATTTGGCTATAGCGAAGCCGAATTACTTGCGGGCACGGTGAATGATAACTGGCGTGCGCTGATGCGATTCCAGCTAGAGAGAGCCCGAATGTGGTTTGCCCGCTCAGAGGCAGGAGTGCGGTGGCTTGCCCCCGACGCTCGCTGGCCAGTATGGGCGTCGTTGAGGCTTTATAGGGGCATTCTTGATGTAATTGAGGAGCACCACTACGACGTTTTTAATAAGCGAGCCTTTGTGCCTAGGGCCGGCAAGCTATTCGATCTACCTTTTTCCTATCTGGTCGCTCAGGTGCGCTGAGTAGCGCCGCCTTTAATCCACTCCAGCAGAATTGAATTCACTAGCTCAGGCGCTTCGTCGTGGGGGCAGTGCCCTAGCCCCGGCAGCACGCGTAGATCCTGAATGCAGGCGTATTGCTCGGCCCAGCGGCGTGCCTCGGCTGGATCCTCCCAGGGATCAGCTTCCCCCCAGATCATGCGCACCGGCAGCGGCGGGGTGGCGGCGCTTAGGTCGGCCAGCAGGTCGGGGGCCAGGTGGTCGTTAAACAGGTTGACGAAGCCGCGAAAGCTTTCCGTGGCCCCTGGATCGGTGCTGGGCCGGTGCAGCAGGGCTACCAGCTCATCGTCGACGTGGGCACCACTTGGGTAGGCCCGTGCAAGCACGCTGCGAATGAAGGTGGGCTGGGCCAGTAGGCGAAACAGGGGCACAATCACCCAGCGCTGCCGCACCAGCTGCTTCACCAGGGGGCGACTGGTGCGCTCCCAGCCCGGCAGCTGGGCCGACCGTTTGTCGTCGAGGGTGCGCTGGGCACAGTCGATCAGGATCACCTGAAAGGCTGGGGAACCCTCTGCCAGTAGCAGCCTGGCGGCGGTGAGGGCCACCATGGCGCCGATGGAGTTGCCCACCAGGTGCACTCGGGGGGGCTCTGGGCCGCTGCCGGGTTCAGCCAGAAGCAGCTGCCGCACCGCGTCGGCCACCTGGCGTCCCCAGAGGTCGAAGCAGTACTGAACAGAGCCCAGCCTTGGCGGCTCTTGAGCTAATTGGGAAACAGGCTTATCGCTGGCGCCAAAACCCAGTAGGTCGAGGGCGAGCACCCGGGCATGGGGAGCGAGGGCCGGCAGGTTGTGGCGCCAATGGCCCACAGACGCCCCAAAGCCATGGATAAGCACAACCCGGTCGGTGCTGCTGGGCGACCCGGCTGCAAGTAAATGGATCCGATGTCCCTGCCAGTTCCAGTTGCTGGAGATCGGATCCGTATCAGTAAGTGGTTGGCTCAGACAGCAGCCTTCTGGTTAGCCAGCAGGTCCTTGAGCTTGGCCAGTTCGCCGGCCCAGCGGGGATCGGGAGCTTCGCTATCGACGTTGTCGGCGTGCACAACCTTGTTGACGGCCTTGCGGGCAGCGGTGGGAGCCGCGCTGCCGGGGCGACGCTCGCCGGGGGCAGGGCTGCGGCTGTCCTTGCGCTCAGAGATTTCGATGCGCATGGCATTGCCGCCGAAATCCTTGCCGTTGAGCTGCTCGATCACCGTCTCGGCAGTCTTTTGATCTTCGACGTTGGCAAAGCCGAAGCCGCGGCAAGCACCGGTGTCGCGGTCGTTGACGGCCTTGAAACGCACTCCTTCACCCACGGCACTGAACAGAGCCTCGAGCTCCTTGGCATCAAAGGTCTGCGGCAGGTTGCCGACGTAGAGGCGAATGCTCATGGGGAAGGGGAAGAAAAACTTTCTGCAGGCGAGGAGAAGCCTCTCGATGCGCCTTTGCATCAGAAAGTTAATCACGCCGCCGGCTCGCGCCCCCCTCTTTTTCGTGCTCTAGCCCGTGCTGCTGCCACCAGCTTTGTGCCGCAGCCAGCATTTCTGCGCGGGCTTCAGCATGGGCCTCAGGCCCTGCAGCCAGGCGCCCGAAGGCTCGCTCGAGCGTGAGGTGTGCGAGCAGCCGCCCCAGCAGGCGCCCCGGGGGAATCGCCAGCTCATGTTGCAGGCTGAGGCCATCTAGGGGCGGCGCTGGATGGAACAGGGGGTCGCTTGGCAGGCGCCAGCGCTCCAGTAGGCCTGCTGCCGACTGGGGTAGCAGCAGCAGCAGGGCGGGTAGATCGGCCTCCAATTCGCTGCACAGGGCCAGGCGTCCAGCCTCCGGCAGCCCATCCCAGCCACCCACTGAGCCCAGCTCCTGGCGCCAGTGGCGCAGGGCCCGGCAGCGTTGTTGCAGGCGCCGGCTGCTGCGCAGGCCGGCCAGGGCTTCGGGGGGCAGCAGGGCGGTTAGGCGCGCCAGTGGCAGGGCCCAGGAGATTTCTTCGGCTTGCAGGCCCCGATCCTGGGCTTGATCCAAACCCAGGGCGCTTAGGGCGGTTGCACTGTTTGCCGTCGCAGCGCCGGGGGTGGCATCGGCGCCCCAACTGCGTAATAGGCCGCATTCCAGGGCCAGGGCTAGGCCCGCTTCTCCGCAGGTAGCGCTGGCCAATTTCTCCAGCTCCGCCAGCACCCGTTCGCCGGCTACCTGGGCCAGCTGGCTGGCATGGGATTCGATCCAGCGGCGGCTGGTGGGCTCTAGTTCAAAGTTCAGGCAGCAGGCCAGGCGAATGCCTCGCAGCAGGCGCAGGGGGTCGGCGAGCAGGTTTGCTTCGCTCACCGCCACCAGCTGGCGGCTGCCTAGGTGGCTAAGGCCGCCGGTGGGGTCTACCAGGGCTGCGGCTGCGGCGCCGGCGGCGGGCAGGGGCAGGGCGATGGCGTTGATTGTGTAGTCCCGGCGCCCCAGGTCTGCTTCCAGGCTTTCGCCTTCCTGGCGGGCCAGGTCGAGGCTCCAGCCCCCCAGCACCAGTCGGGCGATGCTGCGCTCTGCATCCAGCGCCACGCAGGTGCCGCCATGGGCCCTGGCCAGCTGGCGGGCCAGGGCTAGGGCATCTCCAGGCACCACTACGTCCAGGTCTGGCTGGCGCTCGAGGCGCCCCAGCAGACCATCGCGCACGGCGCCGCCCACCAGGGCCGTGCCAGGCGGCAGGGATTCTCTCGGCAGGGGCCAGGGTTCGGCCAGCAGGCGCTGCCACAGCTCTTCTGCCACCTCGCCAGCGGGGCGGTAAGCCGTCACAATGGGCTCCTGGCTCAGCCTGGGCAGCATGTGCATCTGCGTGGATTGCCACTGGGTCGACCGCTGTCAGGCCTACCACGCGGTGGAGCGCCAGCACGGCGCACCCCATATCTGCCTGGAGCCCGATCTCAGCCCGAGAGAGCCACGCATTCACGTGCAGGTGCAGGATCTCCCCGCAGGTGGGGTGGGAGTGGAGTGGGACGTGCGCGCCTGTGGCAGTTTTCAGCGGGATGCGGGCCGTTGGCAGCGTTTCTGCCCCGGCGCAGCCCTGCCGCGATGAGGACAAGCTGATGGCTGCTGTTTTGGCTTTGCATAGTTCCAGTGAGGTGCTCGGCGTAGGAGTCCGCTGGCTAGACGGATCAATCGCTCTGGCGGGCAGCACTGTGGTGCGCGCCTTTCCCCTCGGCCGCGAGCTCTCCAATCAGCTGTTCAGCTGCATTGAGCAGGTATTGCCCGCTGACCAGTGGCCCCAGCTCAGCCGCCTGGCGGTGGCCACTGGTCCAGGCGGATTCACCGGCACCCGGCTCACGGTGGTGCTGGCCCGCACGTTGGCCCAGCAGCTGCAGTTGCCCCTCGATGGGGTGGGCAGCTTTTTGCTGGTGGCCCGGCGGCTGGGGATTGGCGAGCCAACCTGGCTGGTGCAGGAGCTGCCGCGCCGCGGCGTGGTGGCTGGGCTTTATGCCCCTGCTGGCCCAGATCGCGCCATCATCGAGCTGCAGGCGCCCCGGCTGTTTGCCCCAGATACGCCCTTGCCGCCGGGTCCCCAGCTGTCCGCCGCGGCCCTGCTGCCCAACGACGTTGAGCAATTGCTGGAGCTAAGCGTGCAGGCTGCAGATCAGGGCCTGGCAGCTCCCTGGCAGCCCGTGTTGCCCTCCTACCCCACTTCGCCGGTGGCTGGGCTCTGATGGTGTCCAAACCCGATCCGCTGCAGCGCCCTCCCCTGCGCCGCGTTCAGGGGCGCTCCCGCAAGCGGCGCTCTCGCCGGCGTCGCACCAGCCCCTGGGGGGGGCTGGTGGCGCTGCTGCTGGCTGGTGGCCTGCTTTGGCTGTCGTGCGGCTGGTGGTGGCCGGCGCCCCCGCCTGCCCAGATGATCCTGGTGCTGGGCGGGGATGTGGCGCGGGAGCGGGCGGCGGCGGCTTTGGCGGCCCGCCGGGGGTTGCCGGTGGTGGTGAGTGGCGGCAGTAACCCCGAATATGCCCATTGGTTGTTTGAGCAACGCCAGGGCTTGCCTTCCCACCAGGTGCAGCTCGACTACCGAGCTCGCGACACCCTTTCCAATTTCACCTCCCTGGTGGACGATCTGCGCCAAGCCCGCATCCGCCACGCCCTGCTAGTCACCAGCAGTGACCACATGGACCGGGCTCTGCTGGTGGGACGGATCGTGGCGGGCAGCCGCGGCATCCACCTCACTCCGGTACCGGTTTCCTGTGCTGATCGCTGTCAGCCGGAGGGGAGGCGCAAGGTGTGGGGCGACGGACTCCGGGCTGCCGTGTGGGTGCTGAGTGGCCGAGACCTCAAGGGCTGGGCGGGCCCAGCTGGTGGCCGTTGATCAAACCCTGGTCGAGCAGAGCATTGATCTGGGCCTGACAGGCGGCCGTGGTGACGTCGAGGTCGGCGCGGCGCCGCGAGGCCGGCGCTTGAATTGGCGTGCCAATGCGGATGTGAATGGGCAGCAGCCGTGCGCCCGCTTGCCCAGGCCCCAGGGCCCGGTGGCTGTTGATGATCGCGACCGGCAGCAGGGGCACGCCGGCTCGGGCCGCCAGCAGGGCGGCGCCAGCCTGGGGATCATTCACCCGGCCATTGCTCTGGCGGGTGCCGTCGATGAATACGCCGGTGGCCCATCCCTCGAGCAGGCGGTTGGTGGCGGTGCGGATGGCCTCGCGGTCGCTGGCACCACGGGAGACCGGGTAGGCGCCGCAGGCCCGGATGATGGCGCCGAGTATCGGCACCCTGAACAGCTCGGCCTTGGCCATGAAGGCCACTGGCCGGCCAAGGGCGTGGCCCAGTAGGGGGGGATCAAGGTGGGAGCCGTGGTTTGCCACCACCACCAAAGCCCCTTGCCTTGGCACGTTGCCGTTGCCAGCGGTGCGGCCGCGAAACAACAACCGGTAAATCGGGAACACCAGCAGATAGCTGATCAGCCGGTAGGTGAGGCTGGGCCGCGGTGTGCGGATCAGGGCCGGCGGCTGGCTGGATTGGCTCATAGCGCCAGGTCGGCGGCGCTGCTGATTTGGGCGGTTTGGATGCTCGGGCAGCTGCGTTTGATTAGGCCGCTGAGCACTGCTCCAGGCCCAATCTCCACGACGATATCGATGCCCAGAGCCCCAAACTGCGCCATGGTTTCGCGCCAGCGCACGCCGGTGGTCATCTGATGCACCAGGCGGGCCTTGAGCGCGGCTGCGTTGGTTTCGGGGCTGGGATCGGTGTTGCTGAGCACGGGGATCGTCGCATCGGCGAAGGCCACCGATTCCAGCTCGGTGGCAAAGGCGGTGGCGGCTGCCGCCATGAAGGGGGAGTGGAAGGCACCACTCACGGCCAAGGGAATCGCCCGTTTGCACTTCAAGCTGCTGCTGACGGCTGCCACCGCCTCGGGGCTTCCGGAGATCACCACCTGGGCGTCGCTGTTGTCGTTGGCAACTACCACCCCTTCGGTGGCTGCCACCAGTTCATCCAGCTCGCTGCGCTCGAAGCCCATCACCGCCGTCATGGCGCCGCCGCCGGCAGCAGCCATCAAGGTGCTGCGGCTTTTCATCAGCTGCAGACCAGTGGCGAAGTCGAATACCCCCGCCACATGCAAGGCGACCAGTTCGCCCAGGCTGTGGCCAGCTACTAGTTGGGGCGCGCGGCCTTGGGCCTGCAGGGCTTCTGCCAGCAGGCTTTCAATCACAAACAGGGCCGGTTGGGTGTTGCGAGTGTCGTTGAGATCGTTTAGATCGCCGCCACCCCCCGTGCCCGAGCAGATCGCCAGCAGGTCCCGGCCCAATAGGGCTGAGGCTTGCTCGAAACGCTCCCGGGCTCCAGGCAGCTGCAGCACCGTCTCTGCCATGCCCACTTTTTGCGAGCCCTGGCCAGGAAACACCCAGGCAATGCCCATGCCTTCACCCTCTAACTGAGTCGGCAGGAGATTAGGTCTCAGTCGGTGGGGCCCTGCCAGCGCAGGAGCGCTGCACCCCAGCTAAGGCCGGCGCCGAAGCCGCTGCTGGCCAGCAGATGGCCCGGCTGCACCCGGCCGTCCTTGACGGCTTCATCGAGCATCAATGGAATCGTGGCGGCCGAGGTGTTGCCATAGAGGGCCAGGTTGCTCAGCACCTGGCTGTGGTCGATGGCGAAGCGGTCGGCAACGGCGTCGAGGATGCGCTGGTTGGCCTGGTGCAGCAGCAGCCAGTCGAGTTGCTCGGGGGCGGTGCCGGTGGCCTCCAGCAACTCGCTGAGGATTGCCGGCACCTCTCGCACCGCAAATTTGTAGACCTCTTGGCCGTTCATCTGGATCGGCGCAAAGCCGCCCTGCTGGGCCGTGAGCTCCCCGAGCAGGGGGGCGTGTTTATCGAGCTGGGCAAGGGTTAGGCAGCCGTTGCGGCTGCCGTCGGAGCGCATGCGGAAACCCAATAGGCCGTTGTCGCCCGCTCCGCAAGCCTCCACCGCCACGGCACCGGCACCATCGCCAAACAGCACGCAGGTGCTGCGGTCGTCCCAGTCGACCCAGCGACTGAGCTGGTCGGCGCCGATCACCAGGGCCCGCTTCATGGCGCCGCTGCCCAAATATTGGCTGGCGGTGATCAGGGCAAACAGAAAGCCGCTGCAGGCGGCGGTGAGATCGAAGGCCACAGCGCGTCTGGCGCCTAAGGCCCCCTGCACCCGTGGCGCCGTGCCGAATAGATCGTCGGGGCTTGAGGTGGCCAGCAGGATCAGGTCGACATCCTCTGGACTCCAGCCGGCATGGTCGAGGGCGGCCTGGGCGGCGCGGCTGGCCAGGCAGGTGAGGGATTCGCTGGGGCCGGCGATCCTGCGGGCGCCAATGCCAGTGCGGGTGCGGATCCACTCGTCATTGGTGTCAACCCTCTCGCTGAGTTGCTGATTGGTGATGCTGGCTGCTGGCACTGCGCTGCCACATCCAACTAAGGCCATGCCCAGCAGGCCCGTTGCTTTTAGCTCTGGTGTGTTGACTCCGCCGAGCGACACCGGGAAAGGCCCACAGTTGGCTCAGTCAATCACAGGCGACTGGCGCTGCGGGGCTGCCCGTTTCGCTGAGGGCGTGGAGGTTGGCCATCACCCCGTGGCTGGCGGCGGAGTGGGCCAGGCGCAGGGCGCTAAGCACCGAGAGGGCCTTGCTGCTGCCGTGGCCGATTACGCACACCCCATCTACGCCAAGCAGCAGGGCGCCGCCGTGTTCGGCATGGTCGAGGCGTTTTTTAATGCGGCGCAGGTTGTTGATCAGGAAGGCCGAGCCCACCTTGCCGCGGCGGCCCCTGGGAAGTTCCTCTTTGATCACATCCAGCAGCACGCTGCCCACGGATTCCAGGAACTTCAACAGCACGTTGCCGGTGAAGCCGTCGCACACCACCACGTCGAACTGGCCCGAGAGGATGTCACGCCCCTCGCAGTTGCCGGCGAAGGTGAAGCGCTGCTCTTCTGCCAGCAGGGGGTAGGTGCGCAGGCAGAGCTCGTTGCCCTTGCACTCCTCTTCGCCGATATTCACCAAGCCGATGCGGGGCTGGGCCACCTGCAACACATCGCGGCTGTAGATGTGGCCAAGCAGGGCCCACTGGTGCAGGTAGGCGGGCTTGCAATCCATGTTGGCGCCCACATCCAGAACCAGCACCTGCTGTTCGGTGTCTTTGGTGGGGAATAGGGCGCCGATGGCGGGGCGATCGATGCTCTTGAGTCGGCCCAGCCGGAAGATCGCCGCAGCCATCACGGCGCCGGAGTTGCCAGCGGAGTAAACGGCCGTGGCCTCGCCCTGCTTCACCAGGTCCATGGCCTTGTTGATGCTGGCGTCGCGCTTCTTGCGGACCACCGTGGCCTCTTCGTTCATGCCTACCGAGGGGCCGCTGGCCACAAGCTCGATCAGGCCGCGGGCTACGGCTTCGTTGAGTTCGTCCTGGAGGCCCATGGCGGTCACGGCGGCCTGTAGCAGCGCCGTTTCGGCCACGAACCGCACCCTCAGGGGCAACAATTCCACGGCCCGCAGGCAGCCTTCCAGGATCGGACCAGGGGCGTGGTCTCCACCCATGCCATCCACCGCTACCCAGAGGCGGTCGGAGTCGTTGATCGGTGTGTCTTCGCCCGGTCCGCCCAGGCCCCGTTGCAGGCGGCGGAGGGGGTCGAAAACCAGCGGCTGCAGCACAGTGTTAGCCATGTTGCCGGCCACGCTGGTGGCGGTGCCAGCCACATTGCCAGCCGTATTAGCGGCGGAGCTGGCGGCAGAAGTGGCGCTATCCACCAGGCTGGTTACCGCCGCGTTGCGGCGATACCAGATCACCAGCCGGCGGATGGCCCGGCTGGGCTTGGCGCGCTTGTCAGGTCCCTTCGGAGGCAACGGCGTCAACGATGCGTTGGAACAAATAACCGGTGCCGCGAGCTGTGAGGATCAACTCGGGGTTGGCCGGATCATCCTCCAGTTTGGAGCGCAGACGGGAAATGTGGACATCCACCACCCGGGTATCCACGTGACGCTCCGGGGTGTAGCCCCACACATCCTTGAGAATTTCACCCCGGCTGAAGGGTTCGCCGCTGCGGCTCACAAGCAGCTCCAGCAGGCTGAACTCCATGCCGGTGAGGCGGATGCGCTCATCACCTCGATACACCTGACGCTTGTTGGTGTCGATGCGCAGTTCGCCCACCGTGATCACTCCGGAATTGGGAGAACCGGCGATGGACTCCTTCTCCACCCGGCGCAGCACGCAGCGGATGCGGGCTTCCAGCTCCTTGGGGCTGAAGGGTTTCACCACGTAGTCGTCGGCGCCGAGCTCGAGGCCGGTGATGCGATCTGCCACATCGCCTAGGGCGGTGAGCATGACGATCGGCACATCCGATTCCTTGCGCAGCTCCTGGCAGACGCCGTAGCCGTCAAGCTTCGGCATCATCACGTCGAGCACCACCAGATCTGGCTGAGTGGTCTTAAACAATTCCAGGGCCTCGATGCCGTCGCAGGCCGTGACCACCTGATAGCCGATCATCGATAGCCGGGTCTCCAGGATCCGCCGGATGCTGGCTTCGTCGTCAACGACCAGGATTATTTCCTTGCCGTGATTGTTCCCGAGGGTGGTGGTGGGGGCGGAGGCCGTCATCACTGCAGCCGGGCTGCTACATCAGATAGCCCCCACTGAAAAGGCGGGAGGGGGCGAAATTTCATTCAATGCCACCTTTCTTCATACAGCCCTCTCTCGTCAGCCCTTAGTTCGTGGCCAAGCCCAGCACTTTTTTTGTCTGCACCAGCTGTGGAGCCCAGGCTCGCCAGTTTTTTGGCAAGTGCGCCAGCTGCGGCAGCTGGAACACATTGGTGGAGCAAAAAGCTGCTCCGGCGGCCGACAGTCGGCGCCGGCGGCCGGTGGCCGAGCCTGAAGCCGTTGTCGCCGGCCAGCCCCGACGCTCCGAGCCGATCCAAGCGGTGGGCGAGCGGGCCTTGCAGCGGCTTAGCAGCGGCTACGGCGAATTCGATCGGGTGCTGGGCGGTGGCCTGGTGCCCGGCTCCCTGGTGCTGGTGGGCGGCGACCCGGGAATTGGAAAGAGCACCCTGCTGCTGCAGAGCGCCCGCGCCATGGCGGCTCGGGCGTCGGTGCTCTACGTGAGTGCGGAGGAGTCGGCCCAGCAGGTGAAGCTGCGCTGGCGTCGCCTAGCGGAGGCCATCACTGGCGAACCCGAAGCCGGTGAAAGCAACGCTGGGGCTGATTTTCAGCTGCTCGCCGAAACCGATCTGGAGCTGGTGCTGCAGGAGCTGGAGGCGTTGCGGCCAGCGGTGGCGATCATTGATTCGATCCAGGCCCTCCATGACGCCGAACTGGGCAGCGCCCCTGGTTCGGTGTCCCAGGTGCGGGAATGTGCCGCTGCCCTAGCCCGCATCGCCAAGCGCCAGGACACCGCCCTGCTGCTGGTGGGTCACGTGACCAAGGAGGGCGCCCTGGCGGGCCCGAAGGTGCTCGAGCATCTGGTGGATGCGGTGCTGACCTTTGAGGGCGACCGCTTTGCCAGCCACCGGCTGCTGCGGGCGGTGAAAAACCGCTTCGGCGCCACCCATGAGCTGGGCGTTTTCGAGATGCGTGATCGGGGCCTGGCCGAGGTGACCAACCCCAGCGAGCTATTTCTCGGCAGCGATGAACCCAGCGCCGGCACCGCCACGATCGTGGCCTGCGAGGGCACCAGGCCCCTGGTGGTTGAAATGCAGGCCCTAGTGAGCACCACCAGTTACGCCAGCCCGCGGCGCAGCGCCACCGGCATCGCCGTTAATCGCCTGCACCAGATCTTGGCCGTGCTCGAAAAGCACCTGGGCCTGCCCCTGTCACGATTTGACTGCTACCTGGCGGTGGCCGGCGGGCTGGAGGTGGAGGAGCCCGCGGCGGATCTCGGTGTGGCCGCGGCGGTGGTGGCCAGCTACCGCGACCTCACCCTGCCGCCCGGCACGGTGCTGGTGGGGGAGCTGGGCCTGGGCGGTCAGCTGCGGCCCGTGGGGCAGCTGGAGCTGCGGCTGCAGGAGGCGGCGCGGCTGGGCTTCACCCGGGCGGTGGTGCCGAGGGGTACGGGCCTGGCCAAGGCGGCAGCTGGGTTTGGTCTGCAGCTGCTGGAGGCCGGTGGCGTGGCCGAGGCGCTGGTGGCCGCCTTGGGCGTGAATCCGGCGGATGATCGGGGTTAATCCGGTTCAGAAATACACGTCGACGCTGCCGCGGCCGCTGGTTTTGAGCCAGTTCTGGGCTTCGATGTAGTTGTTTGGTGCCAGGCGGATCGCCTTGCCCCAGAAGTCGGCGGCCTGATCGAAGCAGCGATCAGCCTCATCGGCATCGCCGCTCTCTTCGGCGATTGAGCCCAGGTGGTGGTGAATCACCGCCATGTTGTTGAGGGCCTGGGGCATCTTGCTGTTGAGATCCAGGGCCTGGCCGTAGAAGTCAAGCGCTTTGGCGTGGTCACCATTTGAGGCAAACACCAACGCCATGTTGTAGAGGATGAAAGCCTTGTCGTTGGGGTCGTCCTCCAGGGTGAGCGCCTCCTCGTAGTTCTCAAGGGCTTCTGCGTATTCGCCGTCGGCCTGGGCGCTCATGCCGTCGCGGTAGTAGGCGAATGCCTCCTTAGCTCGTCGGTTGGTGGGCAGCACCTTGAGGATCAAGTCGGCCATCACCGTGAAGCTCTTATCGATGAAGTTGTCGTTGCGCTGACTGCGGGGCACGGGCTGGGGCGGCGGACTTCGTGGTCCCATCCTGGCGGATGTCCCTAGCCTGGGCCGACTCCTTTACCTGCTTGGCCTTGCACTCGCTCCAGGAGCCGCCTCTGCTGGAGCCCCTCCTGCTGGAGATCGAGGGGATGAAGTGCGGCGGCTGCGTGCGGGCCGTGGAGCAGCGCCTGCTGGATCAGCCCGGGGTGCGCCAGGCCAGCGTCAACCTCTTAACCCGCACTGCCTGGGTCGATCTCGCCTCTGCGGAAGCGGATCAAGGCAACCTGCTTGAGGCCTTGGCAGAGCTGGGTTTCCAGGCACGACTGCGCTCCAGTGAAGTTGAGTTGTCGAGTCGCCGGGAGCGCTTGCGGGCGCGCAGCTGGTGGCAGCAGTGGCGCCAGCTGGTGGTGGCCCTGGTGCTGCTGCTGGTGTCCGTGCTCGGCCATCTGCCAGGGGCGGGGCTTGGTGCCCTCTGGATTCACGCCTTGGTGGCCACTGCAGCCTTGGCCGGGCCCGGGCGGCCGATTTTGGTGCGGGGAATCCAGGGAGCTCTGGCCGGCTTGCCCAGCATGGACACCCTGGTGGGACTGGGGGTGTTCAGCGCCTACGGGGCCAGCTTGGTGGCCTTCCTTTGGCCTCACACCGGCTGGCCTTGCTTTTTCAATGAGCCGGTGATGCTGCTCGGCTTTGTGCTGCTGGGCCGCTTTTTGGAGGAACGGGCCCGCTTTCGCACCGGCCGTGCCCTCGAGCAGCTCGCTGAGCTCCAACCTGACACCGCCCTGCTGCTGCTTGGCGATGGGCCGCCGCGTCCGGTGCGGGTTGGCGGCCTGCGCCCCGGTGACCGCGTTCGGTTGCTGCCTGGAGACCGGGTGCCAGTTGATGGCGTGGTGCTGGAGGGCTGCTCGGCGGTGGATGTTTCAGGCCTTACCGGCGAACCGCTTCCCCTGCAGGCCGCTGCCGGCAGCGAGCTCGCCGCCGGCAGCCTCAATTTGGAGGCGCCCCTGGTGCTGGAGGTGAGTCGCCGTGGGGCCGATAGCGCCATTGCCCGGATCATCCATTTGGTGGAGCGGGCCCAGGCGCGTAAGGCGCCAATTCAGGCCCTAGTCGACCGGATCGCCGGGAGTTTCACCCTGGTGGTGCTGGCTTTAGCGGTGGCGACGCTGCTTTTTTGGTGGCTGCTAGGCACCGAGATCTGGCCCCAGGTGCTCAACTCCCCCCATGCGGCAGGTCATGCCGGCCATGGGGTGCTTGGCACCAGCGCCGAAACCCCCTTTGCCCTGGCCCTGCAATTAGCAATTTCGGTGTTGGTGGTGGCCTGCCCTTGCGCCCTGGGCCTAGCTACCCCCACCGCCATCACGGTGGGCACGGGTAGGGCTGCCCGGGAGGGTTTGCTGTTTCGCGGTGGTGATGCGATTGAAACCGCTGCCCGGCTCCAGGCTGTGCTGTTCGATAAAACCGGCACTCTCACCCTGGGGCGTGCCTTGGTGGCGGCGGTGGAGCCCCTCGCTGATCTTGATGCCGATCGGCTGGTGCAACTGGCTGCCAGCCTTGAAGCAGGCACTCGCCATCCCCTTGGCCATGCCCTGCTGCAGGAGGCCCAACGCCGTGATCTGGCGTTATTGGAGTTGAGTGACTCCCAAACCACTGCCGGTGAAGGCGTGGCGGGCTTGGTTGAGGGCCGCCGGCTGCGGGTCGGGCGGCTGGCTTGGGTGGTAGCGGCGCCCTCAGCCGCATTGCTGGCCCGCCAGGCCCTGCTCGAGTGTCACGGTGCCAGCGTGTTGGCCGTGGCCGACGACCAGCTGGGCCTGCTCGGATTAGTAGCAATCAATGATCAGCCCCGCCCGGACGCGGCGGCGGTGTTGGCAGCCCTGCGGGGCATGGATCTTGAGCTTGGCCTGCTCAGTGGCGATCGGCGTGAGCCGGTGCAGCAGCTGGGCAGCAGGCTGGGTCTGAAGTCGGCGGAGCTTGCCTGGGAACTGCGGCCCGAGCAGAAGCTGGAGCGCATCCTGCAGCATCCGGCCTACGGCGCCCTGGCGATGGTGGGTGATGGCATCAACGACGCCCCGGCCCTGGCTGCGGCAGACCTTGGTATCGCTGTCGGTACGGGCACCCAGATCGCTCAGGACAGCGCCGATTTGGTGGTGATGGGCGAGCAGCTCGATGGCATTGTGCGGGCCCTGCTGCTGGCCCGCCGCACCATGGCCAAGGTGCGCCAAAACCTTGCTTGGGCCTTTGGTTACAACCTGATCGTGCTGCCGCTGGCGGCCGGCGTGTTGCTGCCGGGCTTTGGGGTGTTGCTCACCCCGCCGCTGGCTGCCCTGCTGATGGCTCTTAGTTCGATCACGGTGGTGGCAAATGCCCTGTTGCTGCAGGATGGGAGAGATGATGCCAGCTGATTTCCAGGTGGCGGCGCCGGCCGTGGCTCCCCGGGGCAGGTTTGTGGTGCTTGAGGGCATCGATGGCTGCGGCAAGAGCACCCAGATCGAGGCTCTGCGTCGCTGGCTGCCCACCAGTGGCTTGCTGGCAACCGGCGCCGAGCTGCTGGTGACCCGGGAGCCGGGGGGCACTGCCCTGGGGACCGCCCTGCGCCAGCTGCTGCTGCACCCCCCGGGTGAGGCGGCGCCGGAGCCAATGGCCGAGCTGCTGCTCTACGCCGCCGACCGGGCCCAGCATGTGGAGCAGTGCATTCTGCCGGCTCTGGCAGCCGGGCATTGGGTGCTGAGCGATCGCTACAGCGGCTCTACGGCGGCCTATCAGGGGTATGGCCGCGGCCTCGACCTGGACCGTATCGCCCAGCTGGAGCAGCTGGCTACTGGAGGCCTGGCCCCCGATCTCACCCTGTGGCTGGAGTTGCCCCTGGCCGAATCCCTGCGCCGCCGCGGTGAGCGCACTGCCGATCGCATCGAGGCCAGCGGTGAGGCTTTTCTGCAGCGGGTTATCGATGGTTTTGCGGCCCTGGCCGCAGGGCGGGGCTGGCGGCGTGTCGATGCCACCGGGGCACCGGAGCAGGTGGCGGCAGCCTGCTGCGGCTTGCTGGCCGAGCTTGCGGCTGGTTCGCCCCCATGACGGCCCTATTTGAAGACCTGCTTGGTCAGACCAGGGCCGTATCCCTGCTTGAGGCTTCTTTGGTTAAGGGGCGGCTGGCGCCGGCCTATCTGTTTGCCGGCCCAGATGGCGTCGGGCGGCGGTTGGCGGCGTTGCGCTTTTTGGAGGGTGTGCTGGCAGGGCTTCAGGGCGATGCCGGTATCCGCCGGCGTCTGCAGGAGGGAAACCACCCGGATCTGCTCTGGGTCGAGCCCACCTATCAGGACAAAGGCCAGTTGGTGCCGGCTTCCAAGGCCGGGGAGCTGGGCTTGGCGCGGCGGGCTGCACCCCAGCTGCGGCTTGAGCAGATTCGCGACGTTTCGCGCTTTTTATCCCGCCGGGCCGTGGAAGCCAGGGGCTGTGTGGTGGTGCTGGAGGACGCCGAGGCGATGGCCGAGGGTGCAGCCAATGCCTTGCTCAAAACCCTGGAGGAGCCAGGCGAGGGCCTGCTGATTTTGATCGCAGCGACGCCAGAGCAGCTGCTCACCACGATTCGCTCCCGCTGCCAGCAGATCCCCTTCACCCGACTCAGCTCCGACCAGCTGGCGGTGGTGCTGGAGCGCTGCGGTGAGCCCGCCCCAACGGCCGATCCACCTGAACTGCTGGAGCTGGCTGCAGGTTCGCCGGGGGCCCTGCTGCGTTGCCGGCAGGCCTGGGCAGACCTGCCTGAGGGGCTGGCGGCCAGGTTGCTGGATTTGTTAGCAGCTGCGGAGCCCCTCCAGGCCCTGGCCCTGGCAAGGGATCTGGCCGAGGCCCTCGATGCTGAACAACAGCTATGGCTGCTTGGCTGGTGGCAGCTGGCGTTGTGGCGTCGGCAGGCCCCGGTGGCCCAGCTCCAGCGCCTGGAGCGCCTGCGCAGCCAGCTGCGCGCCTACGTGCAGCCGCGGCTGGCCTGGGAAGTGGCTCTGCTGGAGTTGGCCGGGATCTGATCAGCTGGCCTGGGCTTGGCGTTCGCTGGGTAGCTCCAGGCAGTAGCCGGCGCCGTACACCGTTTTGATGAAGCGGGGTTTGCGGGGGTCGGGCTCGAGCTTGGTGCGAAGGTGGCGCACGTGCACCCTGATGGTCTCGATGTCGTCGTCAGGTTCGTAGCCCCACACCTCCTTGAGGATCAGGGAAGGCGCCACGGTTTGGCCGTGGCGCTGCAGCAGGCAGTGCAGCAGTTCGAATTCCAGGTGGGTGAGACGCACCGGCTCGTCAAACCAGATGGCTTCAAAGCGCTCCGGCACCAGGGTGATGCAGCCGTAGCTGAGGATTTCGTTGTGCTTGGTGGAGAGGGGGGCATGGTCGCTGCGGCGCAGCAGCGCCTTAACCCGCACCATCAGCTCCTCGAGATCGAAGGGCTTGGGGAGATAGTCGTCGGCGCCGGAATTGAAACCGCTCACCTTGTCTTTGATACTGCCGAGGGCCGTGAGCATCAGGATCGGAATCTTGGCAGTCCGCTCATCGCGCCGTAGGCGCTGGCAGAGGGTGAGGCCATCGACCTTGGGCAGCATCAGATCCAGCAGGATCAGGTCAGGGCTGTATTGCAGGGCAAGGGCCTGGCCCTTGATGCCGTCTTCGGCTCGCTGTACGTCAAAGCCGCCATGCTCTAGGTGGCCTGCCACCAGCTCGCGCATGTCGCTGTCGTCTTCGATCAGCAGGATGCAAGGCTTCATGGAATGAGGTGGTGGAGCAATCGCTACTGCCGCAGCGAACTTCAGCGCATTTTCTCCGTTTTTGCCCGAAAGGGCGAGCTCCGGCGCTTATTTAGGGCTTGCTGAAACGATTTTTTTCGGCTGATCGAGCCGGATCGCACTCTTTCGCCTGACTCAGGCCAGTGGCGGCAAGCCCTGAAGCTGTCATCTCCGGCCAGAATCCTCAGGATTTCTTCCTGGTTTTTGTTGTGGCAGGGCCATTAAAAAACCGCAACCCAAGGGCTGCGGTTTGGTGAATAAGCTCCCCGGGCGGGATTCGAACCTGCGACCAATCGATTAACAGTCGATCGCTCTACCGCTGAGCTACCGAGGAATAAGCCGGATCAAACCGGTGGGAAGACCTTACCCTTCGGCCCTGCCGCCCTGCAAGGGGGCCAGGCGCTGGGCTAGCTGCTGTCCGTTCTGCCAGCTCCCCACGGAGCCGTGTTCCATCAAGGCGGCGCCATCGCAGTGCTGCAGCTCCTCAAGCCTATGGGTGATCCAAAGGGCAGTGAGTGGGGCTGCGGGCCGGTGGGTGAGCTGCCAGAGCAACTGCAAAACGCCGCTTTGACTGTCGGGATCTAGCAGGGCGGTTGGTTCGTCAAGCAGCACTAGATCGGCGTCGCCGGCCAGGGCGCCGGCTATGGCCAAGCGCTGCTTCTGGCCGCCGCTGAGGGTGTGGATTGGCCGCTCTTCAAAACCGCCTAAACCCACTTGGACAAGGGATTGGGCGACTCTCGAGCGCCGCTCATCACCGCCTAATTCTGCTGGTAAGCCTAGTTGCAGGTCGCTGGCGCAGCTGGGCAGCAGCAGCTGATGGTCTGGGTTTTGAAAAACGAGTGCGGCCTTGCCGGCAGCGTGGATGCGGCCGCTGCGGGGCTCCAGTAGGCCGGCGATCAATCGCAGCAAGGTGCTCTTGCCGCTGCCATTGGTGCCCACCAGCATCCATAGCCCTGGCCTCGGGATCTGCAGGGTGCAGTGGCGCAGGGCTAGGCGGCCGTTGGGCCAGGCGAAGCTCAGGCGCTCAACGGTGAGAGGAGGGGTCATGACCGGGTGGCTCCAGCGCGATGCCTTGGCAGCTCAGCTGTCGAAGCTGAAACCAGGGCGCTTGCCGCCGCTACCCGTGGCTGATTTCTCGTACAGCTGCACCGCTACCACTTCACTGCAAAGCAAGGTGATGCGCTTGTCCTCCTCCTTCTCGCAGGTGAGTTCCAGCAGTCGGGGGCCATCGCCTTCGAGGACCTGCCGCACCTGGTTGTAGAGGACCTGGGCATCGTTCAGCTCCTTGCGCTGAACGGCGACAGGCATGGGGCTGAGCTTGAGGGAGAGCTCGACTACGTACATGGAGGGGGGTTGGGCTGGCCCCACTGTGGCGAATCCCGTCCCCCATGGTGCAAGGACGCGACTTGGGCAAACGCAACTGGCGGCCCCTAGGTAAATCTGCTCAGCGTTGCCGTGGGCCTGCGCACCTGACGGTTGTGACCCGTAGTATTCCGTTGTAACGCTTCATGAAGCCGCTCTCATGACGATCGCCTTAGGCCGCGCGCCGCAGCGGGGATGGTTCGACATCCTCGATGACTGGCTCAAGCGCGACCGCTTCGTATTTGTGGGGTGGTCTGGTCTGCTCCTGTTCCCCACGGCCTATTTGGCCCTGGGTGGCTGGCTCACCGGCACCACCTTTGTCACTTCCTGGTACACCCACGGAATTGCCAGCTCCTACCTAGAGGGCTGCAACTTCCTCACCGCCGCCGTCAGCACC
>JAHLYR010000023.1 GCA_025128025.1 Synechococcus sp. CS-1330
ACCCGCCGTTGACGGCACTGCCTTAGCCCGCTCCGGCTCGAGCGGAACAAGGACAACCCCAGGTGAATTGCTCGATGGATCGTCTGAAAAGTGGCTCAGTTTTCGTGTCGCCTCTGGCTCAGTTTTCGATGTCGCCTGACAATGCCATCCCCGGCTCCTCACCGTCGTCCACGATCCGGTAGTACTCACGGTCGTCTGAGCAGCACACGTCGGCGTAGTAGCTCTCAAGTACTGCATAGGCCTCGTCGTGCTTAGACGTCTACGCCAGCGCCCCACTGGGGGTCTACCTGCTTCCACCCCTCGGCCTTCAGCCTTAGCCAAAGCTGCCTGGCGTCGTTACGGCGCATGTGACTGCGGGTCTTGAGCAGTGGTGGTGCGCCAGGCATCGGTCGGCCTGAATCGACGAAGTACATCGGGTGTGCGCTCCAACTCTTGGGATCGAAGTGGAACCGCATCGTGTTGGTGGTCCTGGGGTCCTGGATCCACGCCTGGCCACTCATCCAACAAGGTGCTAGTTCTGATGTACTAGCACCGTCTGTGCTTCTACGGAGCAGGTTTGTTGGGCAGCCCACCATTGCAGAAGTTGGCCGCAATAGCCGTGCGGTCACCGCCCTTGATGCTGGGACTGGTTCGCTTCAGCCACGCCAGCCCAGCATCGAAGCACTGATTCCAGCGGGAGGACTGGCCAGCAATGGGGCCAAGCGAGAGGGCTATCGAAACTGAGCTTGCTGTGGCGATTAAGGCCAACAGCGGGAACAGGTGAGCATTGATCATTTCGCGAACGCTCAGTTTCCGTCCGTCGTGATCAGCCATGAGAAGCCCAGGTTGGGGAGCTTGCTCATTGTGAACGCTTCTTTCTGTCACTCGCCGTCACTCGCTTTGAGTAGCTGAGAGAGCGAAACCGTTGGTATGACTAGGGCTTCGCTTGCTGCAACCGGGACTCCCAAAGCACCCGCGCTACCAAGCTGCGCCACGCCCCGCCAATCCCTAATAGTACGGGAGTGTAGGCCCGCATAGGAATCTTGTTGTGCCAAAGGGTTTGAGCCCTGTAGCGACTAGTGGCAAATGGCAGCCTGTAGAGGCTGGGGATCACTTCGGAACATTCGCTCGTTCTTCGCCCCTCTAATCCGTGCATCCCAAATCGGACTCTCCATCAGGGTGCAGGGTGTACGCCACAGCTAAGTAGCAAGGGGGGCCCAGCCCTCCGGTTGGGCGAGCAGCGAGCCAAGGCTGCTGTCCCAGCTCAATCGGTGCTCCAGCATCAAATTATAACCGGCGAAGCATTTAATCCCGTGGAGTAACTAGTATCTTCAGTACTGCAGACCCTGTCCCAGAAGGTGAAGTAAAGACCGAAGTGCACTGACGGTCGGTGGTGGTGCAGGGCGTGATGCGCAGGACCGATCACCCATCGGCCCAGCCAGTGGTGGGGGAATCGCCTCGGCAGCTCATCTAGATCGAGGTGGTTCACGATTGCCCAGATTGTCATGGTACTGAGTACCGCAAGAAGGGTGATCACGTGCAAAGGAAGCAGTGTTACAACCCCCACCAAAAATAGCGATTGCACCAAGGCTTCTGGAGGATCGAACGCAAAGGAGGTCCAAGGTGTTGGCCGCCGGGAGCGGTGGTGGCCTCGGTGGAAGAGTGCGTACAGTGCCCGGTGATGGAACAGGCGATGGGTGAAATAGAACGCCGTATCCTGCAAGATGAGCACTGCGAGATAACTCACACCCAGATACCACCAGTTGTTGGGGTCGGCACCGGTGTAGATCCTGGTCATGCCGTGGTTCTGCAGCCACAGCAAGGCGGCAGCGGCCAGAGCGAACACCGCAGCAGAGAGAACTGAGAGGCGGATGTCATGTTGGATCCCGTCGCGCATTCGCTTGTCTTGTAGTTCCGACGATGCAGATGTGGCATGTGGACGGCAGATCCGGACCAGGCACCAACACCCTCCGGAAGCAAGGAAATAGCGCGCCAGGATAATCAGAAACAACACAACGCTGTCGTCTCCGAATGAATGTTCTGTCGACGTCCAGCCGACTACATCAAGTGCTTGGAGATGCTGGAGCATTGGCTGGATAAATCCGATGTCCATATCGCCATTTCCTGGGATCTTCTATTTATGCTAGTAGCAAATTGGGAAACCCTGGGATATTGGTGGTTGAGACACCTTTATGCCCCGAAAATGCTGGATTTGATTCCTGGTGCCATAAGGAGCTGATTGGCAGCCTTTCAAGCTCGAATCCCGCCCCTTTTTAGCTCTTTCAGCTCTATTATTAGAGCCATTTGCTCATATTCCTCCCCTATTTACGCTGCTGAATTTCATCGCTCTGCGCCCGCACCATGGATGAAGACACGGTCGAAGTCAAGGGCTGCTCAGATGTTGAGATTCGGGCAGATCAGGGCCGTGTTCGGTGCCGGATCGCTTTGCCAGTTGCTCAGCAGGCTTTGTAGGTCCCTCCTGAACAGACGCAGCTCCCGCAGCCTTTCGTCCACCAGAGCGATCTGCCGTTGGAGTTGCTGCTGAATGTCGCCGCAAGGGAGGTCGCCTGCATCGTGCACAGACAGACACTCCTGAATGTCATCAAGAGTCAGACCAAGGCTCTTGAGCCGCCGGATGAATTCCAGGCGCCGCAGGCTCTCCTCAGCGAACAGGCGGTAACCGCCTTCGCTGCGGCCAACCGCCGGCAGGAGGCCGATATCTTCGTAGTAGCGCAGGGTCTTGATCGGCAGGCCACTGCGGCCGGCGAGGGCTCCGATCTTCATTCCAACGGCTGTCATTGGCTTAAGGAGACTCTGGAAAACCGAGGCCGTTTGCGGGACAATAACCCTGTGATCGCAGGCCAGGACTGGGTTAATGGGCGGCAAGCAGCTTGGCTTCTCTGATTACGAGCTCACCACAGCCAAGAAGCAGACCAAACGGGAGAAGTTTCTCTCTGAGATGGAGGTGGTGGTGCCGTGGCAGGCACTGATCGACTTGATCGAGCCCCACTACCC
>JAHLYR010000024.1 GCA_025128025.1 Synechococcus sp. CS-1330
CCCGTTTGGTCTGCTTCTTGGCTGTGGTGAGCTCGTAATCAGAGAAGCCAAGCTGCTTGCCGCCCATCAACCCAGTCCTGGCCTGCGATCACAGGGTTATTGTCCCGCAAACGGCCTCGGTTTTCCAGAGTCTCCTTAGCTGAGCTCGCCTTTGCCTTTGACAACGGTGATGCAAGCCGCTTCTTTGAAACGGAGATCCAGGCCGCCACAGGTCTGCCGCTCGGGAAAGTAAAGCGAGATGCCAAGGAATTCAAGTGGAAGGAATCTGATTACCCAACCCCGAGATAGCCATCAAGTTCTTGCCCTGAGCTTGCGAACAACCCAGTTCGCGGATGTCGCGATCACCTATTAGGCGACTTGATGGGCTCGAGCCTGCACTTTGTGTCAAGCGAAATCGAAAACTGAGCCACCTGGCGGACGATCCATCGAGCAATCGAGTTGGGGTTGTCCTTGTTCCGCTTGCTCTGGATAGGGCTGCGGCTTGGCAACGAATCGCCAATGGCTTTCTACGGTGCAGCGATGGCCCCAGACCTCAAGCACCCTGCCACCGGCGATTTGATTGTGTTGGCGGACGGTGAGCAGCTTTGGCAGATCGGCTGGCCTGGTGCCCCGGTCCTGGTTGTCACCAAGAGCGGAGCAGACGGCAGCGCCCTCTATCGGTTGGCTGATCCCAAATGCAAAACCTGGAACAAGGTGGGGGATATAACGCTGCTTCCCTGGCCAGAAGCAGGCAGCTGAGCCGACCCAACCCAACCCACCTCACCAGGAGCAGAACAGCTGTACTGCTACCACTGCTGGTTTGATGTTGGCCTACCTGCCCATTGGCGAGCCTGCGCCCTTCTGCGTGGGTTCATTGGGTGAGGGCTTGGATCTCCATGCCGCTCTGATTCCCAACCCGGTCTGCACCTTCTACATGCGGGCCAGCGGCCTAGGTGCTTAGCTTGCTGTGGATAGAAACTGGCGCTAGCAGTTCCCTGGGGTTCGAAATTAGCAACGTTTAATAGATAAAAAGGGACCCCCGGTTAAGGCTGGGCATCTCCGCCCATGAACCGGACTAGTGCGTGAATGAACTGCTTTACCACATTTCCGTGGCGAAAGCCGAACTGAGCAATCGAAACCTTCTCGTCAGCCGTGGCATAAACAAGGCGCCGGTGTTTACCGTGGCGCCGCTCATCTCAAGTATTCTCCGCAGGCTTAAATAGCCACATTGTGACAACCATGAGGCTGTCACAGCTTACTGTTTGGCCGTTCAAACCATATGCTATTAGTTAACATTAATATTTTATTATTGTGCGCTTCGGATTCCTTTCGGTTTTTGGTTTCCTTGCAATTCTGCCAGTTTCGGCACAAGAAAGTCCGTCGGTAGTTGATTCAAACAAAGGTACATTAAGCGATCGTCAAACGCCTGGTGAGGTCTCTCCTCCTGCCAGTGGTCAGCTGTCAACACCTGCCACAGCGATTCCAGGCTCGACTTCAATTGTTCCAGCAAGTTCATTTTTTGGCGGTGTTGGGATTGGGGCTGCGATAACTACTTTCGGCAGCCAGTATGTCTACAATAAGGGGACGTCAGAAATTTATAAAAATGGGGTTCTTGCATCGACTGGCGAAGCAGATGGGCCTGCTATTCCAGATCCTTATTTACCATCGGCTTCAAATGTCGTTCCCGCGGGTCAGTTTGGATACTTCTCTAGGTTTAAGGGTAGCTCTTGGCTGTGGGGAGCTAAGCTTCAATACGCTTATCTTGGCACCAGCTCGGACCCTCAAGTTCTTGCCATCCCTCAGTATGGCACTTCTACAAACCAAAACAACAGCTCCTTTAGTGGAACTTCCTTTAATACCTACAGCATTAAGGCCGGAAGTCAATTCGCTTTGATGCCATTTATTGGCAAGGCATTTAATCGTGGTTATTTTTATGGTGGTGCTGGTATCGCCCTGACTCAAGTCGGCACATCTCTGAATGATGTCGTCGGATACGCGACCATTGATGGCATTAATACAAATATTTCCGGGGCGTCTCAGAATTTTAGCTCATCTCAGTGGGCCTATGGAGTGGCGGCTACTGCAGGAATTACTTACTTTATTTCTAGCAAGATCTTTTTGGACCTGAGCTATACTTATTCGCGTCCTAGCACCTCTGATCTCTCTGTGTCAAACGCACCATTTTCTAACCCGTCTTCCAATCCAAGCGATCCATCATATTACGGCACATTAAATGGTACTGCAACTTCAAATTTGCAAACCAACGTAATCCTTTTGACAATTAATGCGAGATTCTAGTTTTTTTAATTCCTTTGCATGGTCTAACAAGGCAACCATATTCTTTTCTTTGTGCATGGCGCCGTTGGTTGTGCCTTAGCGCAAAAGTTAATTCTTTATTTGATATCATTATTACGACTTGCCGGTGATCGAGAGCCCTTCCTCCCAGGTATAGGCCATCTTGAGAGATCTTGGCATGGCCGACGATCGCCTTCATCACCGTGCGGACATCGCCGGCGCCGGTGTCGTCAGTGGCTAGCTGAGCAGTGTGCACCAATAAGCCAGGCTCACGCTACCAGCCCTGACCGCCATGCCACAGTTCGCCGTGTTGCTTGCTGAAGGTGCAGGCTTCGTCATCGAGGCGGTGCAGGCGATGGACGCTGCCCATACTCAGGACATCGCCCGAGCGCAGCACCCGACGGGCAGGCTGTCAGCAGTGCCGGCTGAGCTGCCGTCAGGACTGAGCTGCTTCGGGAATTGCAAGGGGATCGGCCAGCCCCTGGCTGATCGCAAGGGCGCGCTTATAGATGGCGCTTGAGGTCTGGCCGGCAGCCTCCATGGCAATGCGCATGTTTTGCCAGTAAAGGAGCGTTTGCTCTTGAGTCATTAGGAGCTACTGCGGTATCAAGCGCAAACAGCTGCTTTGCCGCGGCGCCTGCCGAGCGGTTCGATCCATTCGTTCAGCACAAGCTTGTGCTGAACAAGACGACTAGGCAGGCGGCACCCGAGGTTGATCTGCCCCTCGTCTACCAAGCGCCCCAGCCGAAGCGCCAGGGCTTCCTCGTGGCGAGCAAAGGCGCCTTGGTGGGAGGCAACCCAGGAGATTTCATGCTCCGTGATCACACCACTAGAGATGGACTCCAGAAAGACTTCCCCGACTGTCATGAGAGCCATGTAACAACATCGTTACATGCTGCCGCGGCCAGCCTCGCCCCGTGGCTCGAGCGGGCAACTTGCCCTGCCAGGCGGCTGGCTGATTCCAAATGCAAAACCTGGAACAAGGTGGGGATATGAGGCTTGTGCCCTGTCCAGAAGCAGGCAGCTGAGCCAGTCCAACCCAACAAGCCCCGCCAGGAGTAGAACTGCTGTACTGCTGCCGCTGCTGGTTTGATGTTGGCCGACCTGCCTATTGGCGAGCCTGTGCCCTTCTGCTTGGGTTCATTGGGTGAGGGATTGGATCTCCATGCCGCCCTGATTCCCAACCCGGTTTGCACCTTCTACATGCGCGCCAGTGGCAATGGCATGCGCCAGCACGGGATCAAGGACGGCGACCTGATGGTGATTGACCGCAGTGTGGAACCCTGCTCCGGCCATGTCGTCGTCGTTGCCCACCAGGGCGGCTTCTTGATGCGGCCGCTGCTGCGCCAGGGGGAACAGTGGTTTCTTGAGCCGGTGCGGCCAGGAGAGGCAGCAATCCCTTTGGGCCTGGAGGTCTTTGATCGCTCAATGCTATTTGGCGTGGTGGTGCATGCGGTGCATCACCTCAATAAGCCGCGCTTGAGCAAGATCTGATCTGTCCTCACCGTCGAAGAAAACTGGTCCTGGTTCGGTTGCTGCTGCTGCTGGTGGTAGGTCTGCCAAGGCACGGTAGGGGGGGTCTGAAAGAAGGAGAAGGCCAAAACCCTTCACGGCTGTGGTGTTGCGGGCACCCCGTCCGGGCTGCGCTCGCTCTTCCCTATTGCCAGGCTGGGAGTACCGCGGAAGATCCGATGCTGCGCTTTCTGCTCAACGTTCTCTGGTTCGTGCTCGGCGGGGTGGAGATGGGCCTGGGCTGGTGGCTGGCCGGTCTTGTGGCGGCGATCACGATCGTCGGCCTTCCCTGGGCCCGGGCCTGCTTTGTGATCGGCAACTACTCCTTCTGGCCGTTTGGAAATGAGGCCGTGAGCAGGCGGGAGCTCACCGGACGGATGGATTTCGGCACCGGACCGCTGGGGCTGATCGGCAACGTGATTTGGTTTCTGGTGGCGGGCTGGTGGCTGGCGATCGGCCACCTCACCTCTGCAGTGGCCTGCTTCGTCACGATCATCGGCATCCCCTTTGGCATCCAGCACATCAAGCTGGCGCTGATCGCACTGGCCCCGGTCGGCATGCAGGTTGTGCCGGTGCGCCACTGAATCCCACCCCAGCGGCTGATTGATTTCGCCTGCGGCGGCATGGAGGCAATCGACGGCCAGACCCACCGCATCGATGTCGAGACATCCCTTTTCACCACTGCCCGGGGGCGGGTGGAGCATTGGCCTTTGAGCAGACAATGGCCCTTGGTTCTCATTCAGGCAGCCATGGCCAACGGCATCACGGTCACCTCCAACCTGGATCCAGCGCAGCTGCAGACCCTGGGTGTAGCCAGCTGGCTCATCTGGGGCTGTGAGATCAGTACGTTCCCCTGGAGCTACGACGAACAGGAAACCTGCCTGCTGTTGGAGGGCTATGTCAGCGTCACCCCCGATGGTGGAAAGCCGGTGCGGTTTGGAGCCGGTGATCTGGTGGTGTTTGACACCGGGCTGAGCTGCACTTGGGAGGTGCATGCCCCAGTGCGCAAGCACTACCGCTTTGGTTGAGCACAAGCGCAAGAGTGCAGCCGCCAGAGTGGAGTTGATGCCGACACCGCCCCGCCCCACGCCCCGCGAGAACACCGAGGCGATGGTGCGCAACATCTGCCGGGAGCTGGCCGAGATCGAGCAAGCCATTAGCCGTTGCAGGGGCGATCGGATCGCTGAGCCCAAATTGACTGGCACCTGGCTGGCCCACCTGCTGATCAGCAGCAGCGAGCTACTCCACAACCTGCTGATCGAGTCAGCACGCAGGCCTCCTTCCAGCGCCTAGACCCCGCCCAGTACCAAGGCGAGAGGAAGGACAAGACAGTAGTTCCCATCAAAACCCCTGGTGTTGCCGGGGTTGTAGTACTCAGTTACCTCTGGAATTTGAGTAATCCACCCCTGTGCGAAGTGGAAGTCCAACATGCCAACACTGGAGTCTGTCTCTGTCATTCCGCCGGCCAAGACCCAGCTGGAACTGGTGTGCTCCAAACTTGTTTACCCGACTTGCCGGCACCAGAATGAAGCTGCGGCTTTCGTAACCACCGGCTAAAGCATCATCACCATGAACGCCTGGCTCAAGCGCAGCACCTTGTTAATGGCGATTGTGGGAATCTTTGCCGGCAGTTTGCTTGCTGCTCCTCTGCAGCGGGGCTTCAAACCGGACGTTAAATACGCTCAAGTGGGCGAGATCCGAATGGCCTACTACACCAGAGGCAAAGGCGAACCACTAGTGATGATCAACGGCTTCCTCTCCACCATGAGCCTGTGGGACCCGGCCCTGATTGAGCAATTGGCAAGCCGACACCAATTGATCCTGTTCGACAACCGGGGGGTCGGCTTGTCCACTGATACGGCGCAGAACAACACCACCATCCCGCAGATGGCCGATGATGTGGCGGGCTTGGTGCAGAGCCTGCGTCTGAACAAGGTATCGATCCTGGGATACTCCATGGGGGCGCGGATCGCCCAGCAGGTTCTGATCCGTCACCCCGAACTGGTGCACAAAGCGATCCTCTCTGCAGCCGATCCGGGCGGAAGCCAACAGGCCTTTCCTGCAGAGGATGTGGAGGCCCGGCTCAACAATCCCGACATCCCTGAAATGGATAAGGTGGCCCTCACGTTCCCTGATAACACCAAAGGGAAAGAGGCCGCTCATGCTGTGTTGGCCCGCCTCAAGGCTGCCGTGGCGGCGGGCACCATGCCCAACGACTTCAAGATCTCACAGCAGACCATTGAACGTCAGGACCGGGCACGGACCGGGCTCTGGAACAGCGATGAGAGTAACTTCGCCAACCTGAAAAACATCCAGGTTCCCGTTCTGATTACCGACGGCCGCTCGGATATCATCGATCCACCCAAGAATTCCCTGATCATTGCTAACCAGATTCCTTTCTCCTGGCTAGCCTTCTTCGAAGGAGGCCATGCCTTTCTTTTTCAGTCTTTCCAGAAGTTCGCCGACACCGTGAACCTGTTCCTTAATTAGGCGTCGAAGTTCTCATCAGCCATGAATGGAGTTAGGGAAGATCTGGACAACGAGGGTTGGCCATTGCTACAAGTGGTATGCGCACAGCCTCGGACATTGGCACAGCGCCGCTGATCTTGAGGCTCTGGTTACGGCGTTGAAGAGGGCGCTTGCGGCCGCGGGCAATCAGCACCCGGCCGCAAGCGCGGGATGTTGTGACGTGCATCAAATATGTGCCAGCGGATTTCGAGAAATACCTGAAACCAAGCGGGGAAATACACGGCTACCTCGCCCAGGGGGATGCCGAGGAGGGCGCAATAGCGGCAGACGCCAGCGCGATCCCACATGGTGTCGCTGGCGTTCTTCTCTGGGGTCACCGCCTTGAAGTCAAAACGGATGTGCTCGTGCACCCAGTCGCAGATCGCCTGCATCGCTCAGGCCGTGGCTGTAGTACCGACTGGATCGCTGCTGTCGGACTGCTCGATCCGGTCCTCGTAGCTGAAGGAGGTGACACCGGCGGTATAGCTGAGCAGTTAATAGGTTCCCTGGGCCAACAGGGGGCGGTTGTGCGTTGGGGATCAGACAGGAGCTGTTGTTTCGCAAACCCCGCTGTTGGCGCCAGCAGTGCAACACCCGCTGTGGAAAAGCCCTCTCCTCTTGACCGGCGGCAGTGGGGAGTTTTGGCCAGCCCAAGAGGAACAGCAAGCCGCCAGGAAGGCAGTTCAGGACTTACTTCTCACGGCAAGACACGGCCTTGTCGGACTGGTTTTGCTGCTTTGACGCTGGTGCGGTGCTCGTGACTTGATGGGTGCACTGCCGTGATAAACGCATGAGCCAGATCCCCGAGCATCTCCCGGTCCACGTGAGCGTCGTCAATGAGTTCCCGGAGGACCTGTACCAGGCGATGCGGGAATTCATCAGCAGCCATCCCAACTGGGACCAGTACCGCCTGCTGCAAGCAGCGCTTGCGGGCTTCCTGTTCCAGCTCGGCTGCAAGGACCGGGCCGTGAGCCGGCTTTACCTCGACGGTTTGTTCCAGCGCGATCCGGCTACTGCGGCGCGGCCGATCTCCCACAACTAATGGTTCTGGCTACGTGGTGATCTCCCTTTCAGGCCTAGCCGGCATGCGCACCCGGCTGCGGCCTTCTTTCCTGCGCCGGCGACTGGAGCAGCTACTGCCGATGCACACCGCTGCTGGAGTGACCATGCTGAGAGCGAGCAGCTGTCGTAGCACCTTCCAATCGAGCCGGCCGCTGGCCAGCAGCACCAGCGTCAGCACAATCGCCACTGCCAGGGTGGGGAACAGGGTGGCCATACCCGCATCCACCCCTCGTACGCCAAGCTTGATCAGGAGAGCGGGAAGCGCCGCAAAGACCGCCGCAGCTGCAGCCCACAGCTGCCAGTTCTGCTCGGGGGTTTCAAATCACGGAGCTGTGTTCTGAGGTTATTCGCCCTGGGCGCTCGGCTGTTCACCGGCCCCGCATTCCGGTGTGGGCTGTCACTGCAGCAGTTCAGGATCGCTGTGGAGGATGTCTTCCCAGAACGACTGAAACCCCAGCCAGCCATCCTGGGGCCTGCCGACGTGGCTCCGGGTGTACGTGGCCCAGTCTTCTCGAATCAACTGGGGGATGCCGGCCGCTTCGGCCAGCAGCTGGCTCTGGCAGCAGCGCTCCATGGAGATGAACCAGAAGGCGGCTGCATCCACGCTTTCTCCCACGCTGAAGAGGCCGTGGTTCTGGTGGATGGCGGCCTTCCCCTGCAGGAATTGCGCAGCGAAGGCCTGGCCGGCGGATTCCTCCAGCACCACCTTGCCGCCATCGGATTGAATCAACTCGTGGTCGTTGAAGAAGATGCAGCAGTCCTGGGTGATCGGATCGAGCCGTTTGCCAAGGCTCGAGAAGGCCTTGCCATAGGGCGAGTGGGCGTGAGCTGCGGCGATCACCTCCGGACGCAGCGCGTGGATGGCCGCATGCAGTACGAACGCCGCCCGGTTCACCGGGCGATCGCCGATCACCACCTCGCCCGCGTGGTTCACCAGCAGCAGGTCGCTTACGCGCACGCGGTTGAACGACAGCGCGAACGGGTTCACCCAGAAGTGATCCGGGAATTCCGGATCGCGGGCGGTGATGTGGCCGGCCACGCCTTCCCCGAACCCCAGCCGGCCGAAGATCCGCAGCGCTCCGGCCAGGCGTTCCTGGCGATGGCGCCGCTCGGCTGCCACGCAGCTGAATTGGGGCGGCGAGAGATCACGCAGGGACTTGGCTGTGAGTTGGACCCCAGCGATCTCGCCCGGACTGATCGGATGAGCCATGCCTCAAGCACCGCAGACTCCATCCTCTCAGCAACGAGCCCTCTGGTTCCTTCTCCGATGCAGGCACCACCTCTCACTGCAACCGCCAGCTCCACCTCCAGTTGTAGTGGGTGACCACGTGAATGCCCAGCTCGGCTGAGATCTGGGCAACGCTTTGGCGGTGTTGCGGACTCATCCGCCTTCTCACATCAGCTTTGACTGCCTCGCTGTAGCGACGAATTGCTCTACTCCATCAAGCCCCCTGGTGATCGAAATGGAGAGACGTCAACCTTGCTGGCAGAGGGGGGCTCTCTGCCGTTAGCACAGTCCGACCTTCTTTTCTTAGATACCCTTTCGTGGGGTGTGACTACTCGCAAGAGCCCCATCAGGCTCTATGGAAGGCTTGTCTACTTATGGAAATTTGCCGCAGTGTTTAGGCTCTTCTGATCGGCTCGTAGTTCCTCAGCATCGTTTTTTCGGTGCAAATTTCCAGTGGCCTTTTGGCTGGTTCTCGCCGGGTTCTCACTATTGAGAATTGGTCCCCT
Organism: Synechococcus sp. CS-1330; assembly: GCA_025128025.1. Lineage (GTDB taxonomy): Bacteria > Cyanobacteriota > Cyanobacteriia > PCC-6307 > Cyanobiaceae > Cyanobium_A. The sequence goes on from JAHLYR010000024.1 coordinate 9,091, forward strand.
ATCCAGCCCTTGCGCCTAATGCCGGGAATTGGACCAGGCAAACCACATCCAGCGACCAGCTCTAGCTAGTCAACACATCTGTAGGTGTGACAGTGATGTCAGCAAGCGGCTAAAAAGGCGCCGCTAGCCTCAGCGTTACATGGGTGGGGCTGGCGCAACGCCTTGTCCATCGTTTGCCGCGCTGGACGCCATATCCGTCTCTTCTGCGGCGACCACGATCCGGTAGTACTCACGGTCGTCTGAGCAGCAGATATCGGCGTAGTAGCGCTCAAGCACTGCATATGCCGCGTCGTAGCTGTCGAACACCTGACCGGCGATGCCGTCGCTGATGCCGTCGTCGCGCCTGATTAGGTATCTGCTCATGGCATCTGTCACTCGTAGTGCTTGGACATCTACGCCAGAGACCCACTGGGGGACCACCTGCTTCCAACCCTTGGTCTGACGGCGCTGACCTGCTTAGTTCTAGCCGAGAGCGGAGTGCTAGTAGATCGAGAGCTGTGCGGCTGTAAAACTTCGCAGCGGAACCGGTAGAAGCCTCGCAGCAAGTAGCGCCGTATCTCCAACCCGTTGCGCCGCATAGATTTAATCGTTGAGGTGCTGACCTGCCTCGCTGGGGATGGCGACCAGGCCACCACCACGGCGCGCACCACAAGGTCAGCGGGCCAGGAGGTAGTTCACCAGCGCGGCGTCCCTAGGCGAGGGACTGTTGGAGGAGGGTGGCAAGTTCCTCCAATTGGTCGTGGTTCAGCATCCAATCCCCCTGGCCATCCTTTGTGATGTGCTGGGCTTCCAGCATCCAACCGTCCTCAGTCTGTTCGAGAACGAAGTGAGGGGATTGGTGACGGGTCATGGCAGCAGCAGGGAGATCAGGCAGAAGGAGAGAACAGAATCGGCCGATAGGTGAGCGGGGTGGCGGGCGCAAGGGTCAACTTCACCCGGGAGGGGAAGGTGGCGTATTCGCCGCTTCCCGCGGTGGACATGCTCATGGCCTTGAAATTGGCCGAAGGGAGCATGCGGTATGCGGCCTGGTTGCAGGCATACACCTAAGAACCAAGCTAATCGTATTCCGAGGTGCCGCTGGCAGGGGTCTCCGTCGTTGCTGCAGGTTCGGCCGCGGCGGATGCAGGGCCTGCCCGGCCTGGGCCTTGAGCCTTAGCCACATCTCCCTGGCGTCGTTACGGCGCATGTGACTACGAGTTTTGAGCAGCGGTGGCGCACCAGGTAGCGGCCGGCCTGAATCTACGAAGTACATCGGGTATGCACTCCATCCAGCTCTTGGGATCCACTCTTGCAAGTCCATCGACCAGATACTAGTTGTGATGTGTTAGCACCATCTGGGTTGGATCAGGTTTTCTGCCCCAGACCCAGCGCGGCTAGCTGTAGTGACTTGCTCTAACGCGCAGGCTTGTTCGACAAGTTGTTTGCTTCAGCGTCGGTACATCCCAGCGCCTGGGGCTCCGACACCCAGGCCGGGTCGCACGCCAGCACCTGAGGCAGGTCCGCCCAAACCACCTGGATTTGTCACTGGTTGTGCCTGCACACCAACACCCGATGCTCTGTCCGACGACAATCTGGTTGAGGGGCGCTTTGCAGCCCTTCCTCACGCCATATCCGTTGCACTCGCTTGTGATTGACGCTCCAGCCATCAAGCCGTAGCCCCAGGGCACATGGCGCCGGGCCAGCTCCAGGATTCTGCGTTTTAACTTCTGCTCCTCGATGTCTGCCAGCGGCAAAGGGCGCCGCTGGGTGTTGCGGTTTTCGCACGCCAATCGGCAGGTACGCCGCTGGGAAACCCGGAATCGATCCTGCAGAACCACCACGGCACTGCGACGACGCTCCGCGCTCAGAAGTTTCCCGTCGCACCGCAAGGTGAGCCTCACGGCGCAACAAGCTCCTACGGC
>JAHLYR010000025.1 GCA_025128025.1 Synechococcus sp. CS-1330
ACCCTGGCCCTCGGTGCCACCACTGTCGGCAAGGCCTTCGTCGCCTTGGGCGAAGCCATTGGTGCTGGCGTGGCCGCCGCCGTGGAAGCCCTCAAGGGCAACACCGAAGGGGCTAAGGCCATCATTGCCGACCTCAAGGGCAATCTGGTCAAACGGCTGGATGAACTGGCGTCCTTTCGTGACAGCCTGTTCGACCCCAAGCCCATCGAGGTCAAGGCACCCAAGATCCAGGCCGATCCGGAACTGCTTCAACGCCTGACCAAACCCAAAGCCGTCAAGCCAGCGCAGGACACGACCGGCGCGCAGACCACGCTGATGAAAGCGCAGCTGGACGCCGAGTTCGCGCTGCTCAAGGACGGTCTGACCCGGCAACAAACTGCGCTGGATGCTGCACTCGAAGACCGTCTGGTCTCGGTGCGCGACTACTACACGCAAAAAACGGCCATCGAACAGCGCGAGGTCGACGCCGAGATTGCCCGCAAGCAGCAGGAGCTGGCCCGTAGTCAGCAAGTCGCCACTACCGGCAAATCGGAAAACGACCGCCTGAAAGCCAAGGCCGAGGTCGCAAAGGCGGAAGCCGACCTGATCACGCTCAACAACCGGCGCACGGACATCGAGCAGGCCAATGCCCGCAAGGCAGCACAAGCCGAGCGCGAATTGGCCGACGCCTTGGCGCAGGCACGTGAGGAACTGGCACAGATCACCGGCACGGCGACGGATACCGACCGGCAAGCCGCCATCGAGCGCAGCTACCGCGATCTGCGGGCACGACTGGTGGCAGAAAGCGATGCCGACGGCGTGTCGCTCGTTGATCGGCTGATCAATGTGAAGGCTGCACAGGCCAATCTGGCTGCGCTTGAAGCTCAGTGGCGGCAAGTCACTGAGCGTCTGCGTAATGCGCAGGAGGCCATTCAGACCCAGCAGCAGGCTGGGCTACTAACCGAAGCACAGGCGCGTCAGCAGATCGTGGCCTTGCAACAGCAATCAGCCACCGAGATGGAGCGCCTGTTGCCGACCATGCAGCAAGCTGCGCAGGCCATCGGGCCGGATGCGGTGATTCGCGTGCAGGCGTGGCGCAACGAGCTGGATCGCACCAAGCTCACCGTCGATGAAATGGCCCCGCTGTGGAATCGCATCGGCGAGAGCTTTGGTGGTGCGCTCAACGGATGATCACCGGCGCGCAGACCTGGCGCAGTGCCTTGGCGAGCATCTTCCAGCAGGTGGCCGATGCCTTCCTGCAGCAAATCGTGATCCAACCGTTTCAGCAGTGGATCGCCATGCAGGCGCGGATGCTGGCGCTCAAGCTCGGTTTCATCCAGCAGGAGCAGACCGTCGATGCGGCGGCCAGCGCCGCCAAGGTCGCGCAAAAGACCACCGAAACCACCGCCGTGGTGTCGATGGATGCAGCCAAGGCGGGAGCCGGTGCGGCGGCGTCGCAGGCTTCCATTCCCTACGTTGGCCCGGCACTCGCGGTGGCCGCGATGGTAGCCATGGTCGCCGCTGTGATGGCGCTCTTGGGTGGAATCAAGAAGTTCGCGGGAGGCGGCCTGGTCTCCGGGCCGGGCAGCGCCACCTCGGATTCGATCCCGGCGCGTCTGTCCGCAGGCGAGTATGTGGTGCGGGCTGCCGCCGTGCGCCAAGTCGGCGTGGCCTTCCTCGACTCGCTCAACGGCTTGTCGGCCGGCCCACGTTTCAAGGGTGGCGAACTGGCCTTCGCAGCGGGCGGGCTGGTACCGGAGGTGAAAGTGCCGCCCGCGCAGCCGCAGATGAATCAGGCGGTGCGCATCGTCAACGCGGTCGATCCGGGTGTGACCCACGACCACCTGCAGTCGCCTGCCGGAGAGAAAGTCATCGTCAACATCATCGGGCGCAATGCACGGGCCATCCGTGCGGCGCTGCAAGGCTGAATTTCAGGGGAAAGTCCAATGGCACTTCTGTTCATCGACGGTTTCGACCACTACGACCCACAGGCCGTGGACAGCTTTGGCGATCCGTGGCTCGCGCGTGGCAAGGCAGCGTATCTGTCACCGCAGGCCACCCGCATCAATGGCCGTCGTCCATCGTCCTACGCCCTGCGTTTGCCGGAGGGTTCGGGCGGCGGTTACGTCAAGAACCTCGACGGTACCAAGACCAGCCTGATCGTCGGGGCAGCCGTTCGCGTGGTGCCGTACCAAAACACCTACACCGAGCCACTGCTGCTGGGCGTGCGTGACGCCAACTCGCAGGTCGCGCACCTCGTGAAAATCGGCGAGGACGGTCGGCTCAAGCTCTACCGCTGGCAATACGGCTATGACCAGTTGATCTCTGTCTCAGTCGCCAGCGCTCCGGCGCGCGGCTGGCACTACATCGAGTTGCAGGTCACGCAAGGCACCAGCAACGGTGTGCTGTCAGTGCGGATCAACGGCATCCTGGCCATTCAGATGACCGCGCAGAACACCATTCAGGGCGGTGGCCAACTGCTCACGGCATTCGTGGGTGCAGTGCCTGGCCAAAACTGCCCGCTCACCATCGACGTCGACGACTTCTACATCGCCGACACCAGCGGCACGATCAACAACACCTTTCTCGGTGATGTGCGCGTCGATGCCTTGCAGGCACAGGCCGATGGCAGCCTGAACCAGTGGACGGCCAGCCCGGTCGGTAGCGCTGCCTGGGATGCCGTGAGCGACGAGGACGAAGCTACGGCGATCAATGCGCCGAACGTGGGGTTGCGCCAGTCCTTCGATGTCGAGCCGCTGCCGGTGATGGCCACGCCCGCCATCTACGGCGTCCAGCTCACGATGCTGGCCCGAAAGACTGATGCCGGTCTGGGCAAGGTCAAAGGCCTCGTGGTCAGTGGTGCGCAAAGCGCCGTCAGCACCGACATCATTCTGCAGGAGCAACTGGCTTGGCAGAGCACGCTGTTCGAACGCAACCCGAACGGCAACGTGCAGTGGACGGAGGCCGCCTTCAATGCCGCTGAGTTCGGCGTGGAGTCGGCATGACGGATCGCGTCGTTGTTCAAGACATTGCTGAGGTTTCCAGCAAGCCGACGCCGGGAAGCGAACTACCCGTCTTCCAGAGTGAAGTGCTATCGCGCGCCACCTTCGGGGCGAGCGCAGCCAGCTTCACGCCGGAAACAGCTGTCGCTCCGCTGCCGCCCAATCTGACGGCCAGCCTGCTGGCGGAATCCTTGGCGGGCCCCTGGCCACCCATCGATGCGCCGATCTTTCTGGTCGAAGTGCTGCGCCGAGACACGGCCTCAAGCGCCATTGTCGCCACCGGCATGGACGCCTTTGGCGACCAGCCTTGGCCGGATGCGCAACGCGGCGTGTTTGCCTTCCGCCACGATTGGATGGAGCCCATCGTGGAACGGCTGGAGTGGCAGACCAGCGTCACACGGCTGGCCAGTGGCAACGAATCCCGTCAGGCACGCCGCCGCGTTCCACGGCGCTGGCTCACCTACAAGGTGGGCAACGCCCGACAGACCGATGCCCTGGTGGCCGACTGGCTGGCCGATCATCTCGGTCAAATGGCGCTGTGGCCGCTGCCGCAGTACGCGGTGCACCTGACCGAGTCCTGCGAACGAGGCGCACTGGCACTCAATGTGACCGAAGCTGACGGG
>JAHLYR010000026.1 GCA_025128025.1 Synechococcus sp. CS-1330
AGCCATGCGGCGATGGGTGTAAGCGTTGCCGCCAGGAGCGATCAAGGCGGGCTGCTGATCGAAGAGATCGCGAGCAGCGTTGGTAACGATGGCAGAAGCGTTGGAGGTGATGCGGTTCACCGTATCCATGCGCTTGTTGCTTTCGGCAACCATCGATGCGAGGGCATCGATCTGGCCGGCGTTGATGAATTCGCCACGGGCATCAGCCTGGGCAACAACCTTGGTGAAGGCGTCGAACATTGGAGCTCTGTTATGGAACTACGCCTTTGAACCATAGATAGGCCACCAAGCACCCCGCGAGCTCCTAGAACCAAGGCTGCTGCAGCGATAGGCATGGAGTCGACAGCCGAGGAAGTGCTCGATTGGCAAGAGCTCACTCAGCTGGTCGCCCAGCCAGGCGATCCCATCAACGGGGTCGCCAGCGCCCAGGCGAACCTGCGCCTGTTTGGCCATCTTGAGCAGGACGTTCGCGTCACCTTGTTTCGCGATCACCATGCCTGGTGCCCCTACTGCCAGAAGGTTTGGCTCTGGCTGGAAGAGCGGCGGGTGCCCTACCGGGTGCGCAAGGTCACGATGTTTTGCTATGGCGAAAAGGAGGCTTGGTTTAAGCGGCTGGTGCCTTCGGGGATGCTGCCGGCGCTTGAGCTCGATGGCCGCCTGATCACCGAGAGCGACCGCATCTTGGAGGCCCTTGAGGCAGCCTTCGCTCCCCTGGGACTGGGCATGAACGATGCGGCAGTGCTGCCCCTGCGCCAACTTGAGCGCCTGCTGTTTCGCGCCTGGTGCCAATGGCTCTGCAGTCCGGGCCTACGGCCTGCCCAAGAAGAAGCTGCCCGGGGTGCTTTTCAGCGCATTGCCGGCAAATTTGAGCAGGCGCTCAGCCAGCACAGCGGGCCGTTTCTGCTTGGCGAACTAGGCACCGCTGATCTGGTGTTCGTGCCTTACGTGGAGCGTATGGCAGCAAGCTTGGCCTACTACAAGGGTTTTCTGCTGCGCAGCGAGCATCCGGCCATTGGCCGCTGGTTTGAGGCGCTCGAGCAGCGCCCCAGTTACCTCGGCACCCAGAGCGACTTCCACACCCATGCCCACGATCTACCGCCCCAGATGGGTGGCTGCTATGCCAGCGGAGAGGCCAACCAACAAGCACTGGCCAGCCAAATCGATAGGGGCCCCTGGCCCCTGGGCAGTCCCGACCCGGAAACCAGCCAGGCCGAACCGGCCAATGCGGCAGCTTTTGCCCTCAGCCGGGTGATCAAGCACCGAGCGGCCATTCTTGGCCGCAGCCCCCTGGGAGCGGAAAACTTCGATGTGCCGCTCCGCACAGCTCTCACGGCCCTGATCCACGCCAAGCCCCTGCCAGCACCGGCGGGCTCTGCCCCTGCCCTGCGCTACTTGCGCGATCGAATCAGCGTGCCGCGGGACATGCCTCTTCATGCGGCCCGAAGCCTACGCCAGGCATTGGAAACAACGGCCAGCCTCGATCCACTGGCTGGCACAGCCCAGGGAGAGCCGCTCACCGTGGCCCATCGCCGTGATCAAGACCCCAAGCCATTTCTCCAGGCTGCCCCTAGCGTTTTTCCAGTCGCCTAGCCCCCTATGAACCTGGCTCGACTTCGCCGCCTTGCCCTTGGAGTGGTCCTTTCTGCATCAATTGGGCCGGGGCTGATCAGCAGTGTCCGAGCACTGGAGCTCAGGGGGTCTACGTACTTCACCACCCCCCCCTGGAAGGTGGATCTGGTGAGCTACTACACCACTATTTGGCAGCCTTTTGCCGAGTACTACTTCACGATCAGCCTCGATGCCGACGCCGGTGCCGCCCTGGGCAGCCTCACCATTCAGCAGACCCGCGGGGTAGACAATCGCTTCCCATTTGCTGTGGAGCGGACCGAAGCCTTTTTGGGCCGGCCACGCCAGCGGGGCCAGCAGCTGCCAGTGCAGGCCGAATTTGATGCTGCTGCAAGGCAGTTCAGCCTCACCTTTCCTGAACCAATCCCCCCCGGCTCCACCTTCACCGTGGTCCTCAGGCCCTGGAACAACCCATCTTTTTCAGACACCTACATGTTCCAGGTGACGGCCTATCCAGCTGGCCCCAATCCCTCGCCAGCGCCGGTGGGATTTGGCACCCTGCGGATCTACGACCCCGATTGGCGCTGAGCCAGATCCACTGAACCATGACCCACCGGAGCTGGCCCGTGCTGTTGTCACTTCTCCTTGCGGCTGTGGTTACCCCGCTGCCCCTGCGTGTCCAAGGAGCCGAGCACCAGGCCTTGCTACCCCCAATGCCTCAGGCGCTACCGCGCCAAGTTTCGGTGCCAGATGTGCGACTCCAGGGTGCGATGGGATCGGTCATCCAGGGCGCTGTGCTGGCGTCAGAACTGGATTCGGTAGCGCCGCGCCTGGCCTACCCTTTGGACGAGCCGGCTGAGAGCCTGGACCCCTGGGGCTGGCGCTACTCCGAGCGCCGCTCCGCCTGGCGTCTCCATACCGGCATCGATCTGGCGGCCCCGAAGGGCACGGTCGTTCTCGCCTCCCAGGCCGGATGGGTGCTGCTGGTGGAGTCGATCAGCGGCTACGGCACCACCGTGTTGTTGGATCATGGCGAGGGATGGCAGACGCTGTATGCCCATCTGCATCAAGCCTCCGTTCTGGAGGGAGCTTGGCTTGAACAGAGGCAAGCCCTAGGTACGGTAGGAATGACGGGATCGGCGACAGGCCCCCACCTGCACTTCGAGCTGCGGCGCCAGGGCACAGAGTTGCTGGCACTGGATCCAACCCCCCACCTGCCGCCCCTGCTGCCACCCCCAGTGCTTGCCACAATCACTCCTTAATTCGCCCCTCACCCTGCCGCCCCTACTTGCCACAATTGGGTCTTGATGGCCAAGTGACGCCGATGCAAGCCCAGTGGAATGGTCAGGTGATCGCCAGCAGCGATGACATCGTCAAGGTCGACGGCAACGCCTATTTCCCCGCCGCCGCCCTTGACCCTGACTGCATCCGCCCCTCCACCCATACCAGCGTGTGCGGCTGGAAAGGCACGGCCCACTACTACGACCTAGTTGTCAATGGCCAAGTGAACGCCAATGCGGTCTGGTTTTATCCAGAGCCCAAGGAGGCGGCCGCCAACATCCGCGGCCGGGTGGCCTTCTGGAAGGGAGTGCAGGTGACCTGAATCAACTGGGTAGCAAGGAGGAGTGGTGATGGAGGATCCGCCACTGGCCATCCTCCAATCCATACACAAATGTGTAGCGAGCCTCAACCGTGGCCTCTGGGTCGTGAAGGGTGAATCGGTACGTGCCCGCATCCACGGCCCCATTGCAACCCAAACGGATCTGACGGTGGGTGACGCTGCCACTGGGGTGGCGGGCCAAGAAGGAGTTGAAGTAATCAGTGATGGCCTCGGGTGTCTCGCGCAACTCACTAGAGAGAGTCGGCAGCAGCAAGGCATGGTCGCCATAGAGCTGGGCGACTTGGACCGGATCGCCGGTGGCTAGAGCCTGATTCCAGCTTTCAAACCAGCCTTCCACCTGCCGCTCATCGAGGGGGCTGCAGGCGGCTTGGGGGGCTTGCTGAGCGCTGGGGTAAGCACTGGCCTCAAGCGCCTGCACCGGTGTGGCCAACAGAGCTACGGCAAGGGCTAGGGCCAGAGCGCAGAGCTGGAGGCCAGTCTGGAAGTGGCGAAGCAAGGGATTCAGCAACCTGGAAATCGCAGGGTGCGCCAGTCGCCGCTGGCAGTGCTCACTTCAACGCCAATCTCCACAGGCCCTGAGCTGCCACCGCAGTGGTCGTTCCACCAGCCAATCGCCTCGCTCCATGCGGCATCGAGGGATTCGTAGAGGTCGTCGAGCACGGGATGGGGGGCGCCCTGACGATCGACTAGGCGGTAGATCCGCACGTGGCTGGGGGATTGGGTTCGCACTGCTGACATGTCTGGCTTCGCTGCTCTGCTGGTAATCATGGACCTTGTGCCAGATCGAAACTGTCACCTTCACAACATCTTCCGGTGTTGCAGGTTGCTGCACCGCCAGGGCATCAGCGCATAAACAGCATCTCCTGGTAGCTGGGCAGGGGCCAGAGACCGTCGTCGACCAAGCCCTCCAGGCCATCCACCGCCGCACGCAGGTCGCCGATAAGCGGCATCAGGCTGTCGGCGCAGTGACGCATGTGGGCTTCGGTGCCGTGGGGCGCGGCATGTAGGGCCTGATCGAGGCTCTCGCAACCGTTGTTGAGCTGCTCAAGCAGTTCGCCCAACTGATTGCGCAGTTTGAGATTGGGATGCAGACCCATCGCCTGCTGCTCCTGCAGGGCCTGGCCAAGCTCGCCTAGGTAGCGCACAGCAGCTGGATATACCTGGGTACGAGCGATCTGCAGGGCCAGCTTTGCCTCCACTTCAATCGCCAGCACGTACTGCTCGGCGTACACCTCAAAGCGGCTCTCCAGCTCCACCGCACTGAGTACTCCCTGGCGCTCAAACAGCTCCCGCACCTCCGGGCGCTGCAGCACTGGCAAGGCATCGGCGCAGGTGCGCAGGTTTTCCAGGCCACGCTCTTCTACAGCCAGGCGATGCCATTCGCTGGAGTAGCCGTCGCCGCCAAACACCACAGCACCGTGCTCGCGCATCACCTGCTGCAGCACGTTGAAGGCCGCTTCGCCTAGGGCGGTGCCGCTGTCGAGCTGACTCTGCAGCCGATCGGCAATCCAGCCGATCGAATCGGCCAGCACCGTGTTCATAGCCACCAGGGGCCCAGCTACCGACTGGTTGGAGCCAACGGCGCGGAATTCAAAGCGGTTGCCTGTGAAAGCAAATGGTGAGGTGCGGTTGCGGTCGCCGGGGTCTTTGGTGAATTCCGGCAGGGTGTCCACCCCCAGGGTCATGACGCCGCCCTTGGCGGAACTCTGCAGGTTGCCCTCGCGGATCTGGTTGAACACATCCTCGAGCTGGCTGCCGAGGTACACCGAGATGATTGCGGGCGGGGCCTCGTTGGCGCCGAGGCGGTGGTCGTTGCCGGCGGTGGCCACCACCGAGCGCAGCAGCGGTCCGTAGCAGTGGACGCCGCGAATCACGGCGGCGCAGAAGAGCAGGAACTGGAGGTTGTCGTGGGGTGTCTGGCCGGGGTCGAGGAGGTTGCCCTGGGTGGCGTTGCCGATCGACCAGTTGACGTGCTTACCCGAGCCATTGATCCCCGCGAAGGGCTTTTCGTGCAGCAGGCAGGCGAAGCCGTGCTTTTTGGCCGTGCTCTTGAGCACGGTCATGGTGAGCTGCTGGTGGTCGGTAGCGACGTTGGCGGCTTCGAAGTAGGGCGCAATTTCAAATTGCCCAGGTGCCACCTCGTTGTGGCGAGTCTTGGCGGGAACGCCCAGGCGGTAGAGCTGCTGCTCCACGTCCTGCATGAACACCTGCACGCGCTCGGGGATGGCGCCGAAGTAGTGGTCGTCGAACTGCTGACCCTTGGCGGGCGGTGCGCCAAAGAGGGTGCGTCCGGCGAGGAGCAGGTCGGGGCGAAGGGCGATGAAGGCGTTGTCGACCAGGAAATACTCCTGCTCGGCGCCGCAGCTGGAGTTCACCGGAGCAACGTCGGTTTCACCGAGCAGACGCAGCAGGCGCTGGGCCTGGCGATTCATGGCGGCATTGGAGCGCAGCAGCGGCGTTTTTTTATCTAGGGCCTCACCGGTCCAGGAAACAAAAACGGTGGGAATGCAGAGGGTGACCCCATTGGGGGTCTGCATCAGATAGGCGGGGCTGGTGATGTCCCAAGCGGTGTAGCCGCGAGCCTCAAAGGTGGATCGGATGCCGCCATTGGGGAAGGAGGAGCCGTCGGGCTCGCCCTGCACCAGTAACTTGCCGGTGAATTCGGTGATCACCCGACCATCACTTTGAGGCGAAATGAAGCCGTCGTGCTTCTCAGCCGTTGAGTTGGTGAGAGGATAAAAAACGTGGGCGTAATACAGCGCTCCACGGGCGCTGGCCCAGGTCTTCATGGCGTCGGCCACGGCGTTGGCCAATGACAAATCGAGCTTGCCGCCTTCCCGGATGGTGCTCTGGATCGACTTAAAGATGCGCCCAGGCAAGGCTTCCTTCATAGCCTGGAGGCCGAATACGTCGCTTGCCCACAGCTCATCGAAGGGGGCGGCAGCAGTTGTCGGCACCGGACGTCGCCGCTGAATCTGCTGCAGAGCGGCGTAACGGTGCGAGCTGGGCATGGGATCGATTGAAAAGGCTTTATGGGGGCATCCAATGCGGCAATCCCGCCCCCTTATGTAGCTGTTGCTACAAAATCACTCCCCCGCATTCGAGGGCTGGTGGCTACGGCGACAGACTGGCCAGCTCAGATCAAGTAATGGCGAATGCTGGGCCGACTCCAGAACACCAGCGCAGCAGTGGTAAATGCCCAAAGCAGACCAGATAGCACTGCGGTGAGTAATCGCCCCTCACTGAGCAGAGCCAGGCGCACGATTCCGTAAGGCAGCCCCACCGCCAGGGCCATAGACAGGGCCACGATCGCCAGGATCTGGCCCCAGGCACGCCACTTGAGCAGGGCGATCGAGGCCACCAGGCCCACCACGGCCGTAGGCAGTACTGCACTGGCGCCCACAACCAGATTGGCCGTGCGCCAGGTGGGATCCAGCAGGATTACCGCCAGGCCGAGGGGGATGGCCAGACCATTGGCCACCAAACCCAGGCGAGCCAGGGTCACGTAGCCGCGGGGGGGCTGCTGCAACATCGCAAACTCGGTGCCAGCGACTCTCCATGCTCGTTCATCGGTAGGCGGCAGGATGGTGATGTTCGCAAATGGACGGGGATTGCAACTCCATTCCGCCCCGCCCTTAACAGGAGCCCAAGGGCCAGCAACGGCCTTCCCGCCGCTGCAACGGGGACCCCTGACAACCCTGCAGGTGAACCTCGGTTACCGCTGTAACCAGGCCTGCAGCCACTGCCACGTCAACGCTGGACCATCCCGCACCGAAATGATGGATCCGGCCACCCTGGCCCTAATCCCGCCGGTTTTGGCGGCTCGTCAGCTGAGCTGCCTCGACCTCACCGGTGGAGCGCCGGAGCTCCACCCCCAGTTCAGGGAGCTTGTGGTGGCTGCCCGCCAGCTTGGCGTCGAGGTGCTCGATCGCTGCAACCTCACGATTCTGTCGGAACCCGGCCAAGATGATTTGGCTCGCTTTTTGGCGGATCAGGGCGTCACGGTGGTGGCCTCCCTACCCTGCTACGCCGCCGAAAACGTTGATCGCCAGAGAGGCAGCGGCGTGTTTGAGCGGAGCATCGAGGCTCTACGCCAACTCAATGCCCTTGGCTACGGCCAGCCAGGCAGCGGCCTAGAGCTGCAGCTCGTTTACAACCCCCAGGGGCCGGAGCTACCCCCTCCCCAAGCCCAGCTGGAGGCCGACTACCGCCGGGTGCTCGCCGCCGACTTCGGGGTGGTGTTCACCAGCCTCTACGCCCTTGCCAATATGCCCATCCAGCGTTTTGCCAGCTGGCTCCAAGCCCAGGGACAGCTGGAGGCCTACCAAGCCCTGTTGCAAAACAAGCACTGCGGCGCCAACCTCGAGCGGGTCATGTGTCGCTCCCTGATCAGTGTCGACTGGCAGGGCTGGCTTTATGACTGCGATTTCAACCAGCAGCTTGGCCTGAGCGCAGCTGACCGGCCCAGGCGCCATCTTCGCGAACTGCTGGGCTGGGATCCGCAGGGGGATGCGGTGGCAGTGGCAGATCATTGCTTTGGCTGCACCGCCGGAGGGGGCTCCAGCTGCGGCGGTGCCCTAAACCGCGCCGCGGGCTGAATTCCTCCTGGCCACGATCAAAATTTTCAGCCTCTTCTCAGTTGGCTTTTCGAGTCGCCTCAGTAAGATGAGAAGAAATTACTGGGTGATGTGCACACGCGGATGTTTACGAATATCCGCCTGCATTTGACTTGATGCCGGATCCTTCCCCAAGGCCAGATCCTTCCCCAAGGAATGAGGAGAGGCACATCGTGCCCTCAATCAGCATGACGATTCAGATCGACTTTTATGTCGATCCGGTGCCGTTTATTGGTCGCCTTTGGGATGTGAGCTCCTCTGGTGCCTGCCTGCTGTTTCCCATCCGCGAGCCCGTAGTGCCTCGTTGGGTCGGCTCCCTCTGGGTCGATCGGCTTGAGTCTGCCGCCTATGTGGGGGTGCGCTTTCTTGAAACCGTCGACTTCAACACCACCTTTTTGAAAGTGCTGATGCGCCGCAGCGGTGGCCACACGCCCGTGGGTGGTTTTGGCGACCTTCTCTCTGGCACGGCATTCGGCAGCTTCAGTTGAGCAAGCAGCGCCTTGGCCCAGCCCCAGCCCTGCTGATACCCCTTGGGCTGGGCTGGCTGCTTGCCGACTCTGCCCAAGCCCTGCAGCGGCCAGTTGATCCAGTAGCAGTCTGCGTGGTGGCCCCCCGGGTGGAGCCGGTGACAGAGGGCGATGCCATTGGTCTTGTGCCCACACCCATGCCCCTGCTGGTAGTGGTCGAACCCCTGCTGGAGCTCCGCATTGAGCGCCAGGGCCTGCTGGCATGGCAGCAGCTTGCCCCCGCCGGGCGCCCCTTCCGCGCCCCCCTGGCCTGGCCCCTGGCCCCCATTGCCCCCGGCGAGGTGGTTGTGCTGCGCCTGAGACCTGAGCAGGCGGCAGAGGGCAGCTTTGCCCAAGTGCAGTTAGTGGGCGCAGACGCCGAGCGGATGGCCCGCACCGCGGCCCTGATCCTTTCCCTAGGCCAGAGCCCCTCTACCTGGCTGGCGGCGATCGAAACGGCCCTGGAGGCTGGAGATGTGTCGCTGGCCTGGGCCCTGCTGTTTGAACCCCAGCTTCCCGATACAGCCGATCTAGTCGCCCTGCGCAACGAGGTGGTGCGCAGGGGCTGCGGCGACTGATCCGCGACCACACGGGCGAGTACAGGCGTACTAATTTTGCGTTAGTGTGGTGGCCTTCGGGGGATTGCGATGGCGACCGATCTGATCTGGCTGGGTCCCTTGCAGCCAGCACATCACGACCTCGAGCCCCTGCTCCTGCCCTTGGCGGGCGAAACCGTGGCCGCAGGCTTTCCCAGCCCTGCCGATGACTACATCGAGGCAACGATCGATCTAAATGGAGCCCTGATTCAGCGACCGAGCTCCACCTTTTTGATGCGGGTAGACGGCGATGCCATGCGCGGGGAGGGCATCCACCACAGCGATCTATTGGTGGTCGATCGCAGTGTGGGTCCCCGTTCGGGCTCCATCGTGGTCGCCGTGCACGAGGGGCGCTTTCTGCTGCGGCGACTGGAAGGGGCACCTGCCCAGTGGCGCCTGGTGGCCAGCGATGCCACTAGCCCAGCCATTGCCCTGCAAGGTGACGATCCCGACCTGCTGATCTGGGGCGTGGTGATCCATGCGGTGCATCACCTCTGGAGGCAATCGCCGCAATCGCGAGTCCGAGGAAGCGCTTTTCAGCCTTCACCAGAAGCCTTTGGAATAAAGCCATAGGCCTAGCAATCCCACTGGCACAAACACTGCGCCAAGGATCTGCAACTTGATGGTGCGGGCAGATGGCTGGTTCTGACGAGGCATGGGGATCAGGCTGAAGGGGAGAACAAAATCGGGCGATAGGTGGGCCGAGCGGAGGGCGAAAGGCTCCACTTCACCCGGCAGGTGAAGGTGGCGTATTCACCTTTGATGGCAGTTGATACCCGCATGGCCGTAGCGGTTGCATCGGCTGGCATGCGGTATTGGGCCTGATTGCAGGAGTCCACTTCCGAGACGTCCGAGCTGTATTCAACGGTGCCGCTGGTGGGCGCGGCCTTGGCCTCTGCCTGGGCTGCGCAGGGAGCAAGCAAAGAAGCGGTGGTATACAGGGCCAGCAGACAGGGAAAGGCAGCAATGCGGCTCATGGCTTGGCGTCAAAGTCTTCCTGTAATAGCCGAAGAGACGCAGCCGCGCCCGGGCGAGCAGCCAGTGAGGCAACCTGGCCCGGCAATGCGCTTAGGGCGGCTCTGATCGACTGGGGACTAAAAGATATTTGGATTGCCCTCCCGCTTCGTGAACCTGCGCAGCCGTCGCATTTTTCTAACAATTCTTGTCGTGGTGATCGCAGTGGTAGTGGCGGGTTTGGCAGCAGGAGCGCTGGTGAGCTTTCCAGCCTTGTTACTAATCCCCTGCTGCTGATGGCTGCGGCCCCAGCCCTCTTTTACATCTGGACCTAAAATCAGGACCTAAAATCAGGGTCTAAAATCAGGGTCTAAAACGGACCAGTCGAGGATGGCAGAAGATGATTTTGCATCCCCCCCGATGGAGCAACCGTCATCAGGCAGGCCTGGAGCTGGCTGAGCGGCTAAAGACCAGTACCTGGCGCGACCATGACAGCACAGTTATTGGCTTGCCACGGGGCGGGGTTCCGGTAGCCGTCGCCATTGGCAGGCAATTGAGGCTTCCCGTGGCCACCTGGTCGGTGCGAAAGGTTGCCGATCCCCTGCAACCCGAGCTCGCGATCGGCGCTATTTCAGGGGGACATGTAGCGGTCTGGCGAAATGGCCAAGCAGCGCTGAGGCGCCAAGAGCAGGCCCTCAGCCAGGGTTGGCTCCAGCTGCAGGAGCGGGAATTAGAGCGCAGGCAAAGGCTTTTCGGCGATCCAAGCCCGAAGCAACTGCGCAATCGCCATCTGATCGTGGTAGACGACGGGATTGCCACGGGGATGACTGTGCGAGCCGCCCTGCTTTCCCTGCGTCAGGCCGAGCCCCGCAGCATCACGTTGGCCATTCCTGTGGCTGATCGCACGGTGGCGTACCAACTGCGCCAGCTAGTCGATCAACTCGAAATCCTGGTGCTGGTGGAGCAACTCCAATCCGTGGGCATGTGGTACGGAACGTTCAACCAGCTCGAAGATCGCGAGATACTTGATCTTCTGGCGGCGGGAACATCCGAAGCACCCAACTGAAATCACTGCTTGCCCTTGACCTCGAGATCGTGAGCACCCTTTTGCACAAGGTAAGAATGGATGGCCTCTTTTAAGACGGCGCCAAGCTTTTTACCCTCGAGAATGGTTAAAAGTTTTAAAGCTCGATGCTCCTCCACGGAGAGCTCAACGGTAATTCTTGGCATGACTGCGAAGGGAACTGAACCGATCTGACAAATCTATGGCAAGAGTACTGGAGGATGTGCAATCGGATATCAACACCTCAGCGCCAACGCTTCAGCACAGAATTGTGAGATAATGCACCGGGATAAGAGTTACGCTGGTGAATTAGTGATTAGGCGTTAAGGCTGATTTTGCAAAAGCGTCCCAATATCCCAAAGCGTCGCAGCATTCCAAATTGTCAGGCAGTGCGGCGGCGACCTCCCCGCCAAGTCAGTGCGGCCAGCCGGTCGAAAGCTAGTTTCAGCAAAACTGGGAGTATGGAAACAAATAATTATCCTCAGGGCTTATCGACCTCGCCAACCAATCAAGCAGACATTTCTTCAGTGATATTGGCGCCACCAGTGCCAACCTTCGATATTGATCAACAAGCCAAGCAGGGCCATCACCGCCATCAGTGCTATCTGATCAAGGCGTGCATCTGGCAGCAAGATATCTGACAGAAGATGTAAGATATTAGTAATTGAGTAAACCAGGCTTGACAAAAAGTGCAGACGCCTCAACGGCCGCCAGCGAATCCCTGGACCGATGGCTGAATCTGCGTAAGAGATCAGTATGATTGCAAGCAAGGGCACGAGAAAATAGCCAAGCATGGCGCCAAAAAGCATCGGCAATGCCTCTAGGGGCACTTGGCTGCTGATCTCGGGTGACTGCCCGTGGAATAAGGGCATCAAGCCCAAATCCACGTGAAATAGCATGGCCAGCAACCAGGCAATCCAGAGAGTGATCAATCGCTGGGCATGATTCGTAGTGGAGCGCATAGGCGTTTACAAGGCTGGCGGAAGAGCAGGGATCCCAATCCGGCTGCTGCCCCCAGAGAGATCGGCATAAACGGAGGTATGACCGTAGCCGCATAAAGGCGGCACGCCCAAGATTGCCGGCAGAATGCGTATGGCGACATAATCGACACATGTCTTATTCCAGCTCCATGCCGTCTCCCCTTTTGCTGGAGGAGTACTGCCAGTTTTTCCGCTTGCTGAGCGAGCCGGCGCGCCTGCAGTTGATTTGTCAGCTCAGGGCAGGGCCCATGGATGTGGCAGCACTGATCGAAGCCACTGGCTTCTCCCAATCCCACATCAGCCGCCAGCTCGGCCAACTGCAGCGGGCTGGCCTAGTGAGCTGCGAGCGCGATGGGGTCCGCACGATCTGGAGCGCTGAAGGTGCCTTGGTAGACGAGCTCTGCTCCCTGGTTCAGACCCGACTCAAGCGACGTCTGGAGAACCAGCTGGCCCAACTGCAATCAGCCTGAGCGCGCAGGGCCTGAAGCCGGAAGAATGGCTGCATCAAGAGTTCCGTATGGCGCAGTCAAGATCGCCCCTAGATCAGCTGCAGGAGCATCTGCGCCATAGCCAGCTGCTCGGCTCGATCAGCAGTGCCCTCTATTACGACCAGAACACGGTGATGCCGGCAGCCGGCGCCGAATGGCGTGGCGACCAACTGGCCCTGCTGGCCAGCCAGCTACACGAACGCCAGAGCAGCCATGCATACGCCGATCTGGTCGAGGCGGCGGAAGCCGAGCTGCAAGCCAGCACTCCGGCGGCGGTGCGCCGCAACCTGCAGCTACTGCGGCTTGAGCTAAATCGCCAGCGCTGCCTAGATCCCCAGTTAGTGGCCCTAATCGCCCAGGCCCAGTCGCGCGGCAATGCCATCTGGCAGGAGGCAAGGCGCCGCAGCGACTTCAGCATCTTTGCTCCGGCCCTGGAAAGACTGATCGGCCTACGCCGCGAACAAGCGACCCAACTTGCCGCCGCCGAAGCCCAACAGCGCAGCCCCTGGGAAATCCTGGCCCAGCCGTTTGAGCCCGACGTCAGCAAAGAACGGCTGCAGCAGCTGTTTGCCCCACTGCAGGCCGAGCTGCCCGTCCTGCTCCAGCAGGCAGCAGCAACCCAGGTATCCCCCCTGCCAGAGCTACCCGAAGCCCTGCAGGAAAATCTCTGCACAGAGCTGCTCAACAGCTGGGGCTACGACCCGGCCTACTGCCAACGCTCCCGCTCAGCCCATCCCTTCTCCTGCACCGTGGGCCCCAAGGACTTCCGCATCACCACCCGGGTGGTGCCGGATCAGCCCCTCTCGGCCTTCCTTGCCACCGCCCATGAATGGGGCCACTCCTTATATGAACAGGGCCTGCCCCGCACTAGCAACCACTACTTCCCCTGGCCCCTGGGTGAGGCCACCTCGATGGGGGTGCACGAGTCGCAGTCGCTGTTCTGGGAATGCCGCGTGGGCCGCAGCCGCGCCTTCGCCGAGCGCTGGCATCCGCGCTTCTGCACCGGCTTAGGCCGTGACGGTCGCAGTGGCGGTGGCAGTGATCCCTGGGGCGGCGCCTTCGGCTTCTGGCGAGGGCTCAACCCCCTGCGGCCCGGTCTGATCCGGGTGGAAGCCGACGAGCTCAGCTACTGCTTGCACATCGTGCTGCGCTTTGAGCTGGAGCTGGCCCTGCTCGAGCAGGACATGCCGGTGGCGGAACTACCCCAGCAGTGGAACCAACGGATGCAGGAGTTGCTTGGAATCCAGCCGCAGACTGACGCGGAGGGATGTCTGCAAGATATCCACTGGGCCGAGGGCCTGTTTGGCTATTTCCCCAGCTATGCCATGGGCCATTTGATCAGCGCCCAACTCGCGGAAACCATGGAGCAGGAGCTTGGTGGCCCAGGTGCCATCGAGGCCGCGATCGCTGCTGGTCAGGAGAGCAGCCTGCGGGACTGGCTGGCGAGCAGGGTTTATCCCCTGGGCCGAAGCGTCAATGCGGAAGAGCTGGTGGAGCAGGTGAGTGGCCAGAGCCTCAGCGCGGCAGCCTTCCTTCGCTATCTGCGCAACAAGCTGAAGCGTCTGCGCTCAGATCCTTAGGATGCCGCCCAGCTAATCAAATTCCGCTTCATGGCGAACATCGACCACGCCCCGAGCCGCACGATGCTCAACCTGCTGCACGTGCTGCCTGCCTTCGCCGATGAAGCCGCGCTGCGCGTGAACGCGATCGTGGAGCTCAACTCCATGACGATCAACAAGTACGAATTGATCACAGAAACCGGCCACCTCAAGCTGGATCGCGTCGGCTATTCGTCGCTTGCCTACCCCTTCGCTTACGGCTGCATCCCCCGCACCTGGGACGAGGACGGAGACCCCCTAGATATCGAGATTGTCGGAGTCACCGAGCCCCTAGTGCCCGGGTCGCTGGTGGAAGCAAGGATCATCGGCATCATGACCTTTGACGACGGCGGCGAGGTCGACGACAAGGTGATCGCCGTGTTGGCCGATGACAAACGCATGGACCACATCACCAGCTTCACCCAGCTTGGTGAGCAGTGGGTCACGGAAACGCAGTACTACTGGGAGCACTACAAAGACCTCAAAAAACCCGGCACCTGCAAGGTAAATGGGTTCTTGGAGCCCGTGGAAGCCGTGCGAATCATCAAGGAGTGCGAACGGCGCTATCTCCACATCATCGACACCAAGCTGGTGAACTGAGAGCCAGTATCTCTATGGCTAGCTACCTCAAACACCTCTGGATTGCTGCAGCAGCCCTGGCGATGGCTCCAGCCTGGACCCCTGTCCAGGCCCAGAGCAATAGCCGGGAAATTGTGCTGCAGCTAGACAAGCGCACGATCAGCCTGCGTGAAGGCGGCAAGGTGCTGGGCAGTTGGCCAGTGGCGATTGGCGATCCAAGCACCCCCACACCAGTAGGGCGCTTCGCGGTGCAAAACAAGGTTGTTAATCCCAAATACCAGAGCACCAAAAGCGGCAAGATCAACGCCACCGTTGGACCAAATGGCCCCTTAGGCGATCGCTGGCTTGGATTCCAAAAAAGCGGACTCAACCAGTACGGCATCCATGGCACGCCTAATGCTTGGTCCTGGACGGTGACATCACGCGCGGCCGTGACCAACGGTTGCGTGCGCATGCTCCACGATCATGTGCGCTCCTTATTTGATCAGGTGGAAGTCGGTACGCCAGTAATCGTGCAGCGCTGAAGCCAGCCGGTTGTCGGAAAATATTCTGGAGATCAGCCCAGCTTCGGCCGCAAGCTGGGTTTAGCGGCGTACTTTGTAAGGCCAAAACAAGGCATGAGGCCTTTCGACTGCGTCTATGTCTGCGGTTTCCCACTCCAGCCACTCCTGCGAGCCCCAAGTGAGCACCACCTTGAAGTGAGCCAGTGACGGCGAGCTTTCGGCCCTCGATTTGGAGCGGATATTGGCCAGGCTAAGTGCGGTTGATCCAGCAGCCCAGGCTCTCTCTAGCCAGCTCCAGACTCAAGCTTGAGCCCAATCTTCAGCGGGTGTGAGCTGGCGCGCTAGGGCCCGGGCCATGCCATCGCGGCTGGCTAAGCCACGTAAAGAAGCAACCGGCAAACCGGGATTGGGAAGCCCATGGGGCAGAGCAGCCGCCGCCGCCGCTGGCACATCAAAAACCGGCAATTGGCGCAAGCCATTTGGCCTTAGCTGGTCTTCCAGCTGAGCTAGCTGGGCAGACATCGGCAGCCAGACCAAGTCACTGCGGCGACAAGAGAGCAAGGTAGGCACCGGCAAAGAGCCGTCTTCATTGAATTCCCGCTCGGCACTTAGGGCCCGCTGCAGATCAGCCAAAGTGACCAGCCCCACCACCCAAGCCCCATCCGCCACCACCAGACAGTGGCCGTGGGCCTCCACCAGCTGAACCAAGGCCTTTTGGGCTGGTAGCTCGGCTGCCAGCACCAGGGGGGCCTCGGGCTCGAAAGCCTCAGCCACCTGCAGGGCGGCCAACTGGCGGCGGCGATGCTCCTCTTGGGGATCAGGCCCTAGTAAGCCCGGATCAGCCAGGCCCTGCCAGCGCTCCACCAAGGCAGCACTGAGGCCGGCGGCGGCCATCAGCGGCAGCACAATTCGAATATCGCGGGTGAGCTCAAACAGCAGCAGCAGGGCCGTCAGGGGAGCCCGGGCACTACCGGCCAGCACAGCGGCCATGCCCACCATGGCGTAGGCGGGAGGCTCAGCCACCGGCAGGTGCAGGCCACTGTCCCCAAGCAGTTGGCCGTAGCAGTTGCCGAGCACCGCTCCTAGGAACAGGGATGGGGCGAAGCCACCGCCAACAAAGCCGGTGGCATTGCTGATGCCAGTGGCCAAAAGCTTGACGCCCAGCAACACCAGCAAGGTGAGCAGGGGCACACCACCCTCGCTGCCAAGCAGGGCCTCAATCGTGTCGTAGCCGACACCCAGCACCTGGGGAAATCCGAGAGCCATAACACCCACACAGGCACCCCCCAGGGCCGTGGGTAGGCCTGGCGGCAGCTGGCCCAGCCAGGCCTGCAGCCGCTCGCTGCGGCCTGCGGCCAGCAAGCTCACCAAGGCCCAGGACATCAAGCTGGCCACCAGGCCTAAACCCAGATAAAGGGGCAACTCCAGCGGTGAGCGCACTTCATAAGCAGGCAGCCGCAAAATCGGTGTGTCGCCGAGCAGCAATTGGGTGACCAGCGAGGAAGCCACCGCCGCCACCAGCACCGCCCGCAAGCTGGGCCGTCCCTGAACGGCACTGAAGCTTCCTTCAAAAGCAAAAAACACGCCGGCAATGGGTGCCTTGAAACCCGCCGCCAGACCTGCGGCCACTCCCGCGGCCACTAGGGCTTTCTGGCTCTGGGGCGAGAGCCCGCCGCGCAGGGCCACCCACAGACCGATATTGCCACCACTCTCAACGCTGGGCCCCTCCGGGCCGAGGGAGGCACCACTGCCCAGGCTGATGGATGCACCCAGCAGGCGCTGAAAGGGCAAGCGGGGCCGAGCGCTAACGGCGCCATCGGCCATCGCCATCAGGCTGGGTAGGCCAGGGCCCAGGTCACCGCCATAGCGGCGCAAAAGACCAACAGCCCAACCCCCCAGGGTGGGCACCACCACCACCGGCCAGAGACTGATCCAATCGGGCAGGGAAGAAACCGGCAGGGGCAACGGCTCAGGAATGGCTGGTGGCGGTGGCAGGAAGCCAAGCCCGCCGAGACCCACCTGAAGCAGGGCCCGCAGCGGTGTGCCCGCATCAGGAGCCACCACCAGCGGCAATTCGGGTGCCAACTCCGGCGGCTGGCTACGACCAACCGTTAGAAGCCCCTCCACAAAAGGTCCAAACAGCCCGTTGTTGATAAAGCCCAGCAATTCGTGGAAGGCCACCACTGCCAGACCAGTGAGCACACCAATCAGGGCAGCCCAGGCCAGCAGATTCCATTGATAGGGAAGGGCGCGTGCCTCGGCTTCAACGGGGCTGGCGGCGACTGACGCTGGTTCAGGCTTCGGGCCGGACAGTTGCAAAAATCTCCTCCAGGATTTCGCCTGCGCCCTGGGCCTTCAAAGCATGGGCAAGGGCGATACCAATGGCCTCAGGGTCAGCCTGGGGACCGCAAGCCTCGTCGCGAATCAGGCGCAGGCCGTCGATGCTTGCCACCATGCCCGTCAATACAAGCTTATCGCCGTCGAAGCGGCTGTTAACGCCGATTGGCACCTGACAGCCCCCCTCCAGCTCACGCAAAAAGGCTCGCTCAGCCAGGCAGCGACGGGCGGTGGGCTGGTGCTCCAACACCTTGATCTGCTCCAGCACGGCGGCATCGCCCTGTCGACACTCAATACCTAAGGCACCCTGGCCAACGGCGTGGAGGGAAATGGAGGGGTCGATCAGCTCGTGGATGCGATCCCCCAAACCCAGCCGCCCCAAGCCAGCGGCCGCCAGGATCAGGCAGTCGTACTCACCAGCATCAAGTTTCTCCAAGCGGGTGATTACGTTGCCGCGCACATCCTTGAAGCTGAGGTGCGGGAAGTGGTGGCGCAGCTGGGCTAAACGGCGCAGGGAACTGGTGCCCACCACGGCACCGGCGGGCAGGGTTGCCAGGCTCTTATCGCGGTGCTGTTCATGCACCACCAAGGCGTCGGCGGGATCTTCCCGCTCGGTGATGCAGCCAAGCATCAGCCCCTCGGGCAGGTTGGTTGGCAGATCCTTGAGGCTATGGACGGCGATATCAGCCTGTCCAAGAAGCATCTGAGCCTCTAACTCCTTGGTAAAAAGGCCTTTATCTCCAATTTTGGCAAGGGCCACATCAAGAATCTTGTCCCCCTGGGTGGCCATCGCTTCGATGCTGATCTCCAGGCCGCTGTGGGCCTGGAGCAATTCATCGCGCACCCAATTGGTTTGCACCATGGCCAGCTGGCTGCGGCGGGAGGCGATGCGCAGGGGGTTGGCCATCAGGGGCAGATCACAGCCACTCAGATTAAGGGCCGAAGAAATCAAGGGGCAATGGGCCCCAGGTGTCTTCCGCAGCCGTATCTGCTGAACAGTGGCCGCTGATCAATAGGCCCTCTCCTAAACCGGTTTCAGCGCGCACCTGAAAGCGGCCGCTGTTTTGGTTGGCCTTGAGGAAGACAGGACCCTCGATCGAATCGAGGGCTACACCGGCTGGATCTAGCTCCAATTGCGACCAGCCCAGAGCCGTTTCAACCTGACGCAGACAGGTCACCGCCGCCGCTGCAGAAGCCGCCATCACTCCCGCCGTGAACCAGTCGCAGCGAGCCAGCAGCGGCTCAAGCTCTGCCCGCAGAGACGAGCAGGCTGCGGGGTCGAGCGAAGGAGCAGTGCGCAGCCCCCGCAGGGATGCCAGGCCCTGACTCACTTGATGTACTCCTTGAGCACGCCGTTGCGGTTGGGGTGGCGCAGCTTGCGCAGGGCCTTGGCTTCAATTTGACGAATGCGCTCCCTGGTGACATCAAAGATCTGGCCGATCTCTTCAAGGGTCTTCATGCGGCCGTCGTCCAGGCCGTAGCGCAGACGCAGCACGTCACGCTCCCTGGGGCTGAGGGTGGCCAGCACGCCCTCGAGGTCCTCGCGCAGCAGGTTCTTGGCCACGTCCTGCTCAGGGTTTTCGATATCGGCTTCGATGAAGTCACCGAGACGGGAATCCTCCTCTTTGCCGATCGGCGTTTCCAGGGAGATGGGTAGCTGGGCGCTCTTGGCGATGAAACGCAACTTCTCGATGGTCATTTCCATCGACTCGGCGATTTCCTCTTCAGTGGGCTTGCGGCCAAATTCCTGGGAGAGGGTTTTGGTGGTCTTCTTGATCCGGGAAATAGTTTCGTATAGGTGCACCGGGAGGCGGATAGTGCGTGACTGATCAGCGATAGCGCGGGTGATCGCCTGACGAATCCACCAGGTGGCATAGGTGGAAAATTTGTATCCCTTTTCGTGGTCGAATTTCTCGGCAGCCCGGATCAAGCCGAGGGAACCCTCCTGAATCAGGTCCTGGAAGCTCAGGCCCCGGTTCATATATTTCTTGGCGATCGAAACCACCAGGCGCAGGTTTGACTGCACCATCTTTTCCTTGGCTCGACGGCCAAGCATCAGCCGCCGGCGGAACTTGATGGAGGGCATCTCCACCAATGCCGCCCATTCCTTGTTGTCGGGCTGGCGGCCATGATCAGCCTCAAACTGAGCGGCAATCTCCTCGAGCTGGAGCAGATCGGCGATCTTGCGGGCTAGCTCGATCTCCTCATCGGGGCGGAGCAGGCGGATACGGCCGATCTCCTGGAGATAAACCCGAATGGAGTCCTCGGTGTAGACACCTTTAGGCCCCACCTTGATGCTGGCGAGGGCCTTGGCAGCCTTCTCGTCCTTCTCGGCAGAGCTGCCGGATGGACCTAGATCGTCGGCATCGTCTAGCTCGGCGGTATCGACGGGAGCCTCAATCTTGGCCTTGGCCGCGGGGGCTTTGGGCGCTGAGGATTTGCTTGCGGGCGCCTTTACTTTTGGAGCAGCCTTTGCCTTGGCAGCAGCGGTTCCTTTAGAAGCAGCTGGGGCTTTGGTGGCAGCCTTTGATTTGGGAGCAGCCGTTCCCTTGGCAGCAGCCGGGGATTTAGCAGCAGCTTTTGCTTTTGGGGCAGCCTTTGGCTTAGGCGCAGCCTTCTTCGGCTTTACTTGCACCTCTTCACCGGCCGCCGTGGCCACCATCAAGATTTCCGGGGTTGCTTTCGGCTGGGCAGCAGCGGGGCTCATAGGTAACGAAAACGAAACAACAAAACAAATGGGCGGAAACGCATCACCTCAAATCGCTTCTAGCTATCTCCTGCCTGTAATCGGCAAAAAATCGCTCCAGCTACGCCGGGATTAGCCGTAGGCGCTGGTGCAAGACCACGAAAGCGGGAAGGAAACCTCTGAAATGGTGGTAGTCGGCAGGGAAAGTCGAGCGACCCGGCAAAGAGCAAGGGGTCGGTGGCCGAAGCCTGGAAGGGGTGGCCGAAGCCTGGAAGGGGTGGCCGAAGCCTGGGAGGGGTGGCCGAGGCCTAGACAGGGCTGACAGGGGTGGTCGCAGACCGGGAGGCCGAATGGTGGGAGGCTGGCTCCCGAGGTCTCACTTCAGGTCTTCCCGCTGGACGGAACTCTGTTTGGTTCCGACGGCAGTCTTTGAACTGCCCAACATTCGCATCCTAAGAATGGGTTGTGACCTTTGCAAGCTTGTCGATCCCCTGGCTGCAGATCTGGCTCGAAGCCGGGCGAGAAGGCCAGGTATTCACCTACGCCAACTCCCCCGAAACCCCAGCAGGGATTGGGGATTTGGTCCGGGTGAAGCTGCAGGGACGCCCGCACACTGGCCTGGTGGTGGGCTGGCTTGATCAATTACCCGCCAGTCTCAGCAGCAAGCGAATACAACCAATCCTGGAGATTTGGCAGCGGGCTGCCGTAGATCCAGATTGGCAAAACTTAATGTCAAGCGTGGCGGCGGAGTGCCACACAAGTCTGTTCAAAACTCTAAAAAGCGCCCTGCCACCTGGCTGGCTTGGCCAGCGCAACCAGGGGCCCAGCAGGCCAAGCCGCGCAATCTGGCTGGTGGAGCGCTCGCAGGCAGCACTCCCAAGCCAGCCCCTCACCGAGCGCCAGCAGCAACTGCTTGAGCACCTTGATCGCCATAGCGGGCCAGTGCCCCTGCGGAATCTTTGTGGTGAGGCTGGCTTCAGCCGCGCCGTGCTCAAGGGGCTGGAGGCTCGCGGTCTGGTGCAGCGCCTTCAGTCTCCCCCCGAGGGCAGTGGAGCTGGCCTCGCACCATCCCACTGGCCTGCCCTGACAGAAGCCCAGGCCGCTGCAGTAGCGGCCCTGGCCGGTGCCCCAGCGGGAGCGGAATATTTGCTCTGGGGTGTAACAGGTGCCGGCAAAACTGAGGTGTATCTGCGGGCGGCCGCTCAGGCCTTAGAGGCGGGGCAGGCCACGCTTTTACTCACCCCGGAGATTGGCCTGATTCCCCAGTTGCTCGACCGGGCACGGGAACGCTTCGGCTACCGGGTGGTGGAGTTCCACAGCGGCCTTTCCGACGGTGCCCGGGTGGCGGCCTGGCGTCGCTGCCTGGAATCAGAGGCGGTGGTTGTGGTGGGTACCCGCTCAGCGATCTTTCTGCCAATGCCCAGGCTGGGCCTGATCGTGCTCGATGAGGAACACGACAGCTCCTACAAGCAGGACAGCCCGATGCCCTGTTACCACGCCCGCGACGTAGCCCGCCTACGGGCCCGGCACTGCGGGGCGCGGCTGGTGCTCGGCAGTGCCACCCCCTCGCTCGAGAGTTGGCTCAGCTGTCAATCCCCCCAACCAGCCACCCGCCTCCTACGACTGCCGGAGCGGATTGGTTCGCGGCCCCTGCCTGCCGTACGGGTGATCGACATGCGCCACGAGCTCGCTGACGGTCACCGCCGCCTGATCAGCCGGGCCCTGATGGGGCGCTTAGAGCAGCTGCAGGAGAAGGGCGAACAGGCAGTGGTGCTGGTGCCCCGACGGGGCTATCGAGCATTCCTGAGCTGCCGCAGCTGCGGTGAAGCGGTGCTCTGCCCCCACTGCGATGTAGCCCTCACCGTGCACCGCTCCAAGGGGGGCCAGGAATGGTTGCGCTGCCACTGGTGCGACCACCGCGCCGAGATGGGCAATCGCTGCGGCCACTGTGGCTCCACGGCCTTCAAACCCTTCGGCGCGGGCACCCAGCGGGTGATGGAGCAGCTGGCAACCGAGCTTGAAGGGTTGCGCCTGCTGCGCTTTGACCGTGACACCACCCGGGGCCGTGACGGCCACCGCCGCCTGCTCGATCGCTTCGCCCAAGGGGAAGCCGACGTATTGGTAGGCACCCAGATGCTGGCCAAGGGCATGGACCTACCCCGGGTCACGCTCGCGGCGGTATTGGCGGCAGACGGGCTGTTGCATCGCCCCGATCTGCGCTCCTCCGAGCAGTGCTTGCAATTGCTGTTGCAATTAGCGGGCCGGGCGGGCCGCGGCGAAAAACCAGGCGAGGTGCTGGTGCAGACCTACAGCCCCGACCACCCGGTGATTCGCCACCTGGTGGATGGGCGCTACGAGCTGTTTTTGGCCGAGGAAAGCCAGTTGCGCCGTCAGGGTGGCCTGGTGCCCTTCAGCCGGGCCTGCCTGCTGCGACTGAGCGGACCTAGTGCCAGCGGCACGGCAACCGCCGCCGCCGCCTTGGCCGAGAGAATCCGCAGCCAGGTGGAGGCAGCCGGATGGCTGTTGATTGGTCCCGCCCCGGCCCCGGTAGCCCGCGTAGCGGGCAAGAGTCGCTGGCAGCTGTTGCTGCATGGTCCCGCCGGCATGCCCCTGCCCTTGCCAACTGAAAGCCTGCTGCGGGAGGCGCTGCCAGCGGGGGTGGGTCTGGCGATCGACCCCGACCCCCTCAGCCTTTGAGCACCCTCTCAAGCCGGTAGTTCCGGCAGGCCGAAGCCCAGCAGACGCCGCAGCCGCTCCAGGGCCAGCACCAACGCTAGGGCTAGGGCAATCAGGGCACCGCCAATACCAAGACCACTCCAGCGCCAGCAGCTGAGCTGCAGAGAATTGCTGGCGCCAAAGCGCAGGGGCCAGTGCATGGTAGCTCGTCCTGAAATCGCCGCAGCGGGCTCGGGACTGGCCAGGCGGACAGCCGCAGGGGTCACAGGGGCCAGGTCGATGGCGGCGCTGAAGCCCGGCAGAGCACTGAGCCCACGCAGGTCCACTGCCAGCTCAAGGCTTTGGTGCACCCCCAGCAGCCAATTGCGCTCCCGCAGCTGGAAGTGGGGCGGCGGCAGGGCCACACCGGCTAGATCCGCTGCCGCGCTGAGGTTCGCTGCCAGCAGGGCAAGGGCCTCGGGCGCTGCCAGCACCGGGCTCTCCAGGCGCTGGTGAAAGCCCTCAGCGCCAGCAGATGGCTTGGGCTGCTTGGCCGGGTGAAATCCCTGGCTCAGCAAGCTGAGGCCAAACTGGCGGGCCCAGGGCTCGGGTTGGCTACCGGGGCTCGATAGACCATGGGCGATCTGCAGCCGGCCCGGCCCCTTAAAGGTCAACTCGCTGCGCACCTCGGTGCAGCCGCCGAGCAGCAGCGTCAGCAGCAACAGCAAAACGGCCAGCACAGCGAAGCCCACTGGAGCCCTGGTTGGCCCCACCGGCGGCGCTGGCGGCGGTGGCGGTTTGTTGGAGCGGCGGCCGCGGGCAAGCTGCTGCATCTGGCCGCCCATGGCCTCGGCCGAGCCCAGATCGGGCAGGGTGATCGACCAATCGCGGGGGCGCTCGAGGGCCGGTGCCTCGAGCACGGTGAGTAGGTCTATGGCCTGAGCCCGCAGGCTGGCATCACGGCAGCGCTTGATCAGCCGGCAACAAAGGATCGCCCGGCCGTTGTCGCCCCGCCCCATCCAGGCGGTGGCGAGCAACAACTGAATCTCAGCTCCGGTGGCGGTAGCAGCAGGATGCTCAATGGTGAGGGGCTCCAACAGGCGTACAACCTGGCCGTAATCGCCCCGCTCGAGAGCTGCGCGGGCTGCAGCCAACTGGCCTTCGTCCACCAAGTCTTCTGCCACCAGGTCTTCAGCCATGGCCGACGCGCTGGCTGCCCACCACCATGGTGCCGATCCCCGAATCGGTGAATACCTCTAACAACAGGGCGTGGGGCACCCGGCCATCGACGATGTGGGCCGCCGCCACCCCCTGAGCCAGGGCACGGATGCAGCACTCAGTCTTCGGGGTCATGCCGCCTGCCACCACACCGTCATGGATTAATTGGCGTGCCTGCGCCAGGGTCAGCTGACGAATTAGGGAGTCAGGATCGTGGCGATCCTGCAAGATCCCTGCCGTGTCGGTGAGCAGGATCAGCTTCTCAGCCTGTAAAGCCGCGGCCAGTTCACCGGCCACGGTATCGGCATTGATGTTGTGGGCCTGGCCCTCAGCATCGGCGGCCACGCTAGAGATCACAGGGATATAGCCGCCATCAAGCAGGGGGAAAAGAACTGCCGGATCTACTGCCGCCACCTCTCCCACCAGCCCATTTACTCCGCCGGCGTAGGTGCGGGCCCGCACTAGGGAGCCATCACTGCCGCAAAGTCCCACGGCCCGGCCACCCACCTGATTGAGGCCGTTAACAATGTTTTTGTTGACCCGGCCCACCAGCACCATCTCAACCACGTCCATGGTTTCCGGAGTGGTGACCCGCAAACCATTACGGAATTCGGGCTCGATTTGGAGGCGATTCAGCCAGTCATTGATCTCCGGGCCGCCGCCATGAACCACCACCGGCTGCACTCCCACCGAGGCCAGCAGCACCACATCGCGGTAGACCGCTTCGCGAAGCTCCGCTTGCACCATCGCCGCGCCGCCGTACTTGACCACCACCCGGCGGCCCGCGAAGCGCTGGATGTATGGAAGGGCCTCACTTAGGACCGACACTCTCAGGGTGTCCTGGCTGCTGATCAAGGTTTCGCTTTTCGATGGGGCAAATGGATTCAGGGGTCTTAGCTAGCGCTGGGCTCGGGCACCAGAGCGAGGCTGAATTCATCGCGGCGCTCGGGCTTGATATCCGCACTCAAACCGGGGCCGAAGAAGCGGCCCAGCCGATCAGCGCGGGCCTGCCAGCGATCCAGGGGCACCCCTTCGCAGCGAAAGCGCAGGCGCAAGCCATAGCGGCCATCGCAGTCGAGCTCCTCAACGCTCAGCAGCTGGGGCGGAGCGTCCTCGTCCCAGAGCTTGAGCACCTCCAGGGAGCTCTCCAGATGGGCTTTCTGGCCGTAGCGCCAGCGATCTACATCGGCCAGCAGCTTGCGCAGGGGCTCGCTCTCCGGCAGGTCCCGCAATTGCTTGAAACGGGGGGCCGGCGTGAGTCGTTTAGGTGGAGGCAGCTCAGAGGATTTCAAGGCCAACCCACCCAACAGGATCGGAATGCCGTAGAAAATCGTAGGCAGGCTGAGATTGGGGATATCGGTGGCGTAGGCGATCGTGCCGATCACCGTGAGCACAGCCCCCGCGATGGTCACGAGGCTGCCTGGTGAGAGAAGTGCTTGCATACCTCCATCTTCCTTGATGCCCATGGCGGATGCGACCACCAGCCGGCCCAGCGAAACCGGCACCGCCGAACTGATCAGCAACCTCAAGAGCGACCGGCTTTGGTTATTGCGCCAAATTGATGCGGGTCGTTGGCCCCAATGGCGCCTTGATCTAGCCGCCCTTGAGCGGGAGCTGGGCCAGCTGCTCGATCAATTGAGCGACGTTGATTCCAGCGCCGACTCCTAGCCTTGAACAGGGCCAATCCAGGATCAAAAAGGGATGTCGTCGTCGTCAGGGAGATCAGGCACCAGCGGGGAGGTATTCCAGGTGGGCGGCTGGGCACCTGCCGGCGCAGCTAGAGCCGGGGTTGCCGGGGTTGCCGCCGCTGGGGCACGACGCTGGGGCGCAGGCGCAGTTGAGGCAGCTGGATTGACAGCAGGACTGCTGGTGGCGCCAGGGCCCATGCCGTGCAGCCGGGCCAGGGTGAATTCAGCGCGCTTTTCCTTGACGCCGTCCTGACGGGTGACGGTATTCATGCGCAACCGGCCCTCGAGCATCAGCCGCTGGCCAACCTGCACCCGGTTCTGGAGCTCTTGCGCCAAATTGCCCCAGCCGACCACCTTCAATTGACCCGGGGGATCATCGGGACGCAGGCCATCTATCTGGACCGCCATCTCCGCCACCGGCGTCTGATTGTCCTGGGTGTATCGCACCTGGGGCGCTTCCAGCACCTCAACCTCGAGCAGACAGTGATTCACTCCCCGGCAACCATTGGTGAATCCCATCCTGATGCACCGACCTGAGATTCACCAGACCTCGCCCCGTCTGTGGCTGATCGGCGGCACCGGAGAAGGCCCCGTAGTGGCGGAGCGGCTGCTGCAGCGCGGCTGGCACCTAACCGTGAGCGTGGTTGGTGCAACAGCGGCCCTGGCCTATCGCCCCCATCCGGGCCTAACCCTGCGCGTCGGCGCCATCGATGGCGAGCAGGGGGTTTGGGCAGAACTGGACGCCGCCGAATCGGTGGGTTGGCCCTATGCGGTGGTGGTGGATACCAGCCATCCCTTCGCCTGTGTGGTGAGTCGCCAGCTGGCCGCCGTGTGCAAGCAGCGCAGCCAACGGCTGATACGGCTGCTGCGCCCCAGCCTGCCTGGAGGGGCAACGATTCTCCCCAGCTTGGAGGATTTGCGCAGCCGCTCGCTGCAGGGCCACTGCCTGCTGCTGGCAATCGGTGCCCGCCAATTGAGCGTGGCGCTGGCCTGCAGCCCCGGCGCCCAGCACTTCGCCCGGCTGCTGCCCAGCCCAAGGGCCCTCCAGCTGGCCATGGCTGCTGGCTTGGCGGCCGATCAGGTCGCTTGCCTCCGCCCATGCTCGCAGCTGGAGGTGGAGCGGTCCCTGATTCGCCGCTGGCGCATCACCACGGTGTTGGCACGCCAGTCGGGCGGTGTTACTGAACAGCTGTGGCAGCAACTCTGTGCCGGCACAGGCCCCCAGCTATTGCTGATCGGCAGGCCGGCAGAGCCGGTCGGGGTAGAAGCCCTTAGCCAAAAGGAGCTCTTGGGGGCTCTGGTGCTGCCGCAGTGAGGCTCAGCCCAGGTGCTGGGCTACGAGCTGCTTTAGGGAGCCCTGGGGCCGGGGACCTAGCTGGGTCACAACCTGACCAGCGCAAAGGGAGCCCAACAGTCCACAGGCGTCGACGGCCTGGCCCTGGGTGTAGGCGTGTAGGAAGCCAGCGGCGTAGAGATCACCCGCCCCCGTGGTGTCCAGCAAGGGACCGAGCTGGAAGGGGGCGATGCTGTGGGTGCCGGCGCCATTGAGGACTACCGATCCCTGCTCGCTGCGGGTGAGGGCTGCCAGCTTGCAGCGGCCCCGCACCTGGTCGGCAGCCTCTTCAAAACTATTGGCCTTGTAGAGCGCCGTGATCTCCATTTCATTGGCAAACAGGATGTCGACGTGGCCGTCCACCAGCTCTTGGAAGCTTTTCCGGTGACGCTCGACGCAAAAAGCATCCGACAGGCTCAAAGCAACCTCGCCCCCATGGGCGCGGGCCACCTCGGCCGCAGCGATGAAGGCCGCCTTGGCCTCGTCGCTGTCCCAGAGGTAACCCTCTAAATAGAGCACCTTGGCTTGGGCAACCATCTCAAGATCGAGGTCGGCTGGATCCAGCCCCACCGAAGCGCCCAGGTACGTACACATGGTGCGCTGGGCATCTGGAGTCACCAGGATTAGGCAACGGGCCGTGGAAGGCCCCTCCGTGGCCGCAGGGGTGTCAAAGCGAGCTCCAACCGAACGGATGTCGTGGCTAAAGATCCCCCCCAGCTGATCGTTGCGCACCCGACCAATAAAGCCCGCCCGGCCGCCCAGTTGGGCAACCCCAGCCAGGGTGTTGGCAGCGGAGCCACCAGAGGTTTCAAGGCCTGGTCCAACGCTGGCGTAGAGGCGCTCGGCTTGGGCTTCGTCCACCAGGGCCATGGTGCCCTTGGTGAGTTCGAAGTTGTCGATCAGGTCGTCGTCGGCTTGCACCAGCACGTCAACGATGGCGTTGCCAATGCCGACGACGTCGTAGCTCTTTTCCATGAGGTCCATCAGGTGCTCAGCAGGGCCCGCTTGGGACCGTGAATAGGATCTTCCACAACGATCGTCTGATCGCGGTTGGCTCCAAGGGAAACGATGGCGATCGGCACCTCCATCAGATCGGCAAGAAAGCGCAGATAGCTCATCGCAGTTGGAGGTAATTCCTCAAGGCTGCGGCAATCGGCAGTAGAGGTTTGCCAACCCGGCAAGGTTTCAAAGATCGGCTGGCAGCGGGCGAAATCCTCCGAACTGCTGGGGAAATATTCGATCCGCTCGCCGTCGAGTTCGTAGGCAACACACACCTGGATCTCATCGAGCTCATCGAGCACATCGAGCTTGGTGATAGCCAGACAATCGAGGCCATTCACCTCCACCGCATAGCGACCAATCACCCCGTCAAACCAACCGCAACGGCGGCGACGGCCCGTGGTGGTGCCAAATTCACCGCCCCGATCACAGAGGTGATCATTGAGGCTGCCCTGGAGCTCGGTGGGGAAGGGCCCCTCTCCTACCCGAGTGGTGTACGCCTTGGCTACACCGATCACCCGATCGATCAAGGTCGGGCCCACCCCAGCTCCGATACAGGCGCCGCCACTCACCGGGTTAGAGGAGGTGACATAGGGATAGGTGCCGTGGTCCAGATCTAACAATGTGCCCTGGGCACCCTCAAACAGAATGTTTTGGCGGGCTCGCGCAGCGCTGTGGATGGTGCGAGTGCAGTCGACCACATGGGGCGCTAGCCGCTTGCCGTAGCCGACGTATTCGGCCACAACCGTCTCGAAATCCAACGGCTCAAGGCCGTAGAGCTTCACCAGAATTTCGTTCTTTTCGGCAAGGGGGCCGGCAAGGCGGTCCCGCAACCGATTCGCATCAAGAATGTCCAGGATGCGGATGCCATTGCGCTCCGATTTATCTGCGTAGGTGGGACCGATACCTCGACCAGTGGTGCCGATGCGGCGATCGCCGCGGCGCTGCTCCATCGCCTGATCCAGCAGGCGGTGGTAAGGCATGGTGACGTGGGCCGTAGAAGCCAGCTTCAGGCCACTGATGTCGATGCTGTAGGTGGCGAGCATGTCGAGCTCGCCCAGCATCACCTTGGGATCGACCACCGTGCCGGAGCCGATCAGGCAAATCGTGTCCGGGTAAAGGATCCCGGAGGGGATCAGGTGCAATTTCAGCACCTTGTCGTCCACGACGATGGTGTGGCCGGCGTTCACCCCGCCCTGATACCGCACCACAACGTCGGCTGAGCGGCTGAGAAGATCCGTGATCTTGCCCTTCCCCTCGTCACCCCACTGAGCACCGATGACGACAACGTTGGCCAAGGACACAGCGGCCCGGAGCCGCTTCTGAGCACAATCCGAGAGCTTCTCAGATCGTGGGGTCCTTCGTCAAAGATGGACGGCTCAGATCAGGGCCTTAGGCGCCGCGAGTCGCGTTCGTTTCAGCCTTCTTGAGTTCCTTGGCGATCCGCTCCTTAAGCGCGTCAGGCAGCGGCCGATTAGGATAATTTGTGTAGTGGCCTGCCATGGAATTGATGGCCGTCTGCATGGTGGTGAAAGAGCCCAAGCCGTTCACCGAGCTGCGAGGGCGGTAACGGGCCACGTAGCCATTGCTCAGGCTGCGAGCTTCGATCTCGGCCTCCGCGCGGGCAGGATCGTCGGCCCCTAAGGCGATGGTGCTCAGCAGGCTGTCGGCCACCGCCACCGTGTCCTCGACGTAGTTACCAGAAAGACCAGTATTTGCAGAGCTACAGGCAGTGAGTGCCAGGCTGAGGCAGAGCACCAGCGCTATGGCAAAGCGTGAAAAAAGCTGCTTCAGCCGCTGGCGGAAGGAGGTAAGCGCAGCGGCCATGGGTGAAATGCGAATCTCCCGATCCTAGAAGCCGCCTCAGGGGCCCTTCAGACAGGCAGGCCCATGCGCTGGCTTGCCAGGCTGGGCAGCAGGTTCTCAAGCAGCTCAATGGCCGGCAGATCCCGCTTGCTGCTGCTGGAGCGCTCCACCAACTCCACCAGCCCATCAGCCGCGCTGCGACCCACCACCACCCGCCAGGGAATCCCAATCAGATCGGCATCCTTAAACTTCACCCCAGCCCGCTCACTGCGGTCATCCAGCAATACATCTACACCTGCTTCCTGGAGACGCAGATAGAGCTGCTCAGCCAAGCTGCTCTGCTCGGCCTCGGCCCAATTGGCCGCCACCACGATCACTTCGAAAGGCGCAATCGATACGGGCCAGCAGATGCCATTGCCATCGTGATTTTGCTCAACAGCCGCCTGGGCCAACCGGGACACACCGATGCCGTAACAGCCCATCCACAGGGCTTCTTCCGAGCCAGCCTCGTTGGTGAAACGGGCCTCAAGCGCCTCTGAATATTTGCGGCCCAGCTGAAAGATGTGTCCCACCTCGATGCCCCGACTGGCCTGGAGCTGCTGGGAGGGGTCGTGTTGGCAGCGATCACCTGGTTGGGCGGCCCGCAGATCAAGGCTCTCAGGGCAGGGGCAGAGGGATCCCCAGGCCGCGCCGACTAGGTGGATATCGGTGCTGTTGGCACCACACACAAAGGAGCTGAGCTCAGCAGCGGTGCTGTCAGCTAGTCGCAAGAAGTGCTTGGTCCAGTGACCGGAATCGCTCAGCAGCCCATCAGCTAGGTGGGGACCCATAAAACCAAAGGGCAAGGGCAGCAGCCCTTCGCTGGCCGCGGCCTCCTTAGTAATTGGGGAAATGTCTAATAGCGCCCCATGCTCCGCTGAGCAGCGGGCCGTGACTGCATTGGCCAGCTTGACTTCGTTGAGTTGTTGATCTCCCCGCAGGCTCACCAGCAAGGGCTGGGAGCTTTCATCTTCAAAACGGGCCAACAACATCAAAACCTTTACGGTTTGACAGGGCTCAATGCCATGGCCGGCGCAGAGATCTTCAATGCTGCTTTGGCCAGGGGTGGCCAAAGGTTCACCCGTGCCGCCAGCCCGCGGTCCACCCGGTAGCGGAATTGGGTCAGCAGCTAACGAAACAGCCCGCTCCTGGTTGGCGGCGTAGGCCCCATCGGAACTAGCCAGAATCAAATCCTCACCGGCCTCAGCCGTAACCATGAATTCCTGGCTGGCCGATCCACCAATCGCACCACTGTCTGCCTCCACCGCGACGGCTCGCAAACCACAACGGGCAAAGATGCGTCTGTAGGCACCATCCATAGCGGCGTAGGTTTGCCGCAAGGACTCCTCATTGGCATGGAAGGAATAGGCATCTTTCATAATGAATTCGCGACCACGCATCAAGCCGAATCGGGGACGAATCTCATCACGAAATTTGGTCTGTATCTGATACAAATTGACTGGCAATTGCCTGTAAGAGCGCAACAGATCGGCGGCTAAATATGTGATTACCTCCTCATGGGTAGGCCCCAGCCCCAACTCACGCCCCTGACGATCCTCCAGGTGAAACATGATGCCCTCCCCTGCGGTGTAGCCGGCCCAGCGGCCGCTGCGTTGCCACAACTCCGCCGGCTGAAGTTGGGGCAACAGGGTTTCGAGGGCTCCGGTTCCGTCCATCTCCTCACGCACCACCCGGGCAACCTTTTGGAGCACCCGCCACATCAAGGGGAGATAGGCGTAGATGCCCGAGGCAACCCTGCGGATGTAGCCGGCGCGAAGCAGCAGCTTGTGAGAGGGAATCTCAGCCTCCGACGGATCGTCGCGGAGCGTCACCAGCATCAGGCGGGAGACGCGCATGGCAGGAGCTTTCGATGAGGGCGGAACCTATCACCGACACCCAGCCAGATGAGCCGGTAAGGGGGTGACCACCGCTGCTGATTGGCCAAAACCCCTGCTATGTTCTCGTTCTGATCCCGTTAGTCCAAAAGCCGTCTCATGCCACCCCAGCCCAGTTCTGCAAATGGATTGGGAGCTATCGGGCTACCTGCTGAGCTTGTCGCCCAGGCCGAATCTGCAGATACGGGATCCACCGAAATCGCTGAAGGCCTAATCGGCATCGAAGAAGTCCAAAGGGCTCTCAACCGCTCTCGGGCATCTGTATATCGCTATACAAATACCGACCCCCGCAATCTCAATCCGCCTTTCAACCCCCGCAAGTTGAATCCGGAATACCGCAGCGATCAAAAGGATCCGCTGATGTTCCACCCCAATGAGGTGGCCCGTTTTGCCCGCGACGTGCTGCGGATTAAGGAAGTAACGGTTGAGGTACTCAACTCACCCTCCACTGCCACCCAACAATTGTTGGGTGCGATCCTCGAAGAGCTGCGCTCGATCCGATTGCGCCTGGACCATCTAGATGGTCGCACCACAGACCTGAGTGCCCGGCGTGATCAACACGATCAAGGCTCCCGCCCTGCCGCCTAAACATCGGCATTGCTAGTTGAACGAGTAAATTGTTGTTTGATCCCCAATTTCTGAGCAAAAGTGCCAGAATTGAAAAAGTTCCTTTGAATTTCCGAGTGGAATCGGTGCCCTTATGCGCCCTTTCCCATTGCTATGGATTCAGTTCCCCGAGATTCCCAACCTTCTTCCATCGCCCATCTTGCTGAAGCGAGCGCGCCAGAGCGCGACCTTGATGAGCAGGGCGAAGATCCATTCAGTACGGGCCCCCAAGCCCTTTCAGGCCTGCTGGGAAGCCTGATCGCCCTGGCCACGGCGGTGGTGCCGCTGGCCATGGTTGTCGCCGGAAGACCTTTCAGCTATTCGGCCCCGAGCTTCGAGGGCTCAGGGGCGGCGCTGCAGCAGAAAGCCCTCATAGCCGAGAGCCTGAAAGATCCTGGCCGGATCTCCAAAGCCAGCCGCGTTGACCAGAGCCGTTAGCCGCGCTTCACCAATCGGATGGAGGCCTTGGGTAAGAGGGGCCAAATCGTGAGGATCAGCGTTAAGGCCACTAGCCCGTTGGAAACCCATCCAGGCTGCCTCCACCTGGCTTTGCAGGGTCGATCGCTCCGGCGCCATCAAATCAACCAGCACGAGTTGGCCACCAGGCTCAAGGCTGCGGGCAAGGGCCGTAAGGAATGCAAGCTTGCTGCCATCGTCTGGCAAGGACTGCAAAACCAGCACGGACAGGGCGCCAGCAAAACAGCCGTCGGCGTTGAGGTCCTCGACCGTGGTTTGACGCCAGCTGATCGACTCGACACCCAGCCGCTGTTGGGAAGCCGCGAGCATCTCAGCGGAGGGATCGATTGCGGTGAGCTGCCAGTCTGGGCGCTGGGCCCTGGCCTCCACCAGCTCTGCTCCGGTGCCGCAGCCCGCCACCAGCACAGCTGCACCAGAGCTGCCGGCCCGGGGCGAAGCAGCCAGCAAGGCAACAGCCAGGCGAGCGAGGCTGGCGTAACCCGGAATCAGCTGCTGGACTATCAGGTCATAACCAAGAGGCAGGTCATAACCAAGAGGCAGGTCATAACCGAGGGGCGTTGACACAGCTCGCTCGCGAAGGTTCCGATGCTAGGCATCGGGACGGGCGTGACCTAAGTTGGGCGGCGCCCATTCCCCCAGCTCGACCGTGCCCACCATCCGTTTTGAACAGGAAGGCCAGACGGTCGGTTGCATCGAAGGTGCCAATCTCCGCAAGGCCGCCCTGGATGCGGGCATCAACCCTTACAAGGGACTAAACAACGTCAACAACTGCGGTGGCATCGGCCAGTGCGGCACCTGCGTTATGGAGGTGATCGAGGGCATGCAGAACCTTTCCCCCCGCAGCGATGTAGAGGAGGTTTACCTCTCTGATCGTCCAGCCAATTTCCGTCTCAGCTGCCGCACCAGCGTCAACGGCGACGTCACCGTGCGCACCAAACCGACCAACGCCGTTGGTCAGGGTTCAAACAGCCTGGTGGGCGCCCTGAAGTCCCTAATCGGCATCAAATAAGCGGCCGGCACCCAAATCCGTAGCTCCGGATGAAGCTCTATAGCTATCCCCGCTGCAGTACTTGCCGCAAGGCAATCGCCTGGCTGACAGCCCGTCATCAAGCTGCCGAAACGCTGGACATCACCGAGCAGCCGCCCAGCATCGCCGAACTTGAGCAGGCCTTAGCCCAGCTTGGAAGGCAGCGCCTGTTCAATACCAGTGGGCAGAGCTACCGGGCCTTGGGAGCCGCTGCGGTGCAGGCCATGGACGACCAAGCCGCTCTAGCAGCACTGGCCGCCGACGGCAAATTGATCAAGCGGCCTTTTCTGGTCGCAAACGACGGGCGCATTCTCACCGGCTTCAAGGAGCCGGAGTGGCTGGATCTTCTGGACTAGCGAGGCCAGGGGCGGTCATCAACTGGTCGAGCTCCTGGATCAGGGCTTCGATTCCGGCCCTGTTGATCTGGCTGAGATAGGTGCCCTTGGCGCCGTCTATCAAGGTGCAAAGCAGCTCCTGGGAGCGCTCCAGGGCCGAGCCGCTCTCGAGGGCCGCGGCCAGCTCCTCCCAGAACCGGTCGATGAACCTCTGCAGTAAATCCAATTGCACGTCATCGCGGCGGGAAAGCTGGTTGCCAGTGCTGCGGGAAAGCTCAAGGAGGCTGTCGACCATGCCGCTCGCTAGTTGGCGACTGATGCCGGTCTCGACCTGGAGCAGCGGTTGCAACTGGCGTAACGGTGCCGGCACCACGGTGCGCTCGAGACTCTGACGCAGGCTGTATCCCAGCAAACCTTGCAGCTCCGGCGCAAGCTTCGGTGCCACCCGGCTCAGCAGCAGCGGCGCCCAGATCCTCACCAGCTCAACCAGCGCCCGCTCGTCGCTGCTGCTGGCCACGCTCTGATGGCTGCGCAGGGCTCGCAGCCGTTGGGGCCAGCGCCGCGAGCGAATCAACCCCTGAGTGCCATCGAGGATCTGCAGCGACAGCACTTCAAACAGCTCCACCGCCAGCAGCGCCACCACCCCCCGGCTCACCACGGCCCGCAGCGGCTCAAAATTGACCAAGCCGGAGGTCTGCAGGCGCTCAAGCACCGGTACCAGCCGCAGCCAGCGCCAGAAGGGCAGCAGCAGGGGCAGGTCGCTCCAACGGCGCAACAGGGCATCACCCCAGCTCAGGCCCGGCAGCCGGCGCCGCAGCCGGATCAGCCGCAACAGGATGTCTAGAACAAAGACGCTCTGAAACAGCAGCAGGTCGATGCGCCAGAAGTGGTCTGTGGGTCGGCCGTTTTCATCGATCGAGCGCCAGTAGTTGGTGGCCACCAGCGGCAGCACCTGATCGTTCCAGAAGCGCCGCTCCTGGCTCCAGCCGCTGGCTTGTATCCGCTCTGGACTAAGCAAAAGGCTGGAGGCTTGTCGAGCGGAATCCCGGTCCGCTCGCTGCCGCAAGCGATTTTTGATCTTCTCCAGGGTTCCGGAGGCCTCAGAAGCCAGAAATGGATTGCTATCAATCAGCTGGGCCGTGAGTTGGGCCTGACGATTCAGCAGCAGCACCTGGCGGGGCTGGGGTGCCTGACCGGCAGGTAGGGATAGCAGGGCTGCATCGAGTTGGCGAAATTGCTCCAGGTAGGCCTGGGTCTCCCGGTGGGGCTCAATGCCCTTGATCGGATCCACCAGGGGGGTCACGTCCGGGATGACGCTGAGGGGCACCACTAGGGGCACCGAGGGGATCGGGTAGAGGTTGCGCTGCAGCCAGAAGGTGCGCAGCGGCACGTAGGTGATATCGAAGGCCACCCACAGCAGGTTGACGCTGGCCCACACCGCCACAAAGCGGTCCCAACCCAGCATCCAGCGGCCCACTGGCTCAGCCGATGCCGACTTGGTGCGATCTTGCCAGCGAGGGGACGCCATGGGCTTTGGCGGGGTGGTGGTTGTGCCTAATCTGCCCTGTCTGGTTCGGTGAACCTGAACAAAGGAGATCTGCTGTCTTGAGCCCTTCCAACAGTCCAGAGAGTGGTCAGGTTGTCAATCAGGAGGGCGGCAGTCCCAACCCCTCCCTGATCCAGCCCGAACAGTCACCCCAAGAGAGCCCCTGGGCCTTCTGGCGCAGCGTGCTGATCACCCTGGCAGTGGCACTAGGTATTCGCCAGTTTCTGGTGGAAGCTCGCTACATCCCCTCGGGTTCGATGCTGCCAGGACTGCAGCTTCAGGACC
The DNA here is from genome assembly GCA_025128025.1 of Synechococcus sp. CS-1330. Lineage (GTDB taxonomy): Bacteria > Cyanobacteriota > Cyanobacteriia > PCC-6307 > Cyanobiaceae > Cyanobium_A. The sequence continues at coordinate 36,003 of JAHLYR010000026.1, forward strand.
GCCTACTGGTGGAAAAGCTGAGCTATCGCCAGCGCTCGCCGCGGCGCGGCGAGATCGTCGTATTCCATTCACCCCACCGCTTTGACCCGGTGCTGGCAGCTGGATCAAGCTCCAATCCCCTGCGTTGCCTGCTGGTGAATCTGCCGCTCCTGGGCAGCCTGCCCGGGGTTGCCAACCCTGCCTGCGACGCCTACATCAAGAGGGTTGTAGCTCTTCCCGGTGAGAGGGTTGTGGTGGATCCAAGGGGTCACGTGTTCATCGATGGCCAGAGGCTGGCCGAGCCCTACGTCCAAGGCGATTGCCCCGTAGATAGCCAAGGCATGGGTCCATGCCGAACCTTGAATGCCGTCGTTCCAGCTGGCCACGTGCTCACCCTGGGCGACAACCGGGCCAATAGCTGGGATGGCCGCTTCTGGCCTGGGGGAGCGTTCCTACCCGAAAGCGAAATCATCGGTCGGGCCTTCTGGCGCTTTTACCCCTTCAACCAAACCGGTGCCCTTGGAGTCACAAGCTCCAGTGATCAGCCGGCTGCAGGCCGGTAGCCCGCACGGCCCCGCATACCGACTGGCCCAAGCGAGGCTGGTTGGCTGCCATCGACAAGGATTCACCCCGTTCCCAGCTCCAGGGGTGCTGGGGGTCGAACAGCAGCCAGCGGCGAGTTCCCTGGCTTAATTGCTCGGGGGGCAGCCCCAGCAACTCGGAGCCTCCCCAGCTCAGGGCCTGCCAGAGCAGCTCCACGCTCCAGCCGCGGCGCTCCACAAGCTCTTGCCACAACAGCGGCAGCACAAGCCCATGGCGGGCGCCATGGCCGGCCACTCCGGCCCGCCGCTGATCGAGGGGGAGCAGTTGCTCTTCCGCATCAAGCGGCAGATGGTGCACGGCCACGGCCGAAAGCAGCCGCTGCTCTAGGCCAGCGAGCAAGCCCAGGCGATCAGCGGGAGTTCCCAAACTGGGCCGCAGGCGCCAGCCCTCCTCGGTGGGGTGGAGATTGCCGCTATCAGCTAGCAGGTGCCACCAGCTGACGCTGGCCAGGGGCCGCCTGGGGGCCTGGGCCAAGAGATCCACCCCAGCGGCTGTGGATAGGTTCATCAGCCGCATAGCCACTGCGGAACGAGCCTGAGCCAGGCTGAGCAGGCTCTGCAGCGGCAGGGTTTCGCTGAGCTCCGGATCAAGGGGCCAGCCCGCCCGAAGAGCATCAACTCCTTCGCGCACGAAGCCACCGCAGCTAAGGCCCGCATCGCGCGGGGCTACTAGCACGGGCCGGCTGCCCATCTCCGCCAGCAGCAGGCCCCGCTCCAGCAAAGCCAACGGTGGCTGCTGCTCAGCGCAGGCCAAACCAATGGCACCGGCAGCGATTTGATCGGCGTGGGGGGCCAGCTCCTGATCGGCACCCTCCAGACTGAAGCTGCCCCAAAGCAGTAATTGCATCGGCTCAGCCCACTCCAAACCAAGCCGCTCCGGTCGATCGCGCCAGGGAGTAGCCCAGGGCAGCAGGGCCACGGTGCCGTAGCCGCCAGCCGCAGCGGCGGCCGCCAAGCTGGCCAGATCTTCCGCTCGCCCGCCGCAAGGTTGCTCCAGCACGCTGTGGGGGTCAACCAACACTGGGGCTAACAGCCAGGAACGGGCGTCGGTGGGGCTGAGGCCAAGGGCCTGGGCCCGCTGGCTGGCCTCTTCTCCCCAGAGGAGCAGCTCGCCACCCCTATCGATCAGGGCATCGGCGCTAGTGAGCGGCTGGCCAGGACCGGTGAGCAGCTGAACCTGGTGAAGCCAGAGGGGAAGAGTCAAAATTCAGAGAGCACCGGCGGCGGTGCGGTCCAACACGCCTCCAAGATGGGAGGTGAGGTTCATGGCGGCCACCACAGGACGGCCAGCTGGACCCTCGGGGTAATCAATCACCGTGACACCGCCATTGCCCTGCTTAATGGCCCAGATGTCAGCGGGTTGCAGGCCCAGCAGCCCGCACAGGATGGTCTTGTTGACCGCGTCGTGGGCCACCACCAAGGCCGTTTCATCAGCGCGGAGGCTGGCAGCGATGCGAGCCCAGGTGGTTAAAGAGCGGTCCCATACCTCCTGGAGGGTCTCCCCATCAGGCATCTGCACGGTGTGGGGTGCCCGCTTCCAATCGGCCAGCAGCTGGGGCCAACCTGCGGCGATCTCATGCTCCAAGCAGCCCTCCCAGAGGCCGTGGCCGATCTCCACCAGGCCGGTGCTGCTGGTAAGGGGCACACCAGGATGGCTAGAGAGGATTGCCTCAGCCGTCTGGCGCGGCCTGGCCATGCAGCTGGTGTAAGCGCGATCGATGCTCACCGGGGCGAGAAAACTGCCAGCGGCCTCGGCCTGGGAGCGTCCGTTGGCATTGAGGGGAATGTCGATCTGGCCCTGAAAGCGACCCTCTCGGTTCCAGTCGGTTTCGCCGTGACGCACCAACAGCAGTCGGGCGCCTGAAGCTTTAGGGGGCAGGGGCTCACCAAGGTGGGCCACCCCATTGAGCGACTCCACCTGGACGCCGCCCTTGCTGACATTGAGCACAGAAATGGAACAGTTGTCGACCCGCAGCCGGCGGAAGCCGCTGAGGGGCAGCTCCAGCAGGGCTAGTAACAGGCAACGCAAGATGGCGTTATGGGCCACCAAGAGCACGGTCTGGGGAGGGGCCTGATCGTCAGCTAGCGCGGCGGCATGGCGATCAAAAAGCAAATGGCGGAACTGCTGGGCCTGGGCCATCAGCTCCGGCAAAGGCAGGTAAGCGCTGCCATCGGGGCGCTGCAGTTCAAGCAACTCAGGGGCTTGGCGCCATTGCTGCTCCTGCTCGGGGTAGCGCTCCCGCAACTCCTGTCGCAGCAGACCGCTCCAGGGGGCCAGATCAATTTCCAACAGCCCGTCCGCCTGTTCGGCAACCAGGCCTTGGCCCTGCTCGGCTAGGAGCAGTCGGGCGGTTTCAGCGGCTCGCCGCAAAGGGGAGCAGTAGGCAGCAGCGCAGGTCAGATCACGCAGGGCCGCTCCTGTGGCACAGGCCTGGCTCTGGCCAGTTGCCGTCAGGCTCGACAGGTCGTCGCGGCCCTGGATCCGATGCTCCAAATTGAAGCTGCTCAGCCCATGGCGCACCAACACAATCCGAAGGGGCACGGGCTCGTCGCTGCTCAGATCCCATCGTATGGGAGGGGTGCGGGCCAGAATCCCGACACCGGTGCGCCCTGGAGGGCCTGCGTTTGAACGCCAGTCCCCCCCCGCAACCCCGCCAGAGCGCCCGATGGACCACTGGACTTGCCCTGCTGAGCCTGGTGCTCAGTGGCCTGCTTTGGATCACTGGCCTGGTTGACAGCCTGCAACGCCCATCTGTGGGCAATTCCCTGGAGCTGCGCCAACTGGAGCTGACCGCTCTGGCAGCACCAGCACTGCCGGCTGGCCTGCGCCAAGCCCTCACCGGCGCCCAGCCCCTCGAAGCCCTGCGCCTTGATCTGCAGAAACAGTTGGATGGCAATCCCGTGCCGCCAGCACCGCAGCAAGAGCTGCAACTGGCCCTACTGGAGCTTCAGGCTGGCCAGGGGAGTGCAGCACGCCAGCGGCTGCAAGAACTAAATCAGCAGGTGCCATCTGAGCAGCGCCTACTGCTCAAGGCCCTGCTCGAGCCAGCATCCAGAACCGCCACCAGCGCCCCAGAGCAAGCGGCACTGGAGCAACTACTTAGGGGCTGGGGCCTGTCTCCCCTGAGCAGCCAACTGGTGTGCCAAGCCCTAAGCGATCCCCAAGCTGCTTGTGGAGATCGCGTCGCCCAGCAGGTAGCAGTGCTGCGCCTATTCGGAACCGCCGTAATGCCGGTGCTACTGCTGCTATTTGGCTCAGCCCTGCTGCTCCGTGAACTGTGGCTGCGCTGGCGCGGCAAGGCAGCTCCGCCCGCCCCCCTGGTAGGGCCACCTCTCACCCTGGCGGAGGTGACCCTGCTGATCGCTGGCGGATTCGTGGTGCTGGGCGAGCTGGTGATGCCCCTGGTGCTGGCGCCGCTGTTGCAGGGGCTGCTCAAGCCGTTGGCCGGTCAGCCTGCCCTACAACAGGGATTGCTGGTATTGGGGCTATACAGCGGCCTGATGGCAGCGCCACTGGTCTTGTTATGGAGCCAGCTGCGACCCCATGGACCCAAGCCCCAGGGAGGCTGGTTGCAGTGGCACTGGCAGCCGCTGGCCAGTGCGTTGAGCCGAGCTTTGCTGCAGGTGTTGCTGGTGTTGCCTCTCGTAGCCCTGGTGGGATGGCTACTGGAGCGCTTAGTTGGCGATCCCGGCGGCAGCAATCCCCTGCTTGAGCTCGTGCTCAACAGCGCTAATCCCCTTGCCCTGCTCTGTTTCGCCATCACGGCCCTGGTGCTGGCACCTTTATTTGAAGAAACCCTTTTCCGGGGGGTGCTGCTGCCGGTGCTGGCCCAGCGCTGGGGGGGGATGGCTGCCGTGGTGGTGAGCGCCCTGCTTTTCGGTATCGCCCACCTCAGCCTGGGAGAACTTCCCCCTTTATTCGTGTTGGGGCTAGGGCTGGGCTGGCTCCGGCTGCAGAGCGGACGGCTCGGGCCCAGCGTGCTTATGCACAGCCTTTGGAATGGCCTCACCTTTGCCAATCTGTTGTTACTTGCTGGCTGAGTGTCTGCCAACCCTTGCTGCTAGGCGCCAAGGATGGTTCAATCGCGCAGTGCTTTACCTGCTCCCTTGGTTGCCTCCCTATCGCCTCGGCAGGCTCCAGTGCGCAGCGTGACTGCAGGTACAAATCCAAGTCCCAAGCTGCAGCAACGCACGCTCAAGCTGATCCAGGGTTCGCTCTCGGGCCGCAAAATCGAGCGCCGTGCACCTTGGATCTCCAACCTGCACAGGGCCACCGATGGCACCCTGGCTGGTCTGGGAATCTGCATGTTTGCCCTCAGTGCCCTAACCCTGCACTGGCAAAACCAATGGGGTGTCAGCTACCAGCAGATGGAGTCGTCCCAGGTTCTGGAGCACAAGCTGCAGGAATCTGCCGCCCTGCTGGAACAGCACCACCTTGGCGCCGTGAAGCGTCCAGGCTGGCTGGTACCCACCAGCAGCGAAAAACTCATATACCTGCCGGCCCCAAGCGTGGAGTCAGGCCCAATCGGCTTACCACTGCTGAGCAGCCTGCCCCTGCGCCAGATCAGGACGGGCTACTGATGGCAACATTCCTATGAACAACAGCCGTCAGCGGGGTCAGGTTCAGTCTCCTCGCCGGTCCCAGCAGCGGGTAGTAGCAATCCAACCTGTGCCCGCCGGACGCCTGGTTGCTGTTTATGGCTTGCTCTGTGCCGGTTTAGTTGGCCTGGCTGGTCGGTTGGCCTGGCTCCAGGTGGTGGATGCCACCAACCTGCAGACCCGTGCCCATGCCATCCAGACCCAAACCACTAAGCCCATCGGCAAGCGGCGCACGATCGTCGATCGCAATGGCCGTCTTGTTGCACTCGATGAGCAGCGCTTCACGCTCTGGGCCCATCCCCGTTACTTCAATTTCCCAGGCGACGACCCCCAGAAGATCCGCACGGCAGATGAGGTGGCCGGAAAGCTGGCGGCAGTGCTTGCCCAGCCCGAGCCAGTTCTGCTGCAAACCATGGCCGGCCGGCCCAGCGGGGTGAAACTGCGCACCGACCTCGACCCCGAAACGGCCGAACGGGTAAGCCAATTGGGCATTAGTGGTCTCGACCTGGAGGCCTATCCACACCGGATCTATCCCCAGGGCTCCCTTTTCGCCAATGTGGTCGGCTTTCTCAATTTGGAACGCGTTCCCCAAGCTGGCCTGGAGCAAAGCCGCGACAGTGATCTCAAGCGCCAGGAGACGGCCGTGCAGATGCGACGCGGTGCTGATGGCACCCCCCTTCCCGCTGGCCTAACGGCCGGCTCTCTCTACGGCGACGACCTACGCCTGCAGCTCACCCTTGACGCCCGTTTGCAACAGGTAGCTGTTCAGGCATTGGCAAAGCAGGTGAAAAAGTGGAACGCCAAGCGCGGCGCGGCACTGGTAATGGACGTGCGCAATGGCGAAATGCTGGCGCTGGCTTCCACACCCACCTACGACCCCAATAAGTTCTGGACGTTTAATCCAGGGTTGTTCCGCGAATGGTCTGTGCAGGACCTCTACGAACCTGGCTCCACCTTCAAGCCGATCAACCTGGCGGTGGCCCTACAGGAAAAAGCCATTGAGGCAAATGGTCGCGTTGCCGACACCGGCCAGCTCAGCATCGGGGGCTGGCCAATCTTCAACCACGACAAAAAGGCTAATGGCTTAATTGATTTCCCTACCGTTCTACAGGTGTCTAGCAACGTCGGCATGGTGAGGGCCATGGCCCAGGTGAAGCGCGATCGCTTCTGGCACTGGTTGCGCAGTATGGGGATCGACGAAACCCCCGACACCGACCTGCCCGGGGCGGTAGCAGGCGAGCTCAAGTCGCGGAAGGATTTCACCGGCCAGGCGATCGAACCTGCTGTAGCCGCCTTTGGACAGGGGTTTTCCCTCACCCCGCTGAAGTTGCTGCAACTGCACGCCATGCTTGCCAACGGCGGCCGTCTGGTGAGTCCGCACATCACCCGCGGACTGCGCTCCGGCGATGCCCTAGCCAGCGCACCCGGCGGCAGTGGTCTTCAGTTGCTTGATCCCGGGGTCACCCGCACGGTGATGGCCTGGATGGAATCGGTGGTGGACAACAGCAGCGGCCTGGGTATGAAGATTCCCGGTTACCGCATCGGCGGCAAGACCGGCACCGCCCAGAAAGCTGAGCGTGGTGTCTATATCCCAGGGGCCCTGATCACCAGCTTTGTAGGCCACCTCCCCATCGACGATCCCCGCTACGTGGTGCTGGTGGTGGTGGATGAGCCCAAGGGGGGCAACACCTTCGGCTCCACGGTGGCAGCGCCAGTAGCGCGCCAGATCATCGACGCCCTGCTGGTGCTGGAGCGGATCCCCCCTTCCCGCCCCAAGGAGCTGCAGAGAGCAGTCTCTAGGCCACGCGCCTGAGCGCCTGTGGCCGTTCCCTCAAGTTAAGGCATTGCTGCTGAGACAACCCGAAAACGCTGGCTAGCTTGGCTGTAACCCGGGTCGATGCTCCGCCATCAGCCCCCCTCATCCAGCCAATGGCCAACCTGCTCGACCAACTCGCCGCCATGACCGTGGTGGTCGCCGACACCGGTGACATAGACGCGATCAAGCAGTTCACGCCCCGCGACGCCACCACCAACCCATCGCTGATCCTGGCGGCAGCCCAGATCCCCACTTACCAGAATCTGATAGATCTCTCCTTGCAGGAGTCGCGCCAGGTGATGGGTGCCGATGCTGGCGCCGATGCGGTGGTGCGCGAAGCCCTCGATGAGATCTGCATCACCTTCGGCAAGGAGATCCTCAAGATCGTGCCAGGGCGCGTCTCCACTGAAGTTGACGCCCGCCTCAGTTACGACACCGAGGCAACGATCACCAAGGCCCGCAAACTCATAGGCCTCTACAACCAAGCCGGCATCAGCAACGACCGGGTACTGATCAAGGTGGCCTCCACCTGGGAAGGTATTTGCGCAGCTGAACAACTGGAACGGGAAGGTATCCACTGCAACCTCACCCTTCTGTTTGGCTTCGCCCAGGCCGTCGCCTGCGCGGAAGCCGGCGTCACCCTGATCTCTCCCTTTGTGGGGCGGATCCTCGATTGGTACAAAAAGAGCAGCGGCCGCGATGGCTATCCCGGCCCAGAAGATCCCGGTGTGATCTCCGTAACCCAAATCTTCAACTACTTCAAGACCTACGGCTACAAGACCGAGGTGATGGGGGCCAGTTTCCGCAACATTGAAGAGATCATTGAACTGGCCGGTTGCGACCTGCTGACGATTTCGCCGGCGCTGCTTGATCGGCTGCGCCACACCGATGGCGAGCTAGAGCGCAAGCTCAACGCCTTCGACCCCGCCCCCACCGACGCCCAGATCCACCTAGACGAAGATCATTTCCGTCAGATGCTGGCCGCCGATCCAATGGCCACCGAGAAACTCGATGAGGGCATCCGTGGTTTCTGCAAGGCCATCGAATCCCTAGAAGCCCAGCTAGCCCACCGCCTTGGTGAATTGGAAGGGGCTGCTGTCCTGGTGGGGACCGGCTTGAACCAGGCTTAACCGAGGTAAGCCACACTGACTAATCAGTACTGGATAGCGGCCTCGTGAACGCCCTCGACACCATGCGCGCCTTGGCCAGCAATGGTGAGGTTGTCAAGCTTGAGCCCGGAGAGCTAATTTTTAGCTCTGGAGAGGCCGGCGACTGCATGTTTGGCCTACTTGAAGGATCGGTTCAGCTCAGCTGGAACGGCGACCAAGGTCACGAACAGATCAACGCCGGCGATGTATTCGGGGCAGGCGCCTTGGTGACCAGTGATCACCGCCGCTACGGCAATGCCAAGGCCCTAACCACCTGCAAGGTGCTCGTGATGAACCGTGAAAAATTCCTGTTTGCCGTGCAGGAATCGCCGATGTTTGCGATTGAGCTGCTGGGATCAATCGACCAGCGGCTGCGCCAACTCAAGGACTGCACCAAGATCTGACCCGACCCTCAATTGCGCTGAAACAGCAGTCGCCGGATCACACGCTGGGCGATATCGCCATAGCCCATCTCGCCGGAAAGGATCTGGGCGATGCGCTGGGGAGCCGTTGGCCGCTTTATGCCGAGTTGGTAGCCAACCCGCGGCACCCGGTAGAACACCTGGGCGATGCGCTTGCCCCAGGCCATCGAGGCGCCCCATTCAGCCCGCATGCGATTGGTGTAGCCCGCCAGGGCCTGACTATCACCGGCCAGCCAGGGAATCAGAGCTTCTGCGGCCCTGCAGCCGCTGATCAGGGCGGGCCGTAGCCCCTCGGCCAGGAAGGGATCGCAGAGGGAGGCGGCATCGCCCACCACCACCAAACCGGCATTGGCACCCTGGCCATGCAAGGGGTGGTGGCCATCCCAGATGCGTAGGCGGCCAGGCTGGCGAACGCCGGCCTGCGGCGGCAGGCCGAGGCTGGGCAGCAGCTGGCTGAGAACCGCGTCGGCATTGGCGGGGTCTCGACCGATGAAGGTGCCCACGCCAATGCTGTAGCCCCCCTTGCGGGGGAAGGTCCAGCAAAAACCGTGGCGCACCAGGCCAAATTCAAAGCGGGCCGTGCTCGGGTCGCTCACCTCGCAATCCACCTCCACCGACACCGTTTCGGCGTAGCGGGGCTGGCTTGGACCAAGGCCATGGCGGGCCGCCAACAGGGAGCCTGAGCCATCGGCGATGACCACGGTCCGGGTCTGTAGCTGCAACGGTTTCCCCTCCGGCCCGCGAGCCTGAAGCTGCCAGCAATCGCCTGCGCGCTGCAGGCTCTCCACCGCCACCCCAGTCAGGAAAGTGGCTCCAGCGGCCTGGGCCTGCTCCACCAAATAGGCATCGAGCACGGAGCGGCGCACGATCCAGAAGGGCGAATCACCGGGCAGGACCGCCGTGACCGGGTCGCCAAGGCACCAGGTGAAGCGCACCTGGTCAATCACCGAATCAACGGCAGGGCTGAGATCGAAGGGAAATAGCCCCTGCATCGAGGCCGCTATACCACCACCGCAAGGCTTGGATCGGGGGAAGCTGGCTCGCTCCAGCAGCAGCACCTCTAAACCGCTAGCGGCTAGGTGGAAGGCAGCAGCAGCGCCAGCCGCACCAGCGCCGACCACCACGACATCAGCCACGCCAGCCGGCGAGCTAGTCACACCTTGAGGATGTCAGCTTCCTTGGTAACAAGGAGCTTCTCAAGCTCAGCGATGAATTTATCGGTGAGCTTCTGCACCTTCTCCTGCTCGTCACGGCTCTGATCTTCGGAGAGATCGCCGTCTTTTTCCTGCTTTTTAACCCTGTCGATGGCGTCACGGCGCACGTTGCGCAGGGCAACCTTGCCCTCCTCGGCGTATTTGGCAGCCAGCTTGCAGAAATCCTTACGCCGCTCTTCTGTGAGGGGTGGGATGTTGATCCTGATCACCTTGCCGTCGTTGTTGCAGGTGAGACCGAGGTCACTCATGGAGATGGCCTTTTCGATCAGGCCCATCGAACCACCATCAAAGGGCTGGATCTGAATCGTCTGGGAATCAGGGGTGGAGATGGTGGCGAGAGATTTCAGCGGCGTTTCAGCGCCGTAATACTCCACGGAAATCTTGTCGAGCAGGGAGGGGTTAGCTCGACCGGTACGGATGGTGTTGAAGGTGCGTTGGGTCGATTCCAACGACTTGCGCATGCTGGCTTCCAAATCCATGGCTGGCGTCAGGGGTGAATACGGGTACCAATCGGGTCTCCGGCCACGGCGCGGCCGATGTTGCCGGGGCCGAACAGGTCAAACACCACGATTGGAATGGAGTTGTCCTTGCAGAGGGCAATGGCGGTGCCGTCCATCACCTCCAGCTCGGAGCTGAGCACCTCCAGGAAGGAGAGACTCTCGAAGCGCACCGCATCGGCGTGCTTATTGGGGTCTTTGTTGTAGACCCCATCCACTTTGGTGGCCTTGAACACCACATCGGCGCCGATTTCAGCAGCCCGTAGGGCGGCGGTGGTGTCGGTGGTAAAAAAGGGATTACCGGTGCCGGCAGCGAAGATCACCACCCGGCCCTTTTCCATGTGGCGGATCGCCTTACGGCGGATGTAGGGCTCGGCCACCTCCTGCATCGAGATGGCGCTCTGCACCCTGGTGGGCACACCGGCCCGCTCCAGGCCGTCCTGAAGGGTGATGGCATTCATCACCGTGGCCAGCATGCCGACGTAGTCGGCGGTGGCCCGATCCATGCCAGCGGCCGATCCCTTCAGGCCGCGGAAGATGTTGCCCCCCCCCACCACGATCGCCAGCTGGGTGCCACCGGCAACGCAGGCAGCCACATCGGAAGCAATCGACTGCACGATCTCAGGATCGATGCCATAGCCCTGCTCACCCATCAGCGCTTCGCCGCTGAGCTTGAGGAGAACGCGCTTGAAGCCCATTGATACCCCTGATCTGCCGGAGCGTAGCAACGGGCTTGCGAATTAACCTGCCGCCTCGGCCAAGCTCAGAACTCAATCCCCCGTTGAGCCTTCACCCCCTGCTCCCTGAAGGGGTGGCGAACCAACTTCATTTCGGTCACCAAGTCGGCCCGCTCCAGCAGCTGCGGCGGCGCGCCCCGGCCCGTCAGGGCCACGTGGGTGAGCTCCGGCCGCAGGTCCAGTCCGGCAAGCACCTGTTCAATCCCCAGGTAACCGAGCTTGAGGGCCACGTTTACCTCGTCGAGCACCACAAGCTTGCGACTGGCATCCGCGAGGTAGACCAACGACTGCTCCCAGGCCTGCTGCACCAGCTGACGATCGCGTTCGCGGTCTTGGGTTTCCCAGGTGAAGCCTTCGCCCAGGGCGTGCCAGTGCAGCGCCTCGCCAAACAGCTCCAGGGCTTTTGCCTCCCCGGGCTGCCAGCCCCCCTTGATGAACTGCACCACCGCCACCTGGTCGCCGTGACCCAGGGTGCGCAGTGCCAGGCCAAGGGCCGCCGTGGTCTTGCCCTTGCCGTCGCCGGTGAACACCAGCACCAGGCCTTTCTCCAGGTTGCGCTCACCCACCCGCTGCTGCTGCACCTCCTTGCGACGGGCCATGCGGCGGCGATAGCCGTCCTGATCAGCTTCTGGCGCCAGATCACCGCCGGGACCCAACTCCGCCGCGGCCGCATCAAGGCTTGAGGCTTGATTGCTGGGGTGCTGATTCACGGAGTTACCAAAGCGGTGACGCCACTCTGGCGGTGACGGGCCAGGGCCGCATCCACCGCCTGCTGCTGGTCGCGCCGGGTGATCCAGTGGTGATAGGTGCGGGTATGAATTGCCACCGAGTGGCCCATCATCCGGGCCGCGACCGTGTCCGGTAGGCCGATGTGAATGGTGCGCACCGCCCAGGCATGGCGCAGGTCGTAGGGGGTGATCGGCAACTCATAGCGGCGAAACTGTTCAGCCACCCGGCGGCCCACCTGCTGCAGGGTCGTGTGGCGCAGGTCGGTTGCCACCGCTGGCAGGGGCGGCTGGGAGCCCCCCAGCTGCTCCAAGCCGAAATGCTCCACCCAATCGGGCTGGAACGGCCACACCTGATGTTCACCGGTCTTGGAGGTGGGCAGCACCCGAATCACCCGGTCACCACCAGGGGCAAGGGCCGAAAGATCGCAGAAGAACACCTCGTGATTGCGCAAGCCGTAGGTGGCCATCAAGCCGTAGGCCAGGCGCCAGGCCGGATTGGGTATCTGCTCGGCCCACAACAAAATCTGAGAATCACCCGGAAGCCGCCGGAACTGGGCCGCATGTAGGCCATAACCAGCAGCCCTCTCACTCCAGTTATCGGGCAGGTCGAGCTCAAAGTGGCGAGCCAGGGCGGCCAGGGCTGTGCCGCACTGCTGGCGGCTGCGACTGCTGGCGGCGTAGCTCTCTAGCGCCATTTCGAGTAGGGGCAGACCCAAGGGCAAGTCGCGCTCGGCCGCAACGGCCGCCAGGCGCCGCAGGTAGGGCAGGTAGGCGCTGCTCCAGGTGGTGCGACAACCGGCAGGGTTGCGCCGGCGGCGGGGATCGGCAAAAAACGCTGCTTCAAAAGCTGCCAACCCCAGCAAATCGCCCGCGGCGGGCTGATTAGCTACCGGCAACCATGGAGGTGGAGGTGGAGGTGAAGGTGAAGGTGGCTGAGCTTGTTGAACCCCCCAGGCACTCCAAGCGAAGCGCCCTTGCTGCAGCTGACGCAACACCTCTTTAAGCCGCTCCCTAGCCAGCCCAAGACCAGCAGTATCGGCAGGCAGCCCGAGACTGATGCGCTGCACCGGGTGGCGGCCCGAGCCCCGGCGACAGGGAAGGGGCCCGCGCAGGCCCAACCTTTGGCCGCGCAGCTCTATGCGCAGGGAGACACCGGCCTGGGCTAGGGCCTGGTTTGCCTGGGCGAGGCCGATATGCAAGTTGGCGTTGGCATCTGCTGCACTGGCATCTGCCCCAGCCAGATCCAGCTCCACCGCTGCTTTTGCCATGGGCCCAGCACAGAGGCTGACGTTCCAGCACACAACTTGACGTTATCGATCCTGCGCCTTGGTCGCTAGGGGAGGAGCGGCAGCGTTACGCTCTCAGCCTCTGAGCCGCGCGGAACGAGGGCATGGCCAAAGTTGGCGTGCTGCTGCTGAACCTCGGTGGACCCGAGCGTATCCAGGACGTTGGGCCGTTTCTTTACAACCTGTTTTCCGATCCGGAAATCATTCGGTTGCCCAATCCAGCCCTACAAAAACCGTTGGCCTGGTTGATTAGTACTTTGCGGGCTGGCAAGTCCCAAGAGGCGTACCGCTCCATTGGTGGTGGTTCACCGCTGCGGCGTATCACCGAGCAACAGGCCCGCGAACTCCAGAGCGAACTGCGCACTCGCGGCATCGAAGCCACCAGCTATGTGGCGATGCGCTATTGGCATCCCTTCACCGAGTCGGCTGTGGCCGACATCAAGGCCGACGGGGTTGAGGAGGTGGTGGTGCTGCCCCTTTACCCCCACTTCTCGATCAGCACCAGCGGTTCGAGTTTCCGCGAGCTGCAGCGGTTGCGCCAGGCCGACAGTGGCTTTTCGCGGCTGCCGATCCGCTGCATTCGCAGCTACTACGACGACCCCGGCTACGTGGGTGCCATGGCCGGCCTGATTGCCCGCGAAATCCAGGCATGCCCGGAGCCCTCAAAGGCCCATGTGTTTTTTAGTGCCCACGGGGTGCCAAAGAGCTATGTGGAGGAGGCGGGGGATCCTTACCAAAAAGAGATCCAAGCCTGCGCCCAGTTGATCATGGAACGACTTGGTCGTGATCTGGGCTTCGCCAATCCCTTCACGCTGGCCTACCAGAGCCGGGTAGGTCCGGTGGAGTGGCTTAGGCCTTACACAGACGATGCCCTGCAGGATCTCGGAGCCGCTGGCATCAAGGATTTGGTGGTGGTGCCGATCAGTTTCGTCAGCGAGCACATTGAGACCCTCGAGGAGATCGATATCGAATATCGGGAGATAGCGACCGAGGCAGGCATCATCAATTTCCGGCGTGTACCAGCCCTAGACACCACCCCGGCTTTCATCAACGGCTTGGCCGATCTGGTGCAGCAGGCCATGGCTGGGCCCGAGGTGAACCTCGACCAGGCCGCCGAATTGCCCAGCAAGGTGAAGCTCTACCCCCAGGACAAATGGGCCTGGGGCTGGAACAACAGCTCTGAAGTTTGGAATGGGCGCTTGGCGATGGTGGGATTTTCCGCTTTTCTGGTGGAACTTCTCAGTGGCAAGGGACCCCTGCATGCGCTGGGCCTGCTCTGAGCGCCGTCTAATACAGGTCAAACTGTTATCGGCGGCGGTCGCATTCAGCGGCAGCGCCTGCCTACCCCTGTCCAGCTCGGCGGGGCTGGCCCAGAGTCGCTGGCAAATGGGGGTTTTCCCCGTCACCAGCTTCCTGGCCTACACAAGCCATTTCGGTACCCGCACCGGCCCCTGGGGTTGGGTGGAGCCCCATTACGGCCTGGATATCGCAGCACCCATGGGATCGCCGATCCGCAACTGGTGGGCTGGCTCAGTGCAGGACGTGATCAACGACGGACGCTGCGGCTTGGGGCTGGTGATTCGTTCGGGCGATTACGAGCACATCTACTGCCATTTGTCCGGGCGGGTTTCAGGCGGCACCTACAGCAGTGGTCAGGTGCTGCTGCGCCAGGGCCAGGGCGTACGCACGGGCCAACTGATCGGCCATGTGGGCATGAGCGGCCGCACTACTGGTCCCCACCTGCATTGGGGCATGCGCCATGGCGGCCGCTGGCTAGACCCAGCCCAGATCCTGCGAGCTATGGCAGCCGGCAGGCGCCAGCAACCCGGGCGGGCAGCTGCCCCGAAAGCGCCGCCGGCAACTAGGGTTGCCGTAATCCGTTAACCGCCAAGTTGATTGGCCTGCAGCAGCCGTGACGCTGACGCCCCTCGCCTCTGCGGCCCAGTCCGCAACCGCCACAACTAGTGGTGATGACACCGCCGCTGAAGCTTTTGCTCCTCAGCGAGTAAATGGCGGCTATGCCCTGATGGACGCCCTGCATCGCCATGAAGTGCGCCACATCTTTGGCTATCCCGGCGGCGCGATCCTGCCCATCTACGACGAACTGCACAAGGCAGAGTCCCGTGGCTGGTTGAAGCACATCCTGGTGCGCCATGAGCAGGGCGGAACCCATGCAGCCGATGCCTACGCCCGAGCCACAGGAAAAGTTGGCGTCTGCTTTGGAACTTCGGGGCCCGGAGCCACCAACCTGGTCACCGGCATAGCCACCGCCCAGATGGACTCGGTGCCGATGGTGGTGATCACCGGGCAGGTGCCGCGGGCCTCGATTGGCACCGACGCCTTCCAGGAAACCGACATCTTCGGCATAACCCTGCCGATCGTTAAGCACTCCTGGGTGGTGCGCGATCCCCGCGATATCGGCCGAATCGTGGCTGAAGCCTTTTTGATTGCAGCCAGTGGCAGGCCCGGCCCGGTGCTGATCGACGTACCCAAGGACGTCGGCCTCGAGGAATTTGACTACACGCCGGTGGCTCCGGGCTCGGCGATTCCAGCGGGATTCAAGTTGCCACCCAGCCCCGACCCCGAGGCCGTTGCAGCGGCCCTGGCCTTGATCCGCCAAGCCCGTCGCCCCCTGCTCTACGTCGGTGGCGGAGCTATCAGCAGCGGTGCCCATGACGCCGTGAAACAGCTGGCCGAACGCTTCCGCCTGCCGGTCACCACCACCTTGATGGGCAAAGGAGCCTTCGATGAGAAGCACCCCCAATCGGTGGGCATGCTCGGTATGCACGGCACCGCCTATGCCAATTTCGCAGTCACAGAGTGCGATCTGCTGATTGCCACCGGTGCCCGTTTCGACGACCGGGTCACAGGTCGGTTGGATGGCTTTGCGCCCCGGGCCCAGGTGATCCACATCGATATCGACGCGGCGGAGATGGGCAAAACCCGCCTACCCGATGTTGCCTTGGTGGCCGATGTCGAAGCCGCTCTGGCAGCCCTTCTGGCCGCCTCAGCCCAGGACAGCTCGGAGGGCCGCACCGAGGCCTGGTTGCAGCGCATCGACAGCTGGAAGCAGAACTATCCGCTGGTGGTGCCCGATCCGGAGGGAGATATCGCCCCCCAGGAAGTGATTGTCGCCCTGAGGGAGCTGGCACCAGATGCCTTCTACACCACAGATGTCGGCCAACACCAGATGTGGGCCGCCCAGTTTCTTCACAATGGCCCCCGGCGCTGGATCAGCTCGGCAGGACTTGGCACGATGGGTTTTGGCATGCCCGCAGCCATGGGCGTCCAGACCGCCTTCCCGGATGAGCAGGTGATCTGTGTCGCCGGCGACGCCAGCATCCTGATGAACATTCAGGAACTGGGCACTCTCAGCCAATACAATCTGCCTGTGAAGGTGGTGGTGATCAACAACGGCTGGCAGGGCATGGTGCGCCAGTGGCAGGAGAGCTTCTACGGAGAGCGCTACTCGGCCTCGGAAATGACCAATGGCATGCCGAATTTCGCGGCCTTAGCGGAATCCTTCGGCGTTCGAGGCGTACGCATCGACGAACGGGCCAACCTGCGCCAGCAACTGCAGGAGGCCCTTGACCATCCCGGACCTGCCTTCATCGATGTCAAGGTGCGCCGCAATGAGAACTGCTATCCGATGGTGCCCCCCGGCGCCAGCAACGCCCAGATGGTGGGGCTGCCATCCCATCCGGAGCTGGCTATCGACACCAGCCGCCATTGCCACTCCTGCGGCAGCACCACCGAAAGTGCCCACCTGTTCTGCCCCAGCTGCGGCGCCAAGCTTTGAGATGGCTCGCCGCTTTGCTTGCGGTTTTACTGGTTTGGCCTGGAGCCGCCTTGGCAGCCGAGGTGCTGCAGGTGCGGGGGGCAACCCTGCTTCAGCTAGGCGACCAAAACCGTAGTTACACGGTGCAGCTGGCCTGTGTGGAGGTAGCTGAAGCTCAGCAGGCTGAGGCAGTGGCCTGGCTTCGCCAAGCCGTTCCTCGCCACACCCGCGTCAATTTGCGGCCGATGGGCCAAAACCAGGGAGTTCTTTTGGCAAGGGTTCAGCCGCTTGCTCCGGCGCGTGGCAGCACAAACCAATCAGCAGATCTGGGCAGCGGTTTAATCGCAGCTGGTCTTGCCCAAGCCGAATCCCATAGCAACGCGGACTGTGCCAACGTCGCAGCCTGAATGCGGCCACTTATCTGCCCATGAGTCTGAATCGCACCGCCAAGGGCATCGTGCTGGTGCCCTCCCTGTTGCTGGGAGGTGCCTTCCTGGCGGCGGGGGTATGGAGTGAGGGCCCCGCGGCGAGCAATAAAACCCTGGCCCTTAGCTTGGGCGGATTGCTGATGGCGGCTGGGCTACTGGCCCAACTCCTACCGGAGAGCAAACCAGAGTCTTCCGACTCCGACTGATCTCCATTCAAAGGGCAAGCGGTTTACTTCTTGGGCTGGGCCTTGGTGGCCTGGGCTGTGTACTGGGCGATCACTTCGTCCACAAATTTTTTGTCGGCGGCGGTGATCTTGGCGTAACAACCCTGCTTAACCCGACCCACAATTTGCACAATGCTGCCGTTGATAATCTGAGCGGCTTCAAGCTTGCCGCTGCCAGCTATCTGACCGCCATGGGCAGCGGTCACCACGTAGGTGATCGCCTTGGCATTGGAGATCACGGCGTTCTGCACGGCCAATTTCTGCTCCACCGCCAGCTCACAGACGTTGACGGCGGCGGCGAGCGACAGATCGTTCATGGTCTCAAGGCTGACTGGCTTGGCCGCAGCGGCGGCAGCCCCAGGCGACTGGGCGAAGACAGGAGCTCCCAGCAGAGCGGTGGTACTTAGGGCGGAAGCAGCGATCCAGGCAAGGGAAAAGCGAGACACAGAAACTAGCGAGCAACGAAAAAGCATCAGCCCACTGTGCCACCCATTTCGAACCAGCGGCAGGGGGTGTGGGGCCTGCATCGCTGGCTTCACAGTTAAGACAACGCCCCAAGAAGGCGCCAGAGTTTAGAGGTGGCTGCCAACTACCCATGCCAACTACCCATGCCAACAGCCGCGAACTGCTCGTAGTGCCGTTCGCGGCAGTTGGCATCGGGGCGATCGCCGAGGTGGGCGGCAAAAACGCCTCCCTCGGCGAAATGATCCGCGAGCTCGCCGGCCAGGGTGTACGGGTGCCTGGAGGCTTCGCCACCACAGCCGCCGCCTACCGCCACCTGTTGCGCAGCAATGGCCTGAGCGAACCGCTGGGGGAGCTGCTCACCGGGCTGGATGCGGATGATCTCGGTGCCCTGCAGGCCGCCGGCAAAGCCGCCCGCAACCTGCTGCTGAACGCCAACCTGCCAGCAGACCTAAGCGAAGCGATCCTGGCCGCCTATCGAGAGCTGGCAACACCAGATGGCGTTTTGCCAGCCGTGGCAGTGCGCTCCAGCGCCACCGCCGAAGACCTGCCCGATGCCAGCTTCGCCGGCCAGCAGGAGACCTTCCTCAATATTCAGGGGGAGGCAGCCCTGCTGCAGGCCTGCCGGCGTTGCTACGCGTCGCTGTTCACCGACCGGGCCATCTCATACCGCCAGCTCAATGGTTTTGACCACCTGGAGGTGGCCCTTTCAATCGGTGTGCAGCGCATGGTGCGCTCCGACCTGGCCTGCGCTGGGGTGATGTTCAGCATCGACACCGAAACCGGCTTCCGCGATGCGGTGCTGCTCACCGCCGCCTACGGCCTCGGTGAAAACGTGGTGCAGGGCGCCGTTAACCCCGATGAGGTGCTGATTTTTAAGCCAACGCTTGAGCAGGGCTATGCGCCAATCCTCAGCAAGCGGCTGGGCAGCAAGGCGATCCGGATGGTGTACGGGGAAGCGGGGATCACGGTGATAAACGAGCCCGTACCGGAAGCCGAATGCAACCGCTTCGCCCTCAGCGACGAGGAATGCCTCACCCTGGCCCGCTGGGCCTGCCAAATCGAGCGTCACTACAGCGCTAAGCGTGGTGCCCCCACGCCGATGGACATCGAGTGGGCCAAAGATGGCCTCACAGGCGAGCTATTCATCCTCCAAGCCCGTCCTGAAACCGTGCAGTCGCGGCAGCAGCAGGCGGTGCTGCGCAGCTGGCACCTGGAGCCCCACCAGGCCGAAACCCTGGTGAGCGGCCGCGCCATCGGCGCCTCTGTGAGCAGCGGCGTAGCCCGGGTGATTAAAGACCCCGGCGAAATCAGCCGTTTTGAGGCTGGCGACCTACTGATCACCGAACGCACCGACCCCGACTGGGAGCCGATCCTCAAGCGAGCCAGCGGCGTGGTCACCGACCAGGGCGGGCGCACCTGCCATGCGGCGATCATTGCCCGCGAGATGGGCATTACGGCCATCGTCGGCACCGGCGATGGCACCCAGCGCATCCAGGACGGCGACGCCATCACGATCAGCTGCTGCGAAGGCGATGTGGGCCGGGTCTACCGGGGCACCTTGCCGTTCAGCGTTACGGAGCAGGCCATTGGCGATCTGCCCGTCACCCGCACCCAGATCCTGATAAGTGTGGGCAATCCGGAGGAGGCCTTCAACCTGGCCGCCATTCCCTGCGACGGAGTGGGACTGGCCAGGCTGGAGTTCATCATTGCCAACCACATCAAGGTGCACCCGCTGGCCCTGCTGGCACCGGAGCGGGTGGCAGACCCCACCCAGCGGGCGGCCATCGCCCAGCTGACGGCCGGCCACACCAGCCCCGCCGAGTACTACGTGGATCTGCTGGCCCAGGGCATGGCCCGCATTGCCGCGGCTTTCTATCCCCGGCCGGTGATCCTGCGCTTCTCCGATTTCAAGAGCAATGAATATGCCCGCCTGCTGGGGGGAGCTGCGTTTGAACCCAACGAGGAGAACCCGATGCTCGGCTGGCGGGGGGCTTCGCGCTACTACGCCCCCGCCTTCCGCGCTGCTTTTGCCCTCGAATGCCAGGCCCTTAAACGGGTGCGTGATGGCATGGGACTCACCAATGTGATCCCGATGGTGCCTTTCTGCCGCACCCCCGAGGAGGGGGATCGGGTGTTGGCGGAAATGGCCCGCTCCGGCCTGGTGCGGGGCGAGAACGGACTTGAGGTGTATGTGATGTGCGAGCTGCCAAGCAACGTGATCGCAGCAGAGGCGTTCGCTGAGCGCTTTGATGGCTTCTCGATCGGCTCCAACGACCTCACCCAGCTCACCCTGGGCCTGGATCGTGATTCAGCCTTGGTGGCTGAGTTGTTTGACGAGCGCCATCCGGCCGTGAAAGCCATGATTCGCCTTGCAATCCAAAGCGCCAAACGCTGCGGCCGCAAGATCGGCATCTGCGGCCAAGCCCCCAGCGACTATCCCGATTTCGCTCGCTTCCTGGTTGAGGAGGGCATTGATTCGATCAGCCTCAACTCCGACGCCGTGATCGCCACCCGCCTGGAGGTGGCCAGGATCGAGGCCAGCTTGGGCTGAGCCGACGTGACCCCCTTTGCTGCTCCAGTCTTTATGAGAGCTGATGGGTGATCAGGCCGCTTTCCATTGCTGGAGGACTTCCAGGGGCCTACACCCCTGGAGAGCCGAATGCGGTCTGTAGATGTCGTACTCGGTCGTACTCGA
>JAHLYR010000027.1:0-5000 GCA_025128025.1 Synechococcus sp. CS-1330
GGTGATATGTTTTTGGACTGCGCGCAAGGGGGGAAGCCCCGGAAGCGAGCAGGCTTACGGCGAAGAAGGCGAGAGCCGACGGTGTTGTAAGTTTTCTGAGTCGCTGAGAGGCGACGTTCCGCCGAGAACTCCCGAGAGGGGGAGGAAGCGGAAGCACCTGGACAACTAAAAAGTTTAGGAACTGACGCTTTCACTGCGTCACGGATTAAGGGAGCCTGCACCGCCTGAGAGGGAGGGTGTTGGAGCTTTGATTTTTTAGCTGAGAGATCAGCTAGTGACGGAAATAGCAGTGAAGGTGTGAGGTCCCGTCAAAAAGAAACAAAGCGTGACGCGCCTGTTGGTTGGCTTTTGTTGCCTTCTCACGAGGAAACAGGAGCTGGTGTGCCGATAGGAGAGGCGAGCGCGACCGGATCTGGGATTCGGGAAAGTCAAGAGGAAAGAAATTTCTGAATGCACTCTTTGAAACCTTCTGTCAGAGGAAGGGGCTCCAACTGTGAGACCTGCGCCAGTGGGTCAAAGCGGGTGAGAAGCAATTCAGGTTGAGGCGAAAGCCGATAGGACGTGAACTACAACGGAGAGTTTGATCCTGGCTCAGGATGAACGCTGGCGGCGTGCTTAACACATGCAAGTCGAACGAACCTTCGGGTTAGTGGCGGACGGGTGAGTAACGCGTGAGAATCTGCCCTCAGGAGGGGGATAACGGCTGGAAACGGCCGCTAATACCCCATATGCCGAGAGGTGAAATGAATTTCGCCTGAGGATGAGCTCGCGTCTGATTAGCTAGTTGGTGTGGTAAAGGCTCACCAAGGCTTCGATCAGTAGCTGGTCTGAGAGGATGATCAGCCACACTGGGACTGAGACACGGCCCAGACTCCTACGGGAGGCAGCAGTGGGGAATTTTCCGCAATGGGCGCAAGCCTGACGGAGCAACGCCGCGTGAGGGATGAAGGCCTCTGGGCTGTAAACCTCTTTTATCAAGGAAGAAGATCTGACGGTACTTGATGAATAAGCCACGGCTAATTCCGTGCCAGCAGCCGCGGTAATACGGGAGTGGCAAGCGTTATCCGGAATTATTGGGCGTAAAGCGTCCGCAGGCGGTTTTACAAGTCTGTCGTTAAAACGTGGAGCTCAACTCCATTTCGGCGATGGAAACTGTAAGACTAGAGTGTGGTAGGGGCAGAGGGAATTCCCGGTGTAGCGGTGAAATGCGTAGATATCGGGAAGAACACCAGTGGCGAAGGCGCTCTGCTGGGCCATAACTGACGCTCATGGACGAAAGCTAGGGGAGCGAAAGGGATTAGATACCCCTGTAGTCCTAGCCGTAAACGATGAACACTAGGTGTCGGGGGAATCGACCCCCTCGGTGTCGTAGCCAACGCGTTAAGTGTTCCGCCTGGGGAGTACGCACGCAAGTGTGAAACTCAAAGGAATTGACGGGGGCCCGCACAAGCGGTGGAGTATGTGGTTTAATTCGATGCAACGCGAAGAACCTTACCAGGGTTTGACATCCTGCGAATCCCTTGGAAACTTGGGAGTGCCTTCGGGAGCGCAGTGACAGGTGGTGCATGGCTGTCGTCAGCTCGTGTCGTGAGATGTTGGGTTAAGTCCCGCAACGAGCGCAACCCACGTCTTTAGTTGCCAGCATTAAGTTGGGCACTCTAGAGAGACCGCCGGTGATAAACCGGAGGAAGGTGTGGATGACGTCAAGTCATCATGCCCCTTACATCCTGGGCTACACACGTACTACAATGCTACGGACAAAGGGCAGCAAACTCGCGAGAGCTAGCAAATCCCATAAACCGTGGCTCAGTTCAGATCGTAGGCTGCAACTCGCCTACGTGAAGGAGGAATCGCTAGTAATCGCAGGTCAGCATACTGCGGTGAATACGTTCCCGGGCCTTGTACACACCGCCCGTCACACCATGGAAGTTGGCCACGCCCGAAGTCGTTACTCCAACCCTTGTGGAGGAGGATGCCGAAGGTGGGGCTGATGACTGGGGTGAAGTCGTAACAAGGTAGCCGTACCGGAAGGTGCGGCTGGATCACCTCCTAACAGGGATACAATAACTAATTGTGATGTCTGAGTAATTTATTCTCAGGCCATGATTCTGTCATCTCTAAGGTCGATCGGTACCTCAATTTGAGCGTTCAAGAAAAACTGAGCAATCAGTTTAGAGATGAACTTCTTAATTTCAGTTCCTAAACTTTGTCTAGGTCACCCCACAGCGGGTAAAGCCGAGAACACACATTTTATTATTTGTGTTTGATCTGGCAAGCCGAAAGGCGAGCTAGGTTGCGGCGAGAGCTCCTGGGCCATTAGCTCAGGTGGTTAGAGCGCACCCCTGATAAGGGTGAGGTCCCTGGTTCAAGTCCAGGATGGCCCATTCGTGTTTGGGGGTTTAGCTCAGTTGGTAGAGCGCCTGCTTTGCAAGCAGGATGTCAGCGGTTCGAGTCCGCTAACCTCCATCCAATGATGATGCTCATCCCTCAATCTGTATCTGCAAGTTTTGCGGTAAGGAGTTTTGCTGTGTTTGTGATCTTGACTGTTGTTCGCTGAAGATTTCAGCTTCTTTTCATTCTTTCCGAGTTAACCAGATGCCTGGTTAGTTTAGTTGGTTGAAAAGACGCTGGATTCAACCCTGCCCTGGAGACAGGGCTGTTTGAATGTCAGCAGAACCTTGACAACTGCATAGGTAAAGTCTGGAAATAAAGCATCTCATGGATGCTTGATTCTGGCTTGAGTTTCATCCAGCAATGGATAGAGCTTAAAGCTGTTATCAAGAAAATTCTATTGAGTTTTTAGAGCCGAGAGCTTCCAGTTTTCTTCTGAACCCGCCGAGGGTTTGGGAGTTTGATCCTGGCATTCAAACCGCAAGAGGGACTCAAAGTAATTTGAGTTTTGAGTGTAGGTGAATCTAGAGAGAATAGGCCTCAACAGCCTGAAGAACTGGGAGTTGAAATTGGTCAAGCTACAAAGGGCTCACGGTGGATACCTTGGCACACAGAGGCGATGAAGGACGTGGTTACCTGCGATAAGTCTCGGGGAGCTGGAAACACGCTTTGATCCGGGAATTTCCGAATGGGGCAACCCTTAGAACGGCCGCCTGAATCCATAGGGCGGCACGAGCCAACCCAGCGAACTGAAACATCTTAGTAGCTGGAGGAAAGGAAAGTAAAAACGACTCCCTGAGTAGCGGCGAGCGAACGGGGAAGAGCCTAAACCGATGCTTCCGAGCATCGGGGTTGTGGGACAGCAACGTGGACCAACGGAGTTAGAAGAAGCGTTTGAATGGCGCGCCATAGAGGGTGAAAGCCCCGTATTCGAAAACAAAGTTGGCCTAGCTGTATCCCGAGTAGCACGGAGCACGTGAAATTCCGTGTGAATCTGCGAGGACCACCTCGTAAGGCTAAGTACTCCTGTGTGACCGATAGCGAAACAGTACCGCGAGGGAAAGGTGAAAAGAACCCCGGGAGGGGAGTGAAATAGAACATGAAACCGTGAGCTTACAAGCAATGGGAGCCCGACTAATCGGGTGACCGTGTGCCTGTTGAAGAATGAGCCGGCGACTTATAGGCACTGGCAGGTTAAACCGGGAATGGTGGAGCCATAGCGAAAGCGAGTCTGAATAGGGCGATCGTCAGTGTTTATAGACCCGAACCCGGGTGATCTAACCATGGCCAGGATGAAGCTTGGGTGATACCAAGTGGAGGTCCGA
Source organism: Synechococcus sp. CS-1330 (assembly GCA_025128025.1). Classification (GTDB taxonomy): domain Bacteria; phylum Cyanobacteriota; class Cyanobacteriia; order PCC-6307; family Cyanobiaceae; genus Cyanobium_A. Next base: position 3,717 of record JAHLYR010000027.1, read on the forward strand.
ACCGACTGATGTTGAAAAATCAGCGGATGAGCTGTGGTTAGGGGTGAAATGCCAATCGAACCCGGAGCTAGCTGGTTCTCCCCGAAATACGTTGAGGCGTAGCGTCTAGTGCTCCAGCAGGGGGGTAAAGCCACCGTTTCGGTGCGGGCTGCGAGAGCGGTACCAAATCGATACGAACTCTGAATACCCTGTGTGTAACTAGGCAGTCAGACTGTGGGGGATAAGCTCCATGGTCGAAAGGGAAACAGCCCAGACCGCCAGCTAAGGTCCCTAAATCAATGCTGAGTGATAAAGGAGGTGGGATTGCCCAGACAACCAGGAGGTTTGCCTAGAAGCAGCCATCCTCAAAGGAGTGCGTAATAGCTCACTGGTCGAGCGATCCTGCGCCGAAAATGAACGGGGCTAAGCATTGTACCGAAGCTGCGGATTTGAGTCTTAATTGATTCCGATGGTAGGGGAGCGTTCCATGCGGGGTGAAGCGTTAGCGTAAGCGGGCGTGGACTACATGGAAGTGAGAATGTCGGCTTGAGTAGCGAAAACATGGGTGAGAATCCCATGCCCCGAAACCCTAAGGGTTCCTCCGGCAGGCTCGTCCGCGGAGGGTTAGTCAGGACCTAAGGCGAGGCCGAAAGGCGTAGTCGATGGACAACAGGTCAACATTCCTGTACCTGTGATGTTTTGGGAAGGGGGACGGAGAAGGCTAGCCAAGCCAGATGTTGGTTACTGGTCCAAGCGTTCGAGGCGTTGAGAACCGGCGAAAACGGTTTGAGCTGAGGCGTGAGTGCGAGCTGCTACGGCAGCGAAGTTGGTGACGTCATGCTTCCAAGAAAAGCCCTATACCCGTTAAGGCATCATGGCCTGTACCCGAAACCGACACAGGTGGGGTGGTAGAGAATACCGAGGGGCGCGAGGTAACTCTCTCTAAGGAACTCGGCAAAATGACCCCGTAACTTCGGGAGAAGGGGTGCCACCGCAAGGTGGTCGCAGTGAAGAGGCCCAGGCGACTGTTTACCAAAAACACAGGTCTCCGCTAAGTCGCAAGACGATGTATGGGGGCTGACGCCTGCCCAGTGCCGGAAGGTTAAGGAAGCTGGTCAGCGTAAGCGAAGCTGGCGACTGAAGCCCCGGTGAACGGCGGCCGTAACTATAACGGTCCTAAGGTAGCGAAATTCCTTGTCGGGTAAGTTCCGACCCGCACGAAAGGCGTAACGATCTGGGCGCTGTCTCGGAGAGAGGCTCGGCGAAATAGAATTGTCTGTGAAGATGCGGACTACGTGCACCCGG
>JAHLYR010000028.1 GCA_025128025.1 Synechococcus sp. CS-1330
ACAAGTCAATCGTCTGGATTCATGGTGGTGGAAAGAGGTGCAACTGCACCTCATGAATGACAACTCGTCATTCCACCCTGTTCACTCTCGGAGCAGGGAAATCGGGCCTCAGCTTTTACACCACGCAAAGGGACGCGGCCCAGCGCAGGACTGAATGGAGCAGGGCTTCTCTAGCTACCTGGATCAGATCCTCCCGCTCAACCAAAGGGAAGAAGCGGCGGGCTACAGCTGAGGCAACGGCATCAGCCAGGGAGAGGTGCTGCAGCACCAAGGCATCGCGGGCACGGAGGGCAGAGCGGGAAAGTGGGGCAGCCATCTGGGGACGGCAGAGAACCCCACCCCCAACGGCCAGCCGCAGGGATGTGACAAGGACGCCCCAATGGGGCGCATGGCTAGATCCTTGACGCAGCGCGAGGACTAGACGAGGGATTTAGGTGGGTGTTTGACGGCCCGGTGGGAACCAGCCTCTAATGCACAAGCACTCCAGAGCCAGGCAGGACACGAGTCCAGCCGTTAGGTCTCAGCCGTAAGTCGAGTTGGACTGAGATCGGCACCTGCCCTGCTAACCGAGAGGGTTGTGATCGATTTCTCTAGCCACTGTTGGTGCCAATAGTGATCGCGATGGAGCCACAGGCCCCTGAGTTCCTGGGGGCTGTGTGCGCGAAATCCGGTGAGATCGGCATAGAAGGCCTGCGATTCTCCTCCCCCGCCAGCTGCATTTGGGCAGTAAGGGCCGTGGATGCATCGAGCTGGTGCGACTCGATCAGGCCGCGCAGTGCTTGTTAAGCAAACGATCTTCAGTCTGGGGGCAGGAGAGTCCCCCGGTTTCAGGAAAGATGTCACCCCCGTCGATGTTCAGTTCAGCTATTAGGTCGCTAACCTTGTGACGTCTCGCTCATTCTCTCGGGATCAAGGCCTGTACGCTGACATTAATTAATCTGAGTGTTGGAGAGTGTTTATTCTCGCTATTGCTACTCAATATTTCACCTGACCTTAGTAGTATCCATAGCAGCCTCCTGTCTCTGGCTTGATTGATGTGCTCATCTGGATTCTGGCCAGGCTTCTTCTGCCGACAAAAGAATTTTCCATTTCAAACATCCAGAATTTGCTGAGCTGATCGCATTGTGCTCTAATTAAATCATGGAGGCTTATCTCGTATCCCTCCTCCCGCGCAATGTCAATTACTTTCTTATGATCTATATCAAGTGGTGTATGCTTGTCGCCCCATTTTTCTAGCGCGCAGCTGGAGAGCTTTGCTTGTAGGTTAGGATCTTTTTTGGCCTTTTCGATGAAGGCTTCAACTTGTTCCAATTGCTTCGTGGTAATTGAGTGGTTAGAGAGCTACTGATGGCTTGTAGTATCTATCTATCTAGGCTTTCTTAGCCTTGCCGGTGTTTTCTCACTCATAAAAAATTCGAGAACGCTGTTGCTGCCATGCTGGGATCGGATTGTGAAAGACCCGTGCCGATTGTGTCAGCTCTAAATGGCATGTAGCCACCTAAAGCGTTAGAGGGATAGTCAGTAAGAGATGATCCTATCCACTGTACCCTAACCTCTTCGGCAGTGATGTTGTTTGGTATCCCTTTGATGTATTGGTAGATCGGACCATTGGTCCCCTTTATACCACTAGCCGCGGTCACCCAAGTGTTGGTTTCACCACTACTGCTAATGTACGTATCTAGGTATTGAACTGCGTAAGTCTGAGAGCTGCGTGATGTAAAGGCAATCTCAAGATCTTGTGTTAGACCACCGCCGAGCCGAGATGGAGTCAGGTTGAAGATGGGATTACCTTCATTATCATTGACAATCTCTGGAGCAACGGCAGGCATTGGTGCTATGGGGTTTAGTCTGTTTGCAACAGCATTATCAAGCTGCCTTCGCATCCTCTCATATGCTTTCTTCTGCTTTGATGTCGCAATTGTCTGTTTGCCTTGTAGCTTTCGAATTTCTTCTGCCCATGGCGAAAGATTCTTTAACTCAAGAGGGGCAGGCGCAAAGCTAGAGTTATATCCTTTCGCAACTCTGAGATCTGAAAGGCCGGGCACTAGTTCACCCTGGGATAGAAACCCTGCATTAATTAGTACTTCCTCTCCAGTTATCGGATCGGTAGCTCTGTATACCTTGCTTTGCTCTTTCTCCGTTGGCTGGTAGTAATCTCCGCCATTAGGCCTGCGATCATAAAATTCTTCTTGCCACAGCTTTTGATTGCCTGGATCTTTGACGCTGTAGTAACGGACAAGCTTAAAGTCTTCATTCTGAATCATGTAAATACGATTCGGATTGTCAAATATTCCGTATGCTGGATTCTGCTTCTTGCCCTGGTAATTCCAGGTTTCTGCTGGATCCATTGAAGTAGTTGGGAAAACATCGGATGGATCTCCAGCGGTGTAAACATCGTCAAATGTGAACAAGGTATACTTCTGGGCTTTATCCTGTTTGCCTTCGACCACTGCGGAATAATCAACTCCACTTAACTGCATGCTTTTTGTTTTCTCCTTAGAAACTCCAAGCAAGCCTCCGAGCGTCGGGAGGAAATCTACATGTGAAACCACCGCCGAACTCTTACCCGGCTTGATATGACCTGGAAGTGACCAGAGTAATGGAACCTGTACAGCTTCTTGATAGGCTACATTTGCTTTTTGCCTAGTCCCGCCATGCGCCAAGCCCATCTCTCCATGATCAGATGTCTTTACAATGAGCGTATCTTCAATCAGGCTATTCTCCCTTAAAGCTTCGATTACCCTATACTGTTCCTGATCTGCACGAGCAATTAGATTCAAGTAGAAATTGATATATGAAAGCCTTTCGAGCTCTGTCTTAGGCTTTGGGAAAAAGTTATCAATTCCCTGGAGATTCTCGTATTGTAGATGCGGCTTTTCTGTGTAGTCGGCTGGAATCGTTCCATCTTTATTATTTGGTAGTAGATTCTCGCTCATTCCTGGCACCTTACCGCTCGGACCAATCAGGTCTTTAAAGTCGTAGCCAAATAGGCGCTTGAATAGAATGTTCTGGGTATCAATGTTGACATCTCCGTTGTCGGAATCAAAAACGGGCACTGGATATGTCAGAAGGTCATGGGGATTGACCAAGGAGAGTACTAAGACAAATGGTTCGTCGCTATTGCTTCTCGAATTAATCAGGTCAACAGCTTGTTGCGTATACCCGGCATCGTATCCATCAGGATAGTTTGCTGGGTTCTCAACCCTAGGGTCAAGAGTGCCAGTCGTTTTTGGACCCCCGAGAGGATGTGAGGCTGTTCCCCCAGCATCTGGGCCCTCCCATTGGTTAAATCCATATTGCGACATATCAGTGTAGACTTCAACATCGTCAGAAGGATCGGCAGTCCCAAAAGTACGCGTCAACGACTTGCTGATATGCCACTTGCCTTTATAGAAGATGTTGTCTGCTGCATAGCCTGCTTCCTGAAGAAGTGTCGCTAGGTTGGGCAGATCTGGATTTAGTTGAGTCTGATCATTGATCACCGGGTTGTTCGTATCTGCCAATAGATTGGCTACACCATGCTGAGCAGGAAACTTACCTGTAAAGAAAGTTGCGCGAGCAGACGAACACATATTTGTATTCGTAAAGGCATTGGTGAAACTCAGTCCGTTGTCTTTCAGGTAATTCTGAGTTGGAAGAATATCTTTATTCTGAACAAACTCTTGTGGCATCCATAGATCAGTTGAGCGCTCCTGATCAGTGAGAAGGATTACAATATTGGGGAGCTTGTTGGACCCATCCCTTTCTTTTGTGAGGCCTTTATTTGCTCCAGACTTGCGTTTGCGTGCCATTGTGCTCAAAAGTTAAAAGGGACTTGGGAAGGAACTGGGGATCATCGCCCACATTCGGCTGATCTTTTCTTTTACTTATGTTCTACATAAGGCTATTATCTGTTAGGGATTGATCCATACAATAGAATCAACTGCACCCCACCAAACTCCGATGTTCTCAAGGCCGATGTCGCCAGGGACATATCTATATTGGACTGTAGGCCCATTTGTGCCAGCCACTAGCATGCCGTTGCCTTCCTGGTACTGCGTGGAGTTAATCTGATTTTCAGGCTTGTAGAGCTCTAATACTGAGATCTCACCGTCAGTACGCTTGCCAACAACTTTGTATTCTTGTCCGAAGCGAGTTGTAAATGCTAGCTCCAGCACCTTGCGCCCTGCACCATCGCCTATATCAAAAAGTTGGGCTAGCTGTTGCCCCTTCGTGTATGCGTTTGAAGGAGTTCCGGTGTTGTCATCGCTGTTGGAATACTTGATGCCTTCGTTGAAAAGATAAATCTGTGGTGCTTCTAGTTCTCCATTGCTAGTCGTGATCTGGCCTGTCATTGGATCGGTCAGTGGCTGCAATCTATCATCAACTTGTTCCGTGAGCCCTGAGAACAGACTTTTAAATTGCTTCCACTGAAACTTAGTTCTCCGGTTATTACCCCCGAAAAGAGGAATACCGGTGATAGGATCAAGATTTCTCGTTTCTAATGGTGCGGGTAAGAATGTCTCATTCTTTGCCTTGCCACTCTTATTGACAGGCCCTCCCTTGAAGTAATCGCCGCCATTTGCCCTGAGATCATAAAATTCGCCAAACCATTTGGAATTTTGATTCCATGTGCTAGATACACGCTGATCGGCATCGTAGTCCTGTGAATAGTATCGAGCATACTTAGAGTTTTTCGTGATTAGGGCCTGTATCCTATTGTTTGCGGGGAGTGTTCCGTGTTGTGGGCCGGCACCATTATTCGGATTGTTTCCAAACCATAAGTCATCGTACGTAAATAGTATGCTGCCTTGAGGATTTATTTTCTTGTAACGACTACTTCCTTGGCGTGCTGCTGCATCGAGGATGCTGGAGTAGTCTATTCCACGCAAATCGGCCTTATCAATCTTGGCAGGATCTAGGCCAAAGTAAGATGCAATCGTCGGCAAGAAGTCTACATGGGATACAAGAGCGTCAGAGATCTTGGGCTGGTTATCTTGGCCGAAGAGGCGCTTATTGGAGAAAGTGAGTGGAATATTTGTCGTTTCCTCGTAAACGTTAAACATTTTCTGAGTCATGCCTCCATGGCTCATCGACATATCTCCATGATCTGTCGTGCTGACAATTAATGTGTCATCAAAGCCATCCTTATCTTTTCGTAATTCGAGAAGAACCTCCCCAAGTTGCTTGTCTGCCAGTTCTTGTAATCGCGCGTAAAAATTAAGATATTCGAGTTGCTGATCTTTTGTCTGTATAATTTGTTGCCCCTGAGATGCCAGTTGGAATTGTGATTGAACGGGAGGCTTCCTACCGACTCGCTTGTTCTCATCCACTGTTGGAGGCAGAGACTCGATGCCTGCATCTGTCCAGTAGTCTTCGGGGTAACCGCCTCGATTTGGATCACGAATCCAATCCTCTAAGTTGTTGTAGGCAAGCACATCATGTGGGTTGATCAGTGATACGACCATCACATATGGCTTTTCATTGCCACTCTCGCGTCTCTCTTGTATCCATTCTTTGGTACGCTCTAGATACACATTATCCCAATCGGCTTCACCTCCCCCAAAGTTTTGGCTGCCGGCATCGCCACCTGCATCCTTCCCGGTCCAGTCGGAAAAACCAAATTCGTTTAAGTTCTGATACGCGTCAGAAGAGGCTCTTAGAGTGGCGCCGCTTTCATTGGTGATCTCTTCAAGATGAAGAGATTTCTGGATGTGATTTTTCCCAAAATAAACTACATCGTACTTGCCTGTCTCGGCAAACAAGCTGCCCAAATTAGGAAGCCTTGGATCAAGTTGAATTTGGTTTTGAATGATTGAGTTGTCGAGATTATTCTCGTCAAGCAGATTCTTTACTTGATGCTGTGCTGGGAACTTGCCTGTGAAAAACGTCGCGCGCGACAGCCGCGTCCCCTCTATTGGTGTAAAAGCTGAGAGCCCAGCCCCGGCGTAGCCGGGGCTGGCAGACCGCTCCTCAGACGCCAGTCGTTGCAAGGGGTGGGCAGGCCCGCTTCCCTGGTTCGAGTACCACCTCAGACCA
>JAHLYR010000029.1 GCA_025128025.1 Synechococcus sp. CS-1330
GGTGCGAACCAAGGTTCGCACGGTTCGCAGTTCGCACCCCGTCAGTTCGCACCAACCCCAAAACCCGCCCTCGGTTGTCGTCGGCGGGTTTTCTTTTTTCAGGACACCCTCTTTGAATACGCTCAACGTCGAGTACCGCAAGGTCGAGGCGCTGATTCCCTACGCCCGCAATCCGCGCACACATTCCGATGCGCAGATCACCAAGATCGCCGCCAGCATCGTCGAATATGGCTGGACGAACCCGGTCCTGGTTGATGGCGACAACGGCATCATCGCGGGCCACGGTCGTTTGGCTGCTGCACGCAAGCTGGGGCTGGATCAGGTGCCGGTGATCGAACTGGCCCATCTCACCACCGCGCAAAAGCGCGCCTTGGTCATCGCCGACAACCGGCTGGCGCTTGACGCTGGCTGGGATGAGGAGATGTTGGCGCTCGAACTGGCGGAGCTTTCCGAAGCGGGTTTCGAACTGGCGCTGACCGGCTTCGAGAACATCGAGATCGATGCGCTGCTGGCAGATGCCACGCCCACCGAAGCAGAACCTGCGGCGCAGGATGGTGTAGACGCCGATGAACCCGATACGACCGATAACGTACCTGACACGCCAGTGGTGGCGGTGTCGCGCGAGGGAGATGTCTGGGCCATCGGCTCGCATCGGTTGATCTGTGGCGACGCCACCGACCCAGCCGTGGTCGCCACGCTGATGCAGGGTGACACCGCCCAGCTTTGCTTCACCTCGCCGCCGTATGGCAACCAGCGCGACTACACCTCCGGCGGCATTGCCGATTGGGATGTCCTGATGCGCGGTGTGTTCGCACATCTGCCGATGGCGGGCGACGGACAGGTGCTGGTCAATCTTGGGCTGATCCACCGCGACAACGAAGTCATCCCCTATTGGGACGGCTGGCTGTCCTGGATGCGTCAGCAAGGGTGGCGGCGCTTCGCGTGGTACGTCTGGGATCAGGGGCCAGGCATGCCCGGCGACTGGCAGGGCCGATTGGCTCCCAGCTTCGAGTTTGTTTTCCACTTCAATCGCAGCACCCGCAAACCCAACAAGATTGTTCCTTGCAAGCACGCAGGCCAGGAATCGCACCTGCGCGCTGACGGGTCGTCCACGGCGATGCGCGGTAAGGATGGCGAGGTCGGCGGCTGGACGCACAAGGGTCAGCCGACGCAGGACACCCGAATCCCCGACTCGGTGATTCGCGTGATGCGCCACAAGGGCAAGATCGGTCAGGACATTGATCACCCCGCCGTCTTCCCGGTGGCGTTGCCGGAGTTCGCCATCGAGTCCTACACAGACGCCGGAGACATCGTGTTCGAGCCGTTCGGCGGCAGTGGCACGACGATGCTGGCCGCGCAGCGCACTGGCCGCATTTGTCGCAGCGTCGAGATTGCGCCGGAGTACGTGGACGTGGCCATCAAGCGCTTTCAGCAAAACCACCCCGGCGTGCCGGTCACGCTCATCGCCACCGGCCAATCTTTCGACGAGATCGCCACTGAACGCAAAACGGAGGTGGCGGCATGAACTGGCTGGCCGACAAGATCGAGCAGTGGCCGACAGCCAAACTGCTGCCCTATGCCCGCAATGCGCGGACGCACTCGGATGATCAGGTGGCGCAGATCGCTGCATCGATTGCCGAGTTTGGCTTCACCAATCCGATCCTTGCGGGCAGTGACGGCATCATCGTCGCTGGGCATGGCCGCTTGGCCGCTGCGCAGAAACTCGGGCTGGAAATCGTGCCCGTGGTCGTACTGGATCACCTGAGCCCGACCCAGCGCCGCGCCTTGGTCATCGCAGACAACCGCATCGCGGAGAACGCTGGCTGGGATGACGCGATGTTGCGGATCGAACTTGAGGCCTTGCAGCTGGAAGGTTTCGATCTGGACATCACCGGCTTCGACGCCGACGCGCTGGCCGAACTGATCGCGGGAGACGAGCCGCACAACGAGGGCCAGACCGATGAGGACGCGGTACCGGAGGTTGGCGAAATTTCAATATCGCGCCCGGGCGATGTCTGGATCATGGGCCAGCACCGACTGCTGTGCGGCGACTCGACTGTGCCAGAGAGCTATGCCCGACTGATGCAAGGCGACGTGGCAGACATGGTCTTCACCGACCCGCCGTACAACGTGAACTACGCCAACAGTGCCAAGGACAAGATGCGCGGCAAGGATCGCGCGATCCTGAACGACAACCTGGGTGACGGTTTCTACGACTTCCTGCTGGCAGCATTGACGCCCACAGTGGCGAACTGCCGGGGCGGCATCTATGTGGCGATGTCATCCAGCGAGCTGGATGTGCTGCAGGCCGCCTTTCGCGCCGCCGGTGGAAAGTGGTCGACGTTCATCATCTGGGCCAAGAACACCTTCACGTTGGGCCGCGCCGACTACCAGCGCCAGTACGAACCGATCCTGTACGGATGGCCCGAGGGTGCGCAACGCCACTGGTGTGGTGACCGCGATCAGGGCGATGTGTGGGCGATCAAGAAGCCGCAGAAGAACGA
>JAHLYR010000030.1 GCA_025128025.1 Synechococcus sp. CS-1330
CCTGATAGTCGAGCAGGGCCGCCAGCAGGGCCGCCTGATTGAAATCAGGCCAGAGCACATCGGTGATGTGGATTTCGGCGTAGGCGAGCTGCCACAGCAGGAAATTGCTGATGCGCCTCTCGCCACTGGTGCGGATCAACAGATCCGGATCGCACTCACCAGCGGTGTGCAGCTCGGCGGCAAGCTGCTGCTCATCGATTGCGGCAGGATTTAGTTCCCCAGCCACGCAGCGCTGGGCCAGTCGCTGGGCAGCACGCACCAGCTCGGCTCGGCCGCCGTAGTTGGTGCAAACGTTGAAGTGAATGCCGGTATTGGCTGCCGTGCGCTCGGTGGCATCGGCAATCAGGCGCTGCAGACCCTCCGGCAGGGGCTCAAGATCGCCAAGAAAGCGAATCCGCACCTGCTCCTTTTCCAGGGCTTGAAGCTCGCGGGCCAGCACCCGCTCAAACAGGGCCATCAGAAAGCTCACCTCCTCGCCAGGGCGGCTCCAGTTTTCGGTGGAAAAGGCGTAGGCGGTGAGGGCGCCGATGCCCCAGTCGCTGCAGAGCCGCAAGGTGCGCTTAAGCGCCTCAACCCCCTCACGGTGGCCCATCACCCGGGGCAGGTTGCGCTGCTTGGCCCAGCGGCCATTGCCGTCCATGATCACGGCCACATGGACCGGCAGGCGCGCGGGATCGAGGCCAGCCGGAACGGGCAGGGAGGCGTTCGCAGTGGTGGTCGCCAGGGCGCGACTCATCCGCGTGATTCCGGCGTGTCCTTCGCCACGCTACGCCCAACAGGCAAAGCCAGGGCCTGGCTGAGCAGGTCGTGCAGACGGCTGCTGGTAATAGGCCGCTCCAGGCGGCCCTGACTCGCCAGCGACAGGGTGCCAGTTTCCTCCGACACAACAATCGCCAGGCACTGATCGAAGCGCTCGGTCAGCCCTAGGGCCGCCAGATGGCGGGTGCCGTAGCGGTTGATGCCCTGGCGGGATAGGGGCAGGATCACACCGGCGGCGACGATGCGGTTGGACTTCACCAGCACGGCACCGTCGTGCAGCGGCGTATCAGCGGCGAACAGGTTGAGCAGCAAATCCACCGACAGCTTGGCGTCGAGGCCAATGCCGGGATTCAAGAAGTCTTCGGGGCGCAGGTCGCTGCCCAGATCCACCACGATCAAGCCGCCGCGGCGGGCCTGGGAAAGGCGGCCGGCAGCCTCACTCAAAACCGCCACCGATCCCGATCCCAGTTGATCTTGGCTGCGGCTGCCAAACAAAACCCCGAGGCGGCCGGTGCCAAGCAGCTCCATCAGCCTGCGCAGCTCCCCCTGCCAGAGAATCGCCAGGGCGAGGCTGCAGGCCAGCACCAGGGCATCAACAAGCTTGCTGGTGAGCGGCAGGTTGGCGTAGCGCTGCACCACCCAGGCCAGGGCCACCAGCAACAAATAGCCCCGTAGCAGCCAGAGGCTGCGGGCCTCGGTGACCCGGCCGAGCACAAGCACGCCCAGGCCGAAGGCAAAAAGCAGATCAAGGAGCAGGCGCAAATCGATCAGCCGTAGCAACTCACCCAGTTGCGGCCCGATCACGTGTACTCCAGTCGATTAACTCACCCTACCGATTGCAACCGAGTTGGCAAAACGTCGTAGCGCAGTAGGTCTTCCGGCTGCTCGCGGCGCTGCACCAAATCAGCGACCCCGTCGTGGACCAGCACCGCCGCTGGCCGAGGGATGCGGTTGTAGTTGGAGCTCATCGAGGCGTTGTAAGCGCCGGTGGCAAACACCACCAACACATCGCCGCTGCCAGCTGGCGGCAGGGCCAGATCCTTGAGCAGCACGTCGCCAGATTCGCAGTGCTTACCAGCGACGGTGACGGTTTCGCTGGCCTCGGCCGTGGGGCGATCGGCCAACACCGCCGTGTATTGGGACTGGTAGGTGATCGGCCGGGGGTTGTCGCTCATGCCGCCGTCCACCGAGAGGTAGGTGCGGAGGCCGGGGATGTCCTTGCGGCTGCCCAGTTCGTAGAGGGTGACCCCGGCGCTGGCCACCAGGGAACGCCCCGGTTCACAGAGCAGGCGGGGCAGCTCGAGCCCCCGCTCCTGACAGGCCGCCACCACCGCCTCAGCCACGGTGCGCACCCACTCACTGATGCTCGGCGGATCGTCGCTGGTGGTGTAGCGAATGCCCAGGCCACCGCCCACGTTGAGATCAACCACCGGATGCCCCAGGGAGCGGGCCAAAGCCAGGGCATCGGCCATCACGCCAGCTAGGTCGCGGTGGGGCTGGAGCTCGAAAATCTGGGAGCCGATATGGGCGTGCAGCCCGGTGAGCTGGGCCCAAGAGCAAGTCGCCAGGTGCTGCAGCACCGCCTCGAGCTGGTCGGGATCGAAGCCAAACTTGCTATCGAGGTGGCCGGTGCGGATGTACTCATGGGTGTGGCACTCAATGCCCGGCGTAAAACGCAGCATCAGCTGCACAGGTCGCCGCAAGTCAGGGGCCAGGGCTCCCAGCAGCTCAAGATCGCGCCAGTTGTCAGCCACCACCGTGACGCCCTGCTCGGCTGCCAGGGCCAGCTCTTCGCGGCTCTTGTTGTTGCCGTGCAGCACGATGCGCTCAGCTGGCATGCCGCCCTGCAGGGCGGTGAGCAGCTCGCCAGCAGAAACCGCATCAAGGCCCAGGCCTTCCGATGCCACCAGGGCAGTTATGGCCAAGGAGCTATTGGCCTTGGAGGCGTAGATGGCTAGGGACGGCCCTGGGTAGTGCTGGGCGAGGGCTTCCCGATAGGCCCGGCAGGTGCACCGCAGGGTGGCTTCATCGAGCACATATAAAGGTGTGCCGTAATCGCGGGCCAGGCCGCTCAGCAGGCAGCCACCCACCACTAGGCGGCCCTCACTGTCGAGGGCAGTGGTGAGGGGGGTGAGATTGCGATTAGGACTATGGGGATCCCTATCGCTTTCAAAAGGATTCAGCAGCGCAACGGGCTCATGGGAGGTCAGCATGGCTTTGGCCGCGCGGGTCAAGTGAACATGAATGTAAGGACCTCCCTGGCGGCGCTGCACCAGGCGGCCCTGGCTCCTAAGCACCTTGATGCCTGCTTATGCCTCGACCAGGCCAGCCTCGGCGGCCTCTGGAACCGCGCCCAGTGGCAGAGCGAGCTGGCAGAGCAGCGGCGCCCGGGGGTGGGTCTTTGGCAAGGGCAGCAGCTGCTGGCAATGGCTAGCGGTTGGCTGGTGGTGGATGAACTGCACATCACCGTCGTGGCGGTGGATCCGGAGCAGCGGCGCCGGGGCTTGGGGCAGCAGGTGCTGATGTCCCTGCTGCTGGAGGCGGGGCAGCAGGGGGCCCTGCACGCCACCCTGGAAGTTGCGCCGGCGAACACTGCGGCAGTGGCCCTATACCGCCGCCTGGGCTTCCGTGATGCGGGTGTGCGTCGCGGTTACTACCGCAATGGTGAAGACGCCCTGATCCAATGGCTGCGGTTATCTGACCTCAATGATGCGTAGCGTTGGTGTGGATAACCGGCTTTTCTTATTGCTAATGACCGGCAATTCAGTGATTTGCGTTGTTGCCTTCGAACGCCTTAGAGCCAGCTACCGCAGGGGATCTGCCTTTGATACGGCGTAAACCACATCTCGCCTGTTAACCCTGGTAGCTTGGATGCACTTGTACCAGGCCTAGGCCAATGTTCGAGCGGTTTACCGAGAAAGCCATCAAGGTGATCATGCTGGCCCAAGAGGAGGCCCGCCGCCTTGGCCACAACTTTGTGGGCACCGAACAGATCCTGCTTGGCCTGATCGGTGAGGGCACTGGCGTTGCCGCCAAGGTGCTCAAATCGATGGGGGTGAACCTCAAAGATGCCCGCGTTGAGGTTGAAAAAATCATCGGCAGAGGTTCCGGCTTCGTTGCCGTGGAGATCCCTTTCACGCCTCGCGCCAAGCGAGTTCTGGAACTCTCCCTAGAAGAAGCTCGCCAGCTTGGTCACAACTACATCGGCACCGAGCACCTGCTGCTTGGCTTGATCCGTGAGGGCGAGGGTGTAGCTGCTCGGGTCCTGGAAAACCTTGGCGTCGATCTGGCCAAGGTGCGCACCCAGGTGATCCGCATGCTGGGCGAAACAGCCGAGGTAGCCTCCGGTGGCGGCAGCGGCAAGGGCTCTACCAAAACACCAACCCTCGACGAGTTCGGCAGCAACCTCACCCAGCAGGCCGCCGATGGCAAGCTCGATCCGGTAGTGGGTCGTCAGAACGAAATTGAGCGTGTAATCCAAATACTTGGTCGTCGCACTAAGAATAATCCAGTGCTAATTGGCGAGCCTGGCGTAGGCAAAACAGCCATCGCCGAAGGGCTGGCTCAGCGAATCAATTCTGGTGATATTCCAGACATCCTTGAAGACAAGCGAGTCCTCACCTTGGACATCGGCCTGCTGGTGGCAGGCACCAAATACCGTGGTGAATTCGAGGAGCGCCTCAAAAAAATCATGGAGGAGATCCGCAGCGCCGGCAATGTAATTCTCGTGATCGATGAGGTGCATACCTTGATCGGCGCAGGTGCTGCCGAAGGTGCAATCGATGCCGCCAATATTCTCAAGCCTGCCCTAGCCCGGGGCGAGCTTCAGTGCATCGGCGCCACCACCCTTGATGAGTACCGCAAACACATCGAGCGCGACGCGGCCCTAGAGCGCCGCTTCCAGCCGGTGATGGTGGGCGAACCTTCCGTTATCGACACGATCGAAATTCTGCGCGGTCTCAAGGATCGTTATGAAGCTCACCACCGCCTCATAATCGCCGATGAGGCCCTGATTGCGGCAGCCACCTTGGGCGACCGCTATATCTCTGATCGCTTCCTGCCAGATAAGGCTATCGACCTGGTAGATGAAGCCGGCAGCCGGGTGCGGCTCATGAATTCCAAGTTGCCGCCTGCCGCTAAAGAAGTCGATAAGCAGCTGCGCGCTGTCCAAAAAGACAAAGAGCAGGCCGTACGCGAGCAAGATTTCACCAAGGCCGGTGAGCTGCGCGATAAGGAAGTGGAGCTGCGCGAGCAGATTCGCTCAATCCTGCAGACCCGTAAGGATGAGGAGCCAGGAGCCGAGACCGTGGCCGCTGGTGCACCCGTAGCGGTTTTTGAGGGCGCCGCCGATGGCGATCGCACCCCCATGGTCACTGAGGAGGACATCGCCCACATCGTTGCCTCCTGGACCGGTGTGCCTGTTCAGAAGCTCACCGAAAGCGAGACGGCCAAGCTGCTGAACATGGAGGAGACCCTCCACCAGCGTTTGATTGGCCAAGACGAAGCCGTTAAGGCCGTGTCCCGTGCCATCCGCCGGGCCCGGGTGGGGCTGAAAAATCCCAACCGCCCGATTGCCAGCTTCATCTTCTCCGGCCCCACCGGCGTTGGTAAAACCGAGCTCACCAAGTCGCTGGCGGCTTACTTCTTCGGTAGCGAAGAAGCCATGATCCGGCTTGACATGTCGGAATTCATGGAGCGCCACACGGTCAGCAAGCTGATCGGCTCGCCTCCCGGCTATGTGGGCTTCAATGAAGGTGGCCAGCTCACCGAGGCTGTACGCCGCCGTCCCTACACCGTGGTTCTATTCGACGAGATCGAAAAAGCACACCCCGATGTGTTCAACCTGCTGCTTCAATTGCTCGAAGACGGTCGCCTGACCGATTCCAAGGGCCGCACGGTGGACTTCAAGAACACCCTCATAATCATGACCTCGAACATTGGTTCGAAGGTGATTGAAAAGGGCGGCGGCGGCCTTGGCTTTGAGTTTGGCGGTGGTGATGCAGATGAAACCAACTACAACCGCATTCGCTCGCTGGTCAATGAGGAGCTGAAGCAATACTTCCGCCCCGAATTCCTCAACCGCCTCGACGAAATCATTGTCTTCCGTCAGCTCAACCGCGAGGAAGTCAAGGACATTGCCGAGATCATGCTCAAGGAGGTGTTCGGGCGGATGCTGGAGAAGGGAATTGCTCTATCCGTTACTGAAGCCTTTAAGGAACGGCTGGTGGAAGAGGGATACAACCCCTCCTACGGCGCCCGTCCCCTACGCCGAGCTGTGATGCGGCTGCTTGAAGATTCGCTGGCCGAGGAATTCCTCACCGGACGGATTGGCGATGGCGACTCCGCCTTGGTGGATGTCAATGAGGACAAGCAGGTAGTGATCCGCAAGCAGGCAGCCCTGCCGGCCGAGCCGGAATTGGCTGCAGCTGGGGTTTGAGGGGATTCGGGTCTAGCCCGTACCATCACTTGGGGATGAAAGCAGCAGCGGGATGAGCAACTCCCTGAGCCAACACGCCATCGCACCTGCAGAGGTGTTGAGGGGCCCTGGAGCTTGGCTCCAGGGCATACCGCGGCTAGCGGCCCTGGGCCAGCGCCCCCTGGTGCTAGGTCGCAGCGCCATAACAGCCCAGCTGAGGCAGCAACTGATTGCCGACCTACACCAGGCTGGGCTGCAGCCCCACTGCGCCGAATTGCAGTACGACTGCTGCGAAGAAGACCTGCAACAGGTCGCTGCGATTTGTCAAAAGCAAGGCTGCGATGCAGTTGTGGCCATTGGTGGCGGCAAGGTGCTCGATGCCGGCAAGCTGCTGGCCCACCGGCTGAGTCTGGCCTGCATCACCGTGCCCACCAGTGCGGCCACCTGCGCGGGCTGGACTGCCCTGGCCAATATCTATTCAGCTGAAGGTGCCTTTCTGGGCGATGTGGCCCTGACCCGCTGCCCAGATCTGCTCATTTTTGACCACGACCTGGTCCGCCAAGCCCCAGCCCGCACCTTGGCAAGCGGCATCGCCGACGCCATGGCCAAGTGGTATGAGTCGTCGGTGAGCAGCGGCGCCAGCGGCGATGGATTGGTGCAGCAAGCGGTTCAGATGGCCCGGGTGCTGCGCGACCAACTCATGCAGGAAGCCGAATTTGCCCTCCAGGATCCCCACGGCCCCGCCTGGGAGCGGGTGGCTGAAGCCTGCGGGCTCAGCGCTGGCTTGATTGGCGGTATTGGGGGAGCCCGCTGCCGCACCGTGGCCGCCCACGCCGTTCACAACGGCCTCACCCAACTGGAGGCCAGCCATGGCCGCCTACATGGCGAGAAGGTGGGCTTCGGGATTTTGGTGCAGCTGCGGCTTGAGGAGGTGCTCGGCGGCAACCAGCTCGCCGGCCAATCCCGGCGCCAGCTGCTGCCCCTGTTCCGCAAGCTCGGCCTGCCAGTGAGCCTGGAGGAGCTTGGCCTGGCTGAGGCAGGCCTGCACCAGCTGCAGCAGGCCTGCGCCTTTGCCTGCCGCGATGATTCCGATCTGCACCACCTGCCCTTTGCTGTGGCTCCCAACGACCTACTGGCCGCCCTGGTGAGCACCTGCAGCAGCGAGCGCCAGCCGGCGTGAACAGCGAGCCCACAGCCCAACAAGCCCTGGTGGCGGCAGCGGCCAGCAGCCTGCTGGATCCCCAGGGCAGGACCCTGGCAGCCCAGGTGCAGTGGTGGTCCCTGCCTGAACTCGGCGCGGAGGGGCCCTGGCCGGTGGCCGTGCTGGGCGAGGGGCCACCGGTGTTGCTGCTGCATGGCTTTGATAGTTCCTTCCTGGAATTCAGGCGTCTGGCCCCCCTGCTGGCCAGCGGCGTGCAGCTATTCATTCCCGACCTTTACGGCTTTGGCTTCTGCCCAAGGCCCAGCGGCGGCGATTACAGCCCCAGTGGCGTGCTGCGCCACCTGGAGGTTTTGGCGCGGGAAATTGGCAGCCGCAATCCCGCCCCCCTCGGCCTGATCGGTGCCTCGATGGGTGGCTCGGTGGCGGTGGAGCTGGCCCGACGCCTGCCCGAGCAGGTGAATCGGCTACTGCTGCTGGCTCCAGCCGGCCTAACTGGCCGTCCCATGCCCCTGCCGCCCCTGCTCGATGGCCTGGGCGTGCGCTTTCTGGCCCTGCCAGGGGTGCGCCGGGGCCTTTGCCGCACCGCCTTCGCCGATCCGGACGCAGCCGTGGGAGCTGCCGAACTGGAGATCGCCTCGCTGCACCTGCAAAGCCCTGGCTGGGCTGATGCCCTGCGGCGCTTTGCCCGCTCCGGTGGCTTCGCCGGCGGCGGAGCCCCCCTGCCCCACCAACCAATCACGGTGCTGTGGGGCGCCAATGACCGCATCCTGCGGGCACCCCAGAAGCGGGCGGCCCTTGCCCTGTTAGGAGAGCGGGTGCGTGAGCTGGCTGCCTGCGGCCACCTACCGCACCTCGACCAGACCGCCACCGTCGCCGCCACCTGGCTCGACGCCCCTTCCCAGCAATGAGCAGCAGCGACGACAAAGCAGGCGGGCCGGTGATGCAGCTGCTGGCCAGCGGCCTGCAGCTCTGGGTGCGCCAGCAGTGCCAGGCCATTGGCAGTCTCGATATCCAGCTGCAAGGAACTGGCCTGCAACTACTGCGCGGTCGCCTGGCCGGCGTGCAACTGCTGGCCCGCCGGGTGGTCTACAAAGACCTCCACTTCGAGCTGGTGGAGCTACGAAGCGGCCCCATCCAGGTGCACAGCGGCAACCTGCTCAAGGGCCACCCCCTGCAGCTGGAGCGGGCCTTCGAGATCCAGGGCCAGGTGAGCTTCACCGCCGACGGCCTCACCCGCTCCCTCAGCGCCCCCCAGTGGCGCGCCTTAGGCGATGGCCTCGGCGAAGCCCTGCTTGGCATCCTGCCCCTGGTGGAGCTGCGCATGTGCCGCGACAACCTGGTGTTTGCCGCCCGGGCCCTCGGCGCTCCCGACCTGGTCGAGCTGGCCACCACCGTGCAGGCAGCTAGGGGCAGCATCGAAATCCGCTCCGTTGACGGCAACGTCAGCAGCAGGCTGCCGATGGATCCCGGCATCCAAATCAATGATGCCCGCATAGAAGCAGGCATGGTGCAGCTGATTGGCACGGCCCTGGTGAGCCCTTAGGCCTGCACTAGCCCTGCAAAAGGGGCAACACCAGGGTTACAAGCGAGTAGACCACCGCCGGCACAAACAAATAGCTGTCGATTCGATCCAGGATCCCGCCATGGCCAGGGATGGCATCACCGGAATCCTTTAGGCCTGCATCGCGCTTCATCATCGATTCGGTGAGATCACCCACCAGGGCAAACAGGGCGACCACCGCCCCGAGCACCGCACCGATCAGCCAGCCCCAGCTCCAGCCGATCAAGGTGCCGCCGAAAGCACCTACCGCCACAGCACAGGCCACCCCGCCCAGGGCCCCCTCCACCGTTTTGCCAGGGGAGATTGGCGAGAGCGGATGGCGCCCCAGGCGGCGACCGATCACGTAGGAGCCGATGTCGGTGGCAACGATCAGGAAGCAGGCCAGCAGGGTGAGGGCGAGGCCGGCGCTGGCGGGCCAGGGCTGGCCGGCCAGGTTTGGCGCCAGAGCGTCGCCGGCCAGGTCGCGCAGACGTATCCAGTAGCTGGGCAAAAACCCCAGGTAAAACAGTCCGAAAATTGAAGCGGCGATGTCGGCGATTGTGCCGGTGACCGGCTGCAACAGCAGCCAGCCGCAGATCACCGCCCCAGAGGCCGGCAGCACCGCTGCAGCCACATCGCCGGCAAACCAACCGCCACCCCATAAGCCACTACCACTGGCCAGCTGGGTGGTGACCAGCAGCAGCTGCACCGCCACCAGAGTCGTTTTGGTGGCGGGCCGGATCCCCTTGAACTGGGCCATCCGGAAGAACTCCAGCAGCCCCAAGTGGACGATTACCCCTACGGCCACCGTGAACCACCAGCCCCCAAGCATCACCACCACGAAGCCAAAGCCCCCAGCCAGCCAGCCGCTCAGCAGCCGGGGCAGGGAGGTGGCGGTGCGGGGTTTGGCTGGCCGAGGAGGGGGTATCAACACGAAGCGATCAGGAGGGCTCGGAGCTAGGTGAGCGCTCGGCAGCAATCAAAAACAGTGGTTCAGCCGCAGCCAATTTGGCCTGGCTGCCGCGCCGTTGCATGCGGTGCACGGTGGCCTGCACCACCTGAACATCGCGGGCCGCCAGCTGGCCCAGGATATCGGTGGCATCCACCAAGCCCTCCAGGCTGGCGGTGCTGATCACCAAACGACCCTGGGGCACCAGCGCTTCCCATACCGCCAGCAGCACATCACCCAAGGGCCGACCCACCTCCAGCAGCACCCGATCTGGGTGGGCGGGCAGCTGGTCCAGATCATCGGGCGCAGCGCCAGCGTGAATGTGCAGGTTGGTGATGCCAAAGCGGCGTCGGTTTTGCTCCAACAACTCGATGGCATCGGGGTCGCGCTCGAGGGTATGCACCGCACCCCTGGGCATCAGCCGGGCGATTTCCAGGGCCAGGGCACCGGTGCCGCCGCCCACATCCCACACCAGGGAATCGGCGCGGGGGCGCAAATGGGCCAGCAGCATCACCCTCAGCTCCATGGGAGTGGGGCTAAAGCCCGGAGCATCTTCAAAGGCACTGTCCGGCAGCCCAGGGGTGACGAAATCCCACTGGTAGGTCGGCTGCTGGGAAGATTGGCCTAGATCGGCCGCGGCGCTGGCATCCATCGGCCCCCTATCCGGCCACAACCCTCACCGTATCAGCGATCTGGCCTGGCCAAAGCTGCTGCTGCTGCCGCAGCCAGGAGGCCCTAGCCAGATCGATCCGCTCGCCTGGCACCAACAGGGGTATACCCGGCGGATAGGGACAAAGGGGTTCGGCGGCAATCCGTCCAGCCGCCGCCGCCAAAGCCACCACTTCCGCCGGAGCGCGCCAGGCCTCAGCCAGGGGCAGCTCCGGCTCCGCTACCAGCGGCAGCGGTGGCGCGCTGAAAGGTGGCAGGGGTGCTCCCCCCAGGGCCCGCCGCAGGCGCAGCAGCTGCTGGGGCAGGCGCCACACCAGCCCAGGGGGCGGCGCCATACCCAAGCAAAAAGTGAGCGCCCCCGGTTCTGGTAACTCGGCGATCACGCCGCGTTGCAGCAACCAAGCATCGGCCTCCAGCCCATTGATTCCCATGGCGGCGGTGTGCAGCACCAACCGCAGCGGGTCGTCATTGGCAACAAGGGGGAAGCCCAGCGCACGGCAGCGGAGTTGCAGGCGTTCGCCGCAGCGCCATGCCGCTTGCCAGCGGCGCCGGCCCGCCGAGCTGGTGAGGTCGTCGAGAGCAGCTGCTGCGGAGGCCAACAGCAGGGCGCTGGGGCTGGAGGTCTGCAGCCATAGCAGGGCCCGGGCCACGGCATCGCGATCAGCCCTGCCGCCCTGCAGCAGCAGGGCGGCGCTCTGGGCCAGGCCGCCGCCAGCTTTCTGGGCTGAGAGCACCACCAGATCAGCCCCAGCAGCCAAGGCTTCACCGCGGCCATGGGCTTGATCGACAAGCACGGGCAGCCCACGGCCGTGGGCCAATGCCACCAAGGCCGGCAGCTCGGCACGCTGGCCCTGGTAGCTCGGCGACACCAGCACTAGGGCCGCCAGGGGACCGTCCTGCTCTGCTGCTGCAAGCACCACCTCGAGATGGGCTGGACTCGGTGGCAGCCACAGGCCGCTGGCCGGATCGAAGGGCAGGTCAAACAGCACGGGCCGCAGCTGGCCCAGCACGCAGCCGTGCAGCAGGGAGCGGTGCAGGTTGCGGGGCAGCAGCACCCGGCTACCAGGGGGAGCGAGGGATAGCAGGGCCGCCTGCAGCATGCCACTGGCGCCATTAACACCAAACCAAACCGCCTCCGCTCCAAGTTGGGAGGCACAACGCCGCTGAGCCTCAGCGACGGCACCGGTATCGATCAGGGGGCCACCCTGCTCCGGCAGCTCCGGCAGGTCCCAGCTGCCCGGCCGCTGACGCAGCAGGCGCCTCAGAGCAGGAGACAGACCCCGACCGCGGCCGTGGGCCGGCAGATGCAGGGACAGGCCCACGGGTCAGAAGGCAAGGGATTTACGGAGTCTGACCAATAACTAGCTGTCGTTCCCTGAGCATCGCCATAACCAACAGGAAGTTGCATTAAGCCCCAGGCGGGATTGTGAACCAGGCCACGGCAATTGCGATAGTGCTAAAAATAACTACCACTAGCGGCCAACTGCTATCTAGATGCTCAAGACGACTCTTCGTAAATTCCCTGCGCTCAATATCCTCTATTTCCTCCATGTCGGCGTAACGGCGACCAATCCAGATCACCAGCACAAAGGCAACCAGGGTGACCACATAAGCCACCACATAAACCTGATCAAGAAAAGTAAGGAATGGGAGAACGGGAAGGTCGCTGCGATATGTCTGCTGCAGGAAAACCAGTGTAAGTAGCACTGTCACTGGAATACTGGCACGGGCATCCTGCTCATCCGGCCGCACCTTGAACACAAGCAGCACCATCGACATAAGCACAACCAAAGGTAGCAACAGTCGCCACACCGCAGCCCAAGCGGAAGTTCCGAAGGAAATATCGAATAGCGCCAAGCTGTAATCACTCTCACCGCCACCTTGCCCGAAACTTGTGGCGTACTGGTGACGATATTCAGCGATCGACCAACCCTGATTCAACCAGCCAAGTATACGAGCATTAAACCCCATCCCACTGTCACGAATGTCGGGTTCAAGCCGCAGCTTGTCGTAGCTAAGACTGCCGTCCACATCATTAGCCTCGATGAATAGAGGCAGGCTGATGCTCATAAAAGGGTAGTGACGAAAGCTCGCCTGATCGAGCAGATAGCGACCGCGGTAGCTGAATAATTGGTAATAGCCGCCATCAGCTCGTCGTTCTGGACCTTCACCAATCGGCTGAAGCTCCGGCGGTGCATCGCTGATCAAGGTATTGAGAAGGGTGAAGCGCTGATCAATCGAGATGCCGGCCGCATCGAGATAGCGCTGCAAAGGCTCGTCCCAGATCAGCCAGATGTAGCCACTGGAGGCAAAACTAGGAACGCTTAGATCGAGCTCAGAAGCGGTATTTGCATACACCCCAAGCTGGGCGCGGTAGGGCGCAGCGGCAAACGCCTCCTGATCAACACTTGCCTCACCTGGATTGAGCAGCTGACCGCGCAGGCTGGTCCAGCCACTCGGGGGCAGCTGGCTCGGATCGATGTTGAGCGAACGCGCTGAGGTGGAAAGCCGCAGGGCATCTCGGCTCTGAACCGGTGTGATGTCGATGCGCGTGATCGCGATCAAGGCCAGAATCACTGCCAGAAGGAGTGACACCGTGGCGAGCAAATTCCAGCGCCGCTGCTTCCTCACTAGTTTCCGGAGGCGGCTGAATCCGACATTACGCGCAAAACGGAGACTTGCCCTGCTGCTCCTCCCTCTGCTCACACCCTTGCTGCTGCGCTCAGCCGCGGCAGTTAAACAGCCTGCCAAAGCCCCACCAGAGCTGGTGATCGGCCAGTCGGCACCTTTTAGTGGAGCCTCTGCCCAAACGGCTAAGAGCTATCAAGAAGGCTTACTCGCCTGGTTCAGCGAGGTGAACCGGCGCGGGGGTATCCATGGCAGGCGATTGCGGCTGATCAGCCTTGACGACCGCTACGAACCGAAACTCACCCTGCGTAATACCCGCCAACTCATTGAGCACCAGCAGGCAATCGCCCTTATCGGCTTTTTTGGCACGGCCAACTCAAAAGCGATCCTGCCCCTAGTGGAGAAGGTAGGGATTTCCTACGTGGCTCCCAGAACTGGGGCAAAAGCCCTATTAAGACCTTACCGCCCCATGGTTTTCAACATGCGGGCTAGTTATCAGGCGGAGATCGATAGGGTGATCGACCACCTGGTGCGGGACGGCCGCCACCAGGTGGCGGTGGTGCACATCAAGGATGCCTATGGAGACGATGGGCTGCGCTCCACCAAAAAGGCCCTGGCCCGTCATGACCTGAAACCGGCGGCAGTTGCTGGGGTCATGCGCGACTCCACCAACACCAACGCAGCGGCAAGGCAAGTCGTGGCGGCCAATGCCAATGCAGTGTTGGTAATCGCCACCTTCACAACCTCCGCCTCTCTAAGCCGCGACTTGTACCGACTCGGCAGCAGGGCCCAGCTGATGAACCTTTCGCCGGTCGGAATCGAGGGCTTGCAGGATTCTCTGCCAGCTGGTCAGGCCAATGGTATTGGCATTTCCCAGGTGGTTCCCTTCCCCTGGAACCGAAGGGTCCCGGTGGTGGCCCAGTACCAGCAGCTAATGCAGCGGCAGCAAACGGAGGCGCAGTACGGATACACGAGCCTGGAGGGTTTCCTGGCTGCCCGCTGGCTCACCGCTGCCTTGGATAAGGCGGGCCCCAACCCAAGCCGCGCCAAAGTGGTAGAGGCCTTCAGGAGTCTCACAAATCTCGACCTTGGCGGCTTCAAGCTGAGGCTCAGACCTGGCAACAATCAGGGCAGCGATTTGGTGGAATTAACTTTTCTGGGATCGCAACGTTGGGGGCCATAGGACCACAACGCAACAACTCAGCGTTTCTAGAGTCGGGAAGACCTATGGCTGCTGTGCCTTGACCAACGCCGAAGCTGCCAGGGAGCTGGGTTACGACCCGGGCCGGGACCTGCGCTGGTTGCTGTTGCGCCCCTGGGTGCTGATAGCCCGGCTGATCGTGGTGATCTGGCAGCTGTCCAGCCTGGCCCTGGTGTTGGTGGTGCAGGGCAACAGCAGCAATGCCCAGGTGCAGCAACGGCTGGGCCGGCGCATTCTCACCACGCTCACGGACCTGGGCCCCTGCTTTATCAAGGTGGGCCAAGCCCTTTCCACCCGGCCTGATCTGGTGCGGCGCGATTGGCTCGAACAGCTCACCCAGCTGCAGGACAACCTGCCCGCCTATCCCCATGAAATTGCCCTGGCAACCATTGAGCAGGAATTGGGCGCCCCGGCCGACCAGCTGTTTGAGGTATTCCCCGATTACCCCGTAGCAGCCGCCAGCTTGGGCCAGGTGTACAAAGCCCAGCTCGCTGATGGCCACTGGGTGGCAGTCAAGGTGCAACGCCCCAATCTGCCCACAATTTTGCGGCGTGATCTAGTGATCATCCGCCTGTTGGCTGTGCTGAGTGCGCCGCTGCTGCCACTCAACCTGGGCTTTGGCCTCGGCGACATCATCGATGAATTCGGCTCAACTTTGTTCGAAGAGATTGATTACCGGCTCGAGGCCAATAACGCCGAACGATTTGCCGATCTGTTCGCCCGCCAGCCAGAGGTGACCGTGCCGCGGGTGGAGCGACTGCTATCCAGCCAGCGGGTGCTAACCACCCAGTGGATTAATGGCACCAAGTTGCAGGAACGCCAGGCGCTGGAAGCTCGCAACCTCGATCCCTCGGCCCTTATCCGCACCGGGGTAATCGCCGGGCTGCAGCAACTACTCGAGTTTGGCTATTTCCACGCTGATCCCCACCCCGGCAACTTGTTTGCCCTCTCCGGTAAAACCGGCCCCCTGGGCCATGTGGCCTATGTGGATTTCGGCATGATGGATTCGATCAGCGACAGTGATCGGCTCACACTCACCGGTGCCGTTGTACACCTGATCAATCGGGATTTCAGCGCCCTGGCGGCTGATTTCGTCAGCCTGGGTTTCCTCAACCCCCGGGCCGACCTCGAGCCAATCATTCCTGCCCTGGAGGAGGTGCTTGGTGGCGCCTTGGGCGACAACGTGGGCTCTTTCAACTTCAAAGCCATCACCGATCGCTTTTCGGAGCTGATGTATGCCTATCCCTTCCGGGTACCAGCTCGCTTCGCCCTGATCATTCGGGCGGTGGTGAGCCAGGAGGGCTTGGCGCTGCGGCTTGATCCCAGCTTCAAGATCATCCGTGTTGCTTATCCCTACGTGGCCAGGCGCCTGCTGGCAGGCGACACAAGTGAGATGCGCGAAAAACTGCTTGAGGTGCTCTTTGATCGCCATGGCCGCCTGCAGCTTGAACGACTGGAAAATCTATTGGCAGTTGTGGAGAACGATTCCACTAGCCCCGATTTACTACCTGTGGCTGGAGCTGGCTTGAAACTACTGCTTAGTCCAGAAGGCGGCAGCCTGCGGCAACGGCTGCTGCTCACCCTGGTTCAGGGCGATCGCCTGCACACAGACGATTTGCGAGCACTGATGGGCCTGATGGGACGTACTTTTTCACCTCGCAAATTGGTTAGTGGCATGCTGGCAAGGCTTACCCTGCAACCCGCTTGAACAATAGATAGTTCAGCCAACTTGGGGGATGGTCATCCAGCAGAAGGTAATTGCAGCACCACCCACCAGCACCACCACTAGAGGCCAGACATCATCAAGGCGATTTAGATGCAGCAACAATGCATGCTTTTCTGTGGGATCTTCAATAGATTCCATCACGGCATAGCGGCGCCCAATCCATAGCACTAACACAAACGCTGTCAGCGTGACTACGTAAGCAACGACGTACACCTGATCTAGGAAGGTAAGAAAGGGCAAATCAGGCAACTTGTCGCGATAGGTTTGCTGCAGAAAAACCAGGGTAAGGAGCACAGTTACCGGGATACTGGCGCGGGCATCCTGCTCATCAGGCCGCACCTTAAATACCATCAACACCATGGCCATCAACACCGAGAGGGGCAACAGCAACCTCCAGAAAGAAGCCCACGAAGAAGTGCCATAGGAAATCTCAAAGAGGATCTGGCTATAGTCATTTTCTTCGCCGCCAAGCCCAAAATTTGTAGCGTAGTGGTGCCGGTATTCCGCAATCGACCAGCCGGTATTTAGCCAGCCAATAATGCGTGCGTACAGGCCCATGCCGCTGTTGCGAATCTCTGGAATTAAACGGAGATTTTGATAGCCAAGCTCTCCGTCCACGTCATTAGCCTCAATAACAAGTGGCAGGCTAATATTCATAAAAGGATAGTGGCGAAAACTAGCCTTGTCTACATAATAACGGCCAATATATGTGAATAATTGATAGTAACCACCATCGGCGAGCCGCACTGGCGTTTCGCCCACCGGCCTAAGGCTAGAATCCTTATCAGATAGCAAGGTATTTAGAACAATAAACAAGCTGGATATATCTCCACCATGAGTTTCCACATAACGCTGCATAGGCTCCTCCCAGCGCAACCAAACATAGCCACCACTTGAATAGCTTGGCACAGTTAAATCCAGCTCATAATTGCTAGTCGAATACACTCCCACTTCCACCTTGTATGGGGCTCGCTCCAGCTCAGCCCGATCCACCCGTTCCTCGCCGGTGCTGAGCTGGTCTCCCCGCATGGCGCTCCATTCACCCAAGGCCGGCTTCTCACCAAGGGGCAGGGTGGTGAGAGCGCGGGATGCGGAGGAGAGACGCAAAGAGTCGCGGCTTAGCACCGGGCTCACATCAATGCGCCCGATCCCCAAAATTGCCAGGATGGCCGCCAGAACAACGGCAACCATCGCCAGCACGTTCCAAGGCCTTTGTCTGCGCTTACCCATGCCCAACTGCTGCAGTTTGCTGAAGTTAAAGCCGAAAGCCGCTTGTGAGCGAGTAGGCACCGCAGTGGCGCTGGCCCTGACGCTGACCCTGCCAGCCCTAGCCTCAACAGAACTGGTGCTGGGGCAGTCGGCGGCCCTCAGCGGCCCCTCCGGCATGCTCGGCAGCGAATACCGGGAAGGGGCTCTGGCCTATTTCGCCGAAGTGAATCGCCAAGGTGGCGTTCATGGCAAACGCCTGAAGCTGCTGAGCCTCGACGACCGCTACGACCCACCTCTCACCCTGCGCAACACCAAGCAGCTGGTTGAGCGTGACAAGGTGTTTGCCTTGTTTGGTTATGTGGGCACCCCCACCGTCAAGGCGGTGTTGCCTTTGGTTGAGAAAGACAAAATTCCACTGATAGCACCACTCACCGGCGCCCAATTGCTACGCCAGCCCCATCGCCCCATGGTGTTCAACCTGCGTGCCAGCTACCACATGGAAATTGACCGGATGGTCGACTACCTGGTGCGCAGCGGCCGCCATCGGGTTGCGGTTGTCTATCAAAACGATGCCTTTGGTCAAGACGGCCTCAAGGGCTCTCTAAAGGCCTTAAGACGCCATGGCCTCAAACCAGTGACCACTGCCAGCGTTGAGCGCAACTCAAACCAAACCGGTGGGGCTGCCAAAATGGTGCAAAACGCAAATGCCAATGCGGTTTTGGTGGTAGCGGCCTACCCGAGCTCGGCCTCCTTAAGCCGCGAGATGCGGCGGCGCGGCAGCACAGCCCAGCTGATGAACGTGTCGTTTGTAGGTACCAGCGCCCTGCGGGCCTCCCTGCAAAGCCATGAGGCCAGTGGCATTGGCGTGGCCCAGGTGGTGCCTTTCCCTTGGAACGAACGGGTGCCAGTGGTGAAGGAATACCAGGAATTGATGCGTCGCCAGCAGACCAAACCGCACTTCGGCTTTAACAGCCTGGAGGGCTTCCTTGCCGCAAAAATGACAGTGGAAGGCCTGCGTCGGGCGGGGCCGGCACCCAGCCGCCAACGCTTTGTGACCGCGCTTGAGACCATGCGCGATGTAGACCTTGGCGGCTACCGGGTGCAACTGGGTCCCCAGGACCACAACGGCAGCAGTTTCGTCGAACTCACCTTCCTGGGTTCCCAGCGCTGGGAACCCTGAGGGCCTAGGGTCTCGGCCACTCAGACCAGTTTCAGCAGATGGCCAGCCTGCCCCTCGAAGCCATGGACAGCAGCGCCCTGCCGGACGGCTGGATGTACGGCGACCTCGATGCGAGCGACATCCTTCTGGAATATGCCCAGATCATCCAGCCCCCCTACCTAGTGGCTGGTGTGGGCCTGGCCATCGGCGTGCTCTGCGGGCTCACCTTCGCCAAATTGGTAGAGAACAAGCTGGAGGGCTGGAAACAGGATCGACTGCCCCTGCTACCACTTGGCAGTTTTGCGGTCACCCTGCCTTACTTCGGCGTGGTGATCGGCATCACCCTGTTTATTGGTGGCAGCCTGCAGGTATTCGGTTTCTCAGCGGGGGTTGCCCTGCTGGTTTCTTTTGTGTTGTCGATTGCCACAGCTGGCGCCCTTTGGGTGCAGCTGGAACGATTAATGGCCCAGGTAGAAGCTGGCACCTTCAGCGCAGTCGACTTCGATAACTTCGATCAATTTTTCTAGTTCAATTTTTTAGTTTATTTTTAGCTCAATTTTTCTAAGTTTATTGCTAACATTTATTGTTGGACCAGCTTAAGCCACCAAATAACCCTCAAGCATGCGTGACTGGGCCCGTACACCTTCGAGGGCTTTGCGCTCCAGGTTGCGAGTTTTATCGCGGCTCATGCCCAACTGCTTAGCAATGGCGCTCAGGCTCATCGGCTCCGAGCTCTCTTGTGGCTCCCCAGCCTCAATCCCATAACGCATCTTCAGCACCCGCCCCTGCAGCTCCGGCAGTTGCTCCAGCAGCGCTCGCAAGTCGCCCTTCAGGCACTCACCATCCACCCGATCCTCCGGCAACTCCGCATCTCCTGCCAGCAGGTCCAGTAGCTCGGTGTCATCG
>JAHLYR010000031.1 GCA_025128025.1 Synechococcus sp. CS-1330
CCCGTTTGGTCTGCTTCTTGGCTGTGGTGAGCTCGTAATCAGAGAAGCCAAGCTGCTTGCCGCCCATCAACCCAGTCCTGGCCTGCGATCACAGGGTTATTGTCCCGCAAACGGCCTCGGTTTTCCAGAGTCTCCCTAGTAAATACGAGTCGAAATCTTGCTATTAAATTTAATACATTCCTAGGCAAGGGCAACGCTGCCACTAAGCAATACTTGGGTAAATTAATAGCTAACTTTGCCTTTGCCATGAAAGAACATCTGCGCGAGGGCGTAATCTGGGAAGAGCTTGAGGAAACAGAGCGCCCCACCATTCTGGACCTCAAAAACTACATACATGTGCCCAATCGTATAGCGGGTCTGATCTACGAAGAAGCAAACAGCTTATACATGATGGGTAGATTTACCAACGAGCAGATGCTCATACTAGACAAGCAATTGGAGGTTTTCACGGATGTAGCCGGAGCCTGTGAGCGCATAAAAAAGACGCCCATACCTTTGGCTTACAGCGAGCACCTCAAGAAATTCACTTTTCTTTTTATACTAATACTGCCCATGGGCTTTATCCATGAATTGAAATACATGGCCATACCTGTCGTAATGATTATATATTACGCCTTCGTTGGCCTGCAGTTGATAGGAGAAGAGATAGAAGACCCATTTGGCAAAGATGCCAACGACCTGCCTGCCGATCAGATCTGCGAAACCGTACGCAGTTCGGTTTACGAGATATTAGGCGTTAGGTCGTGACGAAAGATGGGCTGAACTACCAGCAGATCTCCGGGAGTGGCATGCGATATTTTTTATGAAAATCATTCTGCGATAGGTATTCCGTATCAGGCTTTTCGCTTAAAAACCTATAAGCAATATAAACAATTTGGGTGCATTAGTCTCATCGCGTCAGCCGTCTCTGGAAGCGCGCGATCTCCAGCTCCAGCACCCCCTCATTGATGGCCAGCGCACGGGCAATCGCCCGCAGTTGCAGGTCTTCCTCCGGCTCGATTTCGCCGTCGGCGCAGGCCACCCGGAAGGCGGATTCCAGGATCAGCTCGCGGCCGTTGTCATCAAGCAGGAGCAGCTCCTGGCGCAGCCGCTCCAGCAGGGCATCGAAGGGGGCTTCGGCTCCCAGGGCCTGGGTGGCTTCGGCCAGGGTCTGCAGGTCTTGGGGATCTGGCCGCTCGCCCATGATCTCGGCGTAGGCCTCGGCCATGCTGGCGATTTCCGGCGCCTCGATCTCGCCGTCGGCCAGGGTGATCGCCACCATGCATTCGAGCATTAGATCGCGCACCTTGGTGGCGTAGCGGTCGCCATGGGATACGGCCCAGCGCAGATCGGTGAGATCCCGCTGCTTGCGGTTGTGCTGGGAGGCCCGGGGGTCTCGCTTGCAGCCGCTGCGGCCGCCAGAGAGGCTGTCATAGATGTGGAAGGTGAAGCGATCCACCAGCTGCTGGCAGAAGCTCACCCCGCGAACCGAGTTGCCGTAGGCATCGAGGCGCGGCGAGAAGGTGGCAAAACCCATCAGGTTGGGCACCACCACCATCACTGCGCCTGCAACCCCCGATTTGGCGGGCAGGCCCACCTCCAGGGTAAAAGTGCCGGCGTTGTCGTAGAGCCCCGAGGCCTGCATCACCGAGAGGGTTTTCTTGACCACATCTGTGCTGAGCACCTGCTGGCCGGTGATCGGGCAGACGCCGCCATTGGCCAGGGTGGCCGCCGCTATCGAGAGCATCTGGGCGTTCATCTCGATGCTGCAGCACGAGAGGTAAACGTCCATCATCTTGTGTAGATCCACGCCGCGGGGTAGGCCCCGGCCGCCGCGCAGCAGGTAGGCAATCGCAAAATTGTTGTCTGCGGTTTCCCGCTCCGAGAGCATCGTCTCTTCGCTGAAGCGCACTGGGGCAATCCCGCCGCTGAGATTTGCCCACAGATCCATGATCGTCTGGGTGATCTGGCGGGCGTCCAGCTCCGGGGTCCCCGAGGCCACCAGGCCGGCCATCATGATCGCGCCAGCATTCACGCAGGGGTTGAAAGGCCGTTGATCGGGTAGCAGCTCGAGGGAGTTGAAAGGGCGGCCGGAGGGCTCCACTCCCACAAACTGGTTGATGAACTCCACGCCTTCCCTGGCGAGCCCAAAGGCATAGGTGAGCGGCTTGGAAACCGACTGAATGGAGTGGTAGACATCCACATCGCCGATGCCCATGCGCTGTCCATCGACACTGCAGATTGCTACCCCCCATTTCTCTGGATCGGCATCCCGCAGGATCGGGATGTAATCGGCATTGCTGCCGCTGCGGTCGGGGGCCACATGTTTAAACACCGTCTCAATGTCGGTGCAGAACTCCTGCCAGTCGGGGATCACGAGCTGGCGCTTAAAGGCGCGGCTCAGCATCAGGAGCTCTTCTCCCACCAGGGCTGAGAAGCCAGCAAAATCGATCTGTTGTTTGCCCAGCTCCTTCAACTTGGCCATGGTGGAGGCCAGGCGAAAGTCGTCTAGGGTAATTCTGGAAAGCATGGTGGCTGTGAACATTGCACTCACAGC
Source organism: Synechococcus sp. CS-1330 (assembly GCA_025128025.1). Lineage (GTDB taxonomy): Bacteria > Cyanobacteriota > Cyanobacteriia > PCC-6307 > Cyanobiaceae > Cyanobium_A. The sequence goes on from JAHLYR010000031.1 coordinate 2,537, forward strand.
TGCTTTTGCATTTGCTGCAGCCGAGCCGCGCTCATCACGGCTTTGCCCGGAGGCATCACAGTTGGGAAAGCCTGGAGCATGGCGGTGATCTTCTGTTGTTGGGCGCTCAGCTGTGATGCGGCAGTTGGTTGGCTAGCCACGGCCTTGCTCAGCAACCGTTGCGCCTCCTGCAGAAAGCCCCGCGCGTCCTGGTACTCGATTACTTCCACCACCTGATCCCCGGCAATGGCGGCCCCGTATTCCTCCACGGCCGTCTCCGCCAACTGCCGCACTACGGCCGTCACCGTTCCAGTGTTGGTGGCCCCGCCTTCAGGCAGCGCCTCGGCTACGGCCGCGATGGCCTGCTGGGCCCTGGTCAGCTTCACGGCGGTGGCAGAAGCCTGGGGATTGAGCCGCACTTGCTGACGCAGTTCTTCCAGGGTGGCGAGGAAGGTCGAGATCCGGCGGGATTTCAGAGCGGGCTCCAGAGCGCCATAAAGCTCATCGATGGGATGGCCAACGTGGGGTTCGGCGGCGCTGAACTGCTGTTGCTCGAGCAGCTCCTGCGCCACGAGCAAGTGACCCTGCATCTGGCCCAGCACCACCAGCACATCGAGATCGGTTTGAACGGAAACCGAGTGACCGGCTTCTCCACCTTCCCCACCCTCACCGCCTTGGGCGAGTTGGCTCTGTTCCGCATGGTGCAGATGCTGAGCGCTGGCCTCAGGCGGTGTCACTAAAGATGCGCCGGCTGCAGCGGCGATCATGCCGAGGCTCAGAAACAGCTCGATGGCGCGGGATGCTCGGGGCACAGCAAACACAAAACTATGCCAATTGTGCTGACGCTGTCGGCCCCAGCGGCGCCGATAAGAAACGACGGAGCGTCGCAAATGGCACAGTCCGATGGCGCCGTTGTCTCTGCATCCGCCTTAAAGAGCCCAGTGGTAACGGTTCAGGTGGGCACCACCTCGAAGAGCCCCATGCAGCCGCGCTCGGCGATTGGATCCTGGTGGGGGTGCACCATGTAGCGCCCCGGGAACGGGTAGCGAAACTCCAAGATGCGGCGTTCCGCCATTCCCAGCGTCACCACATCACTGATCGTGCCACCACCAGGTTCGCTACCGGTATCCACGATCCGGAATTCATTGGCGTGCAGGTGGAAGGTGAGCGGCGCTTCTAGCTCGGTCATATTCAGCAGATACAGCCGCACTAGATCGTTCTGGCGGATGCGGATCGGCTGGTGCATGTAGGCATCCGGGATGCCATTGAAGGCGTAAAGCTCGTTGCGGCCGTCGTTGTTGAGGTCGTAGCCGCCCATCACCAGCACCAGCTCATCGGCTGGTGGGCGGGGCACTTTGGGATCTACCACCAATAGGCCAAACAGTCCCTTGCCCACATGCCGGGCCACCGGGGCTACATGGCAGTGATAGGGATACAGGCCCGCGCGGGGCAGGTCGAATTCATAGGTGGTGGTTCGCCCTTTCAGCACCGGCTCGATGCCGTCCATCGCAGCGGGGTGAACCCCATGGAAATGGAGGCTGTGGGAGGTGCTGTCGCCGTTGCGAAACACCACCCGGATGCGCTCCCCTTCCCGGGCGCGCAGCGTTGGGCCGGGCACCCGGCCGTTGAGGGTCCAGGCCTTGAACAGCACTTCGCCGCCCAGGGGGAGCGTGATGCTGCGGGCTTCCACCTCGAAGACCCGCACGCGGCGGCCATTTTCTTCAATCACGCGGCCCCGCTCAAAGCTGCGCAGGCTCTCCTGGGGATCAAAGGGCAGGGGGTGTTGGACGCTGCCCATCGCTCGGGCCCCGCTGTTTAGGGCTAGACCCAGCAGCCCACCGCCAGCCAGCAGCCCGACTCCGGCCAGCAGTACCTGGCGGCGATTCCAGCGGAGATGGGACAGCACCACGGCAGCGAACCTCAGCCCTCGCCGCCTTCTCCGCCCTCTCCCCCTTCCCCGTCTTCCTCCCGCTGCTGGGCGGAGGGACGGGGGCTCTCCTGCTCATCCAGCTTCTCTTTCCCTTCAGGCTCCGAGCCTCCGCGTTCACCCTGTTCCGGGTTGCTCCCGCAGGCCATGGTTCCCCCGGCCAACGCCAGAGTGCTGAGGAAGAGAGCAATGCTGGAGCGTTTCATAGAGAACGGCGCGGAAGGATGGGGCAGACGCGTCCCTAATCCTGCAGGCACGCTGACCCCGTGGTGGGTCAGTTCCAGGCTGGATACCCCTCGCCGTAACAAACGTCACGCCCCATGCGCTTTCTGATTGAACCCCTGCTCAGCCAGCCCGATACCCAGAGCCTGGTTGAGCAACTGCAGAGCGCCTCCAGCGACTGGCGACCCGGACGCGAGACAGCCGGATGGCATGCACGGCAAGTCAAGAACAACCAGCAACTAGACCGCAACAGCCAGCTTCACCAACAGCTCAGCGACGGACTAGTGGATCAGCTCAGGCGTCATCCCCTGATTCAGGCTGCCGCCTTCCCGCGCCTGATACACAGCATCCTGTTCAGCCGCAGCAGTGTGGGGGAGGGCTACGGCCGGCATGTGGACAACGCCTGGATGGGTGCCGGACGCTCCGATCTGTCATTCACCGTGTTCCTGAGTGAACCTGATGCCTACGACGGCGGAGCGTTGATTCTGGAATCGTCGAGTGGGGAGGAGCCGTTCCGTCTGCCAGCTGGTCATGCGTTGGTATATCCCAGCACCCAGCTCCATCGAGTTGATCCTGTCACCTGGGGGGAACGATTGGTGGCTGTGGGCTGGATCGAGAGCCGAATCCGCTCGGCTGAGCAGCGGGAGTTGTTGTTTGAACTCGACACCGCCAGGCGGGCCTCATACGAGCGCAGTGGCAAGGATGAGATTTTTGATCTGATCAGCAAGAGCTACACCAATCTGCTCCGCCGCTGGGATTCCTGATGGGGCTCAGTATGTACAGCCTTTGTGAATAAGACGAGATCCCCTGCCGGACAACCAAGCCCGGAGCGATGGCCCCCGGGCGTATACCCGCTCAGTCTTGGTGTCTTCCGGAGGGGTGTGGGTGCAGCTGCTCGTGGGGTTGGGCTTGGCAACAGCCGTGATCGTTGTCAAATCAGGTGATCGACAGCGGTATTCACCGGAGGCAATTGGAGTTCATGAAGGGGGCTCACAGCTGACGCCAGGATGCGGCGTTACCTTCTTCCAGCTGGCCCCAAGTGGCATCCCCCCTGCAGATCCGCCCCTACGAGCTGGCCGACTGGCCAGCGGTGTGGGCGCTGCTGGAGCCGGTGTTCCTCGCCGGCGAAACCTTTCCCCACGACCCAGCGATCAGCGAGTCAGAAGCACAGGTGGCCTGGGTGGAGCAGAACCAGGCGGTGATGGTGGCTGTGGATGGGGCCGGGGCCGTGGTGGGCACGTCTTACATCAGGCCTCGCCCAACATCACAAACGCAAGCGTGAGGTAACCAGCTCAGCGGCACCAGAACGCCCAATAGCCGACACCCGTCAGGCCCCGCCAGCGCGGCAGCACCAGGAAAGGTCAGCTATAGCACCAGCCCCCCCGGCCATGGATGTTGCCCCTGCGGCTCAGCAGGATGCTGGGCTGATCCCCCTCGATGGGGGCACGATCCGCGCGCTGCACGGCGCCATCCGCCAGCTGCCTCGCCCCCTACTGGAGGCCCTCACCCAAGACTTCCGTAAGCGCTTCTCCATCTCAGAAGAGGTCGCAACGATCGACGATCGGATCGTGCAGAAGCTTCACCACGGCTGGATCGAGGCATTTCTGGCCCAGCACCACAACCAGCGGCACGCAGCGCTGCCGCAAGAGTGAGGGGATCAGACTTCCAGTTCAGCCATCAGGCCGCAACATCCGGTTGCGGAACTCTCCTTCATCCCCATGCGTCATTCCCTCGGCTGGGTCATCGCCACCGTGGCCATCGCTGCAGCGGTCCCCGAGGCCATGATCATTGGCCTGCTCAATCCCCATGTCGCCCGCGACTGGGGCGATCTCGACGCGGTCCCCAAGAATCGGTCCAGGGTGCATAAGAGTCTCTAGCCGACCTGTCCGCGCAGATACTTGATCACCCATCAGGTGGAATCAGCCTTGGCGGCTAGGACTGATATGGCACTTCAGAGCTAGGTCGCTGCGGCCTTGATGATTGCGGTGGTCGAGGCCTCCACCGCTCGGGGCACCTCTTGCAGAGAGGGATCAGCCGAAAGGCCCGCGAGCATCACCTCGGGGCGGATCATGCCGAGGCGGGTCTGGCCTGCTTGGGGTTGCACACCTCGAAGATGCGGCACTGCTCCGAGAAAGGCAGGCCTTTGCTGCGCAGGGTGTTGCCCAGATCGTGCACGGCCAGTACGCCGAAGTCCTGGTCCACCACTGCCTCCTCGAGGTCGGCACTGGCCTCTTCGAAGGATTTCGGTGTCGCATATGAAACGGATCAATGGGTGGCGTCAGGGTGTGCCGTACCAGCTGCGATACCACTGGGTCATCTGCTGGATTTCATCGCTCTGCACCCGCACCATGGCCTGCTGCAATTGACGAAGCTCCGGGTGCTGGGAATTGGTCTGGGCCATCGAGGCCATCATCACGCCCATCTGGTGGTGGGGAATCATCTGCTCGATGAAGGCACGGTCGAAGTCCGGTGCTGCGCTAAGGGCAGAAAGGTTCGTCCCCCCTCCCATGGCGCCTCCACCCATACCCCCACCCATCCCCATGCCTCTCTGCCAGCCCCAGCCTTTGCCCAGTCCCCAGTTCGGAACATCCTGGCCATACCACTGCCGATACAAGTCACGCATCTGGACGTTCTCGAGCGTCTGACTGGCCTTGATGCTTTTCGCCAGGGCCTTGAGCTCGGGCCGCTTGGCGCGGGTAAGGGCGAGGTCGGCCATGGCGATCGCCCCGTCGTGGTGAGGGATCATCATCACGATGAAGTGCTGATCTGAATAACCCATCCCCATCTGTCGCTGTCCACCCATGTCTCTTTCATACCCGGGCATGCCTTCACCGCTCCATCCCTGGGACAGGCACCGGCTGCCAGTCCACAGGGAGACTGTGATGATGCCTCCAGTGGCCAGCAGCAGAAGGGCTGGCCGTCCGAAGCTTTTTCGGCGTGGATCGTTGTTGGCCATCGTTTCGAGACCGCTCGCATTCCATCCATCTCCAAGCTGGCCATGGGCCAGCAAGTGATTTGACAATTCAGCCAAATGTTTACGCGAGCTCCGCCAGTCATGGCGCAGTTATCGAGCATTGATGCTGATCGCAGCGATCCTCATCATCGTCACAGCACTTTCCAGCTCTATCGATGGATTGATGCTGGCAAATTACATCGTTGCCCTCTAAATGCTCGAAATCCACACGGATAATTTCGAGATGATTAACCTGCAGCCCAATGCCTTGACTGACTTGGCGAGCATCGGAATTCTCACGTTGATGGTTGACCTCTTCGTTATCGAACTGAATATCACTAGCTTGAAGAGATAGCCCCGCGCCAACGCCAGGCCTCTGATGTCATGCACACAATGAGCGCCCCTTCCCCCGGCCCACCCTGCTGCCCTGCCGAGGGAGCAGCCGAGGGCTCAGCCGTTTCGGTGGACGGTATGGAGCGGGAGCTGGCCCGGGAGCGCACCCTGCTGCGCCGCAAGGTCAGCGTTGCTGCCGTCCTCACCCTCCTTGTGATGGGCTCCAGCCTGCCCCACATGCTGGGGCTTCACAGCATTCCGTTCCTGCCGCTCTGGTTCACAAGCCCCTGGACCCAGCTGATCCTCACCACACCGGTGCTGTTCTGGTGCGGGCGTGACTTCTTCACCGGCGCCGTCTCGGCTTTTCGGCAGCACTTCGCCGACATGAACACCCTGGTGGCGGCCGGCACCGGCATCGCTTACCTCACCTCGCTGTTCACCACCCTGTTCCCCCAGGTGCTGATCGCTGAAGGCCTGCCCGCCGACGTCTACTACGAAACCGTGGCCGTAATCCTGACCCTGGTGCTGCTGGGCCGGCTGCTGGAGGCCAGGGCCCGCGGTCAGACCTCAGAAGCGATTCGGCGGCTGCTGCAGCTGCAGCCCGCCACCGCCCGAGTGCTGCGGGATGGACAACCGGTTCAAGTTCCGGTGTCGCTGGTGGTGGTCGGCGACCTGGTGCAGGTGCGTCCCGGCGAAAAGATCCCGGTAGACGGGGAGGTGTGCGATGGCAGTTCCTGGGTGGAGGAGTCGATGCTCACCGGTGAACCCACCCCCGTGGCCAAAGCTGCCGGCGATGCCGTGATCGGCGCCTCGATGAACCGCAGCGGCAGTTTCACCTTCCGCGTCAGTCGGGTGGGGGCCAACACGGTGCTGGCCCAGATCGTGGAACTGGTGCGCCAGGCCCAGAGCTCCCGCACCCAGGTGCAGCGCCTGGCTGATCAGGTGGTCGGCTGGTTCGTGCCTGTGGTGATCGCCCTGGCTATTGCCGCCTTCGTGGTCTGGTTCCTGATCAGCGGCAATCCCGTGCTGGCGATGTTGTTTCTAGTCAGCGTGCTGGTGATCGCCTGCCCCTGCGCCCTGGGTCTGGCCACGCCCACCTCAATCATGGTGGCCTCCGGCAAAGGAGCCGAGAACGGCCTGATCTTCCGCAGCGCCGAGGCCCTGGAAACCGCCGGCAAGCTGCGCACCATCGTGCTCGACAAGACCGGCACCCTCACCCGCGGCCAGCCGGAGGTGACCGATTTCGAGCGGCTGGCAGCTGGCGTGCTGGCGGCCGACACCCTGCTGGCCCTCACGGCAGCTCTGGAATCTCGCTCGGAGCATCCCCTGGCCGAAGCGATCACGACCTATGCCCGCAGCCAG